>NZ_CBCSFH010000016.1:57306-93239 GCF_965138835.1 Mesobacillus thioparans | reverse complement strand
CCTAGCCAGTTTTCATCCTTGAGTGCGCTTCCTCGAGTATCTTGCGATAAGCGTTAGCTTTGAGCAGCTCGAGACGCTTGGCTAGCTGCGGCTCCTAACTCCTCGAGACGTTTCGGTCCTGTCAATGAAGTCAAGGAACGACTTCACTGTCAGGCCCTCCAGCTTTTGTGGGGGCTGGACAAGGCGCTTGCGCTTTTTGTTCTGTATTTTTTTTAAAAAGCACAATAAAAAATTCCCGCTTATTAAGCGGGAATTTATGTATAATCTTATTCGAATTTAGTTGCGTCTCCGTTGAACGGCTCATCTGCAACTTTGATTGAGTCAGTTGGGCAGCCTTCGAATGCATCCATCATGTCGTCGACCAATACATCAGGAATCTCAACAATACCTTCATTTTCATCAAGTGTTACGAATGCGATGCCTTCATCGTCGTAATCGTAAATATCTGGAGCAGCTGCACCGCAAGCTCCACATGCAATACAAGTTTCTTTGTCAACAATTGTGTACTTAGCCATGATAAAATTCCTCCCAAGTGTTTAACAATAATATGCTGTTTTCACGGATAACAGTGAAAACGTATTCCTCATCTCTATTGTAAAACTGTATCGCCAACATTTCAATAAAAAAAGTATTGAGAATGCTTATCAGATAAGGCGTTGAATCGATTTTACGCTGAAATAAAACATTCTGCAGGACATTTTCATGGTAAAATAATTGTATATTATTTTTCTGCTATAGCAGGACAGGAATGATCTTTGTAAGCTTTGTATGTTTTTACCCGAAAAATGGACAGGTAAATGAAATGGAAAAGGTGTTTTTTCAGTCAACAAAGTCATTAATTTCAAGGGTGGATATTATGGGAATGACCTATCTGGAGTCTGTTGTTTTGACAATATTGAATAAAATCAAAGGTGAGAGGACGATTTATTCTTTGTTCCACCTTTTGCAGGGGAAACGCTCATCACAGACCATCCAGGATGCTCATCTATATAAAATCACTCCCTATTTTTCTACATACCCTTCAGTGACCAGGGAAGGGCTGGAAAAAATGGTCGGAAAGCTGAAACAGAGGAGCCTGGTAGAGGAGATAGCTGAAACAAAAGTCAAATTGACATCCAGAGGGGAAGAGGAGCTTGAACAGTATTTGTTTCAATATCCGCTTCTTGAATTTTTAAACGGCTGGAAGTACCATCAGGTAACCGACTCCTTTTGGGAGAGATTGACTCTGCTCATCCAGGTGAGCTCGAACTTGATCCATCAGGAACGGGCATACATACCCATCCGCAATAAGCCGGAAACACTTGGCTGGGTGAAGCAATATATCAGACAGCAAAATGAAGATCGCTATATATTGGCGGAAAAGTTGTACACAGAACTAATTTCAGCACTGGATAATGAGGAGACGAAACCTGAAATGGTCGTCTTGAGGTTGACCGGCTTCAGGAAAATCGGGCTGACGATCATGCAGGCTTCTGACCTGACTGGCATGGAACCGGCTCATTATCATTATGAGTTCCTGAATTGTTTACATGCCATGTTCGACAGGATACTCGATGATCCATCTTCATATCCGTTGCTGATCGGTTTGTTGAATAAGGCAGAACACGAAGTGCCATTGACGCTGTCAACCGACAAAACTTATAGATTGCTGCAAAGGGGCTATAGCCTTGATGAAATTGCCGCTGTCCGGAATCTTAAGCCAAGCACGATTGAAGATCATATTGTTGAAATCGTGCTCACAATTAAGGGATTTGAAATAGACAACTATGTGCCACCCGGCAAACAGGAAAGAATTATGCTGGCTGCACAACAGAATTCCGCTAAAAAACTGAAGCAAATCAAGGAACGGGTTGCTGATTCCACTTATTTTGAAATCAGGCTTGTTCTAGCTAAATATGGTGATGCCGAATGGAATTGAAACATTATCTTGCTAAATATTTTCAGTTCGATGATTTCCGCCCGGGACAGCGGGAAACCATCGAATCGGTCATGGAGAAAAGACATACGATCTCGATGCTGCCGACAGGTACAGGGAAGTCATTATGCTATCAGCTGCCAGGTTACCTGCTTACAGGTCCGGTTTTGGTTGTTTCACCCCTTCTGTCGCTGATGCAGGACCAGGTTGAGCAGATGATGGCCATGGGTGAAAAAAGAGTGATCGCTTTGAATTCATTTTTGAGCACCCAACAAAAGGCACAGGCACTTGAACAACTTGAAAAATTCAAATATATTTTCATATCCCCGGAAATGCTTGGGATTGATTCCGTATTGGATCGGCTTAAGAAGCTGGCTGTGTCCCTTTATGTTGTGGATGAAGCTCACTGTATCTCGCAGTGGGGCTATGATTTCAGGCCTGATTATCTCAAGCTGGGGGAATACCGTAAGAAACTGGGACAACCACTGACACTTGCCTTAACAGCCACTGCAACCAAAGAGGTCCGAAGGGATATCGCTGAAAAGCTATGTCTTGAGGAATGGAATGAGGTTGTCTATTCAGTGGACCGTCCTTCTATATCGCTCGCATTGGAACAGGCATCTTCTTTCCAGGAAAAGCTGGAAAGGACGGCCGATCTGGTGAAACTTCTAAAAGGGCCTGGAATCATTTATTTCTCCAGTAAAAAAGTCGCTGAGCAAACAGCCGCTCATTTAAGGGAGAAGGGCAGCAAAAATGTCATGGCCTATCACGGAGGACTTGATTCGGAAAGCCGCATTCTCATCCAGCAGCAGTTCATTAATGGACAGCTTGATGTTGTCTGTGCCACCAGCGCATTTGGCATGGGCATCAATAAAGACAATGTACGGTATGTCATCCATTTTCACATGCCCATGCAAATCGAATCGTATCTTCAGGAAATCGGCAGAGCCGCAAGGGATGGATTGGATTCGATCGCCATTTTGCTCTATTCTCCTGGAGATGAGCAGCTGGCGTATCAGCTTGCGGAAGCTGAGCTGCCAGATCAATACCAGCTTGAACGGTTGTTCGGGTTTTTAGTTGATCATCACATACCTTACCACAGTTTAAGTGAGCGGGCTGAAGAGCTTTCGATGATGTGCGGGTTCACGGAGATTCAATGGAGGATTGTCGAAGAATATCTTACTAATATTAAGGATGTCCATTATAAAACTGATTTGGAGAGCATGCAGCGATTGATTGAAAACCGTTTGTCTGTTAAAAAACAGAAGATCCGAAGCATGCTGGATTGGATTCAGACAAAGGAATGTAAGAGGGCTGTTATACTGGAAATGTTCAATGAAGAACTTACGGAAAAGCCGGTGAATTGCTGCAGCACCTGTGGGATATATATCGAGCATTATAAAGAAACCGAATCATCCATTGAGCATAAGGAAACTGTGATGGACTGGAAAAGTGATTTGGCTTCAATCTTATTGATAAGTGAGCGGATAGAATGAAAGATCAGTATAAGGAAACCGTGGCGGGCCTTACTGAAAAGGAACTGCTTTTCCATCTTGCAGCTACGCAAATTTTACTATTAACGATTTCGTCCATATTGGGTATGATATTGTTTGATAGTATAAGAGAATTCATGGAATTATTCATTTGGGACGATCGGAATATCTTGACGTACGGTTTAGGAGCCGGCGCGGCAGTCGTTGCGCTGGACATCGTACTGATGAAATATCTGCCGAAATCATATTACGACGATGGAGGTCTGAACGAAAGGATATTCAGGAATAGAAGTGTGTTTCAGATCATGCTGATTGCAGCGATGGTTGCTGCCAGTGAAGAAATCCTTTTTCGCGGAGTCATCCAGACTAATACTGGTCTGATCATTTCGAGCATCATTTTTGCTGTCGTTCATTACCGTTATTTGTTCAATTGGTTTTTATTTGCGAATATTATCTTGTTGAGTTTCTTAATTGGCTATATTTATATGGTCACGAACAACCTTGCAGTGACCATCGTCATGCATTTTGTTATTGATTTCGTCTTAGGTATGACCATTAAATTCAGGAGTAATGCAGCAAATGGGGGTACAGAAAGTGAATAATGAAAAACCAATCAGGGACCAGGCTGAGCGGCTGAGAAAAAGGGTTGAACGCAAGTCTGAGAGTAAAGCCGAGAAGAAGGATGCGCTGCCACCAAGAAGTGAGATCCATAGGCAAAAACAGAAAAAAACGAAAGTGAAAGTCAAATACCCGGTAATCAGGCTGATGGCGTTGTTTTTCATCTTGCTGCCGATTTCTTTTTTCAGCATCCTTTCCTATCTGGATGGTGAGGATGGACCGTTGAATAAAACACTTGAGCGGGCCGGAGTTGAAATGATCAATGTTGAGAGTAAAGATGAAGCAAAACCGATAAAAAATAAGGAAGAGGATGAAGCGGAACCAACCTTTGAAGAAGTTTCCGATACCACAGATGATATCGAGGTAGTCGCAGCAGCTCCTGCTCCGTCTAGCAGCGGCGATAAAGATTCAGCGGAAGCAACCAGTGTGACTGGCAAGAAGGAAATCAAGACAGAAGCACCCACTACCGCTCCTGAACAAAAAGAGGATCAGGCAGCACCAGATTCCTCAGCTGGCCCGGATGAAGGAGAAGCCGCAAGCAGGGAAACGATCATATATCATACTGTGAAACCAAGTGAGACACTATTCCGCGTGGCGATGACCTATTATAAGTCCCAGGATGGCATCCCGATCATCCAGAAAGCGAACAATCTTAAAGGCAATGAAATCCAGGCAGGACAAGTCCTGAAAATACCGATTAAAAACTAGCCGGAGTGGAAACTTCCGGCTTTTTACTTTGATTTTTTCCATAAACTGAACAAAATCAGGAGTGTGAGGATTTTTTAGGATGAAAATCATATCTCCGTGGACAAGTTCATAAAAATGATATAAAGGGAGGGCTTGCCATGGAACACGAAATCATGAATCTGGATGACCGCACTGATCCGGCGACTAAAAGGATGCTGCAGAATGTTATAGACCGGAAGAAAAAGTTTGAACGGTTTAAATCAAGACATCTATTATCCGTATGGGCAACAATAGGTTTGATCTCAATGTACTTTTACTATCTGTATATAACGGTGATGAAGCCGTATTCCTATTCTTTCGCCGAGGTATTTTCTGTATATGTACAGAACTCTGCCAATCTCTATTTCCTCATTCTGACGGTAGGAACGTACGGACTGATGATCCTATTGAAGGAGAAGCGGGAAAAAGCCGAAAAAGAATACCAGGCCTTACGCTGTGAAATCGTTGACCGCAGCAAGGATTTATGGAAGAAAGAAGAGGAATGGAAGAGCCGGCATATTGTATTCGAAATGATGAAAAAGAAATATGATATCAATCTTTATCATGAGAATAAATAAGAAGCATCCATTTCGGATGCTTCTGCCCTGTTTAGAAGACTCTCTTCTTGCCCTGGTCCTCCTTGATGATTTCCACTGCTTCGCGGAAACGCTGGGAGTGGATGATTTCACGTTCCCGAAGGTATCGCAGCCCATCATTGAGATCAGGATCGTCGCTCATATTGATGATCCACTGATAGGTGGCTCTTGCTTTTTCTTCGGCTGCTATATCCTCGTACAGATCGGCGATCGGATCACCTTTCGCGGCGATATAAGATGCTGTCCATGGGACACCGGCAGCATTATGGTAGAAAAGGGCACTGTCATGATTCGCATAGTGGGCATCAAGTCCTGCCTGTTTCATTTGGTCTGGTGTGGCATCCTTGGTCAGTTTGTAAATCATCGTAGCGATCATTTCCAAATGAGCAAATTCTTCTGTCCCGATATCAGTCAATAATCCTATCACCTTATCAGGAATGGTATAACGCTGATTTAAGTATCTGAGCGCGGCAGCCAATTCGCCATCAGCCCCGCCATATTGCTCAACGAGAAATTTTGCGAGCATGGGGTTACAGGTGCTTACTTTTACGGGATATTGCAGTTTTTTTTCATAAAGCCACATTTTCCTTACCCCCTCCTATGTTGAGTTTAAATTTGCCAAGGCCACGGACCGTCTGACCAGTTCCATGGATAACCAGAATAGCTGTTGCCGTATTGCTGGAGAGGTCCGTACATACTTTCAACGACCTTTTTCAATCTGCGCCTTTCTTTGGCGAACTGGTTGAACTGATTTATGGCTTCGTAATCCTCAGGATGGGTATCAAGATAAAGGGTAAGTTCAACAAGTACAAAATCTACTGCCTGCAGTTCCTCCATAGCACCATAAAATTCCTTCGGCAATTGTTTCATGAATGGTCCTCCTCCCTTGGAGCTTCATACGGTGAATACCAGGGGTCATAGAAAACCTTCCACAGGGTTCCTGTCCTCAATGCCTGCATGGGCGTGAACTGTTCAAGATTGGGCGGCTGGAAGCCCAGGAATAGATTCGGTGGTGTGGAAAACGTTTTCGACTTGATAGGCGGACAAGGATCGAAGGGACTGGCGTATGGGTACCAAACTCTTCTGTATGATGACAAGCTAAGCCCTCCTCTAAATGAACTTCATTTCATTTTATGACCAAAAATTCGATTCATGTTAAATTTATCTTTACAAGAAGGGATTTTTGCAGATATGCAGAAATATATAAGGTATGGCAGTAGTTTAAATTAGAGGTGAATGGAATGTTTGTTAAAAGTATAATGATTCCGAAGTACAAATGTATTACCGCACAGATTGATGAAACATTGCAGAATGTGCTGGAAAAACTGGATGGGAATGAGATTGATGGTGTTCCGGTCCTGGATGGTGACAAATATGCTGGTGTTGTCACAAGATATGGCATTTTCCAGGAATATTTCAAGGCAGGCGGAGAGAAGGACGAATTCCTTCAAAAAAAGGTGGCTGGGGACGCACTTTGCCTTCAAGAGCAAATTCTCCATGGGATCGAGATTTTTGAAAGTACCCTGGTCAAATTGAAGGATATTCCGCTTCTGGCAGTTGTCGATGAAAACGGGAAATTCCAGGGAGCTGTGACTCGCTCCGATGCTCTCGATCAATTCCAAAGTGCTTTTGGAGTATATAGGGAAGGTGTCAGGATTGCTTTTACATCTGTCGAAACAGAAGGAAGAATCGCAAGGCTTGCTGATATTGCCCATCAGTTCCATGAACATATCATTTCACTGGTCACTTTTGATGAGACAGACAAGCTCGTCCGCCGTATCGTCATGAAGATCGAAAAGAAAGACAATATAGACAAGTTTATCAAAAAGCTGGAGGATTCAGGATTCAGGATTCTTGACATCCATGAGGTTTGATTTCAATATGGAAATAAAGACAAGGGCCTTTCATACATTGAGTATGGGAGGTTTTTGTATGATTTGGAAAGTTATCAGGCTGGTAATCGGACTGGTTTCTGGTTACCTGGCGGTCAGCTGGATGTCAACTTTGATTCCTCTCGATCCCGATGAATTAGTGAGTGAGTCCATCCTAAACCCTTTTAATTTCCTGGCAGGTACAATGTTGCTTGCCATCGGCATGTTCTCAATGGGCGGCTTGATTGGAGCAGGCATTATTGCGGTTAAGAATTCAGGAAAGGGACGTGAAGGATCGTCAGGTGATATCATCCTTGCAGTTATCTGTCTCTGCGGCTTTTTTGTTCTGTTTTCTCTGGGGTGGTGGCAGACAGCAATTTTTTTCGTTTTCTGTTTGCTTTATGGTATGATGTCATTTAGCCCAATGGGGTACAAAGACAAAGGCCAGATTTAGTATTTGCGGGAGGAAGAGATGGAAATAATTTATATCCTACTGGGGATGCTGCTGATTGGCAGCTTCCTTCTACTATATATGTATAAACAGGCGTTTGCGGACACAGTTCTGAAGCAGGAAATCAGGCTGAAGGATTTTCCGTCCAGCTTCGGCGCTGTGAAAATCTTTTTCATTTCTGATATCCATAAGCGTGTCATTTCGGATTCGATCATCGATGAAGTCAAAGGAAAACCCGATCTCGTCATCATCGGTGGTGACCTTGCGGAGAAGGGTGTTCCGATAGAAAGAGTTTCCGCCAATATCGAGAAACTGAAAACAGTAGGCCCTGTATTTTTTGTCTGGGGTAACAATGATTACGAATTCAATTCCCATGAACTCGATTCTCTTCTGTATCATTCAGGCGTGAAGGTTCTTGATAATACTGCGGTTAAATTCGAATCTGCCGCTGGTGACGTCCTGTATCTTCTGGGCATAGATGATTTCGGCCTTGGCAAAAGCAGGATGGATCTGGCTATGCGCGATGCCGAAGAAAATGGGTTTCGCATCCTTGTCAGCCATAATCCTGCAATCGCTAGCAGCTTAACGGCAGAAGACGAAATCAGACTTATCTTAAGCGGCCATACTCATGGAGGCCAGATAAGGATATTTGGATTTGGTCCTTACGAATTAGGCGGAATAAAACAGAAAAATGGCATTACCGTCATGACAAGCAACGGATATGGCACGACAGGAGTCCCGTTCAGGCTTGGAGCAAAGCCTGAAACCCATTTGCTTACATTGGTTCCTGAACCTGAAGAAGCAGATTGAAGTTTTACAACGGAATATATACCCGGATATAATCGGGAGAACAGGGTATATACGGAGGTATTACGATGGGGAACAGCACAGGAAAATACAATATTAAAGCAGCAGCCAACATGCTTGGGATCCAGCCGGGGACATTGAGGGCATGGGAGAGAAGGTACCAGATGATTGCCCCTGTCAGGAATGAATCCGGCCATCGCCTCTATACAGAGGAACACTTGAAAATATTAAGGTGGCTGATTTCCAAGGTTAATCAAGGGTTCACGATCAGCCAGGCTGTTTCCCTGCTTGAGAATTCTGAGCCAATGCTGGAATCTTCTGGTCCGCCCAAAAGGGACAAGCTGGATGAATTCCGCGTGAACATTTTGGCTGCATTGATGGATTTTAATAGTTCAAAAGCCCATGAACTGATCAATCAGGCGTTCAGCATGTTTACAGTAGATAAAACGGTCATTGATTTATTAGGGCCAATTTTGATTAAAGTAGGCGATTTATGGGAAGAGGGAAGTATAACGACTGCACATGAGCATTTTGTTTCTTCGTTTCTTCGTTCAAGGATCGAGGGATTATCTAGTTCATTTCCGCATAGTTCGTTCCTTCCCAAGGCCGTAGCAGTGTGCGGTCCTGGCGAAAGACACGAACTAGGTTTGCTGATTTATACAATGTACCTCAGGCGTAAGGGGTTCGAGGTCATCTTTCTTGGCACAGGTCTTGCAGAAAATGATCTTGAAGCAGTACTCGATAAGGTAAAACCGAGGTTTTTATTCTTATCCTGCACCCTTGAAGAGAACAGAAAAGCAACTTTGGAACTTGCCTGCATCCTGGTCAGGGATTATCCTGATCTTCAAATCGGGCTCGGTGGCATAGCCATCGATTCCATGCCAAAAGAGTTGCGAAAAGAACATCATGAACACATTGTGGGAATCACAAGGGCGGAGTGGGAGAATTGGTTGAAAAAGCGCATTGATTAATCGAAATAACTCACCAACCTGCATTCTTTTCATAAACTAAAATAAGAGCTTTGTCGATGGCAGGGGGCATGATTTATGCGCTTGGAACGTTTAACCACCAATAAAATAAAGATATTCCTTACGATAGATGACTTATCCGACCGGGGATTGACCAAAGAGGATATTTGGAAGGATTCTTTGAAATGGCACCAGCTTTTTCACGATATGCTTGAGGAGGCCAGTGAAGAATTCGATTTGGACATCATCGGTTCAGTTGCAGTGGAAATCTTCTCATTGCATGCACAGGGAATGGTCATGATCATCACCATGTTTGAACAGGATGAAGACGAAGAACAATTTGAAGATGGGATCATTGAAATGCAGGTAACGGTCGATGGAAGCGAAGAGATTCTGTTTCAGTTCGAAAACATCGAAGACGTCATCCAGCTTGCCAAGAGGTTGAAACAATCAGGGATTTCCGGAGGCAGCCTGCACTTTATGAATGGTCATTATTATCTGCTTATGAATGGAATATTGCCTGAAGATGCAGAGAAGACGGTATCTTTATTGGCTGAGTATGGTGTCCCATCGATATTGAGCATCCACAGACTGCTCGAATATGGGAACGAAATTATGGAGGAACGTGCAGTCGAAACTCTTGTCCATTATTTTTAATAATGATGGAAAGAGCTTCGGCTTTTTTTAATACCTCCACGCTTGCAGAATGTCTTACAATTCAGTCAATTGTTTTGAAGCCAATCGTGATAAGGACTTGATTGGCAGCGTTTTCATGAAAGGGTCAAAAAATGCTGAAAACGTATTTTTTCTTCTTGCATAAAATAACCAAAGGTGTATACTAATCCATGAAAGCAGACAACATCCGCAAAAGTGATTTAGGAGGTTTATCAATGGTAGCCGCAAACGGTAATGAAAATCCAAATAAAGAAGACAAACATGACGTCTTACGATCTACACAAACTGTTATTCACAAGGCTTTGGAAAAACTCGGGTACCCTGATGAGGTGTATGAGCTTTTAAAAGAGCCGCTCAGGATGATGACAGTGAAAATCCCTGTCAGAATGGATGACGGATCTGTTAAAGTCTTTACTGGCTACCGGGCGCAGCACAATGATGCAGTGGGTCCAACAAAGGGAGGAATACGTTTCCATCCAAACGTAACGGAGAAAGAGGTCAAAGCCTTATCTATCTGGATGAGTTTAAAGTGCGGCATCGTCGATCTGCCTTATGGCGGAGGTAAAGGCGGGATTGTTTGTGATCCTCGCGACATGTCATTCAGGGAACTGGAAAGATTGAGCCGGGGTTATGTTCGTGCGATCAGCCAGATCGTCGGACCAACAAAGGATATCCCAGCACCTGATGTGTTCACGAACTCGCAGATTATGGCTTGGATGATGGATGAATACAGCCGTATAGATGAATTTAACTCTCCAGGATTCATTACAGGCAAGCCGCTGGTACTCGGTGGTTCACATGGACGTGAATCGGCAACTGCGAAAGGTGTCACGATCTGTATCCGTGAAGCTGCAAAGAAAAAAGACATCGAATTGGAAGGTGCAAGAGTAGTTGTTCAGGGATTTGGAAATGCCGGAAGCTACCTGGCCAAGTTCATGCATGATGCTGGTGCTAAAATCATCGGTATTTCTGATGCGTATGGCGCACTGCATGATCCCGATGGATTGGATATCGACTACTTGCTTGACCGTCGAGACAGCTTTGGAACAGTAACTAAATTATTCAATAATACCATTACAAATAAAGAATTGTTGGAACTTGATTGTGATATCCTTGTTCCAGCTGCGATAGAAAACCAGATTACAGAAGAAAATGCCCATAATATCAGGGCAAGCATCGTCGTAGAGGCTGCGAATGGCCCGACGACATTGGAAGCAACTGAAATCCTTACGGAGCGTGGCATCCTGCTTGTACCGGATGTTCTTGCATCTGCAGGCGGTGTAACCGTTTCTTACTTTGAATGGGTACAGAACAACCAGGGATATTACTGGACAGAAGACGAAGTGGAAGAGAAACTTGAAAAGGTTATGGTGAAATCGTTTGACAGCATCTATGAGACTGCCCAGACACGCAGAGTAGACATGCGCCTGGCTGCTTACATGATCGGAGTAAGGAAGATGGCAGAAGCAAGCAGATTCAGGGGCTGGATTTAATTTATTTGCAAGAAAAGGGTTCTTCATTGAATCTGAAGATGAAATCTCCTATCATTTAATGATGGGAGATTTTTTATTTTTATGTGATCAGTCAGATTGATAAGGAGTGTTTTCAATATATGAATAACGAAGATGTCATCATTATCGGCGGGGGCCCATGCGGACTTGCTGCAGCCATCGCCCTGAAAAAAAAGGGTATGAATCCGCTTATCATTGAAAAAGGAAATATCGTGAATGCGATCTATCATTATCCTACTCATCAAACCTTTTTCAGCAGCAGTGAAAAGCTGGCAATCGGTGATGTGCCGTTCATTACCGAGAATCTGAAACCAAAAAGGAACCAGGCACTGGTATATTACCGTGAAGTGGTCAAACGCGAAAAGCTGAGAATCCATAAATACGAAAAAGTGACGGAAGTTGTGAAACAAAGTGGATCCCTCTTCCATGTGACAACAAATAAACAGCAATACACCGCAGGATCTATCGTCATCGCGACAGGGTACTATGATCATCCAAACCTGATGGGAATACCTGGCGAAGAGCTGTCAAAGGTTTCCCATTATTTCAAAGAAGCACACCCCTACTTTGATATGGATGTCGCTGTCATTGGGGGAAAGAACTCGAGTGTCGATGCAGCCATCGAACTGGAGAAGGCCGGGGCGCGAGTGACGGTACTATACCGTGGAGCAGAATATTCCTCGAGCATCAAACCGTGGGTCCTGCCTGAATTTGAAGCTCTTGTAAAAGCAGGTTCCGTTAAGATGGTGTTTAATGCAGAGGTAATAAAAATCACCGATGATACCATCGCTTATAAACATGAAGGGAAAACGGTGACTCTGGAGAATGATCATGTATTTGCGATGACAGGTTACCGTCCGGATCATGTTTTCCTTAAGAAAATGGGCGTGGGGATCGATGCAGAAACAGGTCGGCCGCACTTTGATCCAGAAACGATGGAAACAAATGTACCGGGCATATTTATTGCCGGCGTGATCGCTGCGGGTAACAACGCAAATGAAATCTTCATCGAAAATGGACGGTTCCATGGCGGCCAGATTGCCGAAGCGATTTATAGTAAGAAAAACAATTGATTAAAACCCGGTAGATCAGTTCCTTTTTATAATTAAAACTGGAAGAAATGAAAGAAAGCGGTGCCTGTTTGCATGCAAGGCACCGCTTTTTCATATATTTAGGTTGTTGCTAAGGTTGTTTTCATAAGGCTGTTTTCGTAAAAATTGTTGTTAAAATCCTAAAGCCGATTTTAACGTGATCATAAGCCATTTTGTAGTTAGGAATTAAGTGTGCAGGCTCTTTTCTCTTATTTAGCTGTAATATTGTGAAGAAATATATGTCTTTCAATCTAATTTGGCCGCCAAAAGCAACAAAGTTTGAGAAAAGAGCCTTTCATAAAGAATGTTTTTAAAAAAGCTGATTTTAAGGTGCTATAAAGCCGTTTGGTGTTCGTTTTTAAGTGTGCAAGCTCTTTTCTATTTTATGAAGAAAACTAGGTCAATCAATCCCATTTAGTAGTCAATAGCAACTAAGTTTGAGAAAAGAGCCTTGCTAAAACATGAACATCTCAGCAATTTCATCCATTCTGTCTGTTTTGGCAAGAGAGACGAGCAGTTTGATGCGCGCTTTCTGCCCGTTGAGGCCATTGGATAAAATGACGCCCATTTCTTTCAGGTGTTTTCCTCCGCCATTGTAGCCATATACATCCTGCACAATCCCCGCATAACTTCTGGATACAATCACGACCGGGATATTGTTTCCGATGAATTTCTTCACACCATCAAGTGCAGCCGGGGGGAGATTTCCTTGTCCGAGTGCTTCGATCACTACACCATCCACTTCCAGACCAAGAATGGCATTCAAGAGCGAAGAGTCCATTCCTGCATGCGCCTTGACCAAGTATACATTTTTGCTGATGTCCTGCACTAGGTAATTTTCATGCTTGGTAGGGGTGTGATGGAAAAGGACACCTCTTTTGGTCACAATGCCTATCGGTCCATATTGCGGACTCTGGAAAGTTGAGATGTTACTTGTATGCGTTTTGGTAACGTTGACTGCCGTATGGATTTCATCATTAAGGACAACGAGGACACCTTGTCCTTTTGCCTCTGGGCTGGAAGCGACCCTGATCGATGATATCAGGTTATAAAGGCCGTCAGACCCTATTTCATTGCTGGATCTCATGGCACCGGTAACGACAATCGGGAAACCTGCCTGGCAAGTCAGATCCAAAAAGTAGGCCGTTTCTTCGAGTGTATCCGTGCCATGGGTGATTACGGCTCCGTCGATTTCGCCTTTTTTGCCGTATTCCTCAAGAATGGACTTTAATTTCATCATTTCTCTAATTGTAATATGCGGTGATGGCAAGTTGAATGGCTCTTCGACAACAAGGTCGGCAATATCTGAGAGAAGATCTGTCCCCTGTGTCAAAGGATTATTCACACCCGGTTTTACTGCGCCGCTTGTATCCTCGCTCATGGAAATGGTTCCGCCAGTGTGGATCAATAAAATATTTTTCTTCAAAACAATTACCTCCGAAAAGACCGATGAGAAAGAATAATAATCCATTTTCTTTCTTCTAATTACATGATACGATTAAAAAAACAAATTGAAAAGGGGACAGCATATGCTGGGAATAGTTACTGCCGGGGTAGCTCCGGGTCTGGCGCTGTTAAGTTATTTTTATTTAAAGGATCAATATGAGTCAGAACCGCTATCTCTGGTGTTTAAAATGTTCATATTCGGTGCATTGCTTGTGTTTCCCCTCATGTTCATCCAATATGTCCTGGCTGCTGAAGGATTATTCCAGGGGGACTTTTCCAAAGCATTCGGTACAGTTGGCCTTCTAGAAGAATTCTTTAAATGGTTTATCCTGTACTACACCATTTTTCAGCATATTTCATTTGATGAACATTATGATGGAATCATTTACAGTGTATCCGTTTCGCTCGGATTCGCATCTGCGGAAAATATCTTCTACCTGCTTGCCAATGGCCTCCAGGATGCCATTGGGAGAGCGTTGCTGCCGGTTTCAAGCCACGCGCTCTTCGGTGTCATCATGGGGTATTATATAGGGAAAGCGAAATTCGCCCCGATTTCCCCAAAAAAATGGGTGCTGCTTTCGTTGACAGTTCCGGTCCTGCTTCACGGCACATATGATTTCATCCTTATGACCAGGGAAGACTGGATGGTATTGATGTTTCCGTTCATGATTTTCCTGTGGTGGTTTGGTTTGAGAAAAGTGAAAAAAGCAAGAGTGCTGACGCTTCAGCACGTTGATAAGCAATTTCCTATCTAAAAAACTCTTCATTTATAAAAAATGGAGGGTTTTTTTGTTTTGTGGAATAAAAGTCAACTCTTAACAAAAAATAGGAGTAATCTTTTAAGTTCACATCTTTGGAGGTTGGCAAATCAATGAAGAATTATCGGTCTATCTTGAAGTTGATGGCCGCGATGGCTTTGATTATGACTTTAGTGCAATTTGGCGAGGTCGATCAACGGGCCGAAGCGTTTACGAGCCAGGTACTGCAGCAAGGGGCTGTCGGGGAGGATGTAATTGAACTACAATCACGCCTCAAGCATATTGGCTTTTATAGTGGCAAAATCGACGGTGTTTTTGGCTGGGGTACTTATTGGGCTCTCAGGAATTTTCAATATGAGTTTGGCATGAAGGTCGATGGGATTGCCGGATGGCAGACCAAAATTAAGCTGGCAAATGCGACGCCGAATGCCAAAATTGCCTGGGGAGGCGAAAAAGCAGGCGGTGGTACTGCAGGAGGCGGCGGTGGAGGCGGACAGAACCAGGCAGCACCAAAACCAGCTGCTGCAACGAATACACCAAACGGTTTTTCTCAGAATGACATCCAGCTGATGGCGAATGCAGTATACGGTGAATCTCGAGGTGAACCGTATACAGGGCAGGTTGCGGTTGCTGCTGTCATTTTGAACAGGGTGGATAGTGCGACTTTCCCGAATACCGTCTCAGGGGTCATTTTTGAACCTCGGGCATTTACGGCGGTTGCGGATGGCCAAATCTGGCTGACTCCAAATGAAACAGCAAAAAAAGCTGTGCTTGATGCGATCAATGGCTGGGATCCAACTGGAAATGCTTTGTATTATTTCAATCCCGATACTGCGACTAGCGCCTGGATTTGGGGACGTCCGCAGATCAAGAAGATTGGGAAACATATTTTTTGTAAATAGGGGTGAGTTGCAATGCTAAGAGGAATAGCGATAGCAGTACTCGTCATCGGGATTGCCGGAACTGCGTTTTGGGGTTATCAGGAGCACAGGGAAAAAACAGCCGTATTGATTAATGCTGAGAATAATTACCAAAGAGCTTTTCATGATCTGACCTATCAAATGGACTTACTGAACGATAAAATTGGCACAACACTAGCGATGAATTCAAGGAGCTCCTTGTCACCTCAGCTAGCAGAAGTATGGAAAATCACATCAGAGGCTCATAGTGATGTCGGACAGCTTCCGCTGACTCTTCTGCCTTTCAATAAAACGGAAGAGTTCCTTGCGAATATCGGGAACTTCAGCTATAAGGCGGCTGTCCGGGACCTTGATAAGGAGCCGTTAAGCGATAAAGAATATGAAACATTAAAAACGCTATACGAACAATCAGGTGAAATTCAGAAGGATCTAAGGGAAGTTCAGCATATGGTCCTAGAGAATAATCTTCGCTGGATGGATGTAGAACTTGCCCTTGCTACCGAAAAGGGGCAGTCGGATAATACCATCATCGATGGATTCAAGACAGTCGAAAGGACTGTGGAAAGTTATTCTGACACAGATTTTGGGCCGGCACAAATCAATCTCCAGAAAAAAGATGAAAATTTTAAGAAGCTGCCTGGCAAAAATATCTCGAAGGATGAAGCGGTCCGGATCACTCGGAAATATGCGCCTGTTGGAAAAGCCGGTGATGTGAAGGTCACCCAAAATGGGAAAGGCTCGGACTATGGCTTTTACAGCGTTTCGATCCAGGATCCAAAAACAAACCTTGAAGCAAATATGGATATTACCAAGAAAGGCGGATATCCAATCTGGTTTTTACTTAATCGTGATGTGAAAACCCAAAAACTGAGTCTGAATGATGCATCCAACAAGGCAATCGCCTTCCTGAAAGATCGTAATTTTAAAAACCTCGACCTGTTCGAAAGTGCCCAATATGATAATATCGGTGTCTTTACCTTTGTCGGTGTACAGGATGAGGTGAGAATCTATCCTGATGCGATCAATATGAAGGTAGCGCTGGATAATGGAGATATCATCGGCTTCTCGGCGGAAGACTATTTAAAATCCAATAAAGCCAGGGAAATCCCACAACCAGGGATTACGATCGAAGAGGCGAAAAAGAAGGTCAATCCCAACCTGAAAATAATGGATCAGAAAAAAGCCATCATCATGAACGATCTCAACGAGGAAGTTCTGTGCTATGAATTCACAGGAACACTCGGGAATGATACTTTCAGGATTTACATCAATGCAGAAGATGCTACAGAAGAAAAGGTAGAAAAGCTTCACAATGCAGAACCCGTCTATGAGAATGTGGTCTAGGGAGAGCCAAGTTGCTTTCCCTTTTTTTGTTGTAAAAGGCTGTTTTCGTAAAGATTATAGTTAAAATCCTAAAGCCGATATCAACGTAATAAGAAGCCATTTTATTGTTTGGAATTAAGTGTGGAGGCTCTTTTCACAAAATTAGCTTTAATTTTGTGAAGGGATAAATGTCAATAAATCCAATTTTGTAGCCAAAAGCAATAATGTTTGAGAAAAGAGCCTTGTAAAAATAATCCAATAAAGGACTATTGCACCAACTTGTTGAAGCATGTCATAATAAATATAAATACTTAATAGACGACAGCTTAGACAGAATGTGGGGTAGTGGTTGGCTATGATAAAAATCGGTGAAAACATCATCCTTGAACACAAATATTCCGATAGCTATGAACAATATAAATGTAAGCTGGTAGAACGTAAAGGAAATGACTTGTACATAGATTATCCTGTGAACTTGAATACGAACAGAACGGTGTTCCTGCTTGAAGGAACACCCTTGAAAGCTAATTTTGTAACTGAATCAGGTGCAAGCTATCTCTTTCAAACAGAAGTGAAAGGAAGGGTCAAGCTCAACATCCCAATGGTGATTCTGTCCTATCCAGGCAACGACCATCTAATCAAGGTACAGAGAAGGCAATATGTACGTGTGGAAACTTCCGTAGATGTTGCTGTCCATTCTGAAAAAGGGGAGTTTGCTCCTTTTACAACCGTTACCGATGATATCAGTGCGGGAGGAGCAGCGCTGCTAATCGATAAAAAGAGCAGTTTGAAACCCGATATGGTTGTTGAGTGCTGGTTTGTACTGCCAATGCAAAATGGCGAGTATGAATACCGGAAATTCCGCGGGAAAATTGTCCGGATTATTGAAGGGCAGGGTCATATGAACAAAGCCTCAGTCCAGTTTTTTGACTCTTCAGGTACCGACAGGCAGGTTCTGTTAAGATTCTGTTTCGAAAGACAGCTCGAAATGAAGAAAAAGGGTCTCCCAGTATAAAGTGGAATAAATGTTTCTGTTTGCTCCAATAATAGAATAAAAGTTTCTATACAGGAGCAAGAAGCTATGAAAACCTTCGAAAGAATCTTGATCAAAATCGCGATCATTCAGTTTGTCTTTCTCATCATCGCCCAAGTATTTTTCCATAGACTTGACGCGTTTCCCGAACTGAAACAGATCACCCAGTATGAAGGAGTTACCAACAAAAATCATTCAGAAGTCCTGAAATCGATTCGAAGCAAAGAATAAGCAGGTGTGAAAAGCCTGCTTATTTTTTTATGTACAAGCCTGATAAGTTTTTAAAAGTGCCTTAAAAAAAGTGCTGATGGACGAGGATTAAACGATTTTTGTGTTAAAATATAAGAGAATATAATTGAACAACAAGGAGTACCAGGAGGAAATATGAATAAACGAATTTCAATTGCTATTGACGGCCCTGCAGCAGCAGGTAAAAGCACGGTTGCTAAAATTGTGGCTGAAAAACTGACATATGTATACATCGATACAGGTGCAATGTACAGGGCGCTAACATACAAAGCACTTCAAAAAGGGGCCAGGCTCGATAGCGAGGCCCACTTGATCGACATTTTAAATGACACTTCAATCGAACTTCAGCCAGGAGAAAAAGGCCAGAAAGTATTGCTTGATGGAGTCGAGGTCACCAATGACATTAGAAGTTCTGAAGTCACCAACCAGGTATCTTATGTAGCTGTCCACGAACTTGTCAGGAAGGAAATGGTCAAGCGTCAGCAGGAGTTTGCCGTAGATGGCGGAGTAGTGATGGATGGCAGGGATATCGGCACACATGTACTGCCCAATGCAGAAGTGAAGGTCTTTTTGCTTGCAAGTGTAGAGGAAAGGGCACAGCGCAGACATACCGAAAATATCCAAAAAGGATTCCCTTCCGACCTTGAAAAACTGAAAGAAGAAATAGCCGCGCGTGACAAGATTGATTCGGAACGTGAAGTGGCTCCGCTGAAAAAGGCGGATGATGCAGTCGAAATAGATACAACTTCACTGACGATTGTTGATGTAGTCGGAAAAATAATGGATTTGGCGCTTGAAAGGATCGGATGATAGTGACGGTTTATTCTTTTGCAAGGTCTTTAGTGAATGCAGTATTAAAACCAGTGTATCGAATTGAGGTAATTGGCAAGGAGAACATCCCTGCCAATGGCGGAGTATTATTATGTTCCAATCATATCGACAATCTTGATCCTCCCGTTGTAGGCATCACCGCTCCGCGTCCAGTCCATTTCATGGCAAAAGAAGAGCTGTTCTCAGTCCCTGTACTTGGGAAAATTGTTCCGCACCTGAATGCGTTCCCGGTAAAGAGGGGAATGAGCGACAGGGAAGCGCTAAGAAAAGGACTTGGAATTTTAAAGGATGGAAAGGTTTTAGGATTGTTTCCAGAGGGAACAAGAAGCAAGACAGGTGAAATGGGCAAAGGACTTGCGGGAGCAGGCTTCTTTGCGCTCCGGTCTGAAGCCCAGGTTATACCGTGCGCGATCATCGGTCCATACAAAGCATTCAAGAAATTGAAGGTGGTATATGGGAAGCCAATTGATATGGGATCCATCAAGGAGAAAAAATTAAATGCCGAACAGACGACTGATTTTATCATGGGTGAAATCCAGAAACTGATCAATGAGTATAAGTAATGTTTCTTGCTTGACAAAAATGTCTGTTTGTAAGAAGTTATTAAGAAGAGATATTTTTAGAATTTTCACTTAGTGGCTAATTTAATATGTTTTCAAGTGGCGTTTCGCCACAATGCATATATTTGCAGCAGTCATGGATTAAGGAGGAGTACATATGTCAGAAGATATGAACCAAGTCGAAGTAAAGAACTTTGAGGCTGGCGACCGTGTAAAGGGCCAGGTAACAAAAGTGGAAGAAAAGCAGGTATTAGTCGATATCGAAGGAAGCAAGCTTGATGGAATCATTCCAATCAGCGAGTTATCAAGCCTTCATGTGGAAAAAGCTGAAGATGCAGTTTCAGTTGGTGATGAACTGGAGCTGGAAGTGCAAAAGGTTGAAGAAGAAGCTTTGATTCTTTCAAAAAGAAAAGTAGATGCCGAAAAAGCTTGGGAAGTGCTTGAAGGCAAGTTTGAAAGCGGAGAAGTTTTTGATGCAGAAGTAAAAGATGTCGTAAAGGGCGGGCTGGTAGTGGACCTGGGTGTCCGCGGTTTTGTACCGGCATCACTGGTAGAATCCCATTTTGTTGAAGATTTCTCTGACTATAAAGGGAAAAAACTAAGCTTCAAAATTGTTGAACTCGATGAGGAGAAAAACCGTCTGATCCTCTCACATCGCGCTGTCGTTGAAGAGGAACAAGGAAAGAAAAAGCAGGACCTGCTTGCTTCAATCCAATCAGGACAGGTTATTCAGGGTACAGTCCAAAGGATTACTGACTTTGGGGCGTTCGTGGATATCGGCGGAGTTGACGGCCTTGTGCATATTTCTCAGCTATCCCACGAGCATGTGGAAAAACCATCTGATGTTGTTCAGGAAGGGCAGCAGGTAGAGGTTAAGGTACTGAGCGTGGATCGTGACAATGAGCGAATTTCCCTTTCCATTAAAGAAACACTGCCTGGACCATGGGCGGATATCGCTGAAAAAGCTCCAAAGGGCAGCACGCTCGAAGGTACTGTCAAGCGTCTGGTATCATATGGTGCCTTTGTCGAGGTATTCCCGGGAGTAGAAGGCCTTGTGCATATTTCGCAAATTTCGCACAAACACATCGGGACACCGCATGAAGTTCTTCAAGAAGGGCAGACTGTTAAAGTAAAAGTACTGGATGTCAATAAGCAGGACCAACGACTATCACTTAGCATGAAGGAGTTCGAGGAAAGAGAGAGCAATGAAGCTTTTGATTATGAACTTCCGGAAGAAACGAAAGGTTTCAGCCTTGGTGATATGATTGGAGATAAGTTAAAGAATCTTAAACAGTAATGGTGATAGATTTGTCGAGATCAAAACGGAAATGGGACCATATTCAATATGCCCTCGAAACTGGCCAGAAGCGACTAACCGGTTTTGACGATATTAAGTTTGTGAACCGAAGCTTGCCTGGATCTAATCTTGATTCAGTAAAATTGCAGACTGAAATTGGCGAACTTTCCTTAAGTTCGCCAATTTTTATAAATGCAATGACAGGCGGCGGCGGGGAGCGGACTTTCAGGATAAACCGTGAATTAGCTATGGCGGCAAGAGAGACAGGGTTGGGCATCGCTGTAGGGTCGCAAATGTCAGCCATAAGGAATCCGGAAGAACGGAGAACTTATGAGATTGTCAGGGAAATGCACCCTGACGGTGTCATACTTGCCAATTTGGGCAGTGAAGCTTCAGTCGAACAGGCCAGAGCCGCAGTCGAAATGATAGAAGCAAATGGCCTGCAAATACATTTAAATGCAGTGCAGGAATTGACAATGCCCGAGGGAGACAGGAACTTCTTCGGTGCGTTGGAAAGGATTGCTGTAATCGTACAGGATGTGGGTGTCCCTGTAATCGTCAAAGAGGTCGGGTTTGGAATAAGCGCAGAGACTGCCTCCAAGCTTCATGCCCACGGAATTCGTTATATTGATGTAGGCGGTTTTGGCGGGACTAATTTTGCTGAAATCGAAAACATGCGGAGGGACCGGCTGCTCACATTTTTTGAAGATTGGGGGATCCCGACCGCAGCATCCATCATTGAAACGAAGTCTGCTGTCCAGGACCTTTCCGTCATTGCTTCAGGTGGAATCCAGACAAGCCTTGATATCGTCAAAGGACTTGCCTCAGGTGCTTCCGCTGCGGCAATGGCTGGGTCCCTGCTGAAAATTTTGATGGAGCATGGAACAGAAGGATTGATCAATGAAATTTCATTGATCAAAGAAGAGATGGCTGTCATCATGACAGCACTTGGTGTACATACAATCAAGGAGCTTCACCAAGTACCTTTTGTCATTTCAGGAGATACCCATCACTGGCTTTCCCAAAGGGGAATCGATACAAGATCATATGCTCAAAGAAGCAATTTGTAAATAGGAAGGCCCTCTGCCACTGGCAGGGGGCTCTTTTGCGTTCCTCTTATTTTTCTTAAATCAATCATGCATTAGCTGTACTTGCCGTCATTTAAAGATCGAGCTTCTTCTGGACTTTGCATTTTTGTCGCTCCAGGATAATGCAGCGCCTGGTCACGGTCAGATTCAACTCGTCCGCTTTTCTTCAGTTTCTTTTCCTGTCTATCTCGGCCCATATTAGCACCTCCTCGCTTTGGAATCCATACAACTTGCTGCAGTGATTGGCCGGTTCACAGGACTCTCATCCCTTTTGCTGCTCCGCTCCAGCCCTATTTTCCTGCCGTATTAAAGATCCTGCTTTTCTTAACATGGGACAGGCAAAAATTCTTATTCAAAAAAGATTAAATTACATAACAAATTACCATAATGGAAATGATAGGAGGGGTTGAATGGAAGGTCTATACTTTTACTGGCTTGCCTGGATTGGGTGGATTTGGGTCACGTTCATCATGGATAAGAATCATCGTCACAGGCAAAAATGGGCCTTGTGGCTGTTAGCTGTCATTATAGCTGCACCTTATAAAGTTGATATCCTGTTTTTTGAGCTGCACATGTCCGCTGTTCCAATCGCCATGTTCATTTTTTTTGAAACAAGACGGAAGAAAACTGGTTCATTTTTGTACTTATTTTTAACTTCCTTCATCATTATGCTTGCCTACACAAGTTTTCTGATGTTCGAATTATTTGACCCTGTTTGGGTGCTGTTTGACCGGAATATAATGCTTGGTGCTACTGGTTTTTATTTGGCAATCTTGCTGCATAAGGAAAAACATGATCGATTGCTGGCATTGCTGACAGGCTTTTTGCAGGGTGACATTATATTTTCCGTTGTTTTAAGTCGATTTAATTTCCCGCATGCGGTCGCTTCTATGGGTTTTATGGACTTATTGTTCATTTCCGGTTGGATGTTGATAGCCTGGTCTGCTGTCGAATCAGTCATCGCAGTCATGTCCAAAAGTACACTAAATGAAGCAGAAGGGGAGGAACAAAAGACTTCATGAATGAATATACGATACCAATTGTTTTTGGAATTGCTATTGGAACAATGTCCAGGATCTTGATGCTCCGGACAGATTATCGCCAATATCCTACCTATTTGCATGGGAAAATCATTCATATAGCTCTTGGTTTCATTGCGGCAGGACTTGGAACGGTTGCAGGGCCGGCGATCATGGAAGAGGAATTTACGGCGATTACCTTCTTGACTCTTGCCGCATCGCAATTCAGGGAAGTAAGGAATATGGAGAGGAACACACTGACCGAACTTGACAGCTATGAACTTGTCTCGCGGGGGAAGACGTATATCGAGGGCATTGCGATCGCATTTGAAAGCCGTAATTATCTGGTGATTTTCACTTCTCTTGTCAGCACACTTGCCTATCTGATTTTTAATATTTGGGCTGGGATCATCGCCGCAATTCTGGCAGTGTTGATATCGAGAAAGCTGATGGCAGGAGGCAAACTGAAGGATATCGTCGAGATTGAATATGTCGAGCCGAGATTTGATGGTGCAGGGTTGTATGTGGACAATATCTATATCATGAATATCGGTCTCCCGGCACGGCAAAAAGAAGTTCTTCGCTATGGAATGGGCTTTATTTTAAAACCAAAGAACATGAATGCACGTTCTACGATAGCGAACCTTGGACAAAGGCAGGCCGTGCTGCATGACTTGTCAACTGCACTCGGTGTGTATCGTGATTCCGGGACACCTGCACTCGTACCATTGGCAAAGAGGGACCTGGATGATGGCAGAGTAGGGGTTTTCGTCCTGCCTCAGGATCGGGATATCGAACAGGCAATCACAGTCATCGGCGATGTTCCGACATTGGAGAACGCAATCAGGATGCCTTCAGAGAAAAAGGACAAGGAACGGAGTGGTGCATAATGATGCTCGAAAAATTCATCCTTGCGGCCATTACGACAAATCCGAAAAAAATTCCTTCTGGCACAGCCGTTTTCCATTGCGATTCTAAAGAAGAAATGGAGCAGGTGGCGGCTAACCTGGAGGCAATTCTGGATGGCATTGCCCATTCACTGACCGAGGATCTGTATGTCATTGTGAAACATTGACAAGAAATGTTTTCATTGCCTGTTTACGGCATCTTTTGATAAACTGATAAAGCCAGACCCTTCTATGACAAGAAGGGTTTATTTTATAAGTGTCATCCCTATATGGCGTACATGATGGATGACATTAAATTAATGATGAAAACAAAGATGTGGAGTTTGACATTGTTATGGCCAGGTCATAGACCTGTACGAATAGAATATTGAAAGGGTGATGTTCATGACGAAACCAGTGGTAGCTATCGTTGGGCGTCCGAATGTCGGCAAGTCTACGATTTTTAATCGAATCGTTGGTGAACGTATTTCGATCGTTGAAGATATTCCTGGAGTAACGAGGGATCGTATATACAGTTCAGCTGAATGGCTGACACATGATTTTAACATTATTGATACTGGCGGGATTGATTTGGGGGACGAGCCATTTTTGGATCAGATCCGCCAGCAGGCAGAAATTGCAATTGATGAGGCAGATGTCATTATTTTTCTTGTCAACGGCAGAGAAGGAGTGACCGGAGCAGATGAAGAAGTGGCGAAAATTCTTTATCGCTCGAAAAAGCCAGTAGTGCTTGCGGTCAATAAAATTGACAATCCGGATATGAGGGACTTGATTTACGATTTTTACGCCCTTGGTTTCGGGGAACCTTTTCCGATTTCCGGTTCACACGGACTTGGTCTTGGAGATTTGCTGGATGAAGCAGCAAAACATTTTCCAAAGGCCAAGGAAGACGAGTATGATAAAGATACCATTAAGTTTTCACTGATTGGAAGGCCTAATGTAGGGAAGTCTTCGTTGGTGAACGCAATTCTCGGCGAGGATCGCGTGATTGTCAGCGATATCGCGGGAACAACGAGAGACGCTATTGACTCACAGGTAACCTATGATGGACAAAAATATGTCATCATCGATACTGCTGGAATGCGCAAAAAAGGGAAAGTGTACGAAACGACTGAAAAGTACAGTGTTCTCCGCGCTTTAAGGGCGATCGAGCGCTCAGATGTAGTTCTTGTCGTCATTAATGCCGAGGAAGGCATCATTGAACAGGATAAGCACATCGCCGGCTATGCTGAGGAAGCAGGGCGTGCGGTCATCATCGTGGTCAACAAATGGGATGCCATTCAAAAAGATGAGAAGACAATGAAGGAATTCGAGGAGAAAATCCGTGCGCATTTCCAATTCCTGAGCTATGCTCCAATCGTATTCCTGTCGGCAATAACGAAGAAGCGTATCCACACATTGATGCCAATGATCGATATGGCAAGTGAGAATCATGCTTTGAGAGTGCAGACAAACATTCTCAATGAGGTCATCATGGATGCGGTAGCGATGAATCCAACTCCGACAGATAAAGGAAAGAGACTGAAGATTTATTACGCAACACAAGTGTCGGTAAAACCGCCTACTTTTGTTGTCTTTGTCAATGAGCCAGAATTAATGCATTTTTCTTATCAGCGTTTCCTTGAGAACAGGATCCGGGATGCCTTTGATTTTACCGGCACACCGATCAAGATTTTTGCAAGACAAAGAAAATAAGGTAAAGGTTGTGGTTTATATGGATAGGAAGAGAGAGAAAGTTGCTGTCCTTGGTGCTGGAAGCTGGGGAACAGCATTGGCAATGGTCCTGGCTGATAATGGGCATGAGGTCCGCTTATGGGGGCATAATCCCGGTCAGATTGATGAAATCAATCAAAACCATATTAACAAAAAATATCTTCCTGAAATTACGCTGCCAGAAACCATCATAGGCTACTCTTCACTTGAAGAGGCATTGGACGGAATCAAAACGGTGATAATGGCAGTGCCGACAAAAGCCATTCGCGAAGTAATCAGAAAAATGACAGAGCTGACTTCTGAACCTTTGATCATAGTTCACGTCAGCAAGGGAATCGAGCCTGATTCCCTGCTTCGTATTTCTGAAATGATTGAAGAAGAAGTGCCTGCCGACCTTTTGGAAAGTGTGGTCGTCCTTTCCGGACCAAGCCATGCTGAAGAGGTAAGCTTGCGCCACCCGACAACTGTTACAGTCTCTTCAAAAGATATGCAAGAGGCTGAAAAAGTCCAGGACCTGTTCATCAATAATCATTTCAGGGTCTATACGAACCCTGATTTAATTGGTGTGGAAATTGGCGGTGCGCTGAAGAATATCATCGCGCTGGCTGCCGGTATTTCAGATGGACTTGGATATGGGGATAATGCCAAGGCTGCCCTGATTACGAGGGGACTTGCCGAGATCGCCCGACTTGGAGTGAAAATGGGTGCCAGTCCTTTGACTTTTTCAGGGTTGACTGGGATTGGGGACCTGATTGTTACCTGTACAAGCGTCCATTCACGTAACTGGCGCGCCGGCAATATGCTTGGCAAGGGGCAAAACCTGGATGAAGTCCTTGAGAATATGGGAATGGTTGTTGAAGGTGTGCGTACGACCAAAGCTGCGTATCAGCTTGCACAAAAATTCGAAGTCAATATGCCCATAACAAACGCCCTTTATAATGTTTTATTCAACAATGTCAACCCAAAGGATGCCGTTGATGGTCTGATGTCCCGTGAGAAAACCCATGAGATGGAAGATTTGGCGGATATCCTCGGAGGACGAAGCTAAGCAAAAAAATCTTTGGAATAATGCGGTCAATATAGGCATTCGAGGATGCGATTTGAACGATGTTTGCATAAGATGCAACGAAGCAAACTGGTGGTTTGAACTGGGTGATAGGGTATTTAGTCATGTAGCTGGAGTAAAGTAGTCCGCCCCCTTCTTTACTTCAGCTTTTTTTTGCTTAATTAGATATCCGAAGATAAATTTGCAACAGTAATTGCAGATTATGATATAATACTTTTCGGAAAAGGGAGGGGTTCAATTGTCACCCGCATTATTGAAGATGTATATTTCTTTTGTTGGCATGGGAAGTATGATTTTGTCCCTGGTTGCCATTTATCTTAGCCGTTATAAATTAAAAGGTTTTTTTAAGATTGCCATGGCTGTCATTGCATATGTGCTGATGATCCTGGCAGGCCTGATTATCCTTTTTGTTGTGTTCAGCGGCCCGACGAGCGAATAAAATACATAGAATTAAGGATTGGGATCAATGAATAAAAGCCGATTTTTCCTGCCGGTCATCCTCGTGCTATTTACTTTGACTGGCTGTATGTATCCGGAAGAAAAATTAATGCAGAACCAGGTACCTTATAAGGATCAGATTGACAGTGTCCAGTCTGCCGTTGACCAGTACAGGGAAACAAGTGGCGGTTTGCTGCCAATCAAGACAAGGGATGCCGAGACACCGATTTATCAAAAATACCCGATCGATTTTAAGAAGGTCGTTCCGAAATTCATTGCCGAGCAACCAGGGAATGCTTTTGAAAACGGAGGCCTGTTTCAATATGTCCTGGTCGACGCAGAGACAAATCCGACAGTGAAATTGCTTGATTTAAGGATGGCAGATACAATCCGTGAAATCAAAATGCGGATCAAAGCCAATGGCTACCCTCCATTTAAGGATCAAATCGCTGAAAATGTGTATACCATTGACTTCAAAAAAATTGGTTATAAAGAGGAACCTGTCGTGGTAAGCCCGTTTACAAACCAAAACTTGCATTTTGTCATTTCGACAGAGGGCGAAATCTATGTGGATTACCGCAGTGACATCTACCAGGCTATGAAATCTTATGGTAAAGCACTCAAGGAAGGGGAAGATATCCGCGGGATCCTTGTGGAAAATTCCATGTTCGTGCCAGCCTATTCTTTACCATATACTATTGATAAAGAGACCAATGAACCAGTCTTTTTAGCAAAATAGTCATAACCCTGCTTCTGCAAAATATATTGTAGAAGCAGGGTTTTTTTGTCTTTAAAAAGATATCAACTGTCCTCATAAATGAGAATCGAGGAATCTTTTGTAAGGTAGTTATGCGATTTGAGTTGTCAAATAACAAGGAATTGACCAAAACTGCCTTTGTTAAATCAAAATTAAGGAGGTAAAAAAATAAAAAATTGTCATATCGATATAGGACAACATCATAGATATATACTGTCCCAGATTACAAATTTGGATGAATTTATTCCCACTAACTCTATGATCGGGAGGGGATCACTTGGAAAAGGTAGATATTTTTAAGGATATCGCCGAGAGGACTGGCGGCGATATTTACCTGGGGGTTGTAGGTGCGGTCCGCACTGGAAAATCCACTTTTATCAAAAAATTTATGGAGCTGGTGGTTTTACCTAATATCAATAATGAGGCCGACAGGGCCAGAGCGCTTGATGAGCTGCCGCAAAGTGCAGCAGGTAAAACGATTATGACGACGGAACCAAAATTCGTGCCTAACCAGGCTGCATCCGTGCATGTGGATGAAGGGCTGGATGTTAATATCAGGCTCGTGGATTGTGTCGGCTACACAGTTCCTGGAGCAAAGGGATATGAAGACGAGAATGGGCCAAGGATGATCAATACACCTTGGTATGAAGAGCCGATTCCTTTCCATGAAGCAGCTGAAATTGGAACCAGGAAGGTTATTCAGGAACATTCAACACTTGGCGTCGTCATCACGACGGATGGGACAATTGGGGAGATCCCAAGACAGGATTACATTGAAGCAGAAGAAAGAGTAATCGAAGAACTAAAGGAAGTCGGCAAGCCATTCATCATGGTAGTGAACAGTGCCCAGCCGTATCATCCAAATACAGAAACATTGCGAGCCCAGCTGGCAGATAAGTATGATATCCCGGTGCTGGCAATGAGCGTTGAAAGCATGCGTGAATCAGACGTTTTAAGCGTCATGAGGGAAGCTTTGTACGAATTCCCGGTACTGGAAGTGAACGTCAACCTGCCAAGCTGGGTGATGGTGCTCCGGGAGAATCACTGGCTGCGTGAGAGCTATCAGGAAGCTGTCAAAGAGACAGTGAAGGACATTAAAAGGCTGCGTGATGTTGACAGGGTTGTCCATCAATTCAGCGATTTTGAATACATTGACCGTGCCGGGCTGGCAGGCATTGAAATGGGCCAGGGTGTAGCTGAGATCGACCTTTACGCTCCAGATGACCTCTACGATGAAATACTTAAAGAAATCGTTGGAGTGGAGATCCGCGGCAAAGACCACTTGCTTGAGCTTATGCAGGAATTTGCATATGCAAAGGCAGAGTTCGACCAGATTTCCGATGCCCTTAAAATGGTTAAGCAGACAGGTTACGGCATTGCATCCCCTTCATTGACGGATATGAGCCTGGAAGAGCCGGAAATCATTCGCCAGGGTGCTCGTTTCGGCGTTAGATTAAGGGCTGTAGCGCCTTCCATCCATATGATTAAAGTGGATGTGGAGTCCGAATTCTCGCCAATCATTGGCACTGAGAAGCAAAGCGAAGAACTTGTCCGCTACTTGATGCAGGACTTCGAGGATGATCCGCTGTCAATCTGGAACTCCGACATCTTTGGCAGAAGCCTGAGCTCCATCGTCAGGGAAGGAATTTCGGCTAAACTAAGCCTGATGCCTGAAAATGCACGATATAAATTAAAAGAGACACTGGAAAGAATCATCAATGAAGGTTCTGGTGGACTAATCGCAATCATACTTTAATTGGACTCCTTTTTGGGAGTCTTTTTGTTTGGCTCTTTTCTAAACCTTTGTTGCTATTTGCTACAAAATAGGATTGAATTAGCTAAGATTGTTCACACAATTCACGACTATTATGAGAAAAGAGCTTGCAAACTTAGTACCGACCTACACAATGGCTATTATCACGTTAAAATCGGCTTTAGGATTTTAACAACAATCTTTACGAAAACAGCCTTTTGTTTTTAAAGATTCTTTGTGGAAGGTAAAATAGTCTTCTAATATAATAATAATTCACCTTGAATATGCCAAAAATCTGGCGATAAAGGCATAAATATATTATTTTGTGTTTAAATCCCTCTGGCACGGGTAAGAAAAGAGGGTTAACTTATTACAAATATGTTTCAAAGAAGAAAAGATTCCCATTATTTCTTGAAATTATCTTGATAAGAGGAAAACATTATGATAATCTTTTAACAGAATTAGCGTTGTTGCTTAAAAACCCTTATGTAATGAGGGTTCAAGCGATTTCGGATGAATTTATCAATGATTGATAAATAAAATCTTCCAGCAACGTATAGAATTCATATGTTTTGTTTAGAAATGTAGTAAGATGCTTAATTTCTGAGCAATGGGATCTCTTTGGGAGGAGGTGAATCGCATGAACAAAACAGAACTTATCAATGCAGTTGCAGAAGCTAGTGAGCTTTCTAAGAAAGACGCAACAAAAGCAGTTGACGCTGTTTTTGATTCAATCTTAAATGCATTAAAAGATGGGGACAAAGTACAGTTAATCGGTTTTGGTAACTTCGAAGTTCGTGAGCGCGCTGCCCGTAAAGGACGCAACCCACAAACTGGTGATGAAATCGAAATCTCTGCAAGCAAGGTGCCTGCTTTCAAACCAGGCAAAGCGCTTAAGGATGCAGTGAAATAATTACATACGACGCACTGAGCGTATGCTAAACCCCAAGGCCGCGACCCGTTCGCGGCCTTTTTCTTTAGGGTGAACATTAAGCTTTGCCTGCTTTGATTTGGTTATGCTAAGATGAAAATATTATAATCAAATAGTTGGAAGACTATACAGAATTATAATGAGATTGATGGACCATAGGAGGAAACGCAGATGTCAAACGTCAATCGTGCCCAAATTGAAGAAGCGGTACGTTTAATATTAGTAGCAGTCGGTGAAGACCCTAACAGGGAGGGTTTGCTGGATACTCCCAAGCGGGTTGCTAAGATGTATGAAGAAGTTTTTTCTGGCCTGACCCAGGACCCAAAGGAATATTTCGAAACTATTTTCGGTGAGGACCATGAGGAGTTAGTCCTGGTCAAGGATATCCCATTCTATTCTATGTGTGAGCATCATCTAGTACCTTTCTTCGGTAAGGCACATGTCGCATATATTCCTAGAGGAGGAAAGGTTACCGGTCTCAGCAAGCTGGCAAGGGCGGTCGAAGCGGTGGCCAAAAGGCCGCAGCTGCAGGAGAGAATCACCTCAACGATTGCGAATGCGATTATGGAAAAGCTAGAGCCGCACGGTGTCATGGTCGTGGTCGAAGCTGAACATATGTGCATGACGATGAGGGGAGTCAAAAAGCCAGGCTCTAAAACCGTTACATCTGCTGTAAGAGGTACACTGGCCGAGGATGTAAACGCCCGCGCTGAAATCCTTTCTTTAATCAAAGATTGATTGGTTTGCCATTAAGGCTTCAGTTTCAACTTCACATTGATGATTAAAAGATTTCGAAGGCTGAAAGGAACTCTTTTAGCCTTTTGTTTTATATCGAAGGTCCTTTAGGTACATGTCCTGTTGCAAGGATCAACATATTCTTTCATGGGAAGGGCGATAATAATGGATAAGAAACAAAACGTAAACACGGATTATGTCGTAATTAAAGCGATTGAGGATGGTGTGAATGTGATCGGGCTTACGAGGGGGACAGACACACGTTTCCACCATTCCGAAAAGCTTGATCAAGGTGAAGTCATGATTGCCCAGTTCACAGAGCACACTTCTGCCATAAAAATCAGGGGGCACGCCAAGATTGTTACACCTTTTGGTGAAATAGAGAGCGAGAAAAAGTAAATAGGTTCAAAAAACAACTATTTTGTTACAAAATCATGCTCAATTTGTAGCAAATAGTGTTTAATTTATTTTATCACGCCCATGTTTTTTTCTTTTATGATATAATTGTGACTGCTTTGGAATGTTCGGTATTAACAACTGCACAACAGTTTAACAGGCGTTTTTTTATGTCTGGCTTAATTTCTGGAAAGGTGAGCTGAAGGAACAGCCGTTTTTCCATCTTTATAAATGGGGTCTCCAGCCCTTGATCATGCTGGAGATGCCTAAAAGGTTTTTCTTGTAATATCCAAGTAATGCCCGCAGCCGGCAATCCAATAAATAAGGGGAACAAGGGTGATTCATTTGCTAGATATACAAAACAAATTAGACGGCACCAGGGAGCTGCTTCTCGAAAAACTTTCACATCCATACTTAATGGAGCATGTGGAATCTCCCTTTATAGATGATGACCGACTCTTGCTGCTTACTTCATTGCTTGAACAGCAGGAAGGCAATCAGGAAAGAGCAACTAGTTACACCTTGACTACTATGCTCTTGCAAATCGCCCTTGATACCCATGAGCATGTCCATAACTCCCTTCCTGGTGAAGGGGATGAAAGCCATAAGCAGCGCCAATTGACCGTTCTTGCCGGGATTTATTACAGCGGTCTTTATTACAAGCTGTTGGCCGACCTTGAAGATGTTGATATGATCAAAAGATTGGCTACAGGTGTAAAAGAAGTCAACGAACATAAAATATCTTTGTACCAAAAAGATTCAGGAGCAATCGATCAGTTGATGGAAAGCTTGAAATTGATTGAATCCTCTCTTCTGGGCAAGGTTGCAGACCATTATCAGGCGGCCGAATGGTATGAATTCGCTTCCAACTGGCTTTTTGTCAAAAGGCTGCTTTCAGAAGAGACACTTTTCATGAATACGGGACATTCCCTGTTATTCAATGCACTGAAGAAGATCGCACTTCCAAAAATGGACCAAAAGGCTGCGGAACTTTCTTCTGAACAGCAAAAATACCTTTTATCAATCTGTACAAGATATATTGAATTTTCAATGACGAAGATAAAAACGGCGTCGAAAAAGCTCTCAGGAATGAACAGCTTGCTGATGGAACGCTTAGATCTGATCACTGGGCAGTATCAGTCCATGTCTAAAAAATTCGCGGAAGAAGGGTAATGCAATGCAGCAATCGAAAGAAGAACGTGTTCATGGAGTTTTTGAAAAAATCTATGAAAACTACGATCAAATGAATTCTGTCATCAGCTTTCAGCAGCATATTAAATGGCGCAATGACACAATGAAGAAGATGAATGTCCAAAAAGGGGCTGCCGCCCTTGATGTGTGCTGTGGTACTGCTGACTGGACGATTGCCCTCGCGGAAGCTGTTGGCAAGGATGGCAATGTGACAGGTCTCGATTTCAGCAAGAACATGCTGAAAATAGGTGAAGAAAAAATAGAATCACGCGGCCTGGATCAGGCAACACTGATTCATGGGAACGCAATGGAGCTCCCGTTTGAAGATAATAGTTTTGACTATGTCACCATTGGGTTCGGATTGAGGAACGTACCTGATTACAACCAGGTACTGCGGGAGATGCAAAGGGTCCTTAAGCCTGGCGGCATGGCGGTCTGCCTGGAAACTTCCCAGCCTACAATGCTGGGTTTTAAACAAGCCTACCGTTTATACTTCAGGTTCATCATGCCGATGTTCGGAAAATTGTTTGCGAAAAGCTACGATGAATATTCCTGGCTGCAGGAATCTGCCAAGGATTTCCCGGGAATGAAAGAGCTTGCCAAGATGTTCACGGAAGCTGGTTTCGTAAATGTCGAATATAAACCATACAGCGGCGGAGTAGCTGCTGTGCATATAGGCCGCAAATAATCCAATAGATTCTGGCTGCCCTTTTCTTCAGCGCTCGGCAAGGAAGGTCAGCCTGTTTTCATTTAATCACGCTCTATTTTTTTTAAAAAAATATGGCTCTATGCCCTTCTGTTGGGTTGAAAAGTGAAATAATTTGCCTGGGCATTGATAAGCCCGCATAAAAGAAACCTCCTGATTATGGAATACGCAATGAGGATGCAAAATCGCTATGATGGAGATCGAGAAATGCAAAAGCTGGGTGGATAATTATGAAGATGAAGCTGTTATATACATATTTGAATTCTGATTTGACGTTAATAGAAAAAGAATTGGAAGAATCGATACAGGCAGATTCCCATCTGCTCAGACAAGCAAGCCTGCACTTGCTTAAAGCCGGAGGTAAACGGATCAGGCCGGTATTCGTTCTTCTCGGTGCGAAATTTGGTGATTATGATATCAATGTCATCAAGGATGTTGCTGTCTCTCTTGAACTTATCCATATGGCATCACTAGTGCATGATGATGTGATCGATGATGCCGAATTGCGCAGAGGGCAGGCGACGATCAAGGCGAAATGGGATAACAGGATTGCCATGTATACTGGGGATTACATATTTGCAAGGGCGCTCGAGCTGATGACAGAAATCAGGAATCCGGCAGCGCACCAGATTCTCTCAGATACTATCGTCGAATTAAGTGTCGGTGAAATTGAACAAATAAAAGATAAGTACAATTTCGACCAGAACCTGCGTAATTATCTGCTCAGGATCAAACGCAAGACCGCCCTCTTGATTGCTGCGAGCTGCCAGCTTGGTGCCGTAGCGGCAGGAGTCCCTGAAGAGGACCATCGAAAATTGTATAAATTCGGCTATTACGTAGGGATGTCTTTCCAGATTACGGATGATGTGCTTGATTTCACAGGTACAGAGAAAGAACTTGGAAAGCCGGCCGGAGGTGACCTTCTCCAGGGAAACATCACCCTTCCAGTCCTGTATGCCATGCAGGATGAGTATATCAACAAAAGGGTAAGGACTGTCCGCGAGGGAATGGAACGGGCAGAATTGAATGAAATCCTAAAGCTTGTCCAGGAATCAGGGGCGATTGAAAAATCACTTGAAATCAGCGACCGTTATCTGGATAAAGCGCTGGCCATCCTAGAGGAACTTCCGCCAAACAAGGCAAAGAAGTCATTGCGTGATATCGCCAAATTTATTGGAAAACGCAAGTATTAGCAAGTTGCGAATTTTTCAAAAAAATGATACTATTTCTAAGGATTGCTTTTGAAAGCGGTTCACATACATATAGGAAATAGGAGTGGAACTCATGGAAAAGACTTATTTGATGGTCAAGCCTGACGGTGTACAGCGTAACCTGATCGGTGAAGTTGTTGCACGTTTCGAAAAGAAAGGCTTCCAGCTTGTTGGCGCAAAACTTATGAACATCCCAAGAGAACTTGCTGAAGAGCACTATGGCGAACACAAAGAGCGTCCATTCTTCGGCGAATTGGTAGATTTCATTACATCAGGTCCAGTATTCGCAATGGTTTGGCAGGGTGAGAACGTAATCACAACTGCACGCCAGATGATGGGTGCTACTAACCCTAAAGATGCTGCTCCAGGAACGATCCGCGGAGACTTCGGTGTAAATGTAGGTAAGAACGTCATTCACGGTTCAGACTCACCAGAAAGCGCAGAGCGTGAAATCGGACTATTCTTCAAACAGGAAGAATTGGCTGAATACAGCAAATTAATCAACGAGTGGGTTTACTAATAGACCCCCTGGGCACTTGTTAACAGCAAGTGCCTTTTTTATTTGAGCCAATTTACTAGGTCGGTAATCTGTTTTGTGACACTGATCAGCTTTACCTGGTTTAAGGATAGCATGAGCCCTTATTGGAGCACTGTATTTCATAAAACAGGTATTTAAGGTCTCCAATAGCCTCGATTGGAGCATTNANTCTCCANAAACTGGAATTTNAGGNCACCAATAAGCCTGATTGNAGCACTGATTCTCCACAAACTGGGAATCCAGTTACCCAATACTCAACCTTGGAGCACTGATTCTCCAAAAACAAGGATCCCGTTTCACCAATAAGCACCACTAGTCCTCAAACCTGCATATNNATAGGTCAT
>NZ_CBCSFH010000016.1:0-57227 GCF_965138835.1 Mesobacillus thioparans | reverse complement strand
AGCCTGATTGGAGCACTGATTCTCCACAAACTGGGAATCCAGTTACCCAATACTCAACCTTGGAGCACTGATTCTCCAAAAACAAGGATCCCGTTTCACCAATAAGCACCACTAGTCCTCAAACCTGCATATATAGGTCATCAAAACATTTCGCGTCAGGGTTATATAAGAAAAGGAATCTATGCACGCACGAATATCAAAAAAATAGTGCACGCAACCTGATATTTTTCGCTATAATGAGATTGTCCAGATTTTTCTAGTATTGATAAGGAGCAAACTGATGCAGCAAGACTATGAAATGTTCACATCCAAAATCTATCAGAAGACAGGTATAAACCTCTCTCTATATAAAGAAGCCCAGATGAAGAGAAGGCTGACTTCCCTCTATCAAAAGAAAGGCTATGCATCTTTCCAGGAATTTTATCAGGCTCTCGACAGGGACCAGCAGCTATTGAATGAGTTTCTTGATCGGATGACCATCAATGTTTCCGAGTTTTTCAGAAATGCAAAAAGGTGGGATGTGCTGGATCAGACGATCCTTCCTGAGTTGTTGAGGAAAAATCCCAATCCGAAAATCTGGAGTGCCGCCTGCTCGACTGGAGAAGAGCCGTATACTCTATCGATGATGCTTTCTAAGCATATTCCGCTGTCGAAGATTCAGTTACTGGCAACGGATATCGACGATAATGTGTTGGCAAAGGCCAGGCTTGGTGTCTATTCAGAAAGGGCGCTAAATGAAGCACCAAAGGATATGGTTAACAAGTTTTTCAAGAAGGAAGGACCATATTATACAGTTGCTGATGAGATCAAAAGGACGGTTACCTTTAAAAAACAAAACTTGCTCGCCGACCGTTTTAGCGGTCCGTTCGATTTAATTGTCTGCCGGAATGTCCTCATTTATTTTACCGAAGAGGCAAAGGAAAGCATCTACCATAAGTTCAGCTCAGCATTAAAGCAGGGTGGTATTTTATTTGTAGGCAGCACGGAACAGATTTTTAACCCTGGTACATATGATTTTGAGACTGCAGAGACTTTCTTTTACAGGAAGAAATAATAGGAGGAGCCGGTTAACCGTGCTCCTTTTGCTATTTTCCAAAATAAAAACACCTGAAGAATGCAAACAATAGTCATACATGCTGGTTTTTTTGCGAGACTGCAGGGTTCATGATAAAATGGCTTCATTCTTTAAACGAATCATACATATTTCGAAATTTTTAATTTATTTATTGGATACTGTGTGATATAGTAAAACAAATCCTTTAGCGAGTTGAAGGGGGAAAGTGTATGAGATATTTAACAGCGGGTGAATCACATGGACCGCAGCTAACGACGATAATTGAAGGAATGCCAGCAGGAATGCCGCTGGTTGCAGAGGATATAAACAATGAGCTTGCACGCAGGCAAAAGGGTTATGGCCGCGGCAGAAGGATGCAGATTGAAAAAGACCAGGTCCAGATCACTGCGGGAATCAGGCATGGGCAAACTCTAGGCTCGCCTATTGCGCTCGTGGTTGAGAATAACGACTGGAAGCATTGGACCGGCATCATGGGTCAGGAACCGTTGGATGATCAATCATCCGAAGAAGTGAAGAGGAAGATTTCTAGACCGCGTCCAGGGCATGCCGATTTAAATGGTGCAATCAAGTATGGGCATCGCGACATGAGGAATGTGCTTGAACGTTCTTCCGCAAGGGAAACGACGGTTAGGGTCGCAGCGGGTGCAGCGGCTAAGAAATTGCTGTCTCTCTTAGGCATCGAATTGGTTGCACATGTGGTTGAAATCGGCGGGGTGAAGGCGATGAAGCAGGACTTTTCCTCGCTGGCGGAACTTAGGGAAGTAACGGAAGAATCACCTGTTCGCTGTTTCGACCCCGAAGCTGCAAAGGACATGATGGCTGCAATTGATGAAGCGAAGAAAAACGGCGATTCCATAGGCGGTGTCGTGGAAGTCATTGCTGAAGGAATGCCGTCAGGAGTGGGCAGCTATGTTCATTACGACAGAAAGCTGGACGGCAAGCTTGCTGGGGCAATCATGAGCATCAATGCTTTTAAAGGAGTCGAAATCGGTATTGGCTTTGAAGCAGCCCGGAAGCCCGGAAGCCAGGTACATGATGAAATTGCCTGGGAAGAAGAGCGTGGCTATTACAGGAAGACGAACCGGCTTGGAGGTTTTGAAGGCGGAATGACGACAGGTATGCCAATCGTTGTCCGTGGTGTGATGAAACCGATCCCGACGCTATACAAGCCATTGATGAGTGTTGATATCGATTCCAAAGAGCCTTTTGCAGCGAGTATTGAAAGATCGGATGCCTGTGCGGTACCGGCAGCTGCAGTCGTAGCAGAAAATGTGGTTGCGTGGGAGCTTGCATCTGCCCTGGTTGAGCAATTCTACGCAGACCGTTTTGACACGCTGAAGGCCACCATCGAAGAACAAAGAAGGACAGCGAGGGATTTCTGATGCAGCAGGTGAAAATCGTAACTGGCACAAATTCATATCCCGTCTACATCGGGAGCGGTGCGATTCATCTCTTGAACGATTTCATCCAGAACGCAGCTGACGGCTTTACATCGATCATGATGATAACCGATGAAACAGTAGCGGAACACCATCTGGTTTCTTTTCGTGAAACATCGGGACTGGATGAGTTTATAGTAAAAACAGTGCCTTCAGGTGAGAAAGCAAAAACGTTTGAGGTTTATTATGATTGTCTTTCATATGCCCTTGAAAATAAACTCGACAGGAAGTCGCTGATCATTTCCTTTGGAGGAGGAGCCGTAGGTGATCTAGCCGGATTTGTTGCCGCTACCTATATGCGGGGAATTCGTTTCATCCAGGCCCCGACCACAATCCTTGCCCATGACAGTGCGGTAGGTGGAAAAGTAGCGGTTAACCACCCATTAGGGAAGAATATGATCGGAGCATTCCATCAGCCAGAAGCTGTGATTTATGATCTCGACTTCCTGAAAACACTTCCTGCACATGAAGTCCGTTCCGGTTTTGCAGAAGTGATCAAGCATTCTCTGATTAGGGATGAGAATTTTTATAGATGGTTAAAGGAAGAAATCCACTCCCTGGATGCAATAACCGATTACCAGATGCTTGAATTCCTGACAAAAGGTATTTCCATTAAAGGTACATTTGTTGCCGAAGATGAAAAGGAGAAGGGGATTCGCGCCTTTTTGAATTTTGGACATACGCTTGGCCATGCAATCGAAGCCGAAGCTGGGTATGGCAAGGTCACACATGGTGAGGCTGTGGCGATCGGCATGCTATTTGCCATCGGTTTAAGCATGGATTTGCTGGGGCTTGAATTTAATATTGTTGAATTAAAGCTTTGGCTAAAAAAGCTTGGATATAAAACGTCGATTCCGAAGGGACTCGAAAGAGAGCGGTTGATCCAGAGAATGAAACAGGATAAAAAATCTGTGGGCGGAACCATTCATTACGTTCTTTTGGAAAAGGTCGGAAAACCTGCACTTATTGAAATAGATGAAAAAACATTGATGACATATCTTGAGATATTCGAAAAGGAGGTTGGGCTTGATGATTAGGGGAATTAGGGGGGCCATCACGGTAACCAGCAATGAGGAGAGTGAAATTATTCTTGGAGCTGAAAGGCTTTTAAAAGAAATGATCGCCTCCAACGAAATTGCTCCGGATGATGTTGCCTCAATATTCATCTCTGTCACTGATGATGTCGATGCCGCTTTTCCGGCAAAGGCATTAAGGAATCTGGACGGCTGGACCCTTGTGCCGATCATGTGCATGAAAGAGTTGGCCGTCACCGGCTCGCTTCCAATGTGCATCAGGGTGATGATTCATTTCAATACTGAGAAAAAACAGGATGAAATCAGGCATATTTATCTAGAGGGAGCTGCTGGACTGAGGCCGGATTTATAAATTCATACTTTTTCTGGAGCGCCAGACAGTGTATGATATACACATACTCTTTATCACTTTAATTAGATAGAGTATTAAAGAAATGGACAGATGAGGTGGATAAGATGAGATGGAAAGAGCAGCTTTTAAAGCTTAAACCGTACCAGCCAGGCAAATCGACCGGGGAAGTGAAGAGGCAATACGGTTTATCAGATATCGTGAAACTCGCATCAAACGAGAATCCATTTGGATCTTCAGAAAAGGTAAGGGAAGAAATCGCAGGCTATCCAGGAAAATTTTCGGTTTATCCGGATGGTTATGCTTCCGAGCTCCGTACAAGTCTTGCAGAGCATTTAGGTGTTAGCGAGGGACAGATTATCCTTGGCAATGGTTCTGATGAAATCATCCAGATGATTGCCAGGGGCCTACTTTCACCACAAACAAATACAGTGATGGCTGCTCCAACATTTCCCCAGTATAAACACAACGGAATTATTGAAGGCTGTGGAATCACAGAGATCCTATTGGTGAACGGTGCGCATGATCTGGAGGGGATGGCCGCAGCTATTGACGAACGGACATCCGTTGTTTGGCTATGCTCACCGAACAATCCGACAGGGATCCATATAACAGAAGAAGAGCTGACCGCATTCATGGCCAGGATTCCTGACGATGTGCTGGTCGTGCTTGATGAAGCCTACTTTGAATATGTGACTGCTGAGAATTATCACGATTCAATGCGTCTATTGCAGCAATATAAAAACTTGATCATTTTAAGGACATTCTCAAAAATCTATGGCTTGGCCAGTTTTCGTGTAGGATATGGCATTGCCCATGAAGATACCATCAGGGCATTAGAGCCGGTCAGGGAACCGTTCAATGTCAACTCGCTGGCACAGGCAGCCGCGATCGCTGCACTGAGTGACCAGGCATTCATCGATGAATGCAGGAGAGAGAACAGAGCGGGATTACAGCAGTTTTACGATTTTTGTGATCATGCCGGATTGAAATATTATCCTTCTGAAGGGAATTTCATTTTGATTGATTTAAACAGGAATGGCCAGGAAGTGTTTCAGTTCCTGCTGGAAAGAGGTTATATTGTCCGTTCAGGGACAGCTCTTGGATTCCCTACATGTATTAGGGTCACAGTCGGTTCGAAGGAACAAAATGATGGCGTGATCCGGGTTATCAAAGAATTTCTGAATGTCGACACTGCAATATCTAAATAAGGATGTGGGATTTATGGAAGGCCGCGTATTGATCATTGGCCTTGGATTGATTGGCGGCTCTCTGGCAATGTGCATTAAAGAAAAACATCCAGATTCAGAACTGGTGGGTTACGACCTGGACCAGAACCAGATGGATCTTGCCAAGATGCTTGGCGTGATTGACAGGCCAGCAGGAAGCATTGAAGAAGAGGCCACCGAAGCAGATTTGATCATCATAGCCACTCCGGTCATGATTGCTGGGAGGATCATCGAATCTTTAGCTTCCTTGTCCCTTAAAAAGGAAGTCATTGTTACAGACACAGGAAGCACTAAGGGGTATATCTCCCAAAAGGCTTCCGTTCTTTCCGGCAAAGGTGTTGCTTTCATAGGAGGCCATCCGATGGCAGGTTCCCACAAAAGCGGGGTGGCCGCTGCTAGGAAAATTTTGTTTGAAAATGCCTTTTATCTCCTCACGCCTGCAAGCAATGTCGATAATGAGACAGTTCATCGCTTAAAAGACTGGTTTTCAGGCACTAGAGCAAGGTTTCTGGATGTTTCCCCTGAGGAACACGATTACCTTACAGGTGTGGTCAGCCATTTTCCTCATATAATCGCTGCTTCGCTGGTACACCAGGCAGCGCGGGCAGACAAAGAAAGACCACTTGTAAACCGCCTTGCAGCGGGTGGATTCAGGGATATCACGAGGATTGCTTCCAGCAGCCCTAGGATGTGGAGAGATATCTTGCTTCAAAACCGCGATGTCCTGGTGTCTTTGTTGAGTGACTGGCAGGATGAGATGGAGCGGGTACAAGAGTTATTATCCACGAAGGATGAAGAGAAAATTTATAACTTCTTTGAATCTGCGAAAAAATATCGTGATGGTCTTCCGGTAAATAATAAGGGAGCGATTCCAAGCTTTTATGACTTGTTTGTCGATGTCCCTGATTATCCAGGTGTGATTTCCGAAGTAACCGGATACCTGGCAAATGAGAGGATCAGCATCACGAATATCAGGATCATTGAAACCCGGGAAGATATATATGGAGTGCTGGTGATCAGTTTTCAGACACCTGAAGATCGGGAAAAAGCAAAGAAATGCATCGGTAAGCATACGGAATACGAGATGTCTATTGCAGAGTAAACTGAAGGAGCAGAAATATGTCCACAAAAACACTTAAGACAAACAAAACCTCCCTTATGGGTGAAATTAAAGTACCTGGAGATAAATCGATTTCACATAGGGCAGTTATGTTTGGGTCCATTGCTGAAGGAACTACCCGCATCGAGAACTTCCTTCCCGGAGAAGATTGTTTGAGTACGATTTCCTGCTTTCGCAAACTTGGAGTCGAAATTATCCAGAATGGAAGCGAAGTCACCGTTAAAGGCAACGGGATCGATGGCTTGAAGCCACCGGAAGAAACCCTCTATGTCGGCAATTCCGGAACGACCATCCGCCTGATGATGGGGATCCTTTCTGGACTGCCTTTCGAATCCCGCCTGGAAGGGGATGAATCCATCGCTAGGAGACCGATGACAAGGGTGACCAGTCCTTTGTCAAAAATGGGCGCCAGGATAGATGGAAGGAATAGTGGTGAATTCACACCTCTGATCGTAGTAGGCGGAAAATTATCAGGAATTACATATCAATTGCCAGTTGCAAGCGCGCAGGTCAAATCGGCAATTCTCCTTGCCGGGCTCCAGGCCGAAGGGGACACAGTAGTCCTCGAACCAGTGAAGACAAGGGATCATACGGAACGAATGATCAAGCAGTTTGGCGGCAAAGTTGAACGAGAAGGAGATGCAGTAAAGGTAGCCGGCGGCCAAGGGCTGAAGGCTGCAGACATAAATATTCCTGGTGACATCTCCTCTGCAGCATTTTTCCTGGTAGCAGGAGCTGTCGTTCCAGGGAGTGAAATCGTACTTAAGAATGTTGGACTGAACCCGACAAGAACAGGTATAATTGATGTCCTTGAAGCAATGGGTGCAAACATAACCATTGAACCATATGATCAAGATGCAGCTGAGCCAGCTGGAGATATAACGATCAAATATTCGAAACTGAATGCAACAACGATCGAAGGGAACTTGATCCCGCGTCTGATCGATGAAATTCCGGTCATTGCTTTACTTGCTACACAGGCTGAGGGCAAAACGGTAATAAAAGATGCAGGGGAATTGAAAGTAAAGGAAACAAACAGGATAGATACAGTTGTAAATGAATTAAGGAAGCTTGGTGCGAATATCGAGGCAACAGAGGATGGGATGATCGTCTACGGACAACAGGATCTTTTCGGCGATACCGTTTCTGCCCACGGTGATCACCGAATCGGGATGATGCTCTCAATCGCTGCCCTCCTGTGCAAAAAAGACGTCGTCCTTGAACAAAGTGAGGCAGTCGCCGTTTCTTACCCTGGTTTTTTCGATGACTTGTATAGCTTAGTGCAAGAATAATATTAATAGCAGGAGCGAGGGCCAATCATGCAAAATGGATGGCCCTCCTTATTTTTAAAGGTAAAAGGAATACAAGCCGTTATATTCCCGGAGATTTAGCATAGTTTGTCATAAGACCGAAAAAGGAGTGGTTTTATGGCATACATTATTGAAAACGTCCACCTCATGAAGGGACAGGCCCTGATAAATACTAGCATCCTGGTTGAAGGTGAGCGGATTATTACGACCACCTCAAAACTCAATCGGCATCAGCATATGAAGATGGATGCTGACAAATATATCATGACTCCTACCCATGTCCTCTTTGATTCGAATTTACCTCTTGCGGGTTCTTTTAAAGACAGGAAGGAATATTACCTTGAGAATTTTATCATGAAGGGAAGCACTATCATATTTACACCTGTACGGGTCCAATTTGAACGGCAGCTTGAAGAAAAGCTGAAGCAGGCAAAAAGTGATTTGTTGGACAGTCCGATTGATTATGTCCTTGGGATCTCCATTCCGCCACGCCTGTTGAAACCGCAATTCATCCGCAAGTGCAAAAGATTGAAGATCCCGGCTATTTTTCTCGAAATCAATGAGATGGGCAGCCTGGAGAAAATGCCGTGGGGTTGGATAAAGGAAGCGCTGTTTCCCTACAATTGTCCAATCATCCCGTTCTTTTCAGGAAGCCTAAACAAAAAAGAGAAGCTGCAGCAGCTTAATGCTTGGAGCAATTTGATGAAAAAGGAGAAGCTTCCCGCATTATTGGATGAATTGAAGGATGGATTGCCTGTTTCAAGTTCGGTCTTGAAAAAGACGGGGATCTTTCCTGGAAAATCAAACCTTCACAGTGGCGGGGAAGTCAGCTATAACCTCTATAATATTGTTGCAGAAACAAAACATCGTGATGAGCATGGATTATTTTTTCAGTCCAGGCATTTAGTGGTGACTGTGGACAAAGGAAAAGTCATTCGTGCAGGAGATGAGGTTTATTATCGGCCAGGAAAGGGAGAGAATGTTATAATTAAGACACCAGGATTTTTTACTGATAACTACTGAAAAAAGTTAGGGTACTGTCGAGGGTTATGAAAACCTGCAGTGCCTAATTTTAAGGATAGGATGATAGCAATGGTCGCAGTTAATGAAATAACCAGTCTCATTGAAAATGGGCAGCTTGATGAGGCTATGTCTGCCTATAAGGAAATTCTTGAACAAGGCAATGATGAACAGAAATTCCTGCTTTCAGAGGAGCTATTCCGCTTTGGTTTTATGGAAGAGACGGAAGCTTTGATTGAAAGTTTATTGAAAAACTACCCTGATGAGGGAGAACTCCATGTCCTGCTTGCCGAAACCAGGATTGAACTCGGTAAAGAAGAAGAGGCTATGCTTTCTCTTGAAAAGGTAGATAAAGACGATCCAGCCTTTCCACAAGCGCTCCTGCTATTGGCTGATTTATACCAAATGGAAGGCCTCTATGAAGTCAGCGAAAATAAACTGCTAGAGGCTAAAAGAATTTTACCGGATGAATCGGTGATTGATTTTGCTTTGGGCGAATTATATGCTCATCAGGGAAAACTTGCGGAAGCGATCCAATATTACGAAACGGTCCTTAAAGTACATGAAGAAATCGGCGGGGCCAATATCAACCAGAGGCTGGCTGAAACGCTAAGCGCCGGAGGATCATTTGAAGAAGCGCTTCATTTTTACGATATAGCCCTCGAACAAAAGCTGGAAATCAATACTTTATTCGGTTATGCTTTTACAGCACTTCAGGCTGGCTATAATAAAACAGCGATCGAAAAATTCGAGGAATTGAAGACTCTTGACCCGGAATATCACTCACTATATCTCTATCTTGCCAAAGCTTATGAACGGGAAGAAATGGCAGAGGAAGCGTTTGAAGCTGTCAAACAGGGCATTGAGCAGGATGAATACAACAAGGATCTATACTTTTATGGCGGGAAGCTTGCCCTTAAGCTTCCGGATGAGGAATCTGCCGAGAAAATGATCCGTGAGGCCATTGCACTTGACCCGGGATTCATGGAAGGAGTTCTTGTGCTGAACAAACTTCTGTTGAAGCAGGAGCGGTATGATGATGTTCTGGAGCTGATCGGTGCAGCGGATTACAATGAAGAAGAGGAACCGCAAATCCTTTGGGATGCAGCTATAGCATATCAGCATATTGAAGATTATTCACAGGCATTAAACAAATACCAACTAGCATATACTTTCTTTAAAGACAACAAAGAATTTTTGTCAGACTACGGATATTTTTTGATTGAAGAAGGAAAAATGGACGACGCCGCCGAAATTCTAAGTATGTTAGTTGAAAAGGAACCTGGCAATGAAGAATTCCGTGAAATGCTGGAGCGTTTGACGGGAAATCAGTAACCGAAAAAAATTTGAGTTATGCAGAGGAGGGATTCAAAAATGACAACCCCTGTATCTGTCAACGAGAAAAAGGATTTTATCCGCTGGTTTTTGAACCATTATCAGCTGAAAAGGCGGGAATGTGTTTGGATCCTTAACTACTTGATGAGCCATGATCAGCTGATGGAAAAGGTACACTTTGTGGATAATGCCCAGCATTGCCCTAGAGGATTAGTGATGTCGACACATTGCGTGGATGAGGTGCCATTCCGGTTCTTCAAGGAAAATGTGATGACGACCGATGCTGAGAAGTCTTTTCATGATATTCGTTTGAACAGGGAAGAAGAAATCTACATCCAACTGAATTTCCATGCTTCAAACAAAGCCCATCAGTTTGCGGCCGTACTGGAAGAAAACCCGTTTATGCCAGGGCAGCTCCAAATCAGCGAAAGCGACAAAATGGTGGCAGAAAGATTTCTGGAGGAAAGCATCCACAATTTCCAGAAAGACAAATTGTTATCACTGATTGACCAGGCACTGGACAGCCAGGACCAGGAAGCCTTCGAACATCTTACAGAGCAATTAAAAAAATTAGGTGCAGTCAATTCTTTATAGCTTGCTTAAATTAGCAGGCTTTTTATTTTGCCTGTTTTTTAATGTTATTGGCATTTTGAGTATTAAGGGGGTGACCCTTGGGTAAGAGCTCGTTAAAAAGCAAGGGGATTGGCTGAAGTGGGAGTGACTTCGGACAAAGTTGCGATCGGAAGTCGAGATATTATCCGAACCCGGGGCAACTTCGGACAAAACTACGGGTAGTGGCCGTCAAATTGTCTGAAGTAGGATTGACTTCTACAGAAATGACTAACCCTCACCCTATTTCAGCCACAATCATAAGGTTATACCGGATAAATAATTAAACCGGCATACGATTCGAAAACTGTTTTTAATCATGATATTATAGAATGGATGTAAACAATGGGTTTTTGATTGCAAAAGATGGAGATCACATGTTTGCGATTCAAGCCTAATTGAAAGATGGAGTTGGTGTTATGAAATGGGTGGCAGCAGATGTTGAGATGTACCAAAAAGCTGCTGAGTACGTTGACACGGCAATCGTCCCGCTTTTGCCAGTTTCTTTTGGAGAGGACATGAAACAAAATGCTTCGATGGCTGAGTTCACTGGAATCCTTACATCTCAGCTGGAAAAGCAGTTTCGAGGGAGAATCTTCCTATTGCCTGATTTTGTGTACATAAAGGATGCTGAGGGAAGCCTTAATGGTTTGAAGGATTGGGAAAACACTTTATTGGACAAGCAGTTCAGCCATATCTTTTATGTCACGTGTGACAGCCGCTGGAGGCAGCGTGAGAAAGATCTTTCGGGCAATGTGCTATGGATCCCTTCCTTGTCATTGGATCAGATGCATGAACAGCAAAAAGTAGCGATTGTGGAGGATCAAGTAAAGCAATTATTATGTTTGTTTACTGAGAAATGGGAAGAAAAATAGCCCCTTGTTATTTTTATCACTGCGAAAAATGTTTTCAACATAGTATTATATTGATTTTGTAATGAGATTGATATATCATGGTTATGTCCTAGTTTTAAAATGTGTTTAAATTATGTCCGTTGGGGACTTAACTTGGGAATAGAGGGGGGAATAACGTGAGTAAGCATCGTGTTTCAAGACGTCAATTCTTAAACTATACTCTAACAGGTGTAGGCGGTTTCATGGCTGCAGGGATGCTGATGCCAATGGTTCGTTTTGCCGTTGATCCTGTACTTAAGGGTGAAGATGCGGGAGATTTTATCGCGACTCCATTGAAGATCGCAGATATCAATAATGAACCGCAAAAAGTCAACTTTAAATTCACTCAAAAAGATGCGTGGTATGAATCCGAAGAAACCGGAACAGCATGGGTATTTAAGAATGAAGAGGGTAAAATCGTTGCACTGTCTCCTGTTTGTAAGCACCTTGGCTGTGTTGTAGACTGGGGTACTGATGAGGAGCACCCTGAACAGTTCTTCTGTCCTTGCCACTATGGCCGTTATGAAAAAGATGGCACAAACGTCAAAGGTACACCGCCGTTGGCACCATTGGATGTGTATCCGACAAAAGAAAAAGACGGATTCCTATATGTAGGAAAAGCCGAACCACGAAAGGGGGCGTAATCATTGTTAAACAAAATTTACGATTGGGTAGATGAGCGTTTGGATATTACGCCTTTGTGGCGCGATATCGCAGACCATGAGGTACCAGAGCACGTTAACCCGGCGCATCATTTCTCTGCGTTCGTGTACTGCTTCGGAGGTCTGACGTTTTTCATCACAGTCATCCAGATTCTTTCCGGTATGTTCCTGACAATGTATTATGTTCCGGACATCAAGAATGCCTGGGAATCTGTTTACTATCTTCAAAATCAAGTAGCGTTTGGACAAATTGTCCGCGGAATGCATCACTGGGGTGCGAGTCTTGTCATCGTCATGATGTTCTTACATACGCTTCGCGTGTTCTTCCAGGGCGCTTATAAGAAACCTCGTGAATTGAACTGGGTTGTTGGAGTTCTGATTTTCTTCGTAATGTTGGCTCTTGGCTTGACTGGATACCTGCTTCCATGGGATATGAAAGCATTATTCGCTACAAAGGTTACATTGCAGATTGCAGAAGCTGTCCCATTGATTGGGCCATACATTAAGACACTGCTGTCCGGACATTCAACAATCGTTGGTGCCCAAACCTTGACACGTTTCTTCGCGATTCACGTATTCTTCCTGCCTGCTGCTTTATTAGGCTTAATGGGAGCGCACTTCCTGATGATTCGTAAACAAGGTATTTCTGGTCCATTGTAAAATTTGAATGAAAACGTTGTACGAATTGAGATTCGTTAAACGATACGGAAAAAGGAGGGGATCGCTCGATGCATCGTGGTAAAGGTATGAAGTTCGTAGGAGACTCACGTGTCCCTGCAGAACGCAAGCCTAATATTCCGAAAGATTACTCGGAATACCCTGGCAAAACGGAAGCGTTTTGGCCTAACTTCCTATTGAAAGAATGGATGGTTGGTGCTGTTTTCTTAATCGGATACTTGAGCTTGACCATTGCTCACCCGTCTCCGCTGGAAAGGATTGCCGATCCTACAGATACGGGATATATTCCATTGCCAGACTGGTATTTCTTATTCTTATATCAATTGCTGAAATATTCTTATGCTTCAGGTCCATATACTGTAATCGGAGCTATGGTAATCCCTGGACTAGCATTCGGTGCGTTACTTCTGGCGCCATTTATTGACCGCGGCCCAGAGCGCCGACCATCAAAGCGTCCATTTGCTACAGGGTTCATGCTTCTGGCAATCGCTTCGATTTTCTACCTGACTTGGGAATCAGTCGCTACCCATGACTGGGAAGCTGCAGAGAAACAAGGGATGATTGTGGATGTTGAAATCGATAAGAACTCTGATGGATATCAGATTGCACAGGCACAGACATGTACTTCCTGCCATGGCGGGGAGCTTGCCGGCGGTGCAGCAGCACCAAGCCTGCTCGAAACAAAATTAAACGCTGAAGAAATCGCAGATGTTGCCAAGAACGGACGAGGAAACATGCCTGCAGTCTTCAAAGGAACGGACGAGGAACTTAAGACATTGTCTGAGTTCATCGACAGCCTTAGCGAATAATCATGAAAAGAACCTGTAATGTAATTTGCAGGTTCTTTTTTATTTTCAACCAACCCTGAAGAACTTGGTTTATTTTCAATAAACTGTAATAATAGTGATAGAAAAATAAGTGAATGGAGTAGTATTGATGATAAAGTATATATATCCTTTACTTGCGAACAGAACCGTACTATGGCTGTTATTTTGGGTGAATGTCCTTGGCACCGCTTACGGGTACTATTGGTATAAATGGCAGCTGGTCGATACGCCGCCGCGCTTTTTGCTTTTTGTGCCTGATAGTCCAACAGCCAGCTTATTCTTTGTGTTCGTGTTGGGCGCATTTTTGATGGGACGGAATTGGCCGCTGATGGAAGCATTGGCGATCGTAAGCCTTGTCAAATATGGCCTGTGGGCAGTTGTCATGAATCTAATGGTCTACTTCGTCTCCGGACAGCTGGATTGGATCGGACTGATGCTGATGGCATCCCATTTTGCCATGGCAGTGGAAGGAGTCCTGTATGCTCCTTTCTATAGGATGAAAGCATGGCATTTGATTGTTGCTGCTGTGGTCGTCCTGCATAATGAGATCATCGATTATGTTTTCGGGATGATGCCAAGGTACCATACGCTTGATTTATATATGGACCAGATCGGATACTTTACTTTCTGGCTAAGCATTTTCTCGATTGCTGTTGGCTATTATTTCGGACTGCGTCCTGACCGCCTCTCCCTTTCGCTAAAAAGATCAAGATAACCCCTGAATTTTGGTCTAACCTTGTCCACCCCTTCATACATTTTAATAGTATTTAGAGGGGGGACAGGAATGAAAGCAAAATTTATCTTATTATTTTCGGTGCTCATCATGTTTGCGCCGTTCGCAGCATATGCCGAACCAAAGTCGCCTGTAGAAGAACTGGACAAGATATCGGACGAGGCATTGCAGATGGTCAAGCTTCATCGTTATGAAGATGCGAACCGGCTGCTGGAGCATTTTTCAGAAGAGTTTTTGCTGGTGACCGGGAATGGCCGTCCGTTCAGCATGGATGAGTTGCGCATCATTACCGTCGCGCATGATGAGGCGTCGGAGGCAGTAGCCAATGGCGATCTTGGACATGCTGAGAGGATGAACAGGGTAACCAAATTCCGGCTGGTGATTGATGCGATTGCGTCTACTCACCAACCTTTATGGGCTGAGATGGAAGACCCGATCATGACGGTTTTCAATAATATGAAAACTGCTGTCTATGAAGGGGACAACGACCAATTCCAGAGTAACCTGGATTCGTTCCTTGCGCTGTATAATGTCATCCAGCCAAGCATGAAAATAGATATCAACCCTGAAACAATCCAAAAGGTCGATGCTAAAGTAAGCTTTATTGACCAGTACCGGCCGCAAGTCCTTCAAGAAGCTTCAAGCAGGGAAGAACTGGAGGCACTTGAATCCGATTTGCAAAATATCTTTGATGATATGACCGAAGATGAAGCAGACCCCTCACTTTGGTGGGTGATGATTTCGACTGGCAGCATCATCATCCTTACATTGTCTTATGTCGGCTGGAGAAAATATAAAGGCAACAATGAGAAAACAAGGGATGTCCAAAAAGAACGAAAAAATTGACAGCCCATATAAGTATTAATAAAATGGTGTAAACAGCTAGAGTTGTAAGAGGAGGTAACAGATGTACCTGATTTATTTCGCGATCATCATCCTGATCCCGCTATGGGCTCAATTCAAGGTGAAAAGCGCATATAAAAAATACTCGCAAGTAGCTTCTTCATCCCATATGACTGGAGCTGAAGTCGCACGTAAAATTCTGGATGATAATGGGTTGTACAATGTAGGTGTGGAGGAAACCAGGGGTTATTTAAGTGACCATTATGATCCCCGCTCCAAAGTTGTCCGCTTATCATCAAACAATTTTTTTGGCCATTCCGTTGCAGCAGCCGCAATTGCTGCCCATGAGGTAGGCCATGCTATCCAGGATGCCGAGGATTACTCATTCCTTCGGTTCCGCCATGCGCTCGTTCCAGTGGCAAGTCTTGGTTCTAACTTCTCGTGGATCCTGATTCTAATTGGAATTTTTGCGAACTTAAGCGGAATGCTTCTGCTTGGAATTCTTTTCATGGCAGCCGCTGTTGTATTCCAGATTATTACATTACCGGTTGAATTCAATGCATCCAACCGTGCGATGGATCAAGTGGTTTCTGCTGGGATCATCCGCAATGATGAAGAAAGAGAAACAAAGAAAGTCCTGAATGCAGCAGCTTTGACTTATGTAGCAGCCGCAGCTGTAGCGGTTCTGGAACTGTTGCGTCTGGTGATGATATACACTGGGATGACAAGTGAAGACTAAAAAAAAATCCGGACATGTCCGGATTTTTTTTATGAGATAAGAAAGTATAATATTGACTTTGAGAATAGTCCAGCTCCAGCGCTTGTCGGAGTTGGGCAGTCGCCTCCGCTTTTCGAATTCGGTCCGCCCAATGAAGTCAAAAGAACGACTTCACTGGGCGGCCCTCCAACGCTTGTCGGGGCTGACCAAGGCGCTTGCGCTTTTTATCTCTCCAACGGCAGTTTGTTTTCATCAAGTGTAAATCCTTCACCGAGGACGTCATGCACGACAGTAACGGAAACGAATGCATGTGGGTCCACCGAGTTTATCACATTCTTCAAACGGACAATTTCGTTTTTAGCGACAACGCAGTATAGGACATCCCTTTCCGCTTTCGTATAGGAACCTACTGCTTTTAAGCTGGTGACTCCCCTGTCCATTTCTTTCATGATTTTCGCAGCGATGTCTTCATTTTTATCAGAAATGATCATCGCACCTCTTGCAGCGTACGCACCTTCCTGCATGAAATCGATCACCCTGGCTCCCACAAATACGACGACAAGAGTATACATCGCTTCGCGGTAGTTTAAGTATGTAATCAGTGACAGGGTAATGACGCCGAAGTCGAACATGAACATCGTCCGTCCCATGGTCCAGCCGAAGTATTTCTGTGCAAGCCTTGCGATTATATCAACTCCGCCAGTGGTTCCCCCATAACGGAAAATGATTCCAAGGCCGATGCCGATGAAGACACCTGCAAACAGGGCTGCTAAAAATAGATCTTCATATAAGGGCATCTCGATTTGATATTTTTGGAATATCCCCAGAAATATCGATACTCCTACAGTCCCGATAATCGTGTATATGAAAACATTCCGTCCAAGAAGCTTCCAGCCGATGAAGAACAGCGGCAAGTTCAGCAGCAGGTTCGTGATGGAAGGGGACCAGCCGAACACAAAATACAGCAAGAGTGTAATCCCTGTAAAACCCCCTTCTGCAAGATTGTTCTGCATATTGAAATGAACAAGGCCGAACGAGAAAATAGCGGCACCAAGCAGAATGAACAGGATGTTTTTAATTTTCAGGCCATTAAGCAAATGAATTCCCTCCTAGTGACAGCAGGAATAAAATCTCCTGCTAAAGCGCTTATATTATATAAAATATAGCAAGCAAGGGCAATCTTTTACAGGAGGGGTATTAAGAGTCGGAATTTTCGATGTTTGCCACATATTTAAGGGTGAATTCTCTTCTGGTAAAAGTTTGATTGTAAGAGAAAGCAATGCGCAGTTTTTTCAAAAGCAGTTTAACGGTTAATTTCCGATTGGTTCGAAAAAATTAACTCGAAATAAAAATATTTGTCAAAGCTTCGCCGTTAAGCTAACATCGATATAGAAAAGCATACATAAAAAGGTTGGGTGAGTTTCTTGAGTAACAAGACAATGAAAGAACTCCAGCAGGAAGTTGACGCTTATATAAGCCAGTTTAAAGAAGGGTATTTCAGTCCGCTTGCATTGACGGCAAGGATGACTGAGGAACTTGGCGAGCTGGCCCGGGAAGTAAACCATTACTATGGAGAAAAACCGAAGAAAAAAGATGAAGAGGAAAAAACAATTGAAGAAGAGTTGGGAGACATGTTGTTCGTAATGATTTGCTTTGCCAACTCGCTGAATATAGACCTTGAAGCAGCACATGACAGGGTGATGGAAAAATTCAATACAAGGGACAAAGATCGCTGGACAAGGAAAGACAGCTAAAGGAGAGGGATTATATTGGAAAAAGTTAAAATTGTCATTGCGGGTCCAAGGGGAAGGATGGGGAAAGAGGCCGTTAATCTCGTTCTTGGCACAGAAGCATATGAACTGGCAGCCGTCGTCGACCGTAAATTTGAAGGAATGAAAGTCGGGGAACTCGATGGATTTCCAACCAGCAACGCTCTAGTCTATACCGATTTTGAGAGATGCCTACAGGAAGTTGAACCAGATGTTTTGATTGATTTAACAACCCCGGAAGTAGGGAAGTTCCATACGAAAACGGCCTTGAAGTACAAAGTGCGGCCTGTAGTCGGAACAACCGGTTTTTCTGATGAGGACCTGGCAGAACTTGAGCAGCTTTGTGCAGAACAGGAAACAGGCTGTATCATCGCACCAAACTTTGCTGTTGGAGCAGTATTGATGATGAAATTTTCACAGATGGCCGCAAAGTATTTCAATGATGTGGAGATCATAGAGCTCCATCACGATCAGAAGCTTGATGCTCCGTCCGGTACGGCAATGAAAACTGCACAGATGATTTCCGATGTCAGGGAAGCGAAAAAACAGGGACATCAGGACGAAAAAGAAACCCTGCAGGGAGCCCGAGGTGCAGATTATGAAGGGATGCATATCCATTCGGTGAGGCTGCCTGGTTTGATTGCCCACCAGCAGGTTCTGTTCGGTGCTGATGGACAAACGCTTACCATCCGCCATGACTCCTATAACCGCAGCTCGTTTATGTCGGGAGTGAAATTGGCAGTAGACACTGTCATGAAGATGAATGATTTTGTTTATGGATTAGAGAATATCATCGAATAGGGGAGAACTTATGAATATTGCCTTAATCGCCCATGATAAGAAGAAGGATGATTTAGTAGGTTTTACGGTCGCATACAAGGATATCTTTGAGAATCATACATTGTTCGCGACAGGCACCACTGGCTTGAGGATCATTGAAGCAACCGGTTTGAAGGTTCAGAGATTCCAGTCAGGGCCGCTGGGAGGAGACCAGGAAATCGGCGCAAGGATTGCGAACGATCAAATGGACGCTGTTTTTTTCTTCAGGGATCCGCTGACTGCACAGCCGCATGAACCTGATGTCACTGCGCTCGTCCGTCTATGTGATGTATACGCAGTCCCACTGGCTACCAATATGGGGACGGCTGAAATATTGGTGAAAGGTATCGAACGGGGGGATCTTGATTGGAGAACCCTAGTGAAAGAGAAATCTGGTGATGAAAATGGCAGCAAGCAAGATTGATATTCTGGCTTTTGGCGCCCACGCGGATGATGTGGAAATCGGAATGGGCGGAACGATAGCCAAATATGCTGATAATGGAAGAATAATCGGAATTTGTGATTTAACCAAAGCGGAAATGTCTTCAAATGGGACAGTCGAAATAAGGAAGCAAGAAGCGAAACAGGCTGCGGAGATTCTTGGAGTCCAGGAGAGGGTAACACTCGGCCTCCCGGATAGAGGACTGTTCCTAAAGGATGAATACATAAAGGAAATCGTTAGAGTGATTAGGCGGAATCGCCCGGAATTGGTGTTCGCACCCTATTTTGATGACCGTCATCCTGACCATGGCAGCTGTGCGCGCCTTGTCGAGGAGGCGGTCTTTTCGGCAGCCGTACGAAAATATGATGAAGGATCGGGACTGGATGCACACAGGCCGAAAGCTTTATATTTCTATATGATCAATGGTTTTCATAAGCCGGATTTTGTTGTGGACGTGTCCGATTTCATCGATAAGAAAATTGATGCCCTCAATGCTTATGAAAGCCAGTTCAAAAAGGGTGATTCTACTTTCGAGACACCGCTTGTGAATGGTTATATTGAAACTGTTGAGGCGCGGGAAAGGTTATTCGGCAAGGAAGCTGGCGTGAGTTTCGCAGAAGGCTTCATGTCAAAAAAACCGCTTCTGATCCATCACGATTTGTTAGGGGAAGAAAAATGAAGAAACTTAAAATTGGCATCACCTGTTATCCGACAGTAGGAGGTTCAGGTGTTGTCGCAACTGAGCTTGGAAAGCTGCTGGCAGAAAAGGGCCATGAAATCCATTTCATATCCTCAAGTCTTCCTTTCCGGCTGAAAAAGATGTATCGAAATATTTATTCGCATGAGGTCGAAGTCAATCAGTACTCTGTCTTTCAATATCCTCCATATGATATAGCGCTGGCAAGTAAAATAGCTGAGGTGGCGGTATTGGAGAACCTAGATGTCCTGCATGTGCATTATGCCATTCCGCACGCTGTCTGCGCGATCCTGGCACGGCAGATGAGCGGAAGGGATTTGAAGATTGTCACAACCCTCCACGGTACCGACATTACCGTGCTTGGTTATGACCCATCACTTACGGACGCCATCCGATTCGGGATCGAAAAGTCTGATTATGTGACGGCTGTTTCTGAATCATTGATTAAGCAAACCTATGATTTAATCAAACCAAAGAAAGAGATAGACTGTGTGTATAATTTTATCGATACTCGCGTCAATAAAAGGGTGGACTCTTCCGACCTCAGGGATGAGTATGGGATTCTCCCTGATGAAAAAGTCATCATCCACGTTTCCAACTTCCGGCCTGTTAAAAGAGTGACCGATGTGATCAAGGCTTTTGCGGGGATTGCCGAGAAGCTTCCTGCGAAACTTTTGCTTGTCGGGGATGGTCCTGAAATGAAGAAGGTATGCAGCCTGGCAAGTGAGCTGGGTATACGGGATAGAGTGTTGCTGCTTGGAAAGCAGGAAAGGGTAGAGGAACTATATTCATTGAGTGACTTAATGCTTCTTTTATCAGAAAAAGAAAGCTTTGGCCTCGTAGCTCTCGAAGCAATGGCTTGCGGTGTGCCTTGTATCGGAACAAATGTCGGCGGCATTCCCGAAGTCATTGTCGATGGTGAGACAGGCTATATTTGTGAGCTGGGAAATATAGCTGAAATCACCGAAAAAGCGGTGGCAATCCTTTCGGACCAGGAGGCCCATAAACGTTTTGCGGCGAATTCACTGCATCGAGCGGAAAGGGATTTCAGCGCTGAACAAATCGTGTCAGAATATGAAAATATTTATTACAGCCTGCTGGAGAATGATGAAGATGATTCAAAATCCATTTAAAGAGGCAATACCAGTACTTGAATTGATTGAAGAAGCTGGATTTGAGGCTTATTTTGTCGGTGGATCTGTAAGGGACCACCTTCTTGGCCGTTCTATAGCTGACGTCGACATTGCTACTTCCGCTTTGCCAGAGGAAATGAAGCGTATTTTCCCGAAGACCGCTGATGTGGGGATTGAACATGGTACCATTCTGGTCCACCACGGGGGGAACCATTATGAAGTTACCACATTTCGATCTGAAGCAGACTATACTGACTTTCGAAGACCTGATAGCGTTTCTTTTATCCGCTCTCTGAAGGAGGACCTTCAGCGCCGCGACTTCACAATGAATGCCATGGCAATGGATAAAGATGGCCAGATCATCGATCCTTTCGCAGGAAAGGAAGCAATCGACCGAAAGATGATTGTCACTGTAGGGAATCCGGATGAGCGTTTTGGTGAAGATGCTTTAAGGATGCTGAGGGCAGTCAGGTTCCAGTCCCAGTTATCCTTTTCCATCGAGCAGCAGACGTACGAATCGCTGGCGGCAAACAGCCATCTGCTCAACAACATAGCTGTCGAACGAAAATTAGTCGAATTCGAGAAATTGATGATGGGACCGGCAAGAGTCGAGGCAATCCAGCTGCTGGCTAACAGCGGCATGTCACAGTTTTTGCCTGGCTTGAAAAGGAAGAATGGACATCTGATGAGTTTTTCATCACATGTAACCTCTGAACTTGAACTTGCGGAGTTGTGGGTACTGCTCTTATTTGACTTAGGGCTGTCAGGAAAAGAAATTGATAGTTTCCTGAGGGAATGGAAGCTCCCGGTGCAAAAAATCAAGAGGTATATACAGATCCATTCATGGCTTTTGTACCGTATGGAAAATGATTGGGATCTAAAATCAATCTATAAGGCCGGTTTGGATAAAGCCATCAGTGCGGAAAAAGTATTTGGCACCCTTCATGCCCTAGTCAATAATCCAGAGGGGCTGATTAAATTGTTTGACATGCTGCCTATCAAGAATCGTCAGCAATTAGTTGTCTCAGGGAACGATGTTATGGCATGGATGGATAAACAGCCTGGACCATGGCTGCGGGTAACCCTTGATGAAATCGAACAAGCTGTAATCTATGGCAAAGTCCCAAATGAGAAGGAGAAAATAAAGGAATGGCTGAACGCGTCCAATCAGAAATCAGGAAAAAATTGATCGATGCTTTTACCAATAATGAATCAGAGTATTTATCTGGACAAAAGTTGGCAGACATTGCCGGCTGTTCCAGGACAGCAGTGTGGAAACAGATCGAGGAACTTCGCAAGGAAGGGTTCCGTTTTGAGGCCGTAAGAAGGAAAGGCTACAAGATTGTTTCGATTCCTCCAGACATGACAGCAGATAAAATTACCCTTGGCTTGAAGACAGAGAAGCTGGGCAGGAATCTCCACTACCATGATAGCGTGGAGTCGACCCAAAAAATTGCCTATAAACTGGCTTATGAAAACGCCGTAGAAGGAACCGTCGTCATCGCGGAAGAGCAAACAGCGGGCAGAGGGAGAATGGACCGTAAATGGCATTCACCTAAATACACGGGAATCTGGATGAGCATGATCCTCCGCCCAAAAATCCCAATCCCGAAAGCACCGCAGCTTACATTGATCACTGCTGTAGGAGTCGTACAGGCCATAGAAGCAGTGACTGGTTTATTGCCTGAAATAAAATGGCCAAACGATATCATGATAAATGGAAAAAAGATTACCGGGATCCTTACCGAACTTCAGGCGGAGTCAGACCGGATCCATTCTGTGATTATCGGGATTGGCATCAATGTCAATTCTCAGGAAGAAGATTTTCCTGAAGAAATACGGCCAATCGCCTCTTCTCTGGCGATCGAGACAGACAGGATGATAGACAGGGAAGAATTGATCAGGGCAATTCTCGAGAAATTGGAGAAACTTTATTCTCTTTATTTGGAAAAAGGATTTTTGCCGATAAAATTGATGTGGGAAAGTTATGCGGTCAGTATTGGCAAACAGATCATTGCCCGCACGATTACGGGGGAAATCAAGGGAAAAGCCACAGGGATCACTGAAGATGGAGTTCTCTTGATTGAAGATTCTGCCGGAGAGCTCCACCATATTTATTCTGCAGATATCAAAATTGAGGGATAATTCCATTATGTAGCCAAAAAAGCACACTTTTGCTATAATCAATCTGGGCGGTATCGAGAGAACTGCACCTGGAGTGATGATAAAATAAGAATAGTTCTGCCTGGATCCAATTGCGGACTGGGACAGAGGGATGAAACAAGTGCAGGCTTTCAAAGGGTCCTTCTGGAATAGATGGGTCCTTTTTTAGTGTCTCGCATTGATGGATTGTTTTATCTCCTCTTCAGAAAAGGAGGAATGGAAATGAAACAAACAACAGATTTCTTGAAAATGAAGCAAAATGACAGCAAGATTGTCATGGTGACAGCCTACGACTACCCTTCAGCAAAGCATGCTGAACAGGCAGAAGCTGACATGATTCTCGTTGGAGACTCATTGGGCATGGTCGTGCTGGGATATGATTCCACAATTCCAGTGACGATGGAGGATATGATTCACCATTCAAAAGCCGTCAGGCGCGGAGCAGGCAATACATTCATTGTTGTCGATTTGCCATTTATGAGCTATCATCTGTCAATCAAAGACACATTAATAAATGGTGCCAGGATCATGCAGGAGACTGGAGCGAATGCTGTGAAACTGGAGGGTGCTGACGAGGTCATCGATCATATCAGCGCACTTACGAAAGCAGGAGTGCCGGTTGTTGCACACCTTGGCCTGACACCACAATCTGTTGGTGTACTTGGCGGATACAAAGTCCAGGGGAAAAGTGCGGACGCCGCCAAAAAGCTGATGGAGGATGCGAAAAAATGTGAAGAAGCAGGGGCGTTTGCCGTAGTGCTCGAGTGTGTGCCGAAGCAGCTTGCTGAACAGATCAGCAAAAGTCTTTCAATCCCGACAATCGGTATTGGAGCTGGCGCAGAAGTCGACGGCCAGGTGCTTGTCTATCATGACATCATCACGTATGGAGTGGACCGTGTCCCAAAATTCGTGAAACAATATACAAATGTGAATGAACAAATTACTGCGGGGCTTGGTGCCTATGTTTCCGAAGTGAGACTTAAAGAATTCCCGGAAGATAAGCATACATTTACGATGAAAGAAGAAGAATTGCAGGCATTGTACGGAGGAAGAGAATGAAAATCATCAGTACGATTACCGAAATGCAGCAAGAAATGCAAAAATTAAAGTCTGAAGGCAGCAGCATTGGCTACGTGCCTACCATGGGATTCCTTCATGAAGGGCATATGTCCTTGATGAAAAGGGCCAGGCATGAAAATGATGTAGTGGTCCTGAGCATTTTCGTGAATCCTCTCCAATTCGGCCCTAATGAGGATCTGGATGCATATCCGCGTGATTTTGAACGTGATCACAGGATTGCCGAAACAGAAGGGGTAGATTATATCTTCTATCCTTCAGCAGAAGAAATGTATCCGAATAATGCTTCGGTTAAAGTGTCCGTTGTTGACAGGACGAATGTACTTTGCGGCAAATCCAGACCCGGGCATTTTGATGGCGTTGCAACGGTGTTGATCAAGCTTTTCAATATCGTTCAGCCTTCAAGGGCTTATTTTGGCCTGAAGGATGCCCAGCAGGTCGCTGTGGTTGAAGGTTTGGTCCAGGATTTCAATTTCCCGATTGAATTGATTCCGGTCGATACTGTCAGGGAAGAGGATGGGCTTGCCAAAAGCTCACGGAATGTCTATCTGAGTGAACAGGAAAGAGAACAGGCACCAGAGCTTATCAGAAGTCTTCTTTTGGCAAAAGCCGCCGTGGAGAGCGGTGAGCGGAATCCAGCCAAGCTTGCCGATATGATGAAGAACCATATTAACGAAAATACGACAGGAATAGTGGATTATATTGAAATCTATTCCTATCCAGAGCTGCAGTCCCTAGAGACATTGACAGGGAGAGTCATCATCGCGATGGCAGTCAAGTTTACCAAAGCCAGACTGATTGACAATATCATTTTAAATGTAGAATAACTTTAATAGGGGGATTACATTCCATGTTCCGCACCATGATGAACGGTAAAATACATCGTGCAAGAGTAACTGAAGCTAATTTGAATTATGTAGGCAGCATCACAATCGACAGCGATATACTTGACGCAGTCGGTATGGTTCCTAACGAAAAGGTACAAATCGTCAATAATAATAATGGAGCACGTTTCGAAACATACATCATTCCTGGGGAAAGAGGCAGCGGGGTTGTATGTCTGAATGGAGCAGCAGCCCGTCTTGTCCATGAAGGCGATGTTGTCATCATCATTTCGTATGCGCTCATACCTGAAGAGAAGGTAGCGACCCATCAGCCAAAAGTTGCACTGATGGATGAAAACAACCGGATCGTTGAAATGATCCATGCTGAACCAGAGAAAACGGTATTTCTATAGAGCCAGAAAACTCCCGAGCATCGGGAGTTTTTTCATACATATACTCCTGATCCTTATTGCATGTAAACAATCTGTATTATGACATAAAGATATAATATTGGTGATACTAGGATTAAGAGGGACAAGGTGGATTAAAGAAAGATTGTTTCCACGTTGTAAGTTGATAATCAAGAACATTAAACATTTTTAACTATTAAATACTGAAAGCAGCGAAGTTTGCCAAAGCAACTCCAGAAAAACACGTAAGCTCCTGCTTTCACTTTCATATTTTTTGTGATACGGTTTTGTTTGACTGAATGTTAGAGGTGTATTGAAAAATGAGCCAAAAATTTGTTGTGGTCGATTTAGAGACTACGGGTAATTCTCCAAAAAAAGGTGACCGGATTATACAGTTTGGAGCAGTTGTGGTTGAGCATGGCCGAATTACAGGCCGGTTCTCTTCTCTGGTCAATCCATTGCAGAAAATACCCGTTTTTATTGAAGAGCTGACAGGCATTTCTGATTCCATGGTTAAGGAAGCTCCATTATTCGAGGAAATCGCTCCACAGGTTTCTGACATGCTTGAAGATGCATATTTTGTGGCTCATAATGTATTATTCGACCTTTCCTTTCTCCAGGAAGAATTATTAAATGCAGGCCAGGAAGGTTTTTATGGTCCTGTTATAGATACAGTGGAAATGGCGAGGATTTTGTATCCGACTGCCGACAGCTTTAAATTGACAGACCTTGCAGCGAGAGAAGATCTTAAACACGACCGTCCTCATCAAGCAGATAGTGATGCCCAGGTGACAGCGGAGCTTCTGTTGATTATGCTGGATGCTGTTAAATCGCTTCCTGTCGTAACGATCAGAGAGCTGGCAAAGCTTTCAGAAGGACTGAAAAGCGATCTCCATTTGATATTTGATGACACTTTGAATATCAAGGAAAGCCGGATCGAGCATTTGCCAGAGCATCTTGAAGTTTTCCGTGGGATCGCCATAAGAAAGAGACCAATCATTGAAAATACCGGGTCCAAGCCCATTGAATATCCTGAAACACAGGAAGAGAAAAAAGCCCTGCTTCAAAAAGCTTTTAGCGATTATGAAATAAGGCAAGGGCAATTTGAGTTGATGGATCTTGTGTATGATTCTTTCCGCAAGAGCGGGCATGCATTGGTCGAGGCTGGTACCGGAGTTGGAAAGACACTTGGTTACTTGATCCCCGCCGCTGTATTTTCACTTGAAAGCAATCAACGTGTAGTCATCAGTACATATACCACCCAGCTGCAGGAGCAGCTGCTTACGAATGATGTCCCTAAACTGAACAAAGCACTTGGAGCAGCAATGAAAATATCGCTGATAAAAGGGAAGAACCACTATATCAGTATGGCACGCTTTGAGCAGTCTCTGAGGGAAATAGAAGAAAATTATGATACAGCCCTAACTAAGATGCAAATTCTTGTCTGGCTGACCCAGACAGAAACTGGTGACTATGACGAACTGAATTTGTCGAGTGGAGGAACACTTTACTGGAACAAAGTGAAGAATGAGCGTTCCATCTTCATCAAGACAAAGCACTGGGAGACATATGACTTTTATCAAAGGGCAATCGAAAAAGCGCAAAATGCTGATCTTCTGATTACCAATCATTCGATGCTTCTTGCCGACCTGGTGTCAGAAAAAGGACCTTTGCCGGATTATGAACATGTCGTCCTTGATGAAGGGCATCAATTCGAAAAGGCAGCTGGCAAGTATTTTGGCAAGACGCTTGATTATATGTCTGTCAGGCTGGTGCTGAATCAAATCGGTCTGTACGAACAAAATCAGCTGTTTTATAAGCTTGAATCCCTGCTGAACGATGGTAGTGTACTCAGTGCCGATCGGCATCATACCTTCGAGATCAATCAATTGATATCCGATTTGCTCTACGAGACTGAGGATCTTTTCAAGCTTGCAGGTTCCTATGCTAGGAAAGCGATGAAGAATAAAAATTCAGGGAGTAAAATCCATGCCAGCATGATTCCTGACAGGGAAAATCGTACATGGATGGCATTGCGCACAACTGCAGAAAGATTTTATTTCCATCTTAGGGATCTTGTCGAAGCCCTTGAAAAAAGACTTGAAGATGCACGTAAAAGGCCGGATCGTTTTTCAACAGGGCAGATGGCATTACTCGAGGAAGTAGTTCAAGTCAAGGAAGATCTAGAACAGATCCGCAGCACGGCAAAAAGCCTTTTCACAGATGAAAACAGATATGTACGGTGGATTGAAGCGGATACAAGGTCAATGCAAAATTCAACGACCATCTTTTCCCGTCCGGTCGATGTTTCCGAGTATCTTGAAGGACAATTTTTCTCAAAGAAGAGAAGTGTGGTCGTAACATCAGCCACTTTAGCTGTTAACCATTCATTCAGGTTCATAAAAAGGGAATTAGGATTGAAGCAAGTACTGGTTGAGAAGCAGATTCCATCACCTTTCTCCTACCGGACACAAGTGAAGCTCGTGGTCCCGGATGACTTGCCGGATATCAAATCTGTTTCTGATGATGACTATGTTGCCGCCATTACTGAACATATAATCTCGATTGCTGAAGCAACCAAGGGCAGGATGCTGATTTTGTTCACTTCAAATGAAATGCTGAAAAAGACATACAATCTGATCAAGGAAAGCGGACTTCTCGAGGATTTTGTTTTGATTGCCCAGGGGATTACTGGAGGCAGCCGGACCAGGTTGACCAGGAATTTCAAGCGTTTCGATAAAGCAATCCTGTTTGGAACGAGCAGCTTCTGGGAGGGTGTGGATATACCAGGTGAGGATCTTTCATGCTTGATCATCGTCCGGCTTCCTTTTTCACCTCCGAACGAACCGCTTACTGCTGCAAAATCCGGGTTGATAAAAGAGAATGGTGGAAACCCGTTTTCTGAGCTATCCTTGCCGGAGGCGATTCTTCGATTCAAGCAGGGTTTTGGAAGGCTGATTCGCACTTCCGATGATCGAGGCCTTATTTTTGTATTTGACAGGAGACTCGTAACAACAAAATACGGGGATGCCTTTTTAAGTTCAGTTGCTGACGTACCGGTCGAGGAAAAATCAATAACTGAAATTGTCGATTTGATTCACCGCTGGCTGTAATCGCTACATCAATATGATATAAGTCTTCATTCATCAGACATGAGGGTTGCCGAGTGGCAGGAACGAAAAATCAGTTGCACAATCACCGAGATAACTTTTTAAAAGTCTTTTTATATTTTCAGCTAAATGAAGCACTCTAAAGCTAGAAGTAATTGGAGGAGTGTATATGAAGCTGATATTGGCAATCCTTGCCTTCATGAATTGGTATTATATCCCTTACGAATCTCCTTCAGCTCCTGTCGAGGTGGAAGGGGTTGATGTCAATCTCAAAAGGGACGAACTGGCATTCACTTTTCTGGCTTTGAGTGATGGTGAGGCTGCGCTGGTCCAGTATGCTACTGGCGAGAATATCCTGGTGAACACAGGTGGAAAGGGCACGATGAAAGAGCTTGAAAGGCTTCTCGCGCTCTTTCACGTAAAAAATATCTCTACAGTGATCTTGACATCTGGTTCGGGAAAGGAAAACCTTGGTGAGGTTGTCCGGAAATACAATGCTGGCAAAATTGTGACTGGACAAGCAGGCGCAACTGCCCTAATTGATATGGACATTCCTGCAAGCGTAAAGGTGGAAAAATGGGAACGGGGCGATTTGCGCAAGCTTTTACCGGGTTTGACCGCAGAAGTTATCTTCGATGGAAGTGAAGAAACTGAGGGGACAGATATTTCTTTTCAATTTTTCCACCATCAGATTTTTTATATCACTTCCACAAGCCATCAATCGGAGCAGGCTTTCCTTGGTGAACCCTTAAAGAATGTCAATATCATTAAAATGCCCGCTTATGCGGCTAGAGGATCATTCTCAGATTTATTGATCGAGCATATGGATCCCCAATTAGCCATTATTTTTAAATCAAATGTGATAAAACCTGATCCGGATTTAGTTGAAATGCTCCATGAAGCCTGGATTGATGTTTATTTCACAAAACAACATGGTACTGTTACAATAAAGTTCACACAGTCGACTTATGATGTGATTACGATTATGGGCGAAGAATAAAAACTGCGCATAAACTGCGCAGTCATTTTTGATGTGTGGGATAGAAAATTTTTGTTTGATTATGTTCTTATCCTTACAGTGCAGACCATCTCCTGATATAATGAGTGGTGTTAATTGTATTGTTTGCAGCTTATTGCTGTTCTATAATTGTCAAAAAATGTGCAGGGAGAGAGTAACAGGATGGAAAGCAAAATTGAAATCATTTCCACGGTTAAGGTCCAAAACAGTCCGGATCTTTATAAAATAGTCGATGCCCTTAACAGGTCCTTGAAACGTGATGACCTTATGTTTGGTCTGGCTTTGGACCAGGAGGATAACGAGAAAGCAGTCTTTACCATTTACCGTACCTAATTAAAACAATATCTTTTATTTTGCCGTTTGTTCAATAGAAGAGCGGTGAAGTGAGCTTACATAAAGAAGGGATACATGTGAAAAAGTGGATTTTACTAAGTGTACTCTTTGTGGCAATCATCATGGGAATCCTGGTGAATGTTTACTTGAATGCGATAGAGCCAGTAAATGCAGCAGAAAACAAGGCTGTTGAAATTGCAGCGAAGGAAACGAACCTGTCTGATTTCACTGACTTCAACCTGTACAGTGGTGAGGAAACCTATTACGTCTTGACAGGGAAAAATGCAAAGCAGGAAGACGTTTATGTCTGGATCAATGAAAAAAATGGTGAATTGATCACGAGAAATGCCAAAAATGGAATCACGAAAAAAGAAGCTTTAAATAAACTATATCAGGAAAAGAATCCTGATGAAATCATCGCTGTAAGGCTTGGCATGGCCAGAATCCAAAAGACGGACAGGCCGGCCTGGGAAATTTATTACCGCAAGAACAGTGGAACCATCAATTATTATTATGTCGACTTTGAGACAGGTGAGAAACTGAGGGCGATTGATAATTTATAAGGCTCTTTTCTCAAACTTTGTTGCTATTGGCTACAAAATAGGATTGAATTACCTAAGATTGTTTTCACAATGCACGACTATTATGAGAAAAGAGCTTGCAAACTTAGTACCGAAACACACAATGGCTATTATCACGTTAAAATCGGCTTTAGGATTTTAACAACAATCTTTACGAAAACAGCCATTTATAAAGTGCCAACATCATGTTGAATTTTATGAAACACAATTTACTTATAGGAGGAAAAAGGATGGAGATTCAGTTAGCCGGCAGAGTGGGAGCACTCACACCTTCATCAACTTTGGCGATAACCGCTAAAGCAAAGGAATTGAAAGCACAGGGAAAAGATGTGATCGGACTTGGAGCAGGAGAGCCTGACTTCAATACACCACAGCATATTATCGATGCTGCCGTGAAATCCATGAATGAGGGATTCACAAAATATACTCCGTCAGGCGGGCTTCCTGAATTGAAGAAAGAAATCGCAGCGAAACTGAAAGCGGATCAAGACCTGGATTACAAGCAGAATGAAATCATTGTCACCAGCGGGGCCAAACATGCGCTGTATACCTTATTCCAAGTCCTTCTCGATGAAGGAGATGAGGTCATCATACCGATCCCATACTGGGTCAGCTATCCGGAGCAAGTGAAGCTGGCAGGAGGGAAACCTGTCTATGTAGAGGGTCTTGAACAGAACAATTTCAAGATTACACCAGCGCAACTGAAGGAAATGGTATCAGAAAAGACGAAGGCAGTCATCCTCAATTCACCAAGCAATCCTACGGGGATGGTTTATTCGAAAGATGAGTTGCAAGCTCTTGGGGATGTTTGTCTTGAAAAGGGAATCCTGATCATTTCAGATGAAATCTATGAAAAATTGATCTATGGAGATGCAGAACATATCTCGATCGCACAGCTTTCAGAAGAGTTGAAAAAGCAGACCATAATCATCAATGGTGTATCTAAGTCCCATTCAATGACAGGATGGAGAATAGGCTATGCAGCCGGCGACAGCAAAATCATCAAGGCCATGACCGACCTGGCAAGCCACAGCACCTCCAACCCGACGACTCCGGCACAATATGCGACAATCGCTGCATACTCCGGGTCGCAGGACGAGGTGGAAATGATGCGCTCGGCTTTTGAAGAAAGGCTTGAAGTCATTCACCTTAAATTGAATGAGATTCCAGGGATCAGCTGCATTAAGCCTCAGGGAGCATTTTATTTGTTCCCGAATGCTAAAGAAGCTGCACTGATGACAGGCTGCAAAGATGTCGATGAGTTTGCGGAAAAACTTCTGACTGAAGCGAATGTTGCGGTTGTACCAGGCTCTGGCTTTGGGGCTCCGGACTATATGCGCCTCTCATACGCCACATCACTCAGCCAGTTGGAAGAAGCAATCAGCCGAATTCATGACTTTGTTAATAGGCATGCATAATCTGCGGACGGAGAACTGTGAATCGGTTCTCCGTTTCTCTTAGCAGGTTTTAGGCCTTTTTATCCTGCTTTGTGAATGAAAGTGAAATGCCTGCAGCGTTAAATCTAAGTCACCTTTTCGATATTTTTCGACTAATTTCCCTTTTTAATCTTTTTCTATTTTATTACCAGCCGGGCTTGTTCATGCTATACTATGAAAAGAGGTGTCCGGAATGAAAAAAGCAGATATGTTAGATTGGCTGAAAGAAGGGAATGTTACAATTCCTGCAGTATTGCTTACGCAGTACAAAGAAATGAGATTGAGCGAACAAGAATTGGCATTATTACTCCATGTTTTCTATTTTTCCGAAAAAGGAAATGATTTTCCTACTCCCACTGAACTTGCAGCCCGAATGACGATATCCGCTTTCGAATGTACTGATTTGCTCCGAGCACTGATCCAGAGGGGGTTTATCTCCATTATCGATGGAAACTCCACAGAAGGAATCAGGTATGAAAAGTACTCCCTCGAGCCGTTGTGGGACAAGCTGTTTGACCAGTTCATGCTTAAACGTAAGCAGGAAAAAGAGCTTATGGAGCAGAAGGAAGAAACAGATTTATATACCGCGTTCGAAAGAGAATTCGGCCGGCCTTTATCGCCGTTTGAATGTGAATCCCTCGCCATGTGGATGGATGATGACCACCATGACCCGATTATCATAAAAGCAGCATTGAGAGAAGCTGTGATATCAGGAAAATTGAATTTTCGGTACATAGACCGGATTCTTTTTGAATGGAAAAAGAATGGAATCAAAACAATCGAACAGGCTAAAAGTTATGGAAGGAAATTCAGGCAGCATCAGAGCACGCAAAGGGCAGGGAAGGAAGAGCCTAAAGTTTCCGCCAACCCAGTACCTTTTTATAACTGGCTTGAACAGTAATCGTTCAGAGAGAATACAATCATTCTCTCTTTTTTCATTTCATTATCTTTATCGGGGCTGGTTACGACATGGTTCCGTTTCGTAATGTGAGAGCAGCAAAGTATGCGAAAAACCTAAAGCAAAGTAAGCTAGCAAAATTTGAAATGTGGTGAAGGAATCATGTTAAATAAACAGCAAATTAGGTTCTGTCTGGATGAAATGGGAAGGATGTTTCCGAATGCACACTGTGAGCTTGTCCACTCGAATCCATTTGAACTTGTAATTGCGGTTGCATTGTCAGCTCAATGCACCGATGCGCTAGTCAATAAAGTGACGAAGAACTTGTTTCAAAAATATAAAACTCCTGAGGATTTTTTGGCCGTGTCATTGGAGGAACTGCAGCAGGATATCCGCTCGATTGGTCTTTATCGTAATAAAGCGAAGAATATCCAAAATCTATGCAAGCTGCTTATCGATGACTATGGTGGAGTAGTGCCTGCAGACAGGGATGAATTGACAAAGTTTCCTGGTGTAGGCCGGAAAACAGCTAACGTCGTTGTTTCTGTTGCCTTCGGAGTTCCCGCCATTGCAGTGGATACCCATGTCGAGCGAGTCAGTAAACGGCTTGCTTTTTGCCGTTGGAAGGATTCGGTACTTGAGGTCGAGAAGACGTTGATGAGGAAAATTCCTGAAGAGGAATGGTCAATCACTCATCACCGGATGATTTTCTTTGGCCGCTATCATTGTAAGGCGCAGAATCCCAAATGTGAAACCTGTCCACTGCTTGATGTTTGCAGAGAGGGCAAAAAAAGGATGAAGGACAAATTGTAGGAAAAACACTATTTTCATTGGGAGAGGAATGCTGTAATGGAAAAGATCCTCAGTGAATGGAATCAATACAATAAAGAACTAAGCCTTCATTTTACTAACAGGGATCGTGACCGGGCACTTCCGGTAATGAGGAATGCAATTGAGTTATTCAAACAGTTTCTTTTCGAGTCGAATGGATTGGATCAAGACTCCAATCGCATTGAGGATTGTAAACTTAAGCCTGTGAATGTCCGTGAAAGATTGGAGTTTGTTTCGTCGATGCCTGCGCTATTCCAATCCTATAAGCAACTGGCAGAATTATTCGCTGAACAGGAAAAACAATATGCCAGAAAGGCAGCTTTAATACAGGTAAAAAATAAACGCCCTGACTGATTAGGGCGTTTATTTTTATTATTTTTTAACTAATGGAAAGGGGAGAAGGTTAATTGCCGTCTCCATTGCCATTGCCGCCACTGTCGTTGCTGCTTCCAGTTCCGGTGCCATCGCCAGTGCCATCGCCAGTGCCTTCCCCAGTGCCATCACCAGTGCCTTCCCCAGTGCCATCGCCGGTAATATCCCCGGTGCCATCACCGTTACCTTCGCCGTTTCCGTTTCCGTTGTTATTGCCATTACCATTACCATTTCCGTTCCCAGTTCCGTTCCCATTGCCACTCCCGTTATCATTTCCATTGTCGCCTTCTTCAACGTCACCGTCATCAGGCAATGAGAAATCTGGAACTTCAATTTTAAGCGTAGCTGGATCGGAAGTCTGGTCACCACGGACCGCAGTTACTTTAAAGGAATAGATTCCGCCTGGAACCGCGTTGGCGATTTTTACGCCGGTATCCGTTGTTTTCGTCAATTCCTGCTCAGGGCCTTCATCAAGGGAGGCGCTGACCACGAATTGGACATCTTCCTTATTTTCCTGTTTGAATTCCCATGTCAGGATGATTTCATTTTTTACTTCATCATACGCGGCTTTAAGCTTTGAAGGAGCTTCAAGCTTTTCGAATTTCTTGGATGTTTCCTTAGGCACATTTCCTTTAACTGCCCACTCATAAAGAATCTGATCCTTTGGAGTATATTCACTGGCAAGCTTGGCAGGCATCGTGCCTTTTTCAATTTTAACTCTTTCAACACTCTTAGGAACAGTGAAATCTGGTGTATCGACGTCTTTAGATACATAGGTCATCAGATCCTTGAATAACATCTGTGATATTTTTTGTTCTGTACCGTAAAGTGCTGTTTTACGATTACTGTAGCCGGTCCAGACAGATGCAGTATACCTTGTTGAATACCCGACAAACCAGGAATCTGGCACTCCGCCTTCTTTGATTCCAAATTTATCGATATCCTCTTGCGTGTAATTCGTTGTCCCTGTTTTACCGGCAACATGAAGGTTGGAGATATTGGCGTATGTTGCACCAGTTCCTTGAGTTATTGCCGTTTTCAACATATCGGAAATCATGAAGGCTGTATAATCCTTCATGACCACTTCGGTCTCAGGTGTCAAATCAATTTCTGTCTTGTCACGAAGGACGATCTTTTTGACTGAATATGGCTTTGTGTAGAATCCATTGTTACCAAAGGCTGCATATGCACCAGCCATCTCAATTGGAGCTATTTCTTTGGAACCAATTGATGCTGATTCATAGAAAGGATCATCCAGTGTCAATCCAAGATTGGTGCCGAATTCCCTTGCTTTTTCAAGACCAACAGCCTGGAATGCCTGTAGGGCAGGGATGTTGATAGACTTTGCCAGGGCCATTCTCATTGTCATGACGCCGTTATACTTGTTGTTCCAGTTCCTGATCGGGTCACCCGTTGAATAGGTTATAGGTTTATCTTCAAGCATGTGGTAGGTACCCCAGTGCAAATACTCTATCGCAGGACCATAGTCTAGGATAGGCTTGATTGTTGAACCTGGCTGCCTTTTTACATCAATAGCGTAATTCAGGCCGCGTTTGACCTGTTGGTTACGGCCGCCGCCAATCGCACGAATTTCCCCGGTTTTTGTATCGAGAAGGGTGATGCCTGCCTGCATTTCATCATTAGGGAATTGAACGGCAGCATCCGTGTTGAGGATATTCTCAACATGCGTCTGGGCGTTTTGATCAAGTGTAGTATAAATCTCTAGACCATCGGAAAAAATATCAAAATCGGTTTTGTCTGTTACTTCCTCAATGACCATATCGACAAATGCATCGAAAGGCTCTTCGTCCTTGCTCTTCCTGTTTTCTTCCTTGACGAGACTGGATTCCACAGGAATCTTTTGTGCTTTTTCCATTTCTTCCTTTGAGATGATCCCATGCTGGTGCATCAGGGATAAGACAATATTCCTGCGCTTTTCTGCTTTTTCTGGATTCGTAAAAGGATTGTAGTTATTCGGACTTTGAGGCATTCCTGCGAGCAGAGCTGCTTCATGAAGCTCAAGCTGATCCAAATCCTTGCCAAAATATGTCCTTGAAGCGGTCAGGACACCATGCATATTTTCAGACATATAAATTTTGTTCACGTACATCTCAAAAATTTGATGTTTCGTATATTTCTGTTCAAGCTGGTAGGCCAGCCATGCTTCCTGTGCTTTCCTGGAGATTGTTTTTTCAAAGCCCAGGAAATAGTTTTTTACGACCTGCTGTGTGATGGTGGAAGCACCCTCAGATCCAAATCCATTCGTTACATTGGCAATAACTGCTCCGCCAAGACGGATGACATCGATACCATTATGTTTGTAGAACCTTACATCTTCAGTTGCCAAAAAGGCGTTTTCCACTAGTTTGGGTATATCCTCATATGCAACATAATCCCTGTTCTGTGAGCCTACTTCAGTTACAAGTTTCTTGTCTTTATCATAGATTTTTGATGAGATCGGGTCTTTGAGCAATGACTCATCAAGCTTTGGTGTATCCTGTACCATGAATGCAAATGTAGCGATACCAGTCAGCATGCCAATGATACCAAGGGCGATAAGCGTGAGGAAAATTTTCTTGAACATTCCTTTTTTTGCTTTCTTGCCTTTCGGCTTCTTTTTCCCGGCTGCATGCTGTCTGCGTCGCTCCTCTCTTGTTTGAGGTTTTTGTGCCATGTATAGTTCCTTCCTTTCTCGCAATAGAAAAACTAACTAAGTTTATAAAGATAATCGATTACCTTGATATAGTCAATCCTCGGGTGAAAGCCAAGCGGGATTTTATGGCCGCATTCGATGACTTCTTCCTTTGTGATCGACTTTCTGCCGCCAGAGATCATTCTCTCCCAAAATGAAAGCAAATAGCTTGCTTCAAGCAGGTAGATCTCCTCCTCGGTCGAGAACCGGAGGATGACAAAACAGATTCCTCCTTGCTCAAGTACGGCTTTCATATGGACGATTTGGTGCTCATGAAAGTTCTTTAATGGAAAAGATGTGGAAAACTTCGTCTCCTTTGCTTCAAAATCAATGTATTTCCCTTTATATACACCATTATAGTCTGTAGTAGAAGCTTGTTTAAAGTATGCCTCTTTGATGACCGCTGCACTCCTTCGCGGATAATCCACATTCACAATCTGGACGGGCGTAGGCTTTTTATGGATAACCGCAATGTTCCGGTCAAGATAGAAGGAGTTTGAATCATTGAGGTCCTCCTCCAGTGTCATCCCTCTGTTGCTATAAGCAGCATTCTTCTGTTTTTTGATTTTTGGTGCTGCCTCTATTTTTGCAGCAGGAATATACTTTTTTCCGTTTGGATAATTGAATACCAAGCTGACCACCTCGCAGACTACTCTATATCATACCAAATTTAAACCTCTTTTGGTTGAATAAAAAGCCCCATTTCACTTCACTCTAAGAACATCCTAAAGAAAAGGAAGAGAAACGGTGTGTCAATGACCCATAATCCTCAATTTTATCAACTGCCAGATGGAGAAGCAGAGCTGATTCAAAAGATCAGGATTGAAACGGCAAGCAAGAACCTGGACAATATTTCAAGAACACAAACCTATCTGGACTTCTATCTGGAATATCCCGAGATGATTTGGGCCTTCCTTGCAAGTATGGTATCCCGGAATGGAGGCTATAACATGTGTGACCTGGAGGGCGACTGGTTTCCAAACATGCTTGCCCCTGCCATCCGCAAACGATTATTCCTCACATACGAAAGGGCAAATTGGCTGATTTTTCGCGATGCCTACGCTCAGCTTCTTTTGTACTCTTATTCGACGAAAAAAAGCACACCAATGTTTCATTTGCTGAAATTCCTTGATGTTTCAACCTTCATGGAAAAAGAGTGGCAGGAATTTTGGGAGAATGGAGATAAAAGAAGGTTGTTGACGGCACTGATTATCAATGAACAAAATGTGATACAGGAACCGGTGATGTTGGAGCCTGTTTATAAAAAAAGAGTTTTCAATACTTTCATGTTTTCTTTTGAAGATCATCTGCATTTCAGTACGGTCCTCTTTCCTACATGTGAGGGCGAGCTGTACGGTGCAAGCGTGAATGGCTTCAAATCGGTAACCAAAAGGATCAATCTGGGTAAACGGCTGGCGTCCGTGCTATTTGACCCTCGTCTTTACCCATCATTCCTCGAATTCGCGGTCAATACAGAACATACGGCTTCCAGACGTGATTATGAAAAATATTTCCCGATTCCCAAAAGGAGGGACACGCCATTTCTAAGGTGTACCTATCCAATCATCCACCACCACTACCGCCATCAGGGAGATTGGTATAAGCAGCGAAAGTTTCGCCAGGAGTGGTTCAGTTCCCATACAAATCACCGGCATCCTATTCATTTGACAAAATGGTATAAGAAAAAACAGAAACAGTTGCATGCCTTGATTAAGGTTAAAAATCTATTTACATCAGATTGATGCGGGCAAAACAAAAAAGCAAGGAATTTCCTTGCTTTTTGTTCATCATTCAGCCGGGCGGTTAGGTCCTTCAAGCTTTTTATCGCCATACCCAGCTTTTTTATCTGCCATTTTATTAGGCTGCTGCGCGGTTTTACGTTGTTTTTTATTCATCTGAACACCTCCCGAACTTAGTTTGTTCATTTGTTGGCTTTTCATACGATTAGTCCATGTCGAAGAGTGTAAGGATTGCTGCCGAAAAACACTTTGTTTGGCGAATCCCTTCTAGTTTTGTCAACGATGAAGGAGGTTGCAGCCCGGAATAGAATGTTACAGTAAAGAGACTGGAAATCCATTAGAAAAGATTCGTTGTCCTGTCATCGGGGTTCATTCTGCCAGACCTTAAAATACCAAGTTAGGAGAGATGATCATGAAACCAGGAATCGAAAGAGAAGAGTTTTTAGGGATGTTGACTGAAATGGCCCATTGCCTTGAAGAAACAGAGATGAACTTACATGAATCTTTGGTGGGAGTCCGAGAAAAGATGTACATTGCCCATTCAGCGCATTTGGAAAAAACAAGCCTCCTTTTGGACAGGATGGAAGGGAAATTCCCACTAGGCTTGAATACCTCTATACAATCTAACAACGAGCATGCCTCTTTGAAGCTTGAAATGAGTTTTTAATATATAATAGAATAGATTCAACATGAAGCAGCTTTTTACACTGAAAGCTGTTTTTTGTTTTTTATATAAGCAAGATCTCCACCGGAAAAGAAAAGATGAAAATAGCAGCGGACTGGCTGCATCATAAAATAGACCACGAGAAAGTGTGATAAATTTGGAAATGGACCAAAAACTTATAGGATTATCTGAAGGGCTGCTGGAGAACCTCGAGTTTGCTCATAAGCGATTCCAGTATTCAAAGGAAAAGGGAGTTAGGGGAGATTTCCATGAAGAAGTAAAACCTTTTGCTGATCAGGTCAAGGGGGCAACGGATTCCTGGAGGGAAGCTGCTTCAAATTGGGTTGGCGAGAACCGGCCGAAAAACCTTCATGTTAACCAGATTGAAACAGCAGCAGACTATCTGGAAGTCCTATCTGTACATGCATTTTTTCCCGAAACAAGCAAAAAACGATTCCTTGATCAAATACAGTCAGTGGAATACATCCTTAATAGCCTGATTCTTGCTATTCAGCAAACAGGCGGCCAGAAATAAAGAAGCACCAGAGCATTGGACTGCAACTCCTCTATATTGGGGGTGGAGTCCAGGCATTCTGGTGCTTCAACTGTTTAGATTGTCATTTCTTTCTGATCCTCGGGAATGAAAGCTCCTTGCAATTCCAGCTCACGAACAAGATTCCGGTATTCCAGAATGGTGATTTCATTCTGAATATACGACTTTTTGGTAAAATCGAGCAATTCATTTACATGTTCCGGAGTGTATTCTTTTGTCTCGGCAAATAGATTTTTTAGTTCGTGAACGTTCATTTTTCATCCTCCTTCATCATTTGAATCCATACTATCATGAAAATGGAAGGGTCATTTATTTTTCAAAAATTGAAACTTCCGACAACATCTTTCATTCTTAGACAAAACCGGAAGCCATTTCCATGCCTTTCACCCATTGGGCGGTTTGATCATATACTATCGTAATGAATTTACCGGAGGAGGATGTTCGCCATGTTTGGCCGCAGGAATAAGACGAATGCCTATCAGCCACAATGGTGGGTGGATCAATACACTCAGGACCCTTACTTATATTATGGGAATTATCAACATTTGAACCGGCAGCAACCGATCCCTCAACAATATAATGCGCCATATTGGAATGCCATGCCGGGGAACTGGCAAAACCAATATTCTCCGCAGGGATACCCTGTGAATCCATATATGCAGGGGAATCCACAGTGGAATCAGGCTTACCCAGTTGCTGACAGCAAAAATAATTACACGAAAATGCTCTTTCAAAATCCGCTAGAACCTGAGGATGACCCTATTTATGGATACTATAACCCGCAGGCTGATTATCAGAATTACAACCCATATCCCCAAAATGCCTTCATGCCAAAGCAGCCATCAGGCGTGCAGTCGATCATGAATTCGTTCAAAAGCCAGGATGGCAACCTTGATATTAATAAGATGGTTGATACGGCAGGACAGATGATGAATGCGGTGACACAGGTATCTTCGCTGGTCAAGGGACTCGGCGGAATGTTTAAAGTCTAAAAAAACAAGCAGGCGATTAAGCCTGCTTGTTTGCGTTATTTTCTATTCATCAATGAAAATATCAATCTTTTTGCCCTGCTTTTTAGCGATTTTGATTTCAAGCAATCCATTTCGATAGGATGCTCGCACCTTTTTATCATTAATAGGGTGGGCAAAGGGAACTGTCCGGCTGTATTGCCTGGAAGAGGCCATATGCATTTCCGTTTTTTCGATATCGTTTATTTCGGAAACCATTTCGGTTTTGTTTACAAGGATCGTTAGCGAATTATTGATGACATCAATCGAGATATCTTCCTTCTTGATCCCAGGCAATTCTGCTGTCACCACATATTCATTAACATTTTCATTTACACGGACACTGAAGGAAGACTGGGGAAAGGGTTGCCTGAAAAAATCATCAATGCTTTGCAGGAAACCTTTGACAGGCTTCTCCTGCATCAGCTGGTTCATTGATTTGAACCACTGTTCGAGAGTTTCATGTTTTTTTGGGCGATCAGGATGGTTGGTTGCCATCTTCTCATATCCTCCTCTGCAAAAATACTTATAATAGTCTATGTAGTATGGAATGTCCCTGTTCAAGATGAGGGTATCTTTCAAATATTTGCACTTTCAACAGTTCGCCGTACTTTTTTGAACACTTTGTGAAAAATGCCTTTAGTGTGATTTAGGTCACATAACCATTTTTTCAACCTCTGTATGCTGAAACAGTAAATAAAGCAGAAAAGGGGAATACACATATGTTTTGTTACCAATGTGAACAAACGCCAACAGGAGGATGTAAAGTTGTTGGTGTATGCGGAAAAGATGAAACAATCGCAAGTCTCCAGGATACAATCATTTTTGCACTGAAAGGCATTGCAGCCTATAGAACCCATGCGAATCAGCTTGGATTCACGGATCCGTTCGTAGATGCAACTACACACGAAGCATTATATATGACGTTGACTAATTCAAACTTCAATGTCCAGGAACATATTGATATGGCGATGAAGGTTGGCCAATCAGCTGTTCGCGTGATGGAAATGCTTGATGAGGCGCACACTAGCCGTCTTGGCATCCCTCAGCCTGTAAAGGTAAGCCAGAACAAGATAGAAGGCAAAGCGATTGTTGTTACGGGGCATAACCTGTTCGCGCTTGAGGAATTGTTGAAGCAAACAGAAGGCAAAGGTATCAATATTTACACGCACTCTGAGATGCTCCCTGCTCACGGATATCCAGCATTGAAAAAATATCCGCATCTTAAGGGTAATATCGGGAAGGCATGGTTCGACCAGCGCCGCCTGTTTGAAAAATTCCCTGGCGCAATCCTGGCAACGACTAACTGCGTGATGCCAATCAAGGGTTCCTATGCAGACCGTATGTTTACATACGAAGTTGCCGGTCTTGAAAATGTAAGAAAAATTGAAAATGATGATTTCTCCATGCTGATCGAAAGAGCATTGGAGCTTCCAGAGGCTAACATGGAATCGGAAGAAACATTGGTGACTGGCTTCCATCACGAAACAGTGATTGGTCTGGCTCCTGAAGTCATAGAAGCAAGCAAATCAGGAAAAATCAAGCGTTTCTTCGTCATTGCCGGTTGTGATGCACCTGGAAAAGGCGGAGAATACTACCGCGAGCTTGCAACATCCCTTCCTCCAGAAGCAGTCATCCTGACAACTTCTTGCGGCAAGTTCCGTTTCAATGATGTCGATTATGGGGTAGTGCCTGGAACGAACATCCCTCGATATCTGGATCTGGGACAGTGCAATAACTCCGTATCTACGGTTAAAATTGCCAAGGCACTTGCTGATGCTTTTGAATGTGATGTAAACGAATTGCCGGTGAGTATTGTCCTTTCGTGGTTCGAGCAAAAAGCGGTCGCAATCCTGCTTGGACTTTTCAGCCTTGGAATCCAGGACATCCGCATCGGGCCAAAGCCGCCTGAATTCATTTCCAATGGCGTAATGGAGGTTCTGCAGGAAACCTTCAACCTGAAGCTGATCACATCTGCCCAGGAAGACTTGGAAACAATGATGGGTCTAAGCAAGACAGAATGACAGATTTAACGCCCGGGGCTAACTGCCTCGGGCGTTTTCATGCAGGTGAACTTATTAGACTAGCTCGTCCAGCAATACATCAGGATCCAAGATCAAATTTCCGGCTGCATCAGTGGAAATAAGATTGTCTTTTTTCATTTTGGTCAGCGTCCTGCTGACCGTTTCCCTGGTAGTGCCAATCATATTGGCCAGGTCCTTGTTCGTGAAATCCGTCTTTAACAAAACAGTGCCATTTTCCTGCTTGTCTCCGTGAAGCTCACCCATTCTTATCAAAAGCTTGATGATTTGTTCATAGGTGTTATTAAGGATTTGGGCTTCAAGTCTTTCCTGGAGGTCAACGATTTTCTCGCCAAGCACCTTGAATACCTTGATGCTTAAATGAGGGTTATCGACCAGTACCTTTTCGAATTGTGAAATTGGGACAACGACAAGGCTTGCTTCCTCCAATACCTCGGAATACCCTGGATAACCGCCCTTCCTGAAAAAGCCTACATGAGGGAACATTTCACCTTTCTTAAGGATGGCGACGATTTGTTCCCGGCCGTTGGCATCACTTTTATAGACTTTCACCTTGCCTTCATTGATGAAGTAAACATTTTCCAGCGGGTCACCCTGCATGAAGATATGGCTATGTTTCTTCCATTGCCGCGAAATGGATATATCGACAATCTTTTCTAATTCATGGTCCTCAAGGTCCCTGAACAATGAGAATTTTGCCAGAACATTTTTTATTTCATTCTTATCCAAAAGAAACACCTCTATATAAGCTGTAGTCCATTCTATTATTTTAGCAAAACGGGACTGTAAATAACATAAGGGATTTTCACAGCCGGACAGTGGATGGAAACGTGAATGCCAAAAACTAGCAGTCTGGTCACAATAATTTTTCTTTTGTAACGAACATTTATTCGCTAAAATAAAGTTAACGAGGTGAACGCGATGAAATTCAGGAAAAACATGCAAGAGATTTTGCAAGATTTAAAGGTTAGTGAATCGGTAAAGAAAAATATTGTCCACTGGCACACGATTGAGGAGAAAGAAGCCAGGACGGAAGACATGCCGGAAAATTTAAGCGGGATCCTGGAAAATGCGCTCCAAAGGCGCGGGATATCCCGATTATATACACACCAGAAATCATCTTACGAACAAATCATGAGAGGACAAAGCATCGTTGCTGTCACACCGACAGCTTCGGGAAAAACGCTGTGCTATAATCTGCCCGTCCTGCAGTCAATCATCGATGATCCGAATGCAAGGGCTCTATACATGTTCCCGACAAAAGCTCTGGCACAGGACCAAAAGAGTGAAATCAATGAATTGATCCAGGAGGCTGAACTTTCGATTAATAGCTATACATATGATGGCGACACACCAGCCAATATCCGTCAGAAGGTGAGAAGGGCAGGACACATCGTCATTACGAACCCGGATATGCTCCATTCAGCAATCCTGCCGCATCATACGAAATGGGTCTCACTTTTTGAGAATCTTAAGTATGTGGTCATCGATGAACTGCATATTTACAGAGGAGTTTTTGGCAGCCATGTGGCAAATGTCATCAGGAGGCTGAAAAGGATCTGCAAATATTATGGCAGCGACCCTGTTTTTATCTGTACATCCGCGACCATAGCCAACCCGTTGGAACTGGCAGAAGGCTTGACGGAAAAAGAGATGGTTTTAATCGACAATAATGGAGCGCCTTCAGGAAAGAAGCACTTTTTATTCTATAATCCGCCAGTTGTCAATATCCCGCTGAATGTCAGGAGGAGTGCGACACTTGAAACGAGAAAACTTGCGGGAGAATTCCTGAAGAACCGGATCCAGACCATCGTCTTTGCGAGAAGCAGGGTGAGGGTGGAAATCCTGCTTACCTACCTTCAGGAGCTGGTCAAGCATAAGCTTGGCCCAAAGGCCATCAGGGGATACAGGGGCGGCTATCTGCCTACCGAAAGGCGTGAGATAGAAAAAGGTCTGCGTTCCGGCGAGATTTATGGTGTTGTCAGCACCAATGCGCTTGAACTGGGGGTCGATATCGGACAGCTTCAGGTATGTATCATGAACGGATATCCGGGTACGATCGCAAGTGCCTGGCAGCAGGCAGGCCGGGCGGGCAGGCGGCACGGGGAGTCCGTGGTCATCATGGTGGCAAGTTCAAGCCCGCTGGATCAGTATGTCATCCAAAATCCCGATTACTTCTTCAATCGCAGTCCAGAGACAGCGAGAATCAACCCAGACAACTTGATTATCCTGATCGATCACATCAAGTGTGCGTCTTATGAATTGCCATTTAAAAAAGGGGATACTTTCGGAGCGGCGGAAATTGAAGAAATCCTTGAATATTTGACAGAGGAGAGAATCCTTCATCAGAATGGCGATAAATGGTATTGGATGAATGACGCCTTTCCTGCCCATAACATAAGTCTCCGCTCGGCGTCACAGGAAAATGTCGTGATCATCGACCAAACAGATGTTGCAAATGTTAGGGTAATCGGCGAGATGGATACATTCTCTGCCATGACATTATTGCATGAAGAAGCGATCTATCTTCATCAGGGAATACAATTTCAGGTGGAGAAGCTTGATTGGGAAGAAAAGAAGGCGTTTGTGCGTGAAGTCGATGTCGATTATTTTACCGATGCCAACCTCGCCGTCCAGCTCAGTGTTCTGGAGGAAGATAAACACAGGGGCAATGAAGAAACAGAAATCGGTTATGGAGATGTAAGCGTAAGGGCTATGGCCACAATCTTCAAGAAAATCCGATTTGAGACGCATGAAAATATAGGGTCGGGGCCGATTTTTCTTCCGGAAGAAGAGCTGCATACTAGCTCAGCCTGGATTTCCCTGAATAAAGAGCTTTCCGAGTTTGCTGATGACCGCCTGGAGGAAGGGTTGATCGGTACATCCCAGGCCCTGAAGCATATCGCTCCATTATTCGTGATGTGCGACCCATCTGATGTCCATGTCGTCCCGCAGGTGAAGGCGGCGCATAATGAAAAGCCAACGATTTTCTTTTATGACCGTTATCCAGGCGGAATAGGCCTGAGTGAAAAAATTTATTCAGGGATCGAGGAAATCTTGAATCAGACGAAACAAATGGTCCTTAACTGCCAGTGCTCAGATGGATGCCCATCATGTATCGGGACGGATACAACATCAATCCATTCAAAAAAAGATGTGGTGAAACTGCTGAATCTTTTCCTTGAAGCCGCAATATAGGAAGGAGGGGGAAAATGAGTTTAAAAAACAAATTGAACAGGCTTAAGCCACATATCAAGAGTGGGACCGATAACCCTGGACCGCCTGCAGCAAGCAGCACCATCCCGGGGAACGAAAAAGTGGACGTTAAATCAGTACCAGACATCCCATTTCTAGATATCTGGGAGAAGGAACATGTATCCCCCTTCTATTTTGATGACCAGTACTGTCTGGTCAGGGAGGTCGTCTATCCGCTCGACCACAAGCATGGCCACTATCAATTCAGCGATTTGCTCGAGGCTGTCTCCCTGTGGAATCAGGAACAGACCAAACACCCGCTTTCCGCTTCAGGCCATGCCGCAGGCGATCTTGTGTTTTTCGATACTGAAACAACAGGACTGGGCGGGGGAGCAGGGAATACAATATTCCTGCTGGGCCATGCCAGTGTTTCAGGGGAGCATGTAAAACTCAAGCAGCATATCCTGCCAGGTCCAGGTGCAGAAGTCGCTCTGTATCAGAGCTTTTTGCAAGATGTCGATTATACGACATTGGTTACCTACAACGGGAAGGCATTCGATTGGCCACAGGTCAAGACGAGGCACACTCTTGTCCGGGACCATGTCCCTAAGCTGCCATCCTTTGGGCATTTTGACTTGTATCATGCAGCGAGAAGAATGTGGAAGCATAAGATTGAGCGGATGAAACTCAGCATCGTTGAACAGGAAGTATTGGGTCTTGAGCGGAAAGATGATATACCAGGGTTCCTGGCGCCGATGATTTATTTTGACTTCCTCGAGAGGAAGGACCCTGAGGGATTGCTTGGTGTCATCAGGCACAATGAAACAGATATTCTTTCATTATTGACACTTTATACGCATTTGACTTTCCAGATACTTGGTCGTGATCAATCGCAAACAGCTAAAGAAACCTTTGAAGTCGGACGCTGGTTTTCCTATCTTGGCGATACGGAAAAAGCAAAGCAGGCTTTCAATGGACTAATAGCCGAGGGCAATGATCAGGAAATTTATGCGAAGCACGCACTTGCTTTTGAACATAAGAAACATAAAGAATGGCAGAAAGCCGTTCCCTTATGGAAAGAAAGTGCGGAGAAAGGCAGCGTGAAGCAGAAGAAAGAAGCCTGCATCGAGCTTGCCAAGCATTATGAACATCGGGAACGGGATCTTGAATTGGCTTTGAGATTTTGCCAACTTGCCGATGATCTTGTCAGGGAAGGGAAGCAGGCAACAAAAAAAGACATGGTTTTTAAGCAAGAGCTCGAAAAAAGGATCCAGAGAATTTCCCAGAAAGCATTTCCCGGGCAAGCGCAAAATTCGTCAAAATGATTCTATTTCAACAAGTTTCGCCATGTTATTTTTAATTGTAACAAAATTTTAACATTTAAATGCTCAAATCCTGTATTATCCTGTTGTATGTATGGTTCCGACATTGTAAAATGTAAAATTGTATGGTGTTAAAATCAATATAATTTTACGGGGCTGGTAAGATGTATAAAGCGGTTTTAGTTCTCTATTTTGTTGTCATCACACTTATTGCTGTTATATTCAGCGGTTTGAAGGACAACTTTTACACATTCCTTTAAGTGTTCAATAGTCGCATGCACTGCAAAGAATCTTGAAAAAATAGGTGTTTTCATTAGTACAAGACGCATGACTTCTTCATAGGCTGTTAATGTAAAGAATAAGTCTAAACGAAAGGAGTTATGCACTATGCACTGCAAGCCAACTAATGTTTTGCCAACAGTAGTTCATCCTACTAAATGCTGTGTTAACCATAATTTCATCAACAATGTGGTTCCGCATGTTCATCCATCACATACTACAAATGTAAACCACATCAATTATGACCATGTCCATTACTTCCCGCATACACAGTCGACAGTGAACCAGGTTACAAACCAGAACTTTTATGGCGGACCTGGTCCGGTTCCAGGCGGAGTAGCTCCAGGTGGTCCTAGGCCGCGCCCAGGATTTGGCGGCCCAATGGGATATGGCCCAGGAATGGGATACGGCCCAGGAATGGGATTCGGCAGATAAAGAAATGCAACAAGGGCTGAACAGCCCTTGTTTTTTTAAAAGTTAAAAGAAGTTATATAAATCATTAAAAGGGAATAACTTCAATATGACAAAGAATATTCAAAGGAGTCAACAATGGTTAAAGTAGCGGCGATATCCGGGTATAAACCTTTTGAAATCGGGATATTCCAGCATGACCATCCGGCAGCTGAATACATAAAAACAGCAATAAAGAAGACCCTTGTGCCACTAATCGAGGATGGCCTGGAATGGGTGATGATCAGCGGCCAGCTCGGTGTCGAATTATGGGCGGGAGAAGCCGTATTCGAGCTTCAGGATGAATATCCCGATCTAAAACTGTCAGTATTCACACCTTTCCTCAACCAGGAAGAAACATGGAAGGAAGCCAACAAGGAATGGTATGAATCTGTGTTGGCTGGAGCTGACCACGTGGATTCCATTACTAAAAAGCCATATGAGAAACCGTGGCAATTCAGGCTGAAAAATCAATTTTTCATTGAGAAAAGCGACATGCTCGTATTGCTCTATGATCCTGAAAAAGAAGGCAGTCCCAAATTCATTTATGAAACCGCAAAAAAATATCAGGAATCCCATCCATATGATACACAGTTGATCACTTTATACGATCTGCAAATGGTCGTGGAAGAGGAACAACTGAGACAGCAGGGATTTTAATAATAATGCTTGAACCAAATTAAATTCCCTGTTGAATGTGGCTGCTCCCGCGGAGAGCGAAGCGCCTGGAACGAAAATCAACAGTCATATTCAACAAAAAAAACAAGAAAATTGACAAATCCCCTTGTTTTTGAAAAAATAAGTGTGAAGATAGGGGTATATTGAGGTGAATGGAATGCTATCCGATAAAATACAGTTAACCGCTAAAGATATTTTAGAAAAAGAATTCAAACAAGCAATGCGTGGTTACAAGCCTGAAGATGTAGATAAGTTCCTTGATATGATCATCAAGGATTATGAAATCATGCAGCAGGAAATCGAAGAACTGCAGCAGGATAATCTGCGCCTGAAAAAACAGCTTGATGAGGCATCACGCCGCCCAAGTACGCAGGCAGCTGGCACAACTAATTTTGATATCCTTAAAAGGTTATCGAATCTAGAAAAGCACGTATTTGGAGATAAACTTTACGATTAATCCAGATTCTGCCAGTTTTTGAAATGTATTACCATTGCTTTTCAGCAGGAACTTACATATAATATTTTTTGTAGCTGTTAATAACGTTCGGGTAATCGCTGCAGTTCTGCTGCAGAGGAAAGTCCATGCTCGCACAGGCTGAGATGCCTGTAGTGTTCGTGCCTGGCCAATTCATAAGCCAGGGCAGTCGGGCTCATGCTCGGCTGACGGCCGGGAAAATGCCTAAGTCGGTAACGATATGGCATGAATACCTATAAAAGTGCCACAGTGACGGAGCCTTCCAAGAAATTGGAAGGGTGGAACGAGGTAAACCCCACGAGTGAGAAACCCAAACGATGGTAGGGGCACTTTCCTGGAGGAACTGAACGAAGGGAAGGACAGATGATTCTTCATCTGTAGATAGATGATTACCGCCGGAGTACGAGACTTTTGGTCGTTTGCAGTACAATGGTACAAAACATGGCTTACAGAACGTTATTAATGGGTTTGTATGAGTGTTTTTTTAAAGCTCTCCTTTTGCCAGGAGAGCTTTTTTTATGTATATTAAAGGTTATTGGGCAATTTAATAATGGGATACATAAGTATAATTGGACATAAAGGGTGAAACGATGAAGAATTTTGATATAATAGCCACCTCTGCAATGGGACTGGAAGCCATTGTCGCTAAGGAAGTGCGTGACCTTGGATACGATTGCCAGGTCGAAAATGGGAAGATAATCTATAAAGGTGACGCTCGCGCGGTTGCGAGAAGCAATATGTGGCTGCGTACTGCTGACAGGGTTAAAATCAAGATCGGGGAATTCAAAGCATATAGCTTCGATGAGCTCTTCGAAAAAACGAAGGCCCTTCCTTGGGAAGAATTCTTGCCGGAAAACGCGGAATTCCCTGTTTCGGGTAAATCAGTCAAATCCAAACTGTTCAGTGTTTCAGACTGCCAGGCAATCGTTAAGAAAGCAGTCGTCGAACGCTTGAGAACATCTTATAAGAAGACTGGATGGTTCGAAGAGAACGGCCCATTGTTCAAGATCGAGGTCGCTCTCCTCAAAGATGTTGCCACATTGACGATCGATACGAGCGGCAGCGGTCTTCATAAGCGTGGATACAGGACTGGCCAGGGCGAAGCTCCGCTAAAGGAAACATTGGCCGCGGCCCTGATCATGCTGACAAATTGGAATCCGGACAAGCCTTTCGTCGATCCGTTCTGCGGATCTGGGACGATTCCGATTGAAGCAGCACTGATTGGACAGAATATCGCGCCTGGCTTCAACCGTGAATTCATTTCGGAAGGCTGGGATATCATTCCCGATTCTCTCTGGGAGGAAGTTAGGATGGAAGCCGAGGATCTGGCGAATTATGACCAGCACCTCGATATCAGCGGGATGGATATAGACCACAGGATGGTGAAGATTGCTGAGGAAAATGCTTTTGAAGCAGGTCTCGGTGATTTGATTAACTTTAAGCAAATGCGAGTCCAGGATTTCACGACAAAAAAGGAATACGGTGTCATTGTCGGGAACCCTCCTTACGGTGAGCGACTCGGTGAAAAGAAGGCTGTCGAAGAAATGTACAGTCAAATGGGCAAAGCGTTTGCTCCGCTCGATACATGGTCCATCTATATGTTGACATCAAACGAGGATTTTGAACAAGTGTACGGAAAACCGGCAACGAAAAAACGCAAGCTTTTCAACGGGTTCATCCGAACAGACTATTACCAGTACTGGGGTAAACGACCGCCCCGGATTGATAAAGAAGAAAAATAACAACCACTAAACCAGATTTCCTCCTGTTATCAATCAGGAGGATTTTTTTTACGTTCATTTGGGGATTATTTTCAGGAATAATTGAGCGTTTTTGTGAATACAATAAATTCATATTTGCAAAGAATGGAGGGATGGCAATGAATTATTCTTTTGTTGATTTCCAGCGTATTTCAAAAGCACTTTCTTCTAGTACAGAGGCTTTGCGTAATGAATTCCCTTCTGATGATGTCCAATTGGCGGAATTGCAGGAAGCAGAAAACAATTTTCGTCGAGCATTGTCATTTGGCCTTTCAACTTCTAAATAAAATGCTAAAGAAACGCTTGGAATTTCAAGCGTTTCTCAGACTGTAGACAAACTCGATGAAAATCTAGCTTGTCTACAGTTTTTTGAGTTTGTGCTGAAATGGGGCTGTTGATTTCCGTTCCAGGCGCTTCGCGGACCTTAGGGGCCGGCGCTGAGCCTCCTCGTCGCCTCTGGCGCCTGCGGGGTCTCACCTGTCCTTCTGATCCCGCAGGACTTTGATTAAGCTTCCTTGAACCCGCCCACGCACGATGGAAATGCGTTAGCATTTTCGGAGGAGTCTACGCGCCTTCCACTCCAATCAACAGGATTCCTCAACATAGTGTGGAACTAACCATAAGTCTCATTAAAATAGATACATATAACGTTTAAGGTGATGAATAAGCTTTTGAGAAATAATCCAATCCAACGAGACCAATTAGAGAAGTTGCTTTAGAACAACTAGTACCTCAGGACCATTTAATCAGTAAGATGGAAGCAGCCCTTGATTTTTCTTCCATCTAAAACACTTGAAATGACAAGCGTTTCTTTTTTTAGGCTCTTTTCTCAAACTTTGTTGCTATTGCCTACAAAATAGGATTAAATTACCTAAGATTAGTCAAAAATTTACGCTTATTATGAGAAAATAGCTTGCAGACTTAGTACCGACATAGAAAATGACGATTATCACGTTAAAATCGGCTTTAGGATTTTAACAACAATCTTTACGAAAACAGCCTTTATTTGTCCCCAATCAAAATCCCTGAAGCCGTTTTTTTCCTTCCTCTGTCATCCGGTCCGGTGACCAGGCTGGCTCCCATGTCAATTGGACATCAGCGTGGTCTATTTCCTCCATGCCCTGTACACAATATTTAATGCCGCTGGCGATACTGTCATGCAGAGGACAGCCTGGAGTCGTCAATGTCATCAAAATTCTTGCTGTGCGGGGTTCTGGAACTTCAATATCATAAATCAGTCCTAAATCCACAACGTTGATGTTTAATTCAGGATCATATACTGTCTTTAGATTTTCCCTGATTTTATTTTGTAAATCTGTCATCTTGAATTCCTCCTTAAATCGTTAACACTTTGGCTATGATGTAGCTGAACAGGATTCCTGCCATTAATATCAAGCTTTGGCCAATATAGAAAATTGGCATCAGCTGGAGGAGGAATGAGATGATTAAGAGTACGGTTCCACCTGTGAACAAAATGAAGAGTGGAAGTGCCAGCTTTTCATCCATCAAATCTTTTAAGGCAGGTACTTTCTTTTTGCCGATTTCCTTGCTGTATTTATGTGTCCACCAGAGAAATGGCACGATTTTGTACAAGTATCCGATGATGCTGTAAGCAATCCAGGCGATCAAATACAATAAAAGGATAGGACCAGCCGTTTTTGCCAGCAGATGGGCAGAACTTGCTGCGAAAGCAGCCAGATGGATTGCTGCCCCGCAGCCAATCGCAAATAACGCGAACATAAAAGGGCGGTCCAGTTTCTTTTTCACGCGCTTTTCAATGATTATTTTGACATGCCAGCTAAAAATGATGAATCCTGTGAGCAGCAGAAAAGTTCCGGCGACTTCAAGAAAATGGCTGCCTGAAAAAAAGGAAGAAACCATCAGGATGATTCCGCTAAAGTATACGGTGAATACATAAGCAGCTGGCTTCATGGTAAACCCATGCGCAAGTGAGAACATCGGTACCATTTTATAAGAGAAGCCGAAAATCAACAGCGAGAACCATCCGACAGTCCCCAAGAGAATATGCGTCTTGAAGATGGCCTGGTAATAATCTTGAGCGAAGCCTGTTTTCATGCTTGTCACCAGTGTGATTCCTAATGTTATGGTCAAAAGGAGAGAGAATAGAGCACTGCCGACAAACAATGTAAGTATATTGGGTTTGGCCTGGCTTCGCAGCGTCATGAACATTTGAACAAGGAACATCAGTATGCCGGCTAATGTCAGGATTCCAGGAACAAGGGCATCCTGAGGACGAAGGTATAGCGCAGCTGCAAAGGTCAGAATTCCCAGGGCTGTAACGGTAAATTGCCAAAAACCGAATTTTTCGCTCCAGATGGGCGTCAGGAAAGCGACAGGGACGAGCTGGTACATTGCGCCCATCGCAACCATCAAGGCCCATCCGAGGACAAATAAATGGGCAGCAGACCAAATGGCTGGCAAGCGAAAGGTGCCTGTTATCAGCAAATCTCCGTTCAGCAGGATTAGCATCTGGGAAGAAATCAGCGCAAGCATGCTGAAAAGGATGAATGAAAATGGAAGTTTAATATTTGTCTCGTTGCCGCTGCTTTGCTGAAACATTTAAATCACCCCGCTTTTCGGGAAATCGTCACACGGTAACTTCCGTCTTCTTGTTGTTCTGTCAAATACAGATAGCCGAGTTCATCCAGCTGCTCGAACAGAAACATTGGTCTCCTGTCATTGATGATGATCAGTGTCTGTCCCCCGTCTAGCTCCTCCAGTGCAGCGAGCGTCCGCATCATTGGCTGTGGCGGCTCAAGCCCCCTATTATCAAGCATCATCTTATTTCCCTCCCGTTTTGGTGAAAGTGATTTTATAGTGCTTTGCTTCAATTTTTTCAACCTCATGTTCAAAGCCTTTTGCCTTTAGTACACCGTAAAGGGGCACAGGCTTGAATGGGGCGTGAAGGACGAGCACATCATTCACTTTCAACTCCCCGATTGCTTCCATGATTTTCTGGAAAGGCTCCAGTTTGTTATTGATATCTTCTCTGACATCCAGTTCGATCGTTCTTTTGTCCATTGGATTCAACTCCTCGATACGATAGTTGGTATAGATAAATGATAATCATTTTCAATATTTTCTTCCGTGATGTGAATCACTTAACAAGAGATTTTTTATCTGTGGTCAGAATAACTCCTGATGCAACTTTTCATGGTCAATCAGGTAGCATCCATCATGATCAACACTTATAAAATCTTTCTTCTTTAAATAATTGATCGTTCTGCTGACAGTTTCACGAGAGGTTCCAATCATGTTGGCAAATTCCTTATTGGTGAAATGGGTGGTCAGTTTAAAGCCATGTTCCAGCTTTTCACCATTCGTTTTGCAGAGCCGCAGCAAGAGCATGATGATTTGTTCGTACGTATTATGAAGGATTTGTTCTTCAAGCCGGGCTTGCAGATCAATGATTTTTTCTCCTAATACCCTGAATAATTTGATGGATAGCTCTGGATAGGCGACCAGGATTTCTTCGAATTTGGAAATTGGGACGACAATCATCTGTGTGTCTTCCATCATTTCCGCATGTGCTGGATATTGGCCCTTTCTAAAGAAGCCGGCATGAGGGAACATTTCTCCTGTCTCCAGAACGGAAACGATTTGTTCTCTTCCGGATGAATCTGTTTTATAAATCTTCACCTTTCCTGAATGGATGAAGAATACACGGTCAAGCGGGTCGCCCTGCATGAACGCATACATCTTATTTTTAAAGAACCGGGGCTGGGCAATTTCAATGATCGGATCGAGCTCCTCCGGGGATAATTCTTTAAAGATCGGAACGGCCTTTAACTGCTGCCTGATTTGTGATATATGCATATTAATCTGCTCCTTATATGTGTTTAAGTTTCTACTATAGATTTTATCAACTGTTTCTGGACCGCTAAGTGACCTGAATCATATTTTGACGTTTTTATGAAAATAATTCTCAGTACTGTGGGAAATATCACACCTGCTACATGAGGTAGTTCACAAACTCTAATTTCGTTTCGCATTATGATTAGCTTGTAAATCAAATTAGGAAGGGGATGCAGGGAAGATGGAAATCCAGCATGGGACATCCACAACGGCAGTGGTCAAGAAAAATAGAAATTCACTGCTCAAATCTGTACTCATTATTACTTTATTATTAAGCTTCACAGTACTCCTGACAGGGGGTTACTGGATTTTTAAAGAAATGGCTCCGAGGCCGCTTGAAGTCACCAGCGAAAAAGGGGAGGTCATTTTAACGAAGAAAAGCATTGTCGGCGGGCAGGCAGTATTCCAGAAATATGGCCTGATGGATTATGGAACAGTACTTGGACACGGATCCTATATGGGTCCCGACTATACTGCAGAGGCCCTCAAAATTTACACAGAAGGGATGCAGGACTTCAGGTCACAGGAGAAATTCGGGAAAGGCTTCAGTGATTTGAACAAGGATGAACAGAACATCATCCGAGAACGAGTCAAGAAGGAAATGCGGGAGAATCGCTATGATCCCGATAAGGATCATCTGGTGTTGACTGATGCGCAAATATACGGACACCAAAAGGTGAAGGAATTTTACCATACTATTTTTACAAAGGGTGACAATTGGGGTCTTAAGGCAGGCTTGATCCAGGAGAAGCATATGCCGGACGGAAATCGTGCCTGGGTTGCTAAAGGGGACCAGATTGAACAAATCTCTGATTTCTTCTTCTGGACCGCGTGGTTATCAAGTACACAAAGACCAGATGATAATATCACTTATACAAACAACTGGCCGTATTATGAAGACGCAGGAAACACGATGTCATTCTCAGCCGTCTGGTGGAGCGGTGCAAGTGTTACCTTATTGGTTTTATTTGTAGGCTTGATCCTGTTTGTATTCTACCGCTACCATCTTGGTATGCAAGAGGCATATACTGAGGGCAACTTCCCTCGAATTGATTTGAAGAAGCTGCCGCTGACTTCTTCGCAGAAGAAAACAGCCAAATACTTTGCGATTGTATCAGTACTATTCTTTGTACAGTCGATGTTTGGGGCATTGCTGGCACACTATTATATTGAACCTGAGAGTTTCTTCGGAATGAAATGGATCCATGAGATCCTGCCTTTCAACATAACAAAAGGTTTCCACTTGCAGCTTGCGATTTTCTGGATTGCGACAGCGTGGCTTGGAATGGGAATTTTCGTGGCACCGCTTGTAGGAGGACATGAGCCGAAACGCCAGGGATTGCTTGTCGATATCCTGTTCTGGGCATTGGTCGTCCTTGTCGCAGGCAGCATGATCGGCCAATGGCTTGGTGCTAACGGATACCTGGGCAACAATTGGTTCCTGCTTGGCCATCAGGGCTGGGAGTATCTCGAACTTGGCCGTATCTGGCAATTCATACTCGCTGTCGGCATGCTGATCTGGTTGTTCATCGTATTCCGTGGCATCAAGAGCGGATTGAAGCGTGAGTCTGACAAAGGTGGTTTGATTCACCTGTTATTCTACTCAGCAATCGCTGTCCCAGCATTTTACTTCTTTGCCTTCATGATCAACCCGGGTACACACTATACCTTTGCCGATTACTGGCGCTGGTGGATCATCCATCTATGGGTAGAAGGGATTTTTGAAGTATTCGCAGTCGTTGTCATTGGTTTCTTGATGGTCCAAATGAAGCTTGTGACAAAGAAATCGACTGTAAGGGCTTTGTACTTTCAGTTGATCCTGCTGATGGGAGCAGGTGTCATCGGAATCGGCCACCACTACTATTACAACGGATCAGCTGAAGTATGGATCGCTCTGGGCGCAGTCTTTTCAGCACTTGAAGTCATTCCATTGACTCTGTTGATTTTAGAGGCATATGACCAGTATAAAATGATGCGTGACGGCGGAGTGGATTTCCCTTACAAAGGCACTTTCTGGTTCTTGATTTCCGTAGCAATCTGGAATCTGATCGGTGCAGGCGTGATGGGCTTCCTGATCAACCTGCCGGCTGTCAGCTTCTTTGAACATGGACAGTTCCTTACTCCGGCTCATGGCCACGCTTCAATGATGGGCGTTTACGGCATGTTTGCAGGAGCGGTATTGATCTACTCACTGCGCAATATCGTCAAGCCTGAAAAATGGAGCGATAAATGGGTTAAATTCATCGTCATCATGCTGAACGTCGGATTGGCAGGAATGGTATTCCTATCCTTGCTTCCGGTAGGTTACCTTCAGATAAAAGAAGCCTTCTTCAATGGATACGCTGCTTCCCGTTCAGCTGCATTCCTGCAGCAGGATACAGTCCAAATGCTGCTGACTTTGAGGGCCATTCCGGACACGATATTTTTGATCGGTGTTGCTGCCCTGGCGGTATTCAGCGTTAAGGCACTATTTAATCTTAGAAGTGTAACCCACAAAGAAGAAGAGAAGCTTCCGGTCAAAGACCTGGCAGTCGAAGAGGAATAAACAAAGAAACCGCAAAGCGAGCCGGCATTGCGGTTTCTTTACTGTTTAGCGTACAATGTCAAATACTTTTTTAAGTTTTTTGGGTAACTCAAACACACTTACCGTAAATTCTATTTTTTACCAGTAACAATTAACCAAGTTTATTAAAAACAGATGCCATCTT
>NZ_CBCSFH010000015.1:0-99748 GCF_965138835.1 Mesobacillus thioparans | reverse complement strand
CTTTTTGACATAATAAAAACTCCCCATTAAGTAAACAGATTTTATTTTTAATCTGTCTACCTAAAGGGGAGCATATCACAGAGGCTGTTCTCATTTATTATTGAATTATTTTCCGATGAACATTTGAGTCCAGTAATTACCGTTAGCTACATGCCCTACACCGATGTGAGTATAGCTTGAGTTAAGGATGTTGGCACGGTGGCCTGAACTGTTCATCCATGCTTTGACAACCTCTTCAGGAGTAGGTTGACCCATTGCGATGTTCTCGCCTGCTGAAGAATAATTGATGCCGAATTTCTTCATCATATCAAACGGTGAGCCGTAAGTTGGGCTTGTGTGGCTGAAGTAGCCTTTGCTTTGCATATCACGAGATTTTTCCCTCGCAACTTTGCTCAATTCCGTATCAAGTGCAAGCGGTTTTAAGCCGTTCTTTGCTCTTTCCTGGTTTGTCAGCTCTACTACTTTTTGTTCATAGGCACTTACAGCTGAAGAAGCTGGTGCTGATGCTGGTGCTTTTGCTGACTCCTGTGCAGGCGCCTTTGCTGGTGCTTTAGCCGGTTCCTGGGCTTTTGCAGGAGCAGGTGCTTTAGCAGGTTCCTGAGCTTTTGCAGGAGCTGGGGCTTGCTTCTGGACTGGCTGTGCTTGTTTCCATGTGAATTGATAATCCTTAAAATACTTTTGTAGAATAGAATCTATATTGACATCATTTATATTCCCGCTTTGATAATAATACACCTTTGTCTGTATAGTTGATGCATCTGCTTTATCCAGACCAGGACTTGCAGTGAATAATGCTGCAGCCGCTGCGACTGAAAGAATCAATTTCTTTTTCATTCTCCAATTCCTCCCGTAAAAATGAATTTATCTAACTCGTGCAAACTCATCATATCACGGCTTTTTTGTAATAAACCTGGACTAAAATGGAAAAAGTATTATTCTATAAAAATATTAATAGAAAAATATTCCTCTGCCTTATTTTTAAAGGAATTGGCGGGACAGTTGTGCTAGTCATATTTATCCATTATTTTATTTAATAACCAGCTGCACCTGAAAGAGGAAAAATAAACTTATTGACAACTTTTTTTGGCAGCCTGCTTCATTACTTATTTTTCATCTATGTTACAAACATTAAGAGAATTACTGCAGCATCCGCTATTATAAACATAAAAAAAAGCGGCACATGCCGCTATGGATCAGTGTCCGCTTTCTTCTGTACCATGTCCATCCATATCTTCCATTTCCATATCTGTGGCATTTTCATCTTCAGGCTCACTTGGCTTTCCGACTACAAATTCCTTTTTCGGCATGTTATGCATACGCCGAGCCGTGACATGAGAAATAATATAGTATGTTCCTTCTTCTTCAAAAGACTTCTTCAATCGATAGATTCCATTTTCAGCATGACCTACTACAATCTTTTCATGTTCATCTGCCTGGGAACGCCAAATTTCAAACTTAACTTCTTCTGCATCATCCACTTCTTCCGATCCGTAGGTAACCTTTGCCTCGAAGGTAATCTCTTCGCCTTTTACGGCTTTTTCAGGAGTGGCTGTGAGATCGACCTCTAAAAATTGCGGTTCTTCTTCAGCTTGGTCTTGTGTACAGGCTGTTGCAAACATGCTCAGCAGCACAACCATAATTGTTATCAAAAGACGTTTCATTTTTTTTACCCCTTAAATAAGATTAATACAGTGTTATCCTATCCATTAAATGTGTTGAAAGTATGTGCTAATTATTATCTAGGTATGTCATTCTCCCTGATTATTATTCGATTACCGGAAAATAGAGCCTGATTGTCGTACCCTTCCCAAGCTCGCTCGAAATCTCCATCCTGCCTTCATGAAGCTTCACAAGCTTATCCACGATCGCAAGCCCCAGTCCTGTTCCACCGTCTGCTCGAGATCTTGCCTTATTCACTCTATAAAAGCGATCAGTGAGTTTGGCGATATCTTCTTCTGGTATTCCAATACCCGTGTCTTCGATTTCCACCATACAGCCATACGGATGTTTATTTAGCCTGATTGAAATCATTCCATCATTTTCTGTATAGCGAATCGAATTGTCGATGATGTTCTGAAAAATCTGTTCAAGCCTTCCCTCATCACCATTGACAATGATATCTGGATCCAAATCAAGCGACAGGCTAATATGTTTATTTTTCATTGCAGGACCATATTTAATGATAAAATCATCAATAAGCTGCGCCAGCGGAAAAGGGCTTTTCACCAGCTTGTATTCATCTGCATCCAGTCTCGAAAGCTCAAGTAAGTCTTCGACAATTTTGACCATCCTGCCAGATTCCCTGTTTATAAGTTTTAAGTATTTATTTTTCTCTTCAGGATCTTTTATCATCCCAGTTTCCAATGCTTCGCTATAGCCTTTTATATAGCTGATCGGGGTCCTCAGTTCATGGGAAACATCAGCAAGGAACTCCCTCTTTCTTTCATCCTCTTTTTGAACGGACTCGGACATTTGGTTGAATGCCCTTGCAAGCTGGCCAATCTCATCATTGGATTGAATATCCACCCTGGCTGAATAATCTCCGCCAGATACTTTTTCAGCTGCCTGCTTCATGGCTGCCAATGGCCTTGTCAGCCGGTGAAGCATTTTAAACCCTAGAAATGCAGCAATGATAATGAACAACACTCCCCCAATTAGCCAAAGGAAGGAAAAATCAACGGTCAACTCGGAAATTTTGGCTAATGGAACGTATAAGTATATTATTCCTTCAAGCCTGCTGTTATCAAGAAGAGGAATCGCAACGGCAAGTATTTTCCTTCCAAAGCGCTCTTCAAAACCGGATTTGAGTACATGTTCACCCTTCAGGAGCTGTTCCCGTTCTTCTTTTCCAATCAATGTCTCATAATCGATTGAATAGGGAAGGCAGGCACTTAACTCTTTTGGATTGCTGACAAGAAAAACCTCTGATTCAGATTTTTCATTGTACCATTCCACCTGCTGCCTCATTTCATCTGTCAACGGTCCGCCATCATAATCGCTCGCAAGGCGGTTGCCTTCATCCAATAATGATTCTTCGACAATATCTACATAAAGCTTTTCGTAAAATAGATAGGATAAGAAATATGAATATAACACGGTTATCAGGATTGTCGCTGTCACGGTCAGCCATAGCTTTTTGAACAGGCTGTCTGAAAAAGAGATCATCCCGCAGGCACCTCGAACTTATACCCGACTCCCCAAATCGTTTGAATATAATCACCGGTACCAAGTTTCATTCGCAATGTCTTAATATGTGTATCAACTGTCCTTAAACTGCCATGGTAATCCATACCCCAGACATATTCAAGAAGCTGTTCCCTGCTTAGCGCCTGGCCCTGGTGGTTGACGAGAAAGACAAGCAGCTCGAATTCCTTAAGCGTCAGCGGCACAATCTCACCTTCAACACGAACCCTTCTACCCTTTTTATCGATGGTGATTTTCCCAAGAGTGAGTGTTTCATCTTCATTCTTAACGAACGATGTCCTTCTTAGCAGCGCATTGATTCTTGCCACTAGCTCACCTGGACTGAAGGGCTTGACGATATAATCATCCCCTCCGAGCTGCAGTCCCTTCACCTTATCCCATTCTTCTCCCTTAGCAGATAAAAATATAATTGGCACTTGTGAAAAAGTCCGTATTTTTCCGCAAACCGCGAAGCCATCCTCAAAAGGCATCATTATATCAAGAATCACCAGGTCAAATTTTTGTTCCTGGAGTTTTTTCAATCCTTCCGACCCATCAGCAGCATGGACACATGTAAAGCCTGAATTCTCCAAGTACATTTGAACCAGGTTGCGCATATCCTCTTCGTCATCGATGATCAAAACATTTACGGGATTCATCCTGTTATCTCTCCCTCGTAACTATTTGAAAGGGGCCATCGCCGACTTTCAGCGTTTTTTCTATGAATAAGTTTCCCGGATCGATGATATACACCTCGTTGCTATCATATCCAGCGACAATCAGCTTATCTTCAAATAATTCTATTTCAAAAGGATTCGCACCAACCTTGATCGAACCCTGCTTTGTTCCGTCCCCTGCCAATTTATACAGCGTATTGGACCCGTGGCTTAAGACAAAGATATTATCTTCATTCTTTGTAAAATCCACCGGCATGATAGGAGCTTGTATTTCTTTCTTAAGCGTCCCGCTATTCAGGTCATAAATATGGATACGGTCTTCAATTTGTGTACCCTTACCATGCCCGCCTATCCACAACTCGTCTTTTCCGCTGGACATGATCGCTCCTGCGGCTGCAGGGTGAACCTTAAATCCAGGGAGCCTTTCTTTATCGTCGACATTAATAGCAGTGAGCATCTCCTGGTTATAGCTGATCACATAAAGTTTGTCCTCTGCTTCCAGCAGTGTTAAAGGGTCCTTCTCGGACTTGACCTCTTTGACTTCTTTCCCGCTAACATCAAAAAATCGGATACTCTCCCTGTTTTGATCTGCAAAGGCTATTTCCTTTCCGTCAGCAACCAATAACGAGTTAACAATTCCCTCACCCGTTTCCCAGGAATCAATTTTTTCACCTCTGCTCAAGGAATAGAGATCGACTGTTTCCAGAGTCTGTCCGTAAAGAAGGATGGTGTCCTCATCAGGCAGCATCATCCCGCCTATATAGGGGCGATCAACCCTCCAATCGGGCAATTTTTCCCCTTTGTCCATATCATAAAAGGAAAGGGTCATATCCTTTATGTTCACTGTAGATATAATAGAAGAATCATTTGGTATTGGTTCGAATGAATCGAAAGAACAGGCAGAAAGCAAAGCAGTGAATGACACTGCAGCCAACAAATAAAACCGCTTCATAATTAACTCCTTTTCTTCCACTAGTATCTCACATTATTATATCTCTAATTTGTGATAAATCTATGAAATCGAACGTACCCACTCCTATTTGACGTCATGGCATGCTTACACAAAAATAGAGACAGCAGGCGCCGTCTCTATGGTGTTTTATTCAGTTGGACCTTCCCAGGACATCATGCCGCCCTGCATATTGATAACATTGTATCCATGATAATCAAGGAATTGAGATGCTCTTGAACTGCGGCCACCAGAGCGGCAAACCATAACATATGTTTTGTTTTTATCCAGTTCATTCATCCGGAATTCCAGAAGACCAAGCGGGATATGGATCGCATTCGGTATCTTCCCTTGTGCGACTTCGCTTACTTCTCGAACATCCACAACTTCAAATTCATTCGTACCTAATTTATTTTGCACTTCTGTTGGTGTCATTTGACGCATTTTCTATTCCCCCTTAATATTTTACCAGGCGCTCATGCCGCCCTTTACATTTGTCACATTTTTAAATCCAGCCTTTTTAAGCAACTTGCTTGCCTGACTGCTGCGCATGCCGCTCTGGCAAATGACGACTACATCTTTTTCCTGAGAAAGTTCTCCTGTCCGGTTTGCCAGCTGTTGAAGCGGAATATTCTTGAACCCATTAATATGGTTTCCTTTATATTCACCAGGAGTCCTGACATCAACGAATTGTGTTCCTACCGGCTTTGTTTTCACCATCTCACGAAGCTGGGCTGTCGTGATCTGATTCACTCCTTTGGTTGGAGCTAAGCGGCTCCACAAGAACGCTACAGCTAAGATGATAATTAACACATTAATTACTACACTCATTCAAATACACCTCGTTATCTTTTTAGTCAATCACCATATCTGATGGCAACTTATACCTCTAAGGGTATTTTAAGTGACGAAAAGCACCCTGTCAAGAACAGAAACCGGTTTATTTTCTGCTCTTGACAAGCAATTCCACTGCATCATTAACTGCCTGCGAGGTTTCCCGGCCTTCCTGTAAATCACTGATCAAGCATTGTTCGAGATTCTTGCTGACAACCAGGGCAATCGTACGATCGACAGCAGACCGGATCGCTGACAGCTGAGTCACAACCGACTTGCATTCTTCCTGTTCTTCCAGCAAGCGGATGCTGCCCCTTACCTGTCCCTCGATCCTTTTCAGGCGATTGACTATTTCTTTATTGTACTCCACTTTAGCCACCTCCTATTGTGATGGTCCAGTAATGGTATAACCCTTGATATCATAGCCATATTTCTTTAGCAATCTTGCTCCGAAGTTCTTTTCTACTTCATTGGATGCAATAATGACAATCTGTTCGTTCGGAATTTCCTTTATATATCTTTTTAAATACCCACATGGGATATTAATCGCTCCATTGACCGGATTTTTAGCGGAATCCTGATAATCTCTAAGATCGACGAATATCGCTTCATGTTCATGCCCATTTATCGCACGCAGATTCCTTACAGGTACATAGCGGTTGAAAAACAAGGTGACCAAAAGGAGAATGATGATAAAACCAGTCAGCAACTACTCTTCACCTCTTATTAATTCTTGTTCATAACTGAACTTACAATATAAATAATATACCATAAGGGGTATAAAAGCAAGTGTTATGATGATATTTTTTGACATTTTTCTCGTTAAAAAAAAGGAAGCACACACTTCCTTCTTAGAACAGGAACTCACCGCCATCCATTTCGGTTATGCTCTTTGTGTGAACTTTGTTGCACTCACCACCGAAAAGCAACAATCAATACGAAAATAGCCTTCTGTTCTGAAATTCCCATCGCTGCAGCCCATTCCAGGCGTATTCGCCCTTTACTTCGAGTCATCCTGCTGAATAGCATCCGTTAATTCGAGATGCAATCGAATTAACTTGATTTTGCTTTCAGTTGATAAAGATGAATCGATAATCCTCTTTGTGGCAAGGTAATATTTATCTTTCAGTGACTTTCTGGCCCTCGGATGGGAATTCTCATCTCTCAGATCCCTGAGAATGGCATCCCTAAGAATCTCTTCTGGTGAAAGGCCAGACTTAAGCCGGCGATTGTTCCAAATCATCCTGTATTCATCAAGTAATTTCCCAAATTCTTCTGTCTGCACTTTATTGCCTCCTGCAAAAAAAATGACGCTTTCATGTACTCACTTTGTATATTTACATAATTCAGCTCGACAATGCAAAAAATAAGTTTAAATGACTTAAAGGAGACTACATTATGAGCAAACCATATCGTTGTCCTAATTGCAAAACCAACCGGACCAGGTTCAATATGATCACACAGGTACCCCACCCAGTAAAATTAAACCCGCAATCGGGAGAGATTGTAGAACAGTATTCGAATGACCAGTTAGACCCATTTCACCTGCCATATAGAGGTCCTGAACTGAAAATCCAATGTGCAGCATGCGGTCTTGTTGAAGACGAAAAAACATTTGCCAAATTCGGAGAAAGTTGAAAAATGGAATTCAAGAATGACAAAAAGCTTGAGACTCGCTCTCAAGCTTTTTATTTGGGAATCGTTATTTTATTATCTTCAAGAAAACGGATTGAATCCACCTTCCATTGTTCATTTCCCAAGAATCGGACAAGTAAAATCTCACCTGTAAAATTCCGCCCGCCTCTACCTTTTATCTGCCAATTAATCTCTACAGGTATCGTCAGAGTCAACTGATCACCAACATCCTCAGCTGGCAAGACCTCCATGCGGTTGATATTGACATTCTCTATTCGCGGCAGCAGCTTTTTCCATTCAAGATCCTGCAAGGAGATAAATGAAACGATGTAAGGATCCTGCTGTTTGATTCCTGCAATATAAGCATTCACTAAATCATATGGATCCGTTTGTTCCAAATACTTCTCAAGCTTCCCTGCGGACTTTAAAATCATCAGCTTGTGGGATAAATCCATGAAATTGGTTCGGTGAGTTGTACTCCCAAAAAAGTGGATACAAAAATGACCGGGAAAGTCATTTTTCAAAGCACCGCCTCCATGCGGCATCCCATGCATCGAAGCGGCGATTTTGCCATTTTCCGAAATGACGATGATCGCCCTGCGCTTCCAGCTCCATTTGCCATTGTAAATTGCTTTCATGATTGCTGTATCCTTCGATGTAAGTGGCTGGACATCCGCGTGGTTGCTTCCGGCTCTGCGCTGGACACGAAACTGGAGTCCGGTTTCCAGATCCATCACAGTGAACTTACTATATTTCGGCAAAAGTTCGTTTACCTCTTCCCATTGCGGCATTTCAACCTTGTCCGATTGTTTCTTAGCTTCTGCACTTACGTCCGTAAATGCAAGAAGCACCATGGCAATTATCAACATTTTAATTGTTCTCATTTAAGATCATCTCTTCTTAACCCGGCTTAGTTTAACAAGGAACTACCTAGTTCCCATTCAGATTAATTCGCTACATGAAAGTTTTTGCTTTAACTCGCCGGACTATTCAGGAAAATAATTCATCAATAAGAAAACATTCTTACACTGAGATATTCATCTTTTACCATGGAAGTAAACAGACTTACAATTCCAGTTTTCTCAGCTGCTGCTCGATATCGTTCCAATCTGTAACCTGCCCGATAAAAACGAGGTTCAACGGCATCTTCATATATTCCTTCATATAGAATGGCATGCCATATGAATACTGAAATAAATCCGGGTAAGAGGAATGGTCGAACAAGACATACCCTTTAATCCGATAAATGGAATCAGGAAGCGCCCTCAGGAAATCTTCAAATGCCCTTTGGCTGATTGCATTTTGAAATCGATAAACATATGTACTCAGTCTTAAATCCGCTGATACATGTGAATCTGCGGTTTCAGCTTTTTTTGTATAGGCCAACCCTTCCAAAAGCTTCATTGGCATCTTTGAATATGAGCTCAAAATAATTTTCGCACCAGGGTTAAGGCCTTGTAGATCCATGCTGATCTTAGCTTGTTCCGATTCATTGAGCAAATCTGATTTATTAATAATGACCAGATCAGCATGTTTCACTTGTTCAAGCAAAAGCTGATGTACCTGCGGATCCAGACTGGTTCTGTTAATCCATTGCTTCCCGTCCACTGTCGTAATGATCCCTTTGATCACCAACTTGTCCGCAAACAGCGGTGAAAGCACCGCATCCAATACTTCGACCGGATGTGCAGCACCAGTTGTTTCGATATAGATCGCATCGAGGTCATGATCGAAAAGCAAGCCCTGAAGCTGTGACTCAAGTTTATCCTGGATTGTGCAGCAAATGCATCCGCCCAATAACTCTTTCAACGGTACTTCGGAGTCAACGGCATCTGAGTCAATCGAAACACTTCCGAGCTCATTCATCATCACCGCGATTTTCCTAGCACTCTCTTTTTCATGCTGTAAAATCCGTCTCAATAATGTTGTTTTTCCTGTCCCCAGGAATCCCGACAAAATGTAAACTTCTGCTTTTTTCATTTTTCACATCCGCCTATCTTTTCTATGTAATATGGAAAATCTCCAGCAAGAGCTGGAGATTTTTAAGTTACTGCAATTTAGCATTGTTAATAAAACCATGCATTTACTGTTATTTCGCCATTTCCTGCTTTAACACTTCAAGCGCCTTCTGTACTTGCGGATCATCTTTCTTAAGCTGTTCACGCAATGCATTCATAAGTTCGATTGTTGTGCTCCCTTTCAGGATACCCGTTTGTTCGATCTCTTTGGATTTCTGAAATTCGCTGACTGCTTCCTTCGTTTTTTCATCAAAGAAACCGTCTTCCCTTCCCGGGTCAAAGCCAAGCGCCTTCAACATTTTTTGTGCTGATTTCACCTGCTCTGAGGCAGTTGAAACCTTCAACTCTGCTTCCGGATCAATAAACGGCAGAGAAGCGTATTCTGGCATAGCAACTTCATAGTCCGGTTTGATGCCCTTCTTATGGATCCAATTCCCTTTAGGTGTCAGCCATTTATCTGTGGTGAATTTCATATTCGAACCGTCAGAAAAATCTTCCGCCCTCTGGACAGTTCCTTTTCCGAATGACTTTTCACCCACCAACGGAACAGCGGCAGATTCACTTACTGCTCCTGCCAGGATTTCAGATGCACTTGCACTCCCTTTATCTATGACCACCACTAAAGGAAGCTTGTTGCCATTTTTATTTTCAGATGGATACTTCTCCACATTGCCATTGCGGTCTTCCACCTGGAACAGGATATCTCCTTCAGGAACAAAAAGGCTTGAAATCTTGATTGCCTGGTCCAGAAGACCGCCTGGATTTTGGCGAAGGTCCAGGACAAGACCCTTCATCCCCTGCTTTTGCAGATCATTTAAAATATCCACTAATTCGGTAGCAGTATTTTGTGAGAAATTCGTGATCTGGACTTTGGCGATTCCGTCTTCCAGCATCTCACCATAAACTGTCTCAATCGGAATTGTATCACGAGTAATGGTAACATCGACCGGCTTTTCGGCACCCTGGCGGAGTATGGACAACTTTACATCCGTCCCTTTTTCACCCCTGATAAGAGCAACTGCTTCAGTCGTACTCATGCCTTGAAGACTTTTGCCGTCAACGGACATGATTTTATCTTCAGGTTGGAGCCCTGCTTTTTCCGCTGGGGAACCTTTTAGAGGAGTGACGATGGAAATGTAGCCATCCCTCTCCTGGATTTCCGCTCCAATCCCCTCAAATGAAGACGAAAGACTCTGATGGAAATTCTTCGCATCTTCCTGGCTCATATAATCCGAATATGGATCGTCCAATGCAGAAAGCATTCCATCAATCGCTCCATTGATGAGTTTTTCCTGGTCAATTTCCTGGTAATATTCATTTTTCAAAGTGTCATATGCGTCGTATAACTTTGCAAATTCTTCTCTTTCCCTGATGACTTGCACTGCGGGCTTGTCTTCACCGAAAGCAAGCGCAAAGGTAGTGATTCCTGCTGTTAAAAACACAAGAAAAAACAACAGCATTGCAAAGTGGAACTTTTTGATCCGAAGAAAACTACTCTTGGTCTCTGTTTCTTCTGCCATGTGTTGGCCTTCAAGCTCTTCCTTGTTTTCTTCATTCATATTTTGCTGATCCAACCCTTTTCACCACTTTCCAATCAAGCTTAAAATCCTTAATGATTAGAATAACATTTTTACTGTGAAATTAACAGAAAAATAGGCAGAAACAAAAAAGCAGCGGTTGAACCCGCTGCCTAAAGTGTTATTCTACATCGTAACCCTGGTCTTCAACTGCTGATTTCATCTTGCCCACTTCTGCTTTCGAAGAATCGTACTCCACTTCAGCAGTTCCCTCTGACAAAGAAACGATAACGCTGGCAACACCGTCCACGCCCATCAATGCGTTCTTGACTGCCTTTTCACAGTGTCCGCAAGTCATTCCTGATACATTTAAAGTTGTTTTTTCCATATTAATTCTTCCTCTCTTATTAAAAATTATAACTTAATCCGCTTCAAACGAAGGGAATTAGTCACTACAGATAGTGAACTGAATGCCATTGCTGCTCCAGCAACCCATGGCGCCAGGAGTCCCATGGCAGCGATCGGGATACCGGCAGAATTGTATGCAAGTGCCCAGAATAAGTTTTGACGGATATTTTGCATGGTTTTTTTACTTAAAGATATCGCTTTAGGAATCAATGTCAATTCCCCGCCGAGAATAGTGACATCTGCAGCTTCAATCGCTACATCGGTCCCTGTCCCAATCGCAATCCCGATATCGGCAAGGGCCAATGCTGGCGCATCATTAATGCCGTCGCCGACCATCGCGACTTTCATGCCTTTGATCTGAAGTTCTTTTACATGATTCGCCTTCTCTTCCGGCAGCACTTCAGCTATGACATTATCCACACCAACCTGTGAGGCGATGGCTCTTGCAGTCCGCTTATTGTCACCGGTGAGCATATATACTTCAATACCCATGGATTTAAGCTCTTCAATCGCTGTTTTGGCTGTTTCTTTCACAGTATCTGCGACTGCGACAATGCCATTCACCTTATTTTCGATGGCGATCATCATAGCTGTTTTCCCTTCAGTCTCCAGCTTCTCCAGCTGATCCTCGTATCTGTCAAAGACGACTCCAGTCTGACTCATCAACTTCCTGGTACCGATCAATACCTTTTCGCCCTGGATAACTGCTTTGATTCCGTGACCGGGTATCGCTGAGAACTCATCCACCGGTAGCACCTCAACATTTTTTGAACTGCCGTATTCAACAATCGCTTCTGCAAGTGGATGTTCTGAGGATTTCTCAGCTGATACGAGATATTTAAGGACCTTTGCTTCATCACCGAATATTTCCATATCAGTAACGCTCGGTTTCCCTTTAGTAATTGTACCCGTTTTATCAAGAACAATAGCATTAATTTTATGAGTGGCTTCTAAATGCTCCCCACCCTTGAAAAGGATCCCGTTTTCTGCTCCTTTTCCTGTTCCAACCATAATGGAAGTCGGAGTTGCCAGCCCAAGTGCGCAAGGGCAGGCAATGACGAGTACAGCAATGGCTGTTTCCAGAGAGGATGCAAAGTCCCCAGGTGTGATCAAGAAATACCAGACAAGGAATGTCACGATGGCAATCGCAACGACAATTGGGACAAAGATGCCGGAAATCTGATCTGCCACACGCTGGATCGGCGCCTTGCTTCCTTGTGCATCTTCAACGACCTTGATAATCCCTGCAAGGGCAGTATCTTTGCCGACTTTGGTTGCAGTCATTGTCAGGGTGCCATTTTTATTGATTGTCGCACCGATCATTGAGTCTCCAGCCGATTTTTCTACCGGGATGGATTCCCCTGTTATCATGGCCTCATCTACTGCAGACTGTCCTGATAATACCTTGCCATCTACCGGGATTTTCTCGCCAGGCTTAACTAGGATGGTATCATTGACTTTTACATCCTCAATCGGGATTTTAATCTCCGCGCCATCCCTGATGACCGTCGCTTCCTTTGCTTGCAGGCTCAAAAGCTTGGAAATCGCTTCTGTTGTACGCCCTTTCGCAAGAGCCTCGAACAGTTTTCCAACGAGGATCAAAGTAATCAGTACAGCGCTTGTTTCAAAGTACAAATGCGGCATATAATCCGGATTTCCGACCGTTTTCAGCGCTTCTGCGAGACTGTAAAAGTAGGCAGCAGATGTACCGAGAGCGACAAGGACATCCATATTCGCACTTTTGTTCTTTAATGACTTATAGGCACCCACATAAAATTGACCGCCAATCCAGAATTGCACAGGTGTCGCCATCAGGAGCTGGAACCAGGGATTCATCAGCAGATGAGGCATCGGCAAGCCGGTATCCCAAGGTGCATGGCCGATCATGGAATACAATAATGGAAGTGACAAAAGAATGGATATAAATAACTTTCTTTTCTTTGCGTTAATTTCCTCTTCTTTTTGCTGAGCCTTTGCTTCGCGCTGGCCCTTTTCCTTGGCATCATAGCCAAGATTCTGGATTCTAGCGATGATTTGATCAACAGACAATACAGCGCTGTTGAACTCAACGGATGCTGATTCAGTCGCGAGATTGACGTTTGCTGACACCATCCCATCCATTTTGTTCAGGACTTTTTCAATCCTGGTGGAACAGGCAGCACAGGTCATACCGAATACATCCAAATCCATTTTTTCGTTCCTGACACCGTACCCCAGGTCATTTATTTTATTGAATATATCATCTGGTTTTATTTTCTCTTTATCGTATTGTACTGAGGCATTTTCCATCGCCAGGTTGACGGTCGCTTCCACCCCGTCCATTTTATTCAGGACTTTTTCGATCCTCGTGGAGCAGGAAGCACAAGTCATGCCTGTAATATCGACAGTCAATTGCTCATTCATCAACTACACCCCGTTTCAATCGATGATTTAAAGTATTATTTCTACACCACTTACTATACCCCTGTATAGTATATTAATCAACCGAAAAGATTGTGTTTTTTTTTATTATAGGTTGTTTTACGTATACTACAGTTAAAAATATCACGTTTGCTCATTAATAGACGGCTGTAGTTATGACATTTTTAAAACAAAAAGCCCGGCTTGCGGCCAGGCTTCTTCCTAGATTTTTTTCACATTATCAAAATACTCTTCAAGCGTCCAATCATTTTCATATATTTCGGTTGCAGCTTTGATGCCCACATACCTGAAGTGCCACGGTTCATACATATAGCCTGTAAGTTCTTCTTTCCCTTTTGGGTACCTCAGGATAAATCCGTATTTATGAGCGTTGTGGGCAAGCCACACTCCTTCTTTAGTCGAACCGAATTGTTCGTTCAGATTAAAACTATTGTTCTTGCTTGAAATATCCATCGTCAAACCAGTTTGATGCTCACTGCTTCCCGGTCTGGCAACTGCCTCAAGGGCCTTTTCTTCCCCTACCTTATTGACTTCGGCTTTGAACAGGGTTTCCTGTCTTCCATAGGAACGATATCCGGATACGGCAGCGAGCTCTATTCCGTCATTCCTTGCACCTGCAAACATTTTTTCCATAGCTTCTGCAGCTTCTTTCCTCATAAGGCTCTTTTCAAGCTTGGCATCTCCAAATGAGAAAAGGACATTCGGCCGAACCAGGTCACCAGGGATATAATTGCCAGGCAATCCGAAAATCTTGTTGACAAGTGCCAAAGTGTTTTGTGGATTCTGGATGACATTCCTGCCGTCAGCATTCTGGATGACATTGAAATAAGCAGCTTCGAGGGTCAGTGCGTCATCTTCGGGCTTGTCCCCTGGAGGTTTTTCAGTTTCTCCATTATTCTGTTCTTGTTTTGCTTCTTCTGCAGGCTGGTCATCCTGTCGGTCTTGTCCTATTAATTTTTCGCCTAAATAAGGGATCTTCTCAAGATAAGGCTCAATCGGAGCACATCCTGTCAGTAATATCGGCAAGGCGATTACAAGTAATATTTTTTTCATCATTTCCACCAATCTTCAACATTTTAAGGCAATAAAACCATTCTAACATTTTTCAACAAACTTTCGAATGGCCTTTTTTCCCATTATCCTGTTAATCATTATGCCTGGTTTCGGAATTTGCAAACTCCCCCAATTGGGTGAAGTGATTTGGAGCTAATCCTGAAAGCAAGCCGTATAACTAGGGCTTGGAGTGTAAAATGTCCTTTATGCACCTTTTCTTAGACATTTTGACNACNNTCTTCCTTCAAAATGTCCTTTAAACACCTTTTCTTAGACATTTTGACNACTCTCTTCCTTCAAAATGTCCTTTAAACNCCTTTTCTTAGACATTTTGATGGCACTCTATCCTCAAAATGTCCATTAAAACTTGGTTCTTAGACATTTTAATGACTCTATACCCACAAAATGTCCTTTAAATTCTGGTTCTTAGACAATTCGGCTTCTCTCTGCTTTCTAAATGTTCATGAAATAAGGGTTATTTACCATGGTGCACATCCATGTTTTATGCTCATAACTAAGGAAGTCCATAATAAAACCCTTTCCGCAAAGGAAAGGGTTTTCAATTCATTATTCCTTGATTGCCGCTTCGAGCGCTACTTCAATCATGTCGTTGAAGGTTGTTTGGCGTTCTTCTGATGTCGTTTCTTCACCTGTCAGGATATGGTCGCTGACTGTCAGAATTGAAAGTGCTTTGCGATCATATTTTGCTGCCAGTGTATAAAGGGCTGTTGTTTCCATTTCGACCGCTAGAATCTGGTACTTTGCCCATTTTTCCAATTCTGCATTATCATTGTAAAACTGGTCAGCAGTGAATACGTTACCAACTTTAAGGTTCAAACCTTTTTCAAGACCTGAATTATACGCCTTGTACAATAGGTCAAAGTTCGCTGTGGGAGCAAAGTCCACTCCACCGAATGTAAGTCGGTTCATTTGGGAGTCTGTTGAAGAAGTCATTGCCAGGATCACGTCACGGACTTTGACATCCTTTTGGATTGCTCCGCAAGTGCCAACGCGAATCAAATTTTGGACATTATAGCTGTTCATCAATTCATTGATATAAATTGAAATGGATGGTACACCCATGCCCGTCCCCTGTACAGAGATTCTTTTGCCTTTGTATGTCCCAGTGTATCCGAACATATTTCTAACTTCATTATATAACTTTGCATCTTCAAGGAATGTTTCTGCAATGTATTTCGCTCTTAATGGATCCCCAGGAAGCAATACCGTTTCTGCGATTTCATTTTCTTTAGCACCAATATGTACACTCATACAAATAATCCTCCATCCTATAGGTTGCTACCTTAAAACTATACCACAATATAGTTAAGCAGGAAAATCTTCAGTTTCATGACAAATTTGTTAATGGGCAAGCTAGAAATAGCTTTACCGAATCACAAATAAATCATTCTCTGTTACCAAGTATCCTAAACCTCACATGAAGGAGATTGAACAATGGGCAAAAAACATCGTAACCGCATCAATTCACCTAAGAAAAATAACCATATATCACCTGAAGCAATTGTTGCCGAGCAAGAAGCACATGGCAAGGAGTTTTCAGCTAACGGAAGAAAGAAACAAGGATAAAAAAATGACGATGAAGCTTTTGCTTCATCGTCTCATAAACTTTTTCAGCAGTATCGTGCAATGGTATCCTGAAGCTTTTGCTGTAACGCAGGCAACTCAGATACATGGATGTTCATTCTAACATATGTTTCATCCATGCCCATCGCTTCCGATAAGAATCCACCGAGTCCTCGTGCCCTACGGTCAACCTGGATCAAAACTTCTGCTTCATTTTCGCTGTTTGGATAAAAAACTAATTCCAGTTCATCCAGGCGTCCTCTAAATGGACCTGATACAGCAATAAATTCAAACTCCTGTACAAATGGCATATTCCTGCGAAGATGTCTTGGTGCTTGCTCGCATTCTGCCTCCCTTAAACGGAAGCCGAGATTGCTGATGGCATTAAAAACACCCTCCATCAATGGGTTAGGTATGACTGTCAAATAATCTTTATCGCTTGGATCTACTGCATTTTTAATATCCAGTCCTGTTGAAACCCATACTTTGGTTCTTCCCATTGTCAAAGGCATTTCCAATGGCAACCTGAAAGTGAAAGGGATTTCCTTTGTTTCATTTTCCTTGATCGAAAATGACTGGATCAGTCTGAAGCGGTCAATTTGTGCAGTAGCTGTATACTTTCTATCATCCTTTTCTTTTATATAAGTTGTATGTAGACTCAAGTAGATGTCATCAATGTTTTGTTCAACGTTCCCTCCACGAATTTCAACGATTCCGCGTACTTCTTCTCCTGGCTTAACCCGGTCCTTTTCAAGCTTCGTATCGACTTTAGCCGCTCCAATCCCAACACTTGCAAACACCTTATTAAATAATGACATCCACATTGCCTCCCAGAATTCACAATTTTCTTTTACGCTAATGTATACGATTATAAGTAAGGAGGGTTTCATAAAATGCAATAATTTTCGCCTCCTTTATTTGTGAACATTACCCAAAATAAAAAAGGCTGATTCCTCAGAATCGGCCCTTAAATCGAATGTCTCCTTAATCTGTTTCTTCTTCCTCATCGATGATGCATTTCTCAATCAGATATTCAAATGTGATATCTGCCATCTCTTCAAGTTCTTCCTCCGTGGGAACGTATCCCCTTTTAACAAGTTCATGAAAGAAAAATTCAGCAATCTCTTCTGTATCGATTATAACCTCAATCTCTTTCACAGATTCGCCCCCCTTTATTCAAAATGTATGTCAACTGCGCTTGTTTCATGCCAAGCATATTGATTTTTCAGAAAAAACGTTCTATCTATTTTGGACAAGCATAGAATGGAATAAATCAAATGCGGGGTGAATTTTATGAGAAGACTGGCTGCGCTTACCGAGATGTTCGTTACGGATGTAAATAAAGAAGACAGTGTGATTGTAGAGTTTTTTGGCAGCATTGTAAATAAATTGTTCAAGGTGTTTCAAGTAGCCGGAATCCCTTTCCTTATTTATGTGCTGCTCGTGTTTTCAGGCTGGTTTTAAACATGGCTTTTTCCATCATTGTTCACAAGCATTGACAGTTTGCGGATAATGACCCGCATTACATGCGCATATTCATCATCATTGAACCATTTATATAAAATCCTGTAGTCATTGTATATATCAAGCAAGTGATCGATTGTCACCCTTTTCTGGTTGATCTTCCGCAACTCTTCCTTTTCACCTGCGCGGGGATGATGGGCTTTTTTATCGAGGTTCACAGAAGGCCTTACTTCCTTATTTGCAGAAAATAGGAGGCCCAGCTTCTGGATGAAAGTATCGGCGCTTTCAGAATCAGCCACAAGTGTCAGCTCTTCTTCCCCAGCTTCAAGCCATTCTCCATCCTTTATCCTCGAGAGTTCGTAGATGACATCCTCCCAGGCATCCTCTTTATAACGCCATATTTCAGTCCTGAAACCGACAACTTTAAACAGATCTGAACCATATCCTTTGACCTGGACTAAATCGCCAAAGAAAAACTTATATTCGATATCGATTTGTTCCTTTTCCAGCAGTTTACCTTCATATTCAGAGAGCATCTGCAAACTTGTTTCCAAATACAAGCCCTCGCTCTTATTTATCTCGTATACATGAAGGCCGTCAAGCCACTTTACATCTGTCACTTTCCCCACGGTACCATAAATAGTGATCACGACTGTATCACCGATGTTAAACTTAGGTTTCTTCCGTTTATCCATTTCCTCCATCTCCTCAACGATGAGTCGTGAATTGTGATTAACACAGTATATGCACCTTTTCTGAAAATCGCTACGCCCAGATGGAGGATGGATCATATTAATAAAATAAACAAAAGGCTCCTGCGTCTGAGCGCAGCAGCCTTTTCAGCTTTCTGTGATTAAATATTCCTCCCATGCTTCGTCAAAGACAGCCATGCTTTCAGGGTAATGTCCGTTCATTTCCAGATAGGTGCTTATCTCGTCATAGTCTTCTGAGTTTTTTGGAAAGGAAAGATCATCATATGCTGAGTTCGCGAACCTGCTGATCGCATCCTTTGGTTTCGCGGACCGGTATTTCAAAAGAAAGTGATAAAAGCTTTTATACATATATGAACGCCTGCCTATAGTTATAATTTGTCTGTCCATACTATAACGAAAAGTTCACTGTCCGTCCACATATATGAAAGTAAAGAGCACCTTCCGAATCAAGAAAGGTGCCCGCCCTTATTGCCATCTGGCTGATTTCGCCATCTCCAGCAAAGCCCAGATAATATTCACCATTAAAATGGCCACAGTGATCGGAACGGCATGAAGCCAGTTCATCCCGAATTTCTCTTTGATCATCCTCACATAATATCCGCACAGGAACAACACAAACATAGCAGCCATCAGCATGATAGATAAAGCGATATACACAAGATCTCCTCACTTCCAATATGAATACTCCCCACTCTATTATAAATAGTAGGGAGTAACTGGATAAAAGGGAGGTGTGAATTTTTTGTGAACAGCTTTCTGTTTCAGGTTATTTTTGTCACTCCTCATTTCACGATGTAAAATCAAAGTAATTCCGCTTCAGCAATCTTGGCTGTTCCATTAATTCTTCGAAGGTGATGACTTTGGCCAGTTTTTTGGTGTCGATTAAAAACAACTGGTCTTCAATTTCCTTTGTGATTAATTCAGTCTGGTATGTCATTTGACAGTCAATACAATGAACTGCCGGGGTATCATCAATTTGGATCGCTTTCGTCCCGTCGGGAAGTTCCCAATAAACTTTGTCTGTGACTGCTTTGATATTTTCACTGCTGCACCATTCGCACTTATACATTATTCACTCCCCTTTGCTGTCGGGATCGTCTCCTGGCTATCAGGGGCTTCTGTTGATTTTTTCTGTTGTGCCATGAATTTCTTTTCTTTCAGTTCATCACGCTTTTCCCGTTTATTCTTGAGTGAAGCATGAGTTGGGTCTTCCTCGTACTTTTCACGGCGGTCAATCCTGTTAAGCCCTTCCGGAATTAAGTTGAATTCACTGTCATTCATGATGGCCGCAATTCCGGTATTGGATTTTTTCTTTTCATAATCAGGATAGACCTGCTTGAAGTATCCTTCTGCTCTGCCCGGAACATAATTTTCAGGTTCTGGATAAGAGGTGATGACACCTTCGAAATTTCGCAGCACGACTTTTTCAGGACTTTGAGAAATCAGGTAGTTTGGCTGCAAGGAGATTTTCCCTCCTCCACCAGGTGCATCAACCACAAAGGTCGGTACAGCATAGCCGGATGTATGCCCTCTTAAGCCCTCGATGATTTCAAGGCCCTTCGTCACAGGTGCGCGGAAATGGCCAATACCCTCAGACAGATCGCACTGGTAGATATAGTAAGGACGGACACGGATTTTTACAAGGTCATGCATCAGCTTTTTCATGATGGCGACACTGTCATTAATGCCAGCAAGGATGACCGATTGATTCCCAACCGGGACACCTGCATTCGCAAGCATTTCACAGGCACGCTTCGAATCCTCGGTAATTTCAATTGATGTATTGAAGTGTGTATTCAGCCAGATTGGATGGTATTTTTTGAGGATGGAACATAGATTTTCTGTAATTCGCTGCGGGAATACAACAGGTGCACGGGTACCGATGCGGATGATTTCCACATGGTCGATTTCGCGCAGGTTTTTCAGGATATACTCAAGAATGTTGTCATTGATCAACAGGCCATCCCCTCCTGAAATCAGCACATCGCGTACCTCAGGAGTGTTACTGATATAGTTGATTGCCGCATCCAGCTGTTTTTTGGCAACCCCCATGCCGATTTGTCCGGAAAATCTGCGGCGGGTACAGTAACGGCAGTACATTGAACATTGATTGGTAACAAGGAACAGCACCCTGTCAGGATATCGATGAGTCAATCCTGGTACAGGCGAATCCTCATCTTCGTGCAATGGATCTTCAAGATCATATTTCGTTTTGTGGATTTCCTTGGAAATCGGGACGGACTGCATCCTTACCGGGCAGCGTGGATCATCTGGATTCATTAATGAAGCATAATATGGTGTGATATTGAGTGGGATTGTTTTCGTAGAGATCCTGACTCCATCTTCTTCTTCAGGGGTCAGGTTGATGACCTTTTTCAGATCATCGAGCGTCCTGATTGTGTTAGTTAGCTGCCAGAGCCAGTCATTCCATTGCTCTTCGGTCACATCTTTCCATAATTCGATATCTTTCCAATGTCTTGACGGCTTATATAAAGTTTGTTTCATCCAATTTCCCCCTAGCTATTTTTATACCTTTTTACAATGCAAGTTCCGTGCCAAGTTGACGAATTATTCTGAAAACCGCAAAGTTGCTTGCAATAGGGGTTTTTACAAATCAGGATAATCCTCGGTAAAAAAATAACCTGCTGAAATTTCGGCAGATTATGTTTCAAGGCTAGATATTCATTTTTTTTATTTTATATTGAAGTGTCTGTCTTGGTATATCCAGAAGGATGGCTGCCTGCTGGATATTTCCGCCTGAAGCTTCCAGCGCATCTTTGATCAACTGTACTTCAAGCTCCTTCAGATTTTCTCTCAATACCAGTGAAGTTGTACTGCTCACTGGCTCTGGGGCGATATTTTTCAGCATCATCGGAAGATCATGGGCAGCCAGCATTTCGCCTTCGCAGACATTCATCATATACTCAATCGTATGCTTCAGCTCGCGTACATTTCCAGGCCATTGGTGGGTAAGAAAAACAGCTTCAGTATTCTTATCCAGGCCAGTTACATGCTTCCTCAGCTCATGATTATACTGGCTGATGAAAACATCACTCAGATAAAGAATATCTTCCTTCCTCTGTCTTAAAGGAATCAATTCGAACGTCAGGACATTCAGTCGGTAAAAGAGGTCCGTCCGCAGCTGGTTCTCTTCCATCGCCTTCACTGGGTAGACATTCATCGCAGAAATCACCCTGACATTGACTGAAGTCACATTTGTGCTTCCAACCCTTCTGACAGCCCCATCCTCCAGTACACGCAGCAATTTAGCCTGGAGGTCGAACGGCATTGAGTTAAGCTCATCAAGGAAAAGCGTCCCTCCGTTAGCCAGCTCGAAAAGACCCGGCCTGTCCATCGCTCCTGTATAACTTCCCTTAGAGGTTCCAAACAGAATCCCCTCAAGCAGGTTTTCAGGTATGGCTGCGCAATTCTGGGCTATGAACGGGCCCTCAGCCCGTTTCGATGCATTATGGATGGATTGGACGAAAAGTTCTTTTCCTGTGCCGCTTTCGCCATAAACAAGAATGGGAGAATCGGATTTTGCCAGTTTTTCAGCCTTCTTTTTCACCATCATAAATTGCTTATTCGTTGTCAGCACATCGCTGAACGTATAGCTTGCCTGTTGTTTTACAGCCTTGCCATTCTTGATTCTCAATCCCTTTTGGATTTCGACCAGACGTTCAGAAAGCTGTTTGATCCGCGAATAATCCTTGGCGATTTCAACAGCGCCTATCAGGTCCCCCTGGACGAATATAGGCAGAGTTGTATTGACTGTGTCAATTTTCCTTCCGTGCAAATTAACGAAGGATTGGGTTTCATTATAGATCGGCTTTTGCGTTTCAATCACTTTTAGCAAGGTGCTGGATTGATCGTTCAGCGAAGGAAAGACACTCAAGAGCGGCTTCCCGATAACTTCACTGATTTCCAATCCATCGTGCCTGGCGGCCACTTCATTGTAAAATATGGTGATTCCTTCTGTATTGACGACATGGATGGCCTCATCGATGCATTTCAATATGGCGCTCAAGATTTCTTCGGTCACATTGGATACTGAATTCATCCCCATCACACTCCCATATTAAGTATATGACAGCGTGCCGAAAAACTGTCTCCTACTGCCCAAAATTTGGCGTTTTTGCCAAATCTTTTACCCATACGTTCATATTTTCAATTTTATCATATATATAAACATTGTTCACCAGCCTGCCGCGATAAGCATACCCCAATTGATACAATGCCGCATTCATGCCAAATGATAATGACCTCGCGATCGAATAGGCACAAAAAATGCCGTTTTCAATTAACTCAGTCTCTATACGTGCCAGGAGGATTTTCATCAAACCATGCTTCCTGTGTTCTTTCAGCGTCGCACAATCGGTCATTTCCGCATTTTTATAAAAAAGATCAACTTCAGCGGAAGCTGCACTAACAATTTGGCCATCATGTACAAATCCATAGTAAATACTGCCTTCGGACATCGTTTTGACAATATACTCCGGGTCGTTCAGCGGAGTCGGATAGATTTGAAAGACTTCTTTGTATAACTTGGATAAGCCGTGGGCATCCGATTTGTCCATTTTCTTCATCACATAATCACCAGGCGGAGTGATCTTCTGGGCAGGCTCTGCCAAGCCATAGACACTTTTTATGATTCCATCCTCCTCGGTCCAGTGCGGCGTTGCTTTTCTTTCATCGCTGAGGAACTTTGAAAAGAACACGCAATCAGAGCCAAGGAAAAAACCGTCTATGCTTGCCTCAAAACTGTACCCGTGTTCAAGCAGATGATTGAAATGCTCTCTTCTTCCTTTAATGATCAATTTATCAGCTTTTTCGCCCTCTGCCAGCTCTTCTGCATGCTTCAAAGCATTCGTTAAACTGCCTAAATAGTCTTCCACTCTTACCCGTTTGTTTTGTTTGTCAAGATAAACAGTCATCTTGCCATTCTTGTCTGATAAGACGATTGTTTTCCCTAAATGCATTTTCTCTCCCCCATCCCCTGAATTTTTCTGTCGAATGAAAAGCCTGGCTTTAGGCCAGGCTGTCTGTTCAATCCAATTTGAATGAAACGAGCTTCAGTTCAGTCATTTCTTCAACAGCATACTTGATTCCTTCTCTTCCAGTCCCGCTTTGTTTGACACCGCCATATGGCATATGGTCGACCCGGAAAGTAGGAATATCATTGATCATCACGCCGCCGACATGCAGCTTCCTGGCTGCTCTGAAAGCTTTTTGAAGATCATTTGTATAGACACCTGCCTGAAGGCCGAATTGCGACTCATTAACCTGGGTGATCGCTTCATCAAAGTCCTGGAATGTGTTGATATGGACAACTGGCGCAAAGACTTCCTCACAGGAAATTTTATCAGTCGGTTTTGCATTGAGGAGCACAGTCGGCTTTAATACCTGCTGTTCGCTTTCTCCTCCAAGGACCAGTTCGGCTCCATTTCCCATTGCATCCTGAATCCAGGACTGGGCCCTTTCCACATCCCCCGCACTGATCATTGCAGCGACATCTGTTTCTTCTTCCAGAGGGTCTCCCACTTTAAGACGGCCCGCTTCTTCAACGAACTGCGAAACAAATTCCCCGGCAATGTTTTCATGCACGTAAATGCGCTGAATCGAAATGCAAACCTGCCCCTGATTTGAGAAGGCACCCGTCACGATTCTTGGCATTACCTTACTAAGATCCGTTCCTTCATCAACAATCAGTGCCGAATTCGAACCCAGTTCAAGGGTTACCCGTTTTAAACCGGCATTTTCCCGTATTTGCTTACCGACCGCTGGACTTCCGGTAAAGGTTACCTTTTTCACCCGTTCATCGGCAACCAGGACGTCGCCGACAGTTTTCCCGCTGCCCGTCACTACATTAAGAGCGCCTGCCGGCAATCCTGCCTTATGAAAGTAGGAGGCGATTTTATAGGCCGATAACGGCGTCTGGCTCGCCGGCTTCAGGACGACTGTATTTCCTGCTGCTATGGCAGGCCCGACCTTATGGGCGACAAGGTTCATTGGAAAATTGAATGGTGTAATCGCAGCGATGACGCCAAGCGGCTCCTTTACCGTATAAGCGATCCGCCCCTCCCCGCCTGGAGCAGCATCCATCGGGATGGTTTCTCCCTGGATCCTCCTCGCTTCTTCCGAGGCAAATGTATAGGTCATGACGGTCCGGTCGACCTCTGCACGGGCAGCTTTCAATGGTTTCGAGGATTCTTCGGCGATCAGCCTTGCACATTCTTCACGGTCTTCCTGGATATAATCGGCAACCTTCCGAAGGATATCGGCACGTTTATGGGCATCCATTTCCGCCATGCCCCCCGCCGCTTCAGCTGCAGAGTCAATTGCTCTTATTACGTCTACCTTTGCGGCCTCTGCCACTTCGGCTATTTGCCCCCCTGTATAGGGGTTTAACAGTGGTCTGTAACTCTCTGTTTCCACACTCTCTCCATGGATCCATAAATTCTGTTTCATTTTATCCCTCCTGCTGCTTGCAGCATTCATAAATCACTGATTCAAGGACTTCAAATCCTTCCTCCATCTGTCCGTCTGTTATGACAAGCGGAGCAAGAAGTCTGATGACGTTACCATAAAGGCCGGCGCTCATTAATATCAATCCGCGCTGATGAGCCTTCGCAAGCACCTCCTTAACAATCTGGCCATTCGGCAGCCCATTTTCATCGAAAAATTCCATCGCGCACATTGCTCCTAAAGATCGGGTCTCACCAATCTCAGGAAACTGTTTTGCCAGCCTTCCGAATCTCTCCTGAAACTTCTCTCCGAACAGATTTGCTTTCTCAAGAAGGTTTTGCTCATCTATCATTTTAACGACTTCTAACGCTGCAACACAACCGAGAGGACTTCCGCCATATGTTCCGCCAATCTCTCCAATGCCGACGGAATCCATGATTTCAGCCCGTCCTGTAACGGCACTGATCGGAAGTCCGGCAGCAATCGATTTCGACATCGTCATCAAATCAGGTACCACTCCGTAATGTTCCATTGCGAACATCTTCCCTGTCCTGCCAAAGCCGGTCTGGATTTCATCCGCAATGAAGAGGATTCCATACTGTTCACATATTTTTTTCACTCCTTGCACAAATGCCATTGAAGGTATGTTAAATCCACCTTCGCCCTGAATCGGTTCCATGATGACCGCAGCAATTTCCGTGCCTGGCACCTCGCTCTGGAAGAAAGTCTCAAACTTCTTCAAAATATAAGCATCCAGCTCATCGGGAGACATGCTTTTCTCCTGCGAATATACAGGATAAGGCCATTTATAGGTTTCAGGTGCAAATGGCCCGAACTGATACTTGTACGGTTTCACCTTGCTCGTCAGTGACATTGCCATATATGTCCTGCCATGAAATGCCCGTTCAAAAGATATGATCCCTTTCCTGCCGGAAAACTTCCTGGCGATTTTCACCGCGTTCTCCACTGCTTCCGCACCGCTGCTCAGGAAAAAAGTCTTTTTATCATGATCCCCCGGCGTGATGTCGTTCAGCACTTCCGCAAGTTCAATATAAGGTTCATACATCATCACATGGAAACATGGGTGAAGATAATGGTCAATCTGATCATGAAGTGCGCTCACCACCTCGGGCGGACAGTGCCCGACATTGAGTGTGCCGATTCCACCTGCAAAGTCAATGAAAGTATTTCCGTCAACATCGGTCAACAGTGCACCTTCACCTTTTTCGGCAAAAGATTTGATCGTATTGAATGGACCGACAGGAATATTCTTCTCTTTTCTCTCTAGCAGCGCCTTCGCCTTAGGACCTGGAATGGCTGTTTTGATCTTTATATCTCCCACTTTAGACTCCCCCTAATCTTTTAATCTGGCAGCTTTAATCTTCTCCGCTGGTTTTCGGACATTTACCAGTTTTTTTATAATCTTTTAGATTTAAAGCTTGTATCATCAACTCAGGTAAATAAGATGTTATTCACTGATTTCGCACCATTTCAGTAAAGTGAGTGCGATGATTTCTGCTGATTCAAATACATCTTCAAGCCTGATATATTCGTTTGCCTGGTGTGCCGTTTCCGTTACTCCTGGGCCAAAAACCACAACCGGTATCCCGCCAACTTTCGAAAGGATGCCGCCATCTGTCGCCCAGGGCGAGGCTTCGATCAATGGCTCCCGTTCCTTTACACCTTTAAAGCTTTCTGATAAGACTTTGATCAGCTCGTGCTCCGGGTCAAGGTCTCCCGGCAGCCAGCTTGCGCCAAACCACTCAAGTACAGGGGTGTTTTCTTCAAGCCATGAGTCAGCGTTGCTTATATGTGATAGGGCTTCCGCCATTTCCCTTTTTGCATCCTCCTGTGTTTCATTTGGAGCCACACCCATCCTGCCTTCAATGATCGCCAGGTCTGGAACGGAGGAAGGCCAATCGCCAGCCTGAATTTTTCCGATATTGATCGGAATCGGTATTGGAATACTATCAAAAAACGGATCTGTTATTCTCTCGTTCCTCTCCATCTCCAGTTTTCTCAATCTATCAATCACCAGCATCGCCTTTTCAATCGCATTGACTCCCTCATACCTTGTGCCGCCATGGGCACCTTTGCCTTTGACCGAAATCCTGAACCACATGGATCCCTGTTGTTTCGGAAACAGCTTCATGTTCGTTGGTTCAGGAATGATTGCGGCATCCGCCTTATAACCTCTAAGGACTGTTGCAAGCGACCCTGCTCCGCCGCTTTCTTCTTCGATCACGCTCTGGAAAATGACATCACCTTTTAACTTGATCCCTGAATTCTTTATGGCCTCCATGGCCATAAGCAAGGAGGCAGTACCGCCCTTCATATCCGTCGATCCACGTCCATATAGCTTGCCGCTTTCAATATATCCGCTGTAAGGTTCCCGGTCCCAATCCTTCACGTCACCGGCGGGGACAACGTCGATATGGCCATTCAGAATCATCGACTTTCCCCCGCCAGTGCCTCTCATAATTCCCACCGCGTTAGGGTTTCCTTTGAAGTTACTGCGATCAGAGCAAAACGCCGGGTGGCCTGCCAGTCCATCACCTCCGATTTCCCAGATATCCATTTCAAAGCCTAATTCACGGCATTTTTCGATAACTACAGCCTGCGCTCCACTTTCTTCTCCCCTCGTACTTGGCTCCTGTACCATTTTCTGCAAAAGACGTGTTCCCTTTATTCTGTTTTCCTTTATATATTGCCGCACCTTTACCTCAGCAGTTTGCACGATATCAACCCCTTTAATATTCGATAACCCGTAGATCTTCAGCAATGGAAAAATCGCAGGCGGTTTTGGCAGTAATCTCAGCTACTGTATATGGCGCAAAAAGCTCAGAGAGAATCATGGATCCTTCATTGATTTTAAATACTGCAAGGTCGGTGATTACCATGTCGACACAGTTGGCCGCAGTCAAAGGCAAGGAGCATGTTTTGACTATTTTAGGCACTCCGTTTTTATCGGTGTGGTTCATCAGGACAGCAACTTTCCTGGCTTTTTGCGCCAGCTCCATCGCCCCCCCCATTCCGGGTACCTTTTTGCCCGGGACTATCCAGTTTGCCAGGTCTCCTTTTTGGCTTACCTGCAATGAACCGAGTATCGTTAAGTCAACACGCCCTCGCCTGATCATTCCAAACGCCACCGCGCTGTCACAATAAGAGGAGCCCGGGACGACTGTAACCGGGAACCCGCCGGCGTTGCATAAATTTTCATCTTCCAACCCAATTGCCGGTGATTCACCCATTCCGACTATCCCATTTTCGGCATGGAACATCACCCTGGTTTCCTGTGGCAGATGATTGGGGACAAGTGAAGGGATTCCAATGCCCAGATTGACGACCATCCCAGAATGAATCTCTTCGGCAGCCCGCTTCGCCATCCTATTCCTGATATCTATTCCCATGCCCATTTCCAATTCACCCCACAAGATGGAATTACCATATCCACGAAAACACCGGGCGTCACTATTTCCTCCGGATCCAGAGTGCCGAGCGGAACAATTTCCTCAACCTCGGCAATCGTGAATTTCCCTGCCATCGCCACGAGCGGATTCGTATTCCTGGCGCTTTTATCAAAAACCAGATTCCCGTAAGGATCGGCTTTCTTGGCAAAAACAATCGCCACTTCTGCTGTCAGCGCTGGTTCAATCAAATATTCCCTGCCATTTAGAGTCATTCTTTGTTTGTCCTTCGCAACGAAATCATGATCGACCCCAACATCCGTTAAAATAGCACCAAGTCCCATTCCCCCCGCCCTGATTCGCTCCGTCAGCGTGCCCTGCGGAGAGAACTCGACCTCCATTTCTCCCCTGGTCATAAGGTCGCCGGCTACAGGATTGGAGCCGATATGGGAGGCAATCACTTTCCTGGCCCTCCTGCGGCTGACAATTTTACCGATGCCGATTTCCGGAAAACCTGTATCATTCCCGATCAAGACAAGATTTTTAATGTTCTTGTCCAGAATGCCATCTATCAGGGCAGGAGGTGAACCGACTCCGCCAAACCCGCCAAACATCAGGGTCATTCCGTCATAAAAATATTCCATTGCCTGCTCAAGCGTGGCAATCTTACCAAATGGATTTTCCATCTACTCCTCAACTCCATTTTCAAAAGGAAGTCCCAGTGTTTTATATACTTCAATGAATGTTGTTTTCAAAAGGGCAATCAGTTCGTCAATTTCACGTTTCGTGATCGTAAGCGGCGGCGCGATGATGACCGCATCACCTGACAGACCATCGAGGCCGGCTCCCGCAGGATACAGAAGGATTCCATGTTCCCTGCCAGTTTTGACGACCAGTTCCGTCAGTTTTACACTCTGGTCGAACGGGATTTTCGATGCAGGCAATTTGACAAACTCCAATCCTAGGAGCAGCCCTTTACCCCTGACATCCCCAATAAAGCTGAACTTGTTTTTTACTTGGTCCAGCCTGTTTTTCAGATAAACAGATTTCGATTCTACATCGTTTAAAATTTGATTATCCTCAAGATATTGCAAAACCGCCAAAGCAGCTGCGCATGATTGAGGGTTTGCGCTTAAAGTATGGCCACTCATGATGACTTTGGAACCCTTCAGGATCGGCTCCATCACATGGTCACTAACGACTGTGGCTGCGATCGGCGCATAACCTGCACCCATCCCCTTGCCGAGTGCGACAATATCGGGAATGACATTCCAATGCTCCATCGCAAGCATGGGCCCAGTCCTGCCAAATCCTGTCATTACTTCATCCGCGATAAATAATATATTATTGTCGTCACAAATCTTTTTAATTGTTTCGTAGTAGCCTTCCGGTGGAGAAATCGCTCCACCGGCAGCACCAATCACCGGTTCTGCAATAAATGCGGCGATATGGTCGGCTCCGATCCTTTTTATTGCACCTTCCAGCTCCTTAGCGCATAAATAACCGCAATCCGGCGCTGATTTTTGATATGGACAACGATAACAGTAGGGAGGTGAAATCGTCGGGAATTCCTCCAGTAATGGCACGAACCTCGCTCTTCTCCCGGGATGTCCTGACATGGATAGGGCACCAAGCGTGATACCATGGTAGCTGACCCACCGCGAGAGTATTTTGGTTTTCGACTTGACCCCTTTCTCCTGCCAGTATTGAATCGCGATTTTCAGCGCGGTTTCGGTCGCTTCTGACCCACTGTTCACAAAAAAACTCCAGTTCAGATCACCAGGAAGTGAATCAGACAGTTTTTCAGCAAGCTTTTCTGCTGCCTCACTGGTGAATTGGGAGCGGTACACAAATGAAACTCGTTTGGACTGTTCATGCATCGCAAGGATGATTTCAGGGACTCCGTGACCGATGTTTGCCGTAACAGCCCCGGAAGCAGCATCAAGATACTTCTTCCCGTCTTTGTCAAAAAGGTAGGTACCCTTACCGTAGTCAATCTCCGGATAGCTCTCATCCAGGGCAGGCTTGATCAAATAGGACGGCCTCATAATTTCACTCCATTCACCGCAATTAAAATCAAATGGACATTCTGTAAATTGTATGAAAACAAGACGGGAATCTTTCTTATATATGAAAAAATTACGACATACTGCCCAGGGGATTGAGGTGAAGGTTATTTAAATACGGACTAATAGTAGATGCACTGAGGGATTCATCGGTATTACTATTTGAATGGGACCTGGGGGCTTACTTCAGACTACTTGTGCGCCATTATGCGAAAAGCTGTCTGAACTTCAGGCTACTTCAGACAGCTTAAGGCTTATCACACTAAAAGCTGTCTGAACTCAGGCTTACTTTGGACAGCTTGGGCGACAATATACGAAAGGCTGTCCGAACTCGGGCTTACTTCAGACAGCTTGGGCGCTATTATGCAAAAAGCTGTCCGAACTCAGGCTTACTTCAGACAGCTTAAGGCTTATCACACTAAAAGCTGTCTGAACTCAGGCTTACTTCAGACAGCTTGGCGACAATATACGAAAAGCTGTCCGAACTCGGGTTTACTTCAGACAGCTTGGGCGCTATTATGCAAAAAGCTGTCCGAACTCGAGCTTACTTCAGACAGCTTGGGCGACAATATACGAAAAGCTGTCCGAACTCGGGCTTACTTTGGACAGCTTGAGCGACAATATACGAAAAGCTGTCTGAACTTGGGGCTACTTCGGACAGCTTTGGTACCATTACACGAAAAGCTGTCCGAACTCAGGCTTACTTCAGACAGCTTAAGGCTTATCACACTAAAAGCTGTCTGAACTCAGGCTTACTTCGGACAGCTTTGGCGCCATTATTCAAAAAGCTGTCCGAACTCGGACTAGATTCTGACAACTTCGCCTTCAATACATGAAATTCTATCCAATGGGCTCCTAAGCCCACCTATAGAAAAAGACACCTCTATAAAAGGTGCCTCCTTCACGATCTATTCGTCTTGTTCAATAAAGAGTTCGGTTTCGTCACTGGCTGCCTTGATAGTCACGAATGATCCGATCGGCAGGGTGGCGAATGGCTGGACATGGCCGAAATTGACATTGGCGATGATCGGGATATTCCTTAATTCTTCCTTGCTCAGAATGATTTTCCTCAATGCCTCTTCTGTCACATTGGAGTTCTTTTGGAAACGTCCAATCAAAAGTGCTTTTATCGAGCCGGCATCTGGAAGGTGAAGAAGTGACTGGAGATTTCGGTCGAAACTTCTTGAATGGCTTTCTTCATCATCTTCAATGAACAGGATGCTGTCTTTCAGGGATGGCATGAATTCAGTGCCCTGAAGCAGGTTCATTGTGCCAAGATTCCCGCCGATCAGCCTTCCCCTTGCCTCTCCTTCCTGGATGACCATAAAGCCATCATTTTCGTGGAACGTCCGATTTTCCTGTTCAAGATACCAGGCATCATCTGACCACGTTTCGGATGGGGAAATTTCATAAGGCGCATCATTCGTAACGGCATCCAAAAAAGAATTCAACGTATATTCCAGGCCATGCTTCACGCCAAAGGTTGAAAAGTGAGGGCCTGAGTATGTTACCAGCCCGGTTTTCTTATAGATTGCCAGCTGCAAAGCCGTAATATCGCTGTATCCGCAAAAGATTTTCGGGTTGGCTGCAATTAAATCAAAGTCAATGTACTTCAACAGCTGGTTGGAATTGTATCCGCCGATTACCGTTAAAATTCCTTTTACATTTCCATCGGCAAACGCTTCATGCAGATCCTCGATCCGTTCCTCGATCGAAGAACTGAAGAACTCATCATGGGCATCTGCATTCTTTCCAAAGGTCACCTTGAAACCGAGCTGCGTCAATCGCTCAACGGCCAGGTCCAGTTGAGCTCCTTTTAAAATGACCATACTTGTTGCTGGTGCGATGACCCGGATTTCATCCCCCGGCACTAACTTGGGTGCAAACATATTCTCCCCGCCTCTTCAATGATATCTTCTATTCTATCAAAGAAAAAGCAGGGTGTAAGCATGTCCCGTTCTTTCAATTTGTTAGCAGGATCTATACAAGTGCAGGCTCAGGCTTTCTTCCTGTTTTCGACTTCTCGATAATGTCAGTCGCAATCCAGACTCCGCAGGCGCTTGCCTGTGCAAGTCCGCGGGTGATGCCAGCACCGTCGCCGCCCACATACAGGCCGCTGATTTCAGTTTCAAACTTGTCGTTCAGCTTTGGTCGTGCAGAATAGAACTTCGCTTCCACTCCATAGAACAAAGTATGCTCAGAAGCAAGTCCAGGCGTAACCTGGTTCAGCGCTTCAGTCATTTCTACCAGACTCTTAAGGGTGTTATATGGAAGAACCAAACCCAAGTCTCCAGGAACTGCTTCTCTTAACGTTGGTTCAAGGAAGCCTTCTTTGATTCTTTTTTCCGTAGATCTGCGCCCTTTTAAAATATCTCCGTATTTTTGGACGATCAGCCCGCCGTTGGAAAGGCTATTCGCCAGACGCGATATTTCATGAGCGTATTCATTCGGTTTATCGAATGGATCAGAGAAAGTATGGGATACGAGCAAGGCAAAATTCGTATTGTTGCTTCCCAGTTTAGGATCCTTGTAAGCATGGCCGTTTGCCAGCATGATTCCAGAATGATTCTCGACAACAACATGTCCGGATGGATTGCTGCAGAAGGTTCTCACGCTCGTCCCTACCGAAGTATTGAAGATGAACTTCCCTTCATACAGGTGTTCGTTGATTTCCTCCATGACAACATTGGATGTTTCGACACGGACGCCAATGTCCACTTGGTTGTTGATCATCTTGAGCCTTCTTTTTTTCAAAAGCTGTGTCAGCCACTTTGAGCCGTCACGGCCAGGGGCAACCACGACTTTGTCAGCAAAAATTTTCTCGCCATTCCTTAGCTCTACACCTGTTACTTTATGGCCGTCAGGCGTTTTTTCGGTAATCAAATCCTCGATTTCCGTCTTGAACGCCATATCCACCTTATCTTTTAAGTACTCAAAAATATCCTTCAAAATCTCAAGATTCTGCTCCGTACCAAGGTGTCTAACCTGGGCCCTCAGCAGCTTCAGGCCCGCGGCATAGCCTCTTCTCTCAATTTCACGGACTTTGTCTGTCATCGGGTCTGTGATGCTTTCAGTTGCGCCATGCTTGAGGTTGATTTCATCGACATATTTAATTAGTTCGACAACTTTTGAATCAGGAAGATAATCCGTCATCCAGCCGCCGAATTCACTTGTTATATTGAATTTCCCATCGGAGTATGCACCAGCTCCGCCGAAGCCATTGGTGATCGAACAAGCCGGCAGGCATCCTGCAAAATCCTTTTTTCCAGCTGGCGGCGGGCATTTTTCAATTTTCTTTTGTAAAATCGGGCAGTTCCTTCTATAGATATCGTGTCCTTTATCAACTAACAGAACATTCGCTTCAGGCATCTTCAACGATAATTCATAGCAAGTAAAAATCCCTGCTGGACCTGCTCCAACGACAATTACATCATAGTTTGTTTTCATTATGCATCCTCCGCCAATCAGTTTTTTGATTAACCAATGGTAAATATAACAAATAACCACGATGCAGTCAACCGAAAACACGAACTATAAATATTATATAACAATAAAATGTTCGTATTAATTAAATGCAAAATAAGAAGCTGCCCGCTCGCAGACAGCCTCGATATTATATTACCAGGTTTTATACTGCTTTATTTTTACCAGTTATAGCTGCAGCAAGCACCAATGATGATTAACAAAATGAACAGTACCACGATCAATGCAAAACCGCCACCGCAACCATATCCAACGCCGCCTACTCCTGCATAAGGATAACCTCCGCCACAGAAAGTGCCATAAGTTGGTGCTGTTGCCATTGGTGAAGTTACTGGCATTGGGGCATTATCATATCCGTACATTAAAAACCACTCCTCGTTTGTTTTTGAATTGCTTTCCCTTTACGGTATGATATGGGTACTTGACCCGTTTGTGCATTAGCCTATTTTTTTTAATTTCTCATTTTTTGTGGCGAATCCATCTTTTCAATTCATTCGTGGGGCGCTTAAGGTTAAAATAGACTAATAGCAACTAATGCATGGAGGGTACAGCCTAGAATGAAATCCAATCCTAAAAAAGTTTTGACCTTAATCTTACTTACAGCCGCAGTGCTTTCCTTTTTAGCGATACAATCAGAACATTACCTTTCCGAGGATTTAAGTGTTTATGAAAAAGTCGCCAGCGGTTCATCGATTAATTACATGATTATCGGTGACAGCATTGGGCGAGGCGCTGGGGCAGAAAGTAAAAACCTGAGATGGTACAGTCAGTTCGAGGTGCTTCTTAAAGATTTCAGCGGATCCAGGGCTCGACGGAATAGTATTGTCCAAAGCGGAGCTACCGCCTTTGAAGGCTTATACAAACTGCAAAAAGCGCCAAAATTCAGTGACATCGACCTCATTTTCATCGTCTTTGGCGAAAATGACCGTAAATATATGGACGCAGAACAATTCACTTTTTTCTATGAAAGACTGATTAGAAAAGCAAAAGAGCGCTACCCGAATTCTGAGGTCATCACAATCATCGAGAATCCTTTAAAGCAGGAGGAATTTGCTGACGCGATTGATAGAGTTTCTGTCCATTATGGAGCAAAAACATTGGATATGCGGATTCCTTTCAAGGAATCCGGCATGCTGACAGAACAGCTGACTACCGATATGGTGCATCCGAATGGAAAAGGGTATCAGCTGTATGCGTATTCCATTCTGGAGCTGATCAAAGATAATATCCAGAAGGAGACGGATATTGCCGGATTTCCCAAACCTTTGACCAGGAATCAAGCATTCTTTCTGTCTGAAAAAAAACATTTCTCTGCGCGTAAAGGCTTCCTGACGCAAAATGGAATTAATATTAGCAAACAGCCAGGAGATATTCTTGAATATGAGTTTGATGGTCCTACCCTCGGGGTGACGGCAATACGAAGCCCGGACGGCGGAATGATGAAGGTTTATATAGACGGTAAATATATCAGGAATATTTCCACCTGGTGGCCTTTTTCACGGGAGCGGTTCTTATATATAGCAAACGGCCTTGAGAACGGTCACCATACCGTCCGTTTTGAAACGATCGAGGAATCCTCCATGAATCATAAAAGCAGCAAATCCCTGATCCAGATTTCCGCGATCATCGTCGCTGTCAATGAGAAAAAATAATATAGAATTTTCCTGAAGGTAAGTGTATGATACTTTCTATATGCCCATCTCTGAACGGCAGATTTGATGGGCATATCTAGACGCTGCCTGGTCCTGTGATCATGTAACCAGGCAGCAATAATTCCTGAAGGAGATACAATGAAAAGCATATTCAAAAATTTCATTAACGGCATCCTCACCATCGTCCCAATCATTCTCGTTATCTATGTGATTTATAAAACCTTCATGTTTTTGGACAGTCTGCTTGGGAATTTGCTGAAGCCGTATTTTAAAGAAAGATATATACCAGGTATCGGGCTGCTGACAACATTGTTCCTGATAACCTTTCTTGGCTGGCTGTCGACCCGGTTCATTACCGGAAGTATCATCAGGATGGTTGACAGACTTCTGGAAAAAATCCCACTGGTCAAAACGATTTACTCTGTACTAAAAGATACCGTCCATTCTTTCCTGGGTGATAAGAAGTCCTTTTCTAAAGTGGCCCTTGTCACACTCCCGGGGACCAATATGAAAAGTCTTGGTTTCATAACGTCAGAGAACCTTCAGGCATTTCATGAGCCATTATCAGGACATGTTGCTGTTTATGTACCACAAACTTTCCAGGTAGCCGGTTTTACTTTCTTGATTCCTAAGGAGGATATAGAAATCCTCGATGTCAAACCTGAAGATGCGATGAAATTCATCCTGTCTGGCGGAATGACTTCCCAAAATGGCGATAAGCCCGCCAAAGAAAAAAGCCTCTGATATCAGCGGCTTTTCCTCTATTCAAATGTTACCTCAAGAATTGGAGTGGAACCTCTTTCGACATTTCCTTCTGTCAGTTTCTCTAATGAGGATGCCTGGTCGGTATTGGTGATGATAATTGGTGTTATTGTGCTTTTTGCCTTCTCGCTAATGATTCCCATATCAAAAGTGACGAGCTTATCCCCTGCCTTTACCTGGTCACCTTGCTTCACATGTGTTTCGAAGCCTTCACCTTCCAGAGAAACAGTCTCGAGGCCAATATGGATGAGAATCTCTGCTCCGTTCCTGGCCCTGATCCCTACGGCATGCTTTGTTGGGAAAACCTGCATGATTTCACCATCTACAGGGGATACAACAACACCATCCGATGGTTCTATCGCCAAACCGTCACCCATCATTTTCTCAGAAAAAACAGGATCTGGAACCTCATTCAGTTCAACTGCTTTTCCAGTTATGGGTGCAAGGAGCTTGATTGTTTTGATTGGTTCATCCTTTTTCCCGAACAACTTTTTAAACATCGTACCATCCCTTCCTGCGGTTTAGTTATGTTCAATCCTGGAACAGTTTTAGGAAATCCCCGTAGCCTTCTTCTTCCATTTTTTCTTTCGGCACAAACCTTAATGCAGCTGAATTGATGCAATATCTCAGGCCATTTTCTCCCGGGCCATCATCGAATACGTGGCCTAAATGGGAGTCTGCACTTTTGCTCCGCACTTCTGTCCTGACCATGAAATGGCTCAGATCCTTTTTTTCAACGACTTCTTCCTCTTCGATTGCCTTAGTAAAACTCGGCCAGCCGCAGCCCGCATCATATTTATCCCGGGAACTGAATAACGGCATACCCGAGACGATATCCACATAAATCCCTTCCCTGAGATCATTCCAAAATTCATTCCTGAATGGCGGTTCGGTCCCATTGTTTTGTGTCACTTCATATTGCATCGGCGTCAGCCTCTTCTTTAACTCTTCTTGATTCTTTTTCATTTATTCTCACCCCAATGTCCCTTGATAAAAGCTTCACGGCCTGAACCTTTTTGATAAGCATTATAGCGTTCCGGATTTTTCTTATAATACCCCTGGTGATAGGTCTCAGCAGGATAAAATGTCTTTGCCGGCAGTATTTTTGTAGCGATTGGCTTCGAGAACTGCCCACTCTCTTCAAGCTTCCTTTTCGACTCTTCTGCCAGCTTTTTCTGTTGTTCATCGTGATAAAAAATGGCAGTCTGGTACGATTGGCCCCTGTCGTAAAACTGTCCGCCTGGGTCAGTCGGGTCAATTTGCTGCCAATATAGTTTCAGAAGTTCCTCGTACGGAAAGACTTCAGGATCAAATGTGATTTGTACGGCTTCATAATGCCCGGTCATCTCACTGCATACCTCTTCGTATGTAGGATTTTCCTTCGTGCCTCCTGTATAGCCGGAAACAACACTGTAGATTCCCGGCTGTTCATCAAACGGCTTGACCATACACCAGAAACAGCCTCCAGCAAACGTCGCAAGCATACGATTTTCTTTATTCATGAGTCCACCTCTTCCAATTCTAAATAAACTCTACTCAAATACTTATTCCCTATTGTATATCTTTTAAAGCAAAAAACACATTCAGAACACTTAACAGTAAAAGCCCCTTCCGGAGAAGAGGCTTTTTGTTCATTATCGTTTGAACTTTGTTTTCTGGCGAATCTCTTTGTTGATATTTTTCCAGTGCTTTTTTTCCTCAGCTTGTGCTTTCTTATCCAACTTCCGGTCAATATATGCCAGTTCTTTTTGCAGCTTTTGATAACTGGCAAGCCTGCTCTCATCTAGGTGGCCAACAACAATGGCTGAGCGCACTGCACAACCAGGCTCATTACCATGGGTGCAATCACGAAATTTACATTCTTCAGAGAACAAATCGATATCAGCGAAGCTTTCCCTGATTCCTTCCTCACCGGTCCAAAGCTGGATCTCTCTCATTCCCGGTGTATCGATGAGCACAGCACCACCAGGCAGCAGCACCATCTCCCGGTGTGTCGTTGTATGCTTACCCTTATCATCACTTTCACGAATCTCCTGCACAAGCTGTTTGTTGTATCCCGAGAAATAATTGACAAGGCTTGATTTCCCGACTCCTGACGACCCAATTAAAGCAACCGTCCGTCCAGGGGCTAGATATCTTTGTAATTCCTCCGTGCCGGTTCCCTCAAGGACACTCACTGGTATGACAGGAACACCGATTGCCACCTCTGCCACCAGCTCCATCTTTATTTCAAGGTCCGGCTCCAAATCCGCTTTGCTCAATATGATGACCGGATTTGAACCGCTCTCCCAGGCAAGCAGAAGATACCTTTCAATCCGCCTTAAATTCAGGTCATCATTAAGGGAATTCACAATGAACACAGTATCTATATTAGCTGCCACAATCTGCTCCTCGGTGACTTGCCCTGCAGCCTTTCTGGAAAACTTGCTCTTTCGCGGCATGATTCCCCGGATGGTTCCCCGCATTTCACCTGGTGAGGTCTTTACGGCAACCCAGTCGCCAACTGCCGGCAAGTCATCCCGGCCATTTGCTTCAAATGCCAATTTACCTGAGAGTGTACAAAGGTATTCCCCATCTTCGAGCCATACCCTATAACTATGCTTGTGCTCCAATGCAACCCTGCCTGGCTTATATTCCTGGAAATGAACATCCTCGAAATATTTCCCTATTTCAGCAGTCATTCCGATACTTTCAAGTTTACTCATTCTTTCTCCTCCATCATGCTTATAAAATAAAAAAACCACAGGCATGCACATCCCGCAGTTTCATAAGCATGTAGAAAAAGACGAATAGTCTATTATTCCGCTTAGGTTAGTGGGACGTGCAATAAGAAACGGTCAACTCAATAACAATTAACATTCTGCTCATTACACTCCACCTGCCTCTCTTATAGTTAACTTCAGTATATGGAAATTTTTTCTCTTTGTAAACCTTTTTTTATTAGGCTCTTTTCTCAAACTTTGTCGCTATTGCTTACAAAGTAGGATTGAATAACCTAAAATTATTCACACAGTTAACGCTTATAATGAGAAAAGAGCTTGCAAACTTAGTACCGACATACATAATGGCTATGATCACGTTAAAATCGGCTTTAGGATTTTAACAAAAACCTTTACGAAAACAGCCTTTAATAAATTCCCCTGGCCTTATGACCAGTTCCGCACCGGTCATGCCCATTTTGCATACTTTACATTTGAGTATTCTATTTAGGAGTGAGGGGTATGTCCACCAGAAATCAGAATGATTACCTGCATAAAGCTGCCAAATATGATTTGTTGGCGAATTACTATAAATACATTGATCCGGATAGGCATGTCATGTACTATCATAAACATTTGCGAAACCTGAGCAAGGCTGTGGAGTTAATGCGTACCTATGCGGCACCAGTCACTGCATCAAACATCATGCCATCGATGCTGCGCTTCTTGCACGCCTCTCCTGAGCTGAAGGCTGTTGATATTTATTTAAATGGCAGCCGTGTACTGCGAGACTTTGATTATAAGAACAACAGCAGCCATATGCAGCTGGAGCCTGGAAAGTATCAGGTTGACATCTATACTGCTGGAGATAGTGTTTCGACTGTCATCAGCAAGAAAATAACTATCGAACCAGGAAGGATTTACACTTCGGCAATTGTGGGACCTTCAAGGAAGCTCCAGTTGCTGACATTTGAAGATCACCCGCAAACACCTGTCGGAGAAACGAAAGCAAGGTTCATCCATCTTTCTCCCGATACCCCTGCAGTAGACATCGCGGGAATGAACGGGGATGTCATTTTTCCGAATGTATCCTATAAACAGGCCACCACTTACCTTGCACTTACTCCAATGACCGTCACACTTGAGGCAAAAGTTGCCGGGACCAAAAACACTGTATTGACAATCCCGAATGTCAAACTTCAGCCAAATAACGCTTATACGATTATTGCTGTTGGAACTGCCAAAGGTGAGCCACCGCTTGAGGTGCTTCTATTACAGGGATGATCCTGGCCGGGTGACCGGCCATTCTTATTTGCATTAGAACCCAGCAAAATTCATAAAAAAAAGCACTCGATAAAGAGCGCCTTTTTAATCTGCCGGAACCAGCAATGTAAATTTAATATTGTCCTTCTTCAAATTAAATTCATCGACCCGTACCTTCATATCACTTTTCAGCTTAAGCCTTTGCATCGACACGTATACTCTTTCTTCTTTAGGCTGGATCTCAACAGCCTCCGGCAAGTGGTAACTGTCCCGGACGAATTTTAGCACCGTTGAAACAGGAAGATTCAATCTTCCAACTGAAATTGACCTTTGTTTCAGAATTAAATCCCCATTTTCCAAAGCCTGCGGTTCGAAGGTCAGCTTCAATTCCAGTTCTTGACTGAAGATCGGCAGCGTCCCATATAATTCAACCTCATCCGTCAATAATACCTGATATTCAAACTGGCTATTTTTTGCTTCCTCTTCTAAATAATGATTGATCACCCTGTTCAAGTCCCGTTTGTTCGTCGATACATGAAAGGCTACATCATCACTTGCTGTATTATTCCTGTCAGGCTGTATCTTCGATTCCTCAGCAGGCAAGGAGATCAGAATCCAAAAGATTAAAATCGAAGCTATTATAAGGCCTAACAGGATAAAGAAGCCTATCTTCCATTTATTTTTCACCATCAGTCTTTGTAACTCCTCTGTTCAATTCTAGTCATTCAGTGAATCAAGTACCTGTTCATCAAGCAGTCCATATATCCGATCGGCAATTAATTGGTACCCGCGATCATTCGGGTGAAAATAATCTGTGTAAAGAAGGTTCTCCTCATTGTTCAGGAAAATATCATGAATGTCCACAAAATATGCATTCCCATCATGCTCTACTATCGAGTTGCTTTCTCTGTTCCATTCGTCCACTATTTGATTCATTTCCTCAACATCGGCAAACCAATTGAAAAATGGATTATAAAGTCCCACTAACACAATAGGAGCTTCTTGATTTACATTGCGGATTGACTTGAATATTTCCTGCAGCTGTTCAGCGAACATCTTCTGTCCGATAAGGAATGGATCTAGCCTCAGATTGGAAAAATTCTCTTTAACAACCTTCATTAAATCATTCCCGCCGATCGTTAATATGATCAAGTCTGCTTCCTTTATAGAGGATTGAAGGTTTTTATCCTGCAGCCTCTTCAACAGCTGGTCCGTTCTGTTGCCCCGGACTCCAAAATTCTCAAAATTCGCATTCCTGACTGATTTTTCACTTTCAAGATCGTCTGCAAGATATGGTATATAGCCACCGGAATTCGTACTGTCACCAACCCCCTGTGTCAAAGAGTCCCCCGCAGCAACAATATGCAACTCCCTCGGAAAAAACGAATCCGGCAAGGCTTCCCTTATTTCCAGCCCTGTTTTCTTCACGTTATTGAAATTCCCTTTTTGCAGGTTTTCAAACGGACTGCAGGCTCCTAATAGCAAAATTAATAGGACATTAAGTAAGGTGAATTTTTTGAGCATTTTTTTATCACCTACCTATGAAAAGTATAATTATTATAACATTTAATACAGCTCCGCGTGTTCTTTTGCTGAAGCATGTATTAAGCTCATACATTTAGTTTAATTTGTTCAAACAGCCAAGGTTTAACCAAGACCCCAAAAAAACAGGCCACATATGCGGCCTATTGTAGTGTTTTAATATCTTCGATGATTTGTTCAAATGGGACTTCTTTAAGACCGGTATAATACTTTCTCATAACACCCTCTTGGTCGATTAGATAGAAGTCTGTCCCATGAATGACCTGATCTCCTTCTTCGGGTTTCTTGACGAATGCTTTAAAGCTTTCAAATGCGAATTTTTCTATTTCCTCCTGGCTGTACCCAGTCAGGAATGACCAGTTGCTGAAATCCACATTGAACTTCTGGCCATATTCGTTAAGTACTTCAGGCTTGTCGACAGTCGGATCAACACTGAATGATACAATTTCAACATTCTTAAGATCTTCTTTCTTGATCATATCCTGAAGTTTGGCCATATTGGCAGTCATAGGCGGGCAAACATCCGCACAGCTGGTGAAAACAAAATCAGCAACCCAGACCTTCCCTTTTAAATCCTTTTTACTAAGCGGCTTATTATCCTGATTCGTAAATGTGAAATCCTCAATCGGATAATTTTTCGCATCCTTTAATCCGCCGTTTCCACAAGCAGCAGCGAACACGACAACAGCAGCCATCATGATCAGCAAAAATACCTTCTTCACGTTCATCACCTGCATTTTCTAATAATGTCCATAACCAATTCTAGCAGACGAGTTTGAGAGAAGAAAGAAAAAGCTATGAGGGAAGTGTGAAATGAACAATGCTCAAGTTGTTTCATTGTGGCTTACGGAATTTTTCATGGTGATGTAAAAATCTTTGATGAAGGCAGTATAGTTAAAATTAACAGCAACTTGATGGACAGGAAAATCCGACTTGCTGATCGTGTTCCTGAAATCTCCAATGCTTTGCCCAAATGCCTCACCCCGATTAACGACAATCTTGACAGGAATTTCGCGGTAAACGACATTTTCCTCATTCAATAAGGCCCATAAAGTAAGGACATCGTGGAGAGGTGCACCTGTAAGTTCTGGATTCCGCTTCTTATAAAATTTGTAATAGTAATCGAACATGGGCTTTACAAGGCTTCCAACTTTACTACCGATCGATTGGTAATATGCATCAAGTTCATCAATTAGCGCAGGTGTCACAATCGCTCCGCTGGTTACATTAAGTGGTATAATCTTGACTGGTGTTTTAGCTTGTGTCAGGACAATGTTTGCGGCATAGGGATCACCAAAGAAATTTGCCTCTGCGACTGGTGAGACATTCCCAGGTTCATTGAAAGCACCGCCCATGATGTAAAAATCCTTCACTTTCTTCATAGTGCCAGGATACAGGATAAACGCAGCGGCCAGTGATGAAAGCCTCCCGACGTTCACAATGATGATTTCATCCGGATTCTTTTCGATAATTTCCTGGATGCCATGAAAATTTTCAAGTGAAGAATCCACTTCTATATCAGGTATTATTGGACCAAGCCCTTCACTCCCATGTACATCTGGCACATATTCTGGCGGGTCTCCTGTTAAAGGCAATTCTGCCCCAGCAAAGACGGGCACATCATGCCTTCCCGTAAGCTCCTGTAAATAGGCGGCATTCCGGAGAGCATCTAACTTGGATACATTCCCATAATCCGCCACTACGCCAACCATATCAATTCCTTTGTTAAAAAACGCATATAAAACAGCAATATTATCGTCAATTCCAAAGTCACTAAAGAACAAAACCTTTTTCCCCAAGACTGAGCACCCCCTTGTAAAATTATATTGAGAGGGTTGAAAATAATGGCAAAAATATAAAAAGCCCTGAATATTACTCAGGACTTTCTGTGTATATCGGGACCATAATCTCAAAGGTTGTTCCCTCACCTTTAGAACTGGTCACTTTTATCTGACCTTTCATCCTTTCCACAATCTGATAACACACCATCAACCCCATGCCAGTTCCGCGTTCCTTCAATGAATAAAAAGCCGTTCCCAGCCTGGAAAGCTCCTCCGCTGTCATCCCGATTCCTGTATCTTCAATCATAAAAACACCGTATTCTCCCTGTTTTTCAACAGTCATACAGAGTCTTCCTCCATCGTCCATGGCTTCGATCCCATTTTTCAGGATATTGATCAGCACTTGCTTTAATTCGCTTTTGTTCCCCTTGATTTTCACAGGTTCGTTTATTTGCGTGTGAAGGGATATATTTTTGGACATCATCGCATAGGAACTCATCAGGTCCATCACCTGTTCAGCCAGTTCCTTTCCTTCAATGATCTCAAGCTTTCCTACATCCGGTTTCGCGAGGCTCAAGTAATCATTGATGATTGTCTCCGCCCTGTTCAATTCATCGATCATCAGCTTTAAATACGTTTGCTCTTCTTCACTCATTTTTTTTGCAAGGAAAATTTGCAGGAATCCTTTTACTACCGTCATAGGATTCCTGATTTCATGGGCAACAGATGCGGCAAGCTGGCCGATGGCGTTCATCTTTTCAGCACGCTGGAGCTCCTGCTGCAGCTTGGTTCGTTCAAAAATATCCTCTATTGTATTAATCGCTTCCTCAAGCAAGAGAGATTCGTTCTCTTTAATAGAAGACTGTCCCAGTTCTCTTGAGGCAGCTGATACACTTTTGAACAATTGAGAGAGCTGGGCCGCCATCTCGTTAAACTTCTCACTCAAGATACTCAATTCTGATTGGTCGCGGACTGGCAGGTGTACGGAAAAATTCCCTGAACTGATTTCCTTTATGCCATAAAATAAGTCATCCATCGGCTTCATTACCTTTTTGAGACCCCAATTCAAAATGATATACACCGCAACCAAAATGGCGGCCATCTGGACGATTAACAGGAAAAGAATCTCCATCTGATTTTGCCTGATGATTGTCGCCTTGGCATCGATCCCAAGTACCGCGACTACATTCCCGTCATTATCCAAAATGGGTGCAAAGGATGAAACCCATGATCCATACTGATCTGAGAAAATATCGGTACTTGTCACTTTTTTCTTGTCACGGGTGGCGCGAAAGCCGAGTAGAAATTCCTCACTTGCGTCATAGTACATCCGGGATCCAAATGAATAATCCGTGTAAATGTCTGATGCTGCAAGGACGTATACTTTTTGGTGCTGGTATTCTTCAGGAAGTAATATGTACGCCCCCAGGAAGGACGCACTTTTCTCCCCGACCATTGTCAGAAGTTTCTCAAGCCGCTCGCTTGATGGGTTTGTCTCATTCCTTAGGTAATCTGCTTTCTTAATTTCGTCTGGGTCAATCGTTGAAGACCAAATCCCTGCAACATCCTCAACTTTGTCAGCCATTTGATCTTTCAGCTGCTTGGACTGGAGGTAGAAACTTGTCCCCATGATCGAGACGACAACAATTGTTGTAATCATGTATGAAAACATCCATACTTTATTGAATAATGACAGGTTTTTTAGATTGAATTTCATATTTTCATTGTCACTTTCCGTTCCATCAAGAGTGAATAGTTAAAAACATTCGACATCCTTTCATGATTTCCTGTATGCTTCAACAATTTTACTGGACGAATTTAGAATACGCCTTGATTTTTGTTCCAGACGCTTCGCTTTCCGGAAGGCTGGAACTGAGCCTCAAAATCTATAGTTCGGAAATAGGTTGGAACACAAAAAGGCCTGGGATTCAGGAACCCAGACCATGTCATAGACTATGTAATTTATTCAAAATAATACATAAACCCGATTGCGCCCGGGCCCGTGTGGGTGCTGACAATGGGTGTTGTCTCTTCAATGGAAAATTCATCAAAGCCTGAGCTTGCGATGACAGCTTCCTTGACCTTTTCAGCGAGGCTCATCCCATCAGCATGAGTCAATCCTACGCCTTTTATCGTTTTCCCTTGTGTATCTTCAGTGAACTGTTTTTTTAGGTATTTCACGACTTGGGAATGACTTCTTGCTTTGGATACTGGAGTATATTCTCCACCTTCGAGTGAGGCAATCGGCTTTATATTCAACAATGAGCCTATCATTGCTTTTCCTTTGCCGATCCTTCCACCCTTGACCAGGTTTTCAAGTGTATCAACGACGACAAACAAGCGGGTCTGTGCCCTTATTGTGTTCAGTCTGGACAATATTTCGTCCACAGACTTCCCGTCTGCCGCCATTTTTGCTGCCTCAAGTACCTGGAAGGCCAGCCCTTTTGATATGAACCGGGAATCCACGACATGAACATTCGCACTGGACATCTGGGCAGCACTTTCTGCAGAGCGCACTGTACCACTCATCCCGCCAGTCATATGAATGGAGATGATTTCATAACCATCCGCAGCAAGCTCATCGTACAGCTTCAGGAATTCCCCTGCAGGAGGCTGCGAACTTTTTGGCAGCTCAGAAGAAGTCTTCATCTTCTCCATGAATTCATTTGGAGTAATATCCACTCGGTCCAAATAATTTTCCCCATCAATCGAAATCGATAATGGGACGACGATGATCTCCCATTTCTTTATGGTCTCCTCATTCAAATCACAAGTAGAATCCGTAACAATTTTAATCTTAGCCATAATTTCACATCCCTATCAAAAAACACTATAACTATTATACCTATTCATCATGACAATTTAAAATATTTGCATGGTCTCTTTTGGATCTTCATTCATTTTATAGTCAGACTGAACGAACTGAAAAAAGAACAAAAGCGCCCTTCAAGGAGGCGCTTCAAAAGATAAATCTCAGGCATTATTCTTCAATTCGGCGGACTTGAACAGCTGTTCATAATCCGGCCATTTCATCACTCTCTTTAAATACTCTTTGAATGAATAAAACTTTCTTGCGTTTCTTTCCTGGTAGATTGCTGTAATAAAAGTTTGCAAACGGACTTGGATCATAAAATAATAAGAATTCTCTTCTTCCAACACAGGAATATCCACGACTTTAACCTTCTGTCCAACAACGTTTTTGAACTCCAGGCTTTTGAATAACAAGATATCAATCCTCTTTTATACCCGTTTGTTTATATTATACCCTATATCCTGGTCGAAATGTGTCTGTTTGCGCTGAATACAAAAAAAATTAATACGTTTCCATTCATAAAATCATATGCAGTCCCAACCTGGAAATCCATCTGCAATGGATGCAATCAGACTTAATGAACGCAACAAAAAAACGCGTGGAATGTCTACGCGTTATTTTGCCTGATATTCGTTTGATGCTTTTTGGATCATATGTTAAAAGGAGGATTCCTCATCATCCATATCTCCATACTTCTCCTGCCACTCTTTTTCCTTCTTGAGCTTCCGTCTGTAAACCACTTTGGACAGGTTGATGCTGACTTCATACAATAGCAGCAGCGGAATCATTACCAGTACATCTGACATGAAATCTGGTGGTGAAATAACCACTGAGATGACAACCAGTATAAAGTAGGCGTACTTTCTGACTTTCACCAAGACGTAAGGATTAATGACTCCTAGTGAGGTCAGGAACATCACGACAACCGGCAGCTCGAACAGCACCCCGAATGGGATCGTCATATTCATGATGAACTTGAAGTACTTTTCCGCTGTAAAATTTGTGACCAGCATGTCCCCGCTCAGTTCGACGAGAAAACTAAGGACTGTCGGAAAAATCACGAAATAGCCAAAAGCAAGACCAACGATGAATAAGATGAACAGCGCCGGGATGTACGAAAGGGAAAGTTTCCGTTCAATCGGTCTGAGAGCCGGTTTGACGAACAGCCATATTTGTACAGCCAGTACCGGTATCGTACCAGCAATAGCGATGATCGTAGCGAGCATGAAGTAAATCCAGATAATATCGCTTGGCCCCAGGACGATTAACTTCACGTCCAGATCACGGACGAAGAAATTATAGATGTCTTGGACAAAGTAGAAGCCTAAGCCAAAGAAAATAATGAAGGCGACAGCCGAAACAATCAGCCTGTTCCTCAGCTCATCGAGGTGATCCACCAGATTTAATTCTTTATCTTCCATACCAATCCCCTGCCAATTCCTTTTGTTGCATTTCCATTTTCATTATCAGGGCTGCGAACATCAGCCCGCGAAAGAAAAAGGGGTAAGACAAAAGCATCTTACACCCTATTTAGTAACTTTCGTGATTTCCTTTTTTTCATCTTCGAATTCTTCCATTACATCACTTGTCAATTCACGAGTTGACTTCTTGAATTCACGAAGTGTCTGGCCAAATGCACGTCCAATCTCAGGAAGTTTCTTTGGTCCAAAGATAATGAGGGCTAAGACAAGGATTAAAATCAATCCAGGAACTCCGATGTTTGATAACATATCAACATCTCCTTTTTCATAATGTAAATCTACTATGATTATAGTACTTTTCATTCCTAAAGTGGAGGAATGCTGTGAAAGTTCATAAGAAATTCACAAGTGGAGACCAAGATCCAGCTAATTGTGACATTTCCTATTCTATAACATCCGTCCTTAATTATCTATTATTAATATTATACCAGTAAATTAAACAACTGATGTTCCTTATTCAACTCCATGAATGCAAAGCCCTTTTTCTCCATACTGGCAATGAGCCTATTGTATTCATGTTTATTTTTCAATTCAATACCGACAAGCGCAGGCCCGCTTTCTTTATTATTTTTCTTCGTATATTCAAACCTCGTAATATCATCCCCTGGTCCAAGTACATCATCGAGGAACTCCCGCAAAGCCCCTGACCGCTGCGGAAAATTAACAATGAAGTAATGAAGGAGGCCTTCATGGAGCAATGACCTTTCTTTGATCTCCTGCATCCTGCCGATGTCGTTATTTCCGCCGCTCACCACACATACAACCGATTTACCTTTGATCTCATCTTTCAGCATGTCCAGGGCGGCAATCGGCAAAGCCCCTGCCGGCTCAGTCACAATCGCATGCTCATTATATAATTGTAGAATCGAAGTGCAGACCTTCCCTTCAGGAACAGCAACGAGCCTGTCAACATTTCCCCTGCAAATTTCATAGGTTTTGCTACCCACACATTTGACAGCAGCACCATCGACAAACGTATCGATTTTTTCCAGGGGAATTGCACTATTGTGGGCAAATGCTGCACTCATGGAAGCAGCACCGCTAGGCTCGACACCAATCAGCTTTGTAGAGGGAGAGACGCTTTTTATGTATGTACTGAGTCCAGCCATCAAGCCTCCGCCGCCAATACTTGCGAGGACATAATCTACAGAATCCTGGCAGTCATTGAGGATTTCAACGGCAACGGTCCCCTGTCCGGAAATGACATTTTCATCATCGAAAGGATGGATGAACTCCCTGCCTTCTTTCTCCGCGCATTTCCGTGCTTCTCTGTAAGAATCATCAAAGGTGTCCCCGACCAGGACAATCTCAACAAATTCACGGCCGAACATTTCCACCTGGCTGATTTTTTGCCCCGGTGTAGTGGCAGGCATGAAAATTTTCCCGTTCACTCCCAGTTGTCTGCAGGCGTACGCCACTCCCTGAGCATGATTGCCCGCACTTGCACAGACAACACCATTTTCCAATCCACTCTCCCATAATAACTTGACTGCATAGTATGCCCCTCTTAGCTTGAAAGAACGTACATGCTGAAGGTCTTCACGTTTCAAATATATATCAGCTTCGTATTTTTCTGATAAACGTTGGTTCAATTGCAGCGGAGTATGGGCAACAATCTCTTTAAGATGCCTGTAGGCAATAAGAATATCCTCTACACTTACCCATTTTCCATTCAATGTTTTCTGTTTCATCTCGTCACCCTCACTTTGCAAAATAATTAATTTGTTCATTATATCACAAAAAAATATTTTGTCGATTGAATTTTTTAAATATTTGAAATTCTAGGCTTTACAATGAATAAAATGAGAGTAAAATAACATATAATAACGAAAATACGCTGGAGGGAATTTAAAAATGGAATTTTATTTGAACAGTTATGACGGGGCTTTGCCGGTAGAAGTTACCCTTGATGAAGACAATGGGCGATATATGATCCGCAAAAGTGATACTAGCGGAGAATTCTTCAATAGCCCGATGGAAATGGTGAAATGGATCCGCGATAATTTCAAGCCTGAGGATTTCTGCATTCCAGCAGAATTCAGCAGGATGATGAATAGCCTTTCACAATTTGAATAAAAAATCCATTTCTTCGTCCAGCCAGATTTCGAGATGAACATATAAAGCCCCTGCTATCAGCAGGGGCTTTTTCGTTTAAATGGAATATAGTTCAGGAAGCAATTCTTTTTTCATCCCTTGACCGTAAGATTTTGTCTCTAACGTCATCAGCAATCGCAATCAAATCTTTATCCTTGTATTGCCAACTATAAATCGGCTCACTGATGATGACCTTTATTTTGGCAGGTTTGACAAGACGCCCGTTCTTTTCAAAAACATCAGCCGTACCGGTGACGGAAATCGGAACGATTGGTACACCAGAATCTTTGGCAAGGCGGAAACCTCCCGCTTTAAAACGGCCGACCGGTCCGCCCTTGCTCCTCGTTCCTTCCGGGAATATCAAAAGTGAATTCCCCTTCGTCAATAAATCCACTCCTGTAAAGATGGAATCTGCCGCTTTTTCACGATTCTTCCTGTCTATGAATATACAATCGATCGCTTCCATCCACGATGACAAAATCGGGACCTTCTTGACTTCAATTTTGGAAATGAAGCCAAAAGGTTTATCAATGGCTCCAATCAGGACCGGTATATCAAAATCGCCTTCATGGTTGCTGGCAAACAGCACAGGACCTTTTGGGATGTTGTTCAGTCCCTGCACCTCAACCTGGGATCCAGTCAAAGCCAGGAACGTTTTAGACCAATTTTTCGGCGTTTCAAAGATACGCCGCTTCCTTTCCCCCAACTCCAAATCTGCGGGCAACTTTTTTACCTTCGACAGTTTTGGCATGCTCCAGACAAGATAGCCACCCATATACAAAAAACAAGCAATTAAACGAAGCATTGTTTCCTCCTAAGTACATTCTGTAGCCATTATAATGGATTTGTTTTGGCAAGACTATATGATTGAACAAATTTAATGAGAATTTTCTTTAAACAAAACGATTGGCTTTTCCTTTTAAGTTTTAACTTCGGACAGTTTCTCACAATAAAAAAGCAATCCTTTTAAGGACTGCTTTAACGTAAGTGCTATTTGCGTTTAAAAATCAGGAACTCATAATCGTATGGATTCTTTTCATCTTTTGGGCCGACTTCCCTTGTCTGGAGGTTCCACTTTTCTATGTCAAAAACGGGAAAGTAGGTATCTCCTTCAAATTGATGATGGATCATTGTCAGATAAAGCCTGTCTGCTTCCGGCAATATTTCCTTGAAAATCTCCGCACCGCCAATGACGAAAATCTCTTCTTCTTTTTGATTTGAATAGCCCAAAAATTCTTCCATCGAGTTCATGATTGTACAGCCTTCAGGATGGTAGTTTTCATCCCGGGTTATGACAATATTTTCTCTGCCAGGAAGCGGCTTTCCGATTGATTCAAATGTTTTTCTTCCCATCATGATAGGATGTCCCATCGTTACGCGTTTGAAAAACTTTAAATCTTCTGGTAGCCTCCAGGGAAGCTGATTATGGTAACCGATCACCCTGTTCTCGTCCATTGCCCAGATTAACGATATCATACACTGACAACCCCTTTAATATGAGGATGTGCTTCATAATTAACCAATTCAAAGTCATCATAGGTAAAGTCAAAGATCGATTTGACTTCTGGGTTCAGCTTCATTTGCGGCAATGGTTTTGGGTCCCTTGTCATTTGAAGCTTAACCTGGTCAAAATGGTTGGAGTAAATATGGGTATCTCCAAAGGTATGCACAAAATCCCCGGGCTCAAGGTCGCAAACATGGGCAACCATCATGGTCAGGAGCGCATAGGAAGCAATATTGAATGGCACCCCAAGGAATACATCCGCGGATCTTTGGTAAAGCTGGCAGGAAAGCTTGCCATCCGCTACATAAAACTGGAACATACAATGGCATGGCGGCAGGGCCATATTCTTGATTTCCGCTACATTCCATGCATTGACAATCATCCTCCGGGAATCCGGATTGGTTTTGATCGTATGGATCAACTCGGAAATCTGGTCAACAGTTTCCCCATCAGCACCGTCCCATGAGCGCCATTGATGCCCATACACCGGTCCCAGTTCACCGTTTTCATCTGCCCATTCATTCCAGATCCGCACTCCGTTTTCCTGTAAATACTTTACATTTGTATCACCATTCAAAAACCAGAGCAGTTCATGAATAATCGATTTCAGGTGAAGCTTTTTGGTCGTCAGCAGCGGAAATCCATCCTGGAGGTTAAAACGCATTTGATAGCCGAACGTACTGATGGTCCCTGTACCGGTACGGTCTTCTTTTTTTACACCTGTGTCCAATACATGTTTGCATAATTCTAGATATTGTTTCATGAATCTCCCTGCCCTTCAAAACGTACGATTTATTTCTATTTATTTTAGCAATTATAAAGTTGGGAATAAAGAAATTCCTCTTTTTTATTTTTGATGTCCCTGGCTGATTTCCTGCTTGTTTTAAGTGGAATCTTATAAAATACTACTTTAGGCCTTCAATGTAATGATAGGTTTGCGGAGCTGCTTCCTTCAACAGATGGGCAGGCATGCCGCCAATATAGTACATCGCAAAGCATTCGGCAAAATATTCCTCTGGATAGTCCAGGAAATACGCCCTCCCTGGAAATAGCAGGCGGCTTTCCTGTTTCCAAATCATCTGGAACCTTTCTTCCTCTCTGATTCCGCCATAGACATGGCGGTCGAGTGAATGTGCCAGCTCGTGCAATTCAAGATTGACCGATCCGTGCCCCTTTCCCTTCTCGCTGCTTCCAATCTTCACAAGAACGACTCTTGATCCTCCAATTCCCGGAACCTGGTCCCATGTCCTTTTCGAAGTGTAGCCACGGGGAATGATACCCTTTAAATGGCTGGCCGTAGGATTATCAGTGAGGTTGCCTTCAAATAATCGTACTTTTATATTTTGATTGATTGCTTTCTTGATCATGGATTCAGGTAAATGAGTGAGCCTTCCAATAATCTTCGCTGCTTCCAACTGGTCGAAATCACCTTCAGGAAGCACGACCAAACTCCCTGCCAGTTTTATTGCTGAAGGATCCAAAGAATCATAAAGTAAGGATTGTTTTGGGTATTCATAAAGAAAAATGCCATCCATATTGGCATTTGAGCTTCCCAGAAGTGTGAAGGAAAGAATGATAACAACGAATATTTGAAAAACTTTTCGCATGTATTATCCCCTTTCCTGAAGTGGTTCTCTGAGTTATGAACAAACGTGGTTAGCTGGAGATTGAGGGATTTCATCAATAGTAAGCTATTAAAATTATAACATATGATCGCTTGCCTGCTGGCTGAGAAATTCAGGAAACAGGTTAGGATAAAGGCAATTTAGCTGCTGGATTTTGGCTATTTTGGTTGAAAAGATGATTATTGTCCTAATTGAGGTATTTTTTGAGTTTACTATGGGCGACCGCAGGATATTGAAGTTCGATGGAGAAGTCCTGTTTGCAAACACTCTACAGGTTAAAACAGAAAGACTCATCCACTTAAAAATGGATGAGTCCATCACTGGTTGGATTTATCTGAAGTTGTTATTATTTTTTGCAGCTTGAGCAGGCGCTCTTTGCTTTTTTCTTTTAACCGTTTATTTTCTTCCTCGATGGATATGGTTTCCTGTATACCTTCCAAAATAACATGGTGACATGCTTCTATCGTCTCTATTTTAGGGCCTGGTGTATTCAAAACGGGCTCAATCTCCCTATTTTGCCCTATGATGTTCTGCGCCTTCCTAATATTCCACCCATTAGTCCTCCGGGCCAGCTCTTTCAACGAGTCCGCAACCAGCTTCTGTTTTTTTGCAGCGATGGACTGGTGCAGGCCCTCCTTAAAAATAGGAATGGCGCTTATGAATCCAGAGTTAATTCTCTTGACCATTCTGGCGTTTCCGCTTTGCAGCATTTTAATCTGATGTGCCGCCTGTAAGACAACCATTTTAACACTTTCAAGTTCATGCACCCTTTGTTCAAGTGCTTTTATCGCTTGGTTCATTATATCAAGTTCCATTTTTTCCATTTGATTTTCATTATAAGAAGGCCGTTCCATCATCAACAGTTCGTTCGCTTTCCATTCATTGAGCTTTATTTCTCCAGCAACTATATATTTCTCAAGAGTCAAGTAATATTGATAGTACTGTTCATGCACCAGCTCCAGCATCTTCGATATTTCTGCCATTTCACTTGTATATTTCGATATTTCTACGTAAATTTGATCTATCTCCTTGCCGATCGTTTGATACTTATTAATCAGCACATCCAACCTTTTCACCGACTTCTGGAATATCCTGCTGAACAGCCCGCCTTCTGTCTTTTCGAAGTCCCTCTTGTCAAACCGAGCCATGATACTCCCCAGCCGTTTGAATATATTAGCAGAATCCACTTCATTTTCCCTTAAAATGAAACCAAGTATCTGGTCAGCGTAATGAGAAACTTCAATAGCAGGTTCCATTCCGAAATCGAGAATCTGGATCAGGTTTTTTTCATCAATGCTTCGAGTCAGATGCTGGACCTCCTGTTCACTCCTCAACGCCATCTTCAAATTGGCTATCCTCCCATCGTCCAGCTGTCCCGTTGATTGATGCGACGATGAGCTGACCTTTTGATCATTGATAGGATTCATCAACTAATCACTCCTTAGAGTTTTGAATAGTCCTTGCATAATGATTTTTTTCATGACAGAAGGTTCCCTTAGTTCTTGATCGAATACCACATCCTCAAGCCAGTGTGAAACAAAGATTCTCTTATCGATGAATTTTTCGATATCACTGCGGCCGGCAGGGTTGTAAATAACCAGGTCTGCCCCTAACTGGTTCAATAACAGCAGGAGGGCTGCATCTGGCCGTGTGATTGAACCATTCAGCTCGTTATTGTAAATGATCACCTTGGGCACTTCCTGAGAATAATCAAACTTCTGAAGCATTTTCAATATATTTTCCGGTATCTGCATTCCCTGGGTAAACAAATAGACCCGGACATCATCGACTTTCTCGTTGTTTTGAGCCTTCAGCCAGGGATTGGCACAAATCCGTCTGATTGCGGTTGCGATAGCTGTTTGGAGCCATTCAGGCATGTGATGATATTTCCAGTAATGTGCGCCTGACATCTTTTGCGGGTCAAGGAATCCCTCTCTGTCCATTGACTTGTGATAATGAAAGCGGAAATCACTATTTGCTCCTGTTGAAAATGGGAGCGTTTTTACCAGAAAGGCATTCTCCTGGAGGATCAGTCGATGGAGCCGCTTCCAGTACTCTCGCCGATTATGGCTGACTCCGTTGATTTTTGCGAACAATGCAGGAATGCTTACCGATTTATCCTTCATTTCAAAATATGGCCTGACCATTGCCTTTTCCTCTGCTACCATGAACAATTCTTCGTATGTTGTCTTCAGGGTTATAACAGAAGGCACATAGTCTCTTAACTGCCAGCTTTTGTACAATAATCCCCCAGTATCCGTCAGAATGTTTTCGATTTCCTTCGAGGCCCGGTATGCTACTGTAGCCGAATTCCTGATTTGTTCAGCCGGAAACCTTTCGGGATCCCGCTTCTTTGGATAGTTGCGCCTAAAGGTCGCATGCCCTGCTTCTGCAGCAATTCCAAGGGCGTCGCCTCCTGCCGGGGTGAAAGAAATGACATCACAGCCCACTTCAAGCAAAAAGAACAGCAGGTACTGATGGCTTTTTGTGTAATTGCCATACCAGAGGAAAGCAGGCATGTTCTTTTCGGGATCTGCTTTGTACAGATATTCATCAAGGTAGGTAAGTGTCCAGCCAAGGACATCGAGAAAGACTTGAACAAACCCCTCGCCCACCAGGCCGCCGTCTTCATTTTCACTACATTTCTTAAGCATTTCAATCAGAGCTAGTTTTATTTGAAGGTTCATGATAGGATGCTCGAGCTTCAGGAGGAAATTCTTCTCTTCAAGCATGAGGACAAAGTCATTTATTGATGGATTTCTTGATTGGGTCGATGAAATTGCTGTTTGGATTGTTTGCAGACGGTCCGTTTCCAATTTGTTGAACAGGGAATCCTCGCTTAGCAATACCAGTCCGTGGGAATGCACATATTCAGATAATTGGCTATAATATTCGTCTTCACCTTGCGGAATGCCGGCGAAACTGGCTGCAACCTGCCCGAACTGCAGGACATTGCCCTCTTTTTTATAAAGCGGCCGCTCATTTGCAGCAACTTTTATGAAGGACAACCAGCTCTCTTCCGTTAAAGGTAATGGATGCTTTACTAATTGATAATTTGATGGGTACATAGAATCACTTCCCAATGAACAAAATCGCTGCCAGGCTGCCTGATTACATTATACTGAAAAATTCATTTACACACCTCTACTACCTTTACGTGCTGGTTCTTAAAATGTTTCATCAAACAGGAAGTCTTTTCACTCTCCAGTTCGTCCCTGCATATAGATAAATACTTCAATCTGGATGGTGATGCAAATGCGCTTCTTATATAAGAGACAGTCTATTGGCGAGCTGGAAGAAGATTTAGCTCAGGTATGGCAGGTTATGTCTTCAGGCTGGCTCGTATTAATCGACCTTTTATTCTATTCCTTCATCCTCACCCTCCTTACCTCTCCAGTAACCTTCACGGTAACCAGGATGACCGGCACATTCATCATCATCTATTTCTCACTTGCCTGCTTATTCCTTTTGATCAGGAAGGCAGCGAAGGGAAAGGATGCTGATCATATCAGGTGATTTAGGTCCAGAACGGAACTGTTGACGGACACTTTAGCTATTCGTTTCCTGATTTCTGTCCATCAAAAGAGGAACAGACATACATCTGTTCCTCGATCGATTGGTTTATTGTCCCTTTTTTTGCTTTTGGATTACGGCAGCTTTTTTCCTGTTCTTGTAATGAACGACAAAGGTTGCGATAAATGTGATCAGCAGCAGGATGAAAAAATGTGCGTGCTCGATATGGAGCCCGAAAACACCGGCAAACATTTTTGCAGATATGATTAAAATCAGGATATAAGCCGTCGTCTCAAGTTCAGGTATCCTTTCAATCAACCTCAGGAATATCCCTGCGACCCCCCTCATCATCAAAACGCCAAGCATCCCGCCAAGAAGCAATACCCAAACTTCCTCGCTGATGCCCAAAGCTGCCAGGACACTGTCAACAGAAAAAGCAATATCCATCAATTCCACTGCTGCTACCGTGCCCCAGAAAGTCCCAAATAACCTGATCAGAAGCCCGCTTTTATTGATTTCGGGAAATTCCCCATTTTCCTGATTATCCCCTTTTTTCTTTTCGCTAAAATATTTTATGGCAAGCCAGGCCAGATAACCGGCTCCCAGGATTTTAACCCACCAGAATTCAATAAGGTATACACCGATTCCGATGGCGATGAACCTGAACGCATAGGCGCCAAGCAACCCATAGAACAACGCCCTTTTTCTCTGTTTTTCAGGCAAATGCTTTACCATTACGGCCAAGACCAAAGCGTTATCAGCAGATAAAAGTCCTTCAAGGATGACGAGAGTCCCGATCAGCCCCCAGCTGACAGGGTCCGTTAACACCTCGACCCACAAATCCCAATTGAAAAACTGGGCATAAGTATCAACAAAACCTTGCATGATGTCCGCCATTCTAGATGTTCCTCCCATTTTTTCAGCTCTAGATGCTTATATAGAAAAACCCAGCATCAGCTGGGCCTTTACTTAAAACTTATTTCGTTTTGCTCAAATTAAGTCCTATTTCAGCTAAAAAAAATGGAAAGCATTCTGTCACACAGGGAGCTGGCAACCGGCTCAACTTCTCCATTTTGGAGGAGTGTTTTTGTCCCAGAAGATCCTACCCAGCTCATAATGGCTCTGGAATCCGTCGTGATAGGTATGGTAGTGGAAATTGAACCAGTATCCATCCTTTGGCGGCTGGTCCCTTCTCACATGGAAGCGAATGATATCCTTGCCAGTATCTCCGATTATGTGGAAGATTTTCTCTGATTCGCCCCCGCCAGGCATTTCAGTGATGCGCAGTGTATTGAGTTTTTCACCTGGATATTGGACAGCTACCATTTCGATTGCTTTTTCAATGTTTGGCAAGATGGTCTGCCTGAATTCATCCTCGATCACAGGACCAATTTTTGCGCCGAATTTCTCGAAGGACTGCATTTCAGCTTCCCTCATCGCCCAGTCAATGAACTTATTACGTTCCGCATCTTCATCTAAAGTGTCATCAAAGGAATCCATGAAAGATGTTTCAGCGGCAGTCGACTTATCGGTTCTTTCAGCTGTGGTTGTCAGGAATCCATTCACCTGGGCTGGAGACACCATCCCAAAGGTTACAATCGATATCATGACAACTAACGATTTACGGAGCCATACAGGCATTTGGATCACTTCCTTATAAAAAGGGATTCATTATCTGTTGAATTTGAAATACTACGAACTTCTTGTTTAATACAGCCTGTCCCTAAGCAACAATTTCAGGACAATCGCTTAATATCATTATAACTTGTTTATACGAATAATTGGGCAAAGAGTTTCAGATTTTTCAAAAATGGTTATAAGGAAATAATAGAGGTTATATTATCGATTTACAAAAGGGAGGACAAAATGTATGGAGTGGATCTTCGTAGCTGTCAGTCTATTTATGCTGGCTTACTTTGTTTATTTAGCGGTTGCTGATTAAGAACGGTATTTATGTGGACGGACAGTAAAAATCTATTTATTGTCCGTCCCTCAATTTAAATCTTCTCTTCAGTAATACCACTTATTTAACTCAAGCTTCCCGGTCTTTTTCGATGATCCCAAAATGGAATTTCGCTGTTTTCCTGACGCTCACCCTGAAACCGTACTCTTTGAATCGTGTGCTCCTGAAATGATCTTTAAGAATGATCCTCTTTCTGGCCACACGCTTTGCGTGAGCCATCAATTCATCGGAAAGTCCTTCATAGACAGCAAAATTTGTTAAGCTCCGGATTCCATCCGACTCAAGGATCGACTCGTCGAACATTGGGTCAAAATAAACACAATCAATGCTGTTCTCGCCCATTTCCTTTAAAATATCCAGTGAATATCCTTCAATTACATGTATCCTTCCCATCGCCCTGTTGATCAGTTCGTTCCCCGAATCCCATGTCTGCAGTCCCTTCTTCACTAAATAGGAAAGCTCTTGCCTTGCTTCTATTCCACTAACAGATCCTTTATCTCCAACTGCGAAACTGGCGACAATGCTGTCCGAACCAAGACCCAGCGTACAATCAAGGAAACTCATACCCTCGTGCAATTGTGCCGCATCTATAAGAGGATCCCTTTCCCCATTCATGAGTCTTTTGATCCGAAACATCGCTGAATTGGGATGAAAAAAGAATGGCTCGGTTTCACCGATCTGAAAAAGCTCCAGCCTCTCTTTGCCGACTACGAGGCAGTCATTCTTAATCTGTTCCTGGATCTTTGATACTGATCTTTTTTTCCGCGGAATAAATTCCGTTCCAAGTTCGGCCGCAATCGCTTTTGCCCGGGCAATCATATGTTCATCCGTCCTGCCCGCTGTCGTCACAATCATATCAAACTCCTCCTGGCCCTAAAAAGAAAAAGGACGTCAAATGACATCCTTTCCCGATTGGCAAATCTAATTTCCCAAATGATGCTGCGGGTTAATCCCCGCTAAGTACTCTAACAATTAGCCTCGAACGCAGAAGTTAAGTTCTCCATGATCGCTTCCATTGGCTGGCCTTCAATATTATGACGAGGAATGAAGTGAACAACTTCTTTTCCCTTCAACAATGCCATTGATGGTGAAGAAGGCTCAAGGTCCGTGAAATATTCACGCATTTTAGCAGTCGCTTCCTTATCCTGCCCTGCAAAAACAGTCACAAGATGATCCGGTTTCTTCTCACTTCTCAAAATTGCCTGTGTTGCCGATGGACGGGCAAGGCCTGCCGCGCAGCCACATACAGAGTTAACGACAACCAAAGTTGTACCTTCTGCATTCTCCATGAAATCTTCTACTTCATCTGCAGTAAGCAGTTCTTTGAACCCTGCGCGAGTCAGTTCCTCACGCATCGGCTTGACCATTTGTCTCATATATTCTTCATATGCCATTGACATAAATATTCCCTCCCAAACATTGGTTTGCAATGTTAGCATACTATATTATTTGGGCCAAACGCAATAAAAGAACGTCTTGGTCTAGGAATGGACAGGCTCCTGCGCTGTTTCTCCCTCAAACAGGTCAGTTACTGCCCCTTTCGAAGAACAGGAAACCAGTCTTGCATATTTAGCCAGAGTCCCTCTTGAAGGGAGTGCCGGCGGTGTCCAGTTCTGTTTGCGGGAAGCTAATTCTTCCTCACTCAATGCTACTGATAACAGTTTCTGTTCACTATCGATCGTAATCATATCCCCATTTTTTATCAAGGCAATCGGGCCGCCAACCTGGGCTTCAGGAGCTATATGGCCAATGACAAGGCCGTGGCTTCCCCCTGAAAATCTGCCATCTGTAAGCAATGCCACGCTTTCTCCCAGGCCTTTGCCGACAAGGATGGCTGACAATGACAGCATTTCCGGCATACCCGGTCCGCCTTTAGGACCCTCATAACGGATGACAAGCACATCCCCGGGTACTATTTCATCAGACATCACTGCCTTTGAAGCCGACTCTTCATCGTCAAAAACCTTCGCGGGGCCCGTCATGCGTTTCACCTTCAGCCCTGAGACCTTTGCTACTGCTCCTGCTGGGGCAAGATTCCCTTTAATGACAACAAGCGGCCCATTCTCCCTGTAAGGCTGATCGACCGGCCTGATTACTTTTTGGCCTGGATTCAAATCCGGAAAGTCCTTAAGGTTCTCTGCGATTGTTTTTCCAGTTACCGTGAGACAATCTCCGTGAAGCATTCCTTCTTTCAAAAGCAGCTTCATGACAGCAGGGACTCCGCCTGCTTCGAAAAGGTCCTGCATGACATATTGCCCGCTTGGTTTCAGGTCGGCCAGGTGAGGGACTCTTTCTTGAATTCTATTAAAATCATCGAGGGTAAGGTCAACTTCAGCAGCATTGGCAATCGCCATCAAATGGAGAACCGCATTTGTGGACCCGCCAAGCGCCATTACTACAGTAATCGCGTTTTCAAAGGCTTCTTTCGTTAAGATCTGCCTTGGACGAATATCCTTTTCAAGCATCTGATAAACTACTTCCCCGGCCTGATAGCAATCATCCCGTTTCTCATCTGTTTCCGCTGGATGGGAAGAACTGCCCGGAAGGCTCATGCCGAGGGCCTCAATCGCACTGGCCATTGTGTTGGCAGTGTACATACCTCCACAGGAACCTGAACCCGGACAAGCTTGACACTCAATTTTGTGCAGCTGTCCATCGCCGATGGCTCCCTTGTTATATTGGCCAACTCCCTCGAAGGCAGATACTATATCAATGTCCTTGCCATCAAGCTTACCGGGCTTGATTGTCCCTCCATATACAAAAACAGAAGGAAGATCCATCCTTGCGATTGCCATCATGCAGCCTGGCATATTTTTATCACAGCCGCCAATTGCGACAAAGCCATCAAGGCTCTCACCCTGGACTACCGTTTCAATGGAATCAGCGATCAAATCGCGGCTCGGCAGTGAGTAGCGCATTCCTTCCGTTCCCATTGAGATTCCATCGGACACTGTGATCGTATTGAAAATCAGCGGAGCACCACCTGCTGCCCTCGCGCCTTCTTTTGCTTTTACAGCAAGCTTATCTATATGTATATTACACGGAGTTACCTCGCTCCAGGTACTTGCAATCCCGATCATCGGCTTCTTGAAATCCTCATCATCGAATCCAACTGCGCGCAGCATCGCCCTGTTAGGCGCTTTCCTGGCATCATCACTAAAAACATGGCTTTTAATTCTTAAATCCTTTTCCATAGACTGTCCCTCCCGATTTTTTATTCATTACCTTACCTCTTTTCTCGACCAATTGCAATAATAATCTAAATATTTTAATTATTAAATATTTGTAAGCGGATTCATCATAAAAAAAGGCTGTTTTCGTAAAGATTGTTGTTAAAATCCTAAAGCCGATTTTAACCTGTAATAGCCATTTTGTATGTCGGTACTAAGTTTGCAAGCTCTTTTCTCAGCATGATCGTTAATTGTGTGACTAATCTTAGGTGATTACATTCTATTTAATAAAGAACAGCAACAAATTTTGAGAAAAGAGCCAAAAAAAAAGAAAACACACCGGAAATCTTACAATTTTCCTGTGTGTTTCCTTTTTTTATTTACTGCTTTCTGGCTTCGGTCATTTGTTTCCAAACCGAACCTTTGGCTTCTTCACCATGTTCAATCCTGGCAATCGCCAATTTCACCTGCATGCTTACTTCAAATTCCGGATCATCTTCTGCTTGCTTTAACGCAGACAATGCACTCTCATCTCCAACTTCATACAGGAACATGGCTGCACGCCAGCGGACAAGCTTGCTTGGATCCTTAAGAGCCTCCATCATTGATTCCTTCGCTTCCGGGAACCCAAGATCCGATAAGCAATCTCCTGCCGTCCTGCGAACCGTAACGGTTTTATCCTTCAGGGCCTTATACAATAAAGGCAGTGCCTTTACATCTTCAATCATTCCTGCATACACTGTTGCCAGACGGCGCACGGATGCTTTTTCATCCTTTAACGCTTTTTCAAGTACAGGCAGGTCATCTATTGTCGGGTCGTCCATTTGTTCAAGCTGCTGATATCTGATCCGCCAATCAGGATTATCCAGATCTGCTTCTGTCAGCCTGATCTTCTTTTTGACCGCTTTTATCTGGGCTTCCTGCCCTGGATTTTTCGCTAATTTGACCAGCTCTTCCAGCCGTTCTGGAGGATAAGCTGCCAAAAGCTCTTCGACAACCTCATTTCCCACCTGCTCAAATTCGCCATAACGGACACCAAGTTCTTTCCACCTTCGGACCATAACGACATTATCCTCGGGAGTCTGAACCTCGCCTACTTTTTTCACAAACAATTCTGGAAGTCCAAACCGCTTCTCTTCTGTTCCATCCGTTAGCTTCACCTGCATTGGAATTCCCTTATATACCTGGACAAACACATTTATTTCCCCAAAGTGTTCATTGATTTGAGGTGCATCGTCCCCAGATTCCTCTGCTTCTTCACCAAACGCTTTTCTCACCTCAGGCAGGATGACCTTCCAGTCAAACTTTGCATTCCTTTCGACTGCCAGGAAATCTGCCACATGGTAAACCCCTTTTACCCCTTCAATATCCAATATGTTCAAAACGACTTCTGGTGCCCCGGCAGCCGAATCCTTTTTATAATTATTGCTCTTGCCCATTGGAAGTTCTTCATCTAGATTGATTTTCATCGTATTCGGGCTTGGTGTTGGTTCAATTGATATAATTCTCACATTCCCACCCCTTTATATTTTTCAGGAATGAAGCTATTTTAACATAACCAGTGAACAATCGCATTTGGGAGCAATTAAATAAGACCTGGAATCCAGGCCTTATTCGTCAGCGAGCTCTGATAAATAGCTCCATCTTTCAATTAGATACTCCAGCTGTTCATTCAACTCTGCTTCTTCCTTCATCAAGGCCTGACCTTTTTCGAAGTCACTTCCGATGGTGGTCATTTCAGCCTGTACTTCTTCAAGCCGGGCTTCTGTTCCTGCAATTTCATCGTCGATTTCTGCCCATTCTTTTTGCTCTTTGAAGCTAAGTTTCTTTTTCTTCGTTTTTTCTGGCTGCTCCACCTTTTCCTTCTTCGGTTGGGAAGAAACTGAATCATATTTCGGTCGTTTTTCAAGGTAATCAGTATAATTGCCGTAATAAAGGTTTGTCCGTCCATCCCCTTCCAATACAAGCAGCAGGTCGACAACCTTATCAAGGAAATAACGGTCATGGGATACGGTAATCACAACACCAGGGAACTCCTCAAGATAATCCTCCAAGACGGTTAAAGTCTGTGTATCCAAATCATTGGTTGGCTCATCGAGCAGGAGGACATTCGGTTCTTCCATCAACAGCTTCAACAGGTATAGCCTGCGCTTCTCTCCTCCTGAAAGCTTTCTGATCGGGGTTCCATGTGCATATGGTGGAAACAGGAATCGCTCAAGCATTTGCGCAGCTGAAATTGTTTTTCCATCGGTAGTATGGACAATCTCTGCTGTTTCCTTCAGGTACTCGATCACCCGTTTATTCTCATCCAGGTCTTCATTTTCCTGTGTATAATAGGCAATTTTAACAGTTTGGCCCGTGATGATTTCGCCAGAATCGAGTTCTATCCTTCCCGACAGGATATTCAGTAAAGTGGATTTCCCGGTCCCATTTCGGCCGATGATACCAAGTCTGTCACCCGGCTTTACGAGGAGATTGAAATCATCAAGTATGATTTTGTCCTCATATTTTTTGGTTGCATCCTTCAATTCAAGTACTTGTTTGCCCAGCCGGCTTCCACTTAGGGAAATATCAAGTTTTTCAGCGGACTTAACATTCGAAACTTCGTCATCCAGTTTATCAAAGCGCTGAATCCTGGCCTTTTGCTTGGTAGTCCTGGCCTTTGCGCCCCTTCGGATCCACTCAAGTTCCTGTCTGAACAGATTCTTTTTCTTCTCGAGTGTAGCGGCTTCATTTTCCTCACGGATCGCCTTTGCTTCCAGGAAGCTGGCATAGTTGCCTTTATAGCTGTAGAGGCTGCCTCCATCGAGTTCAAATATCCTATTCGTCACTCTGTCCAGGAAGTACCGGTCATGGGTCACGAGTAAGAGCGACCCGGAATAGCGGGATAGATAGTCTTCCAGCCATTTGACCGTTTCATAGTCAAGATGGTTGGTTGGCTCATCCAGGATCAGCAAATCAGGAGATTCAATCAGCACCTGTGCGAGTGCGACACGTTTTTTCTGTCCGCCGGATAGTTCACCCATTGTTTTGGTGAAGTCTGAGATCCCCAGCTGCATCAGAATCGACTTTGCCGCCGTATTGGCATCCCAGCCATCAGAGCTGTCCATTTTCCGCTGCAGCTCGTAAAATCTTTCCTGTACTCCTGCATCATCCGGTTTTTGACCTAACTTAGCAAGAATCACTTCATAATCCCGCATCAGCTTCAGGATTGGAGCCTCTCCGCTGAACACCTGATCAAGGACGGTTTTCTCCGGTTCCATTTCAGGCTGCTGGGATAAAAACGAGATTTTATAGTCTTTCGCATAGATCAACTCACCAGAGTCCGGCTGGTCAATCCCCGCTACGATTCTCAGCAGGGAAGATTTTCCGGTGCCATTCACTCCGATCAACCCGACCCGTTCACGCTCGCCGATCGTAAAAGTAATGCCTTTGAACAGTTCTTTTTCTCCGTAAGTCTTTGTCACGTTTTCAATCGTGATCATTTTCATGCCTTACCATTCCATTCACTGTAAAATTGTTCAAGGAAAGCCTCCATAAAACGGTGCCTTTCCTCAGCTAGTTGTTTTGCATGGGGTGTATTCATTTTATCTTTCAGCTTCAAAAGCTTTTCGTAAAAGTGATTGACCGAAGAACTGCTGCCATTCCGGTATTCTTCAAGCGTCATTTCCCCTCTGACACCCAGGCTGGGTTCATAGATGGGATGACCTTTCTTTCCACCAAAAGCAAAAGTCCTTGCAATCCCGATAGCACCAAGGGCATCAAGACGGTCCGCATCCTGTACGATCTCCGCTTCGATACTGTCGAGTTCAATCGACCTTCCGCCTTTAAAAGATACCGTTTCAATACAGCTTTTAATCTTTGAAGCAGTCTCACCATCTAATTCTATACTTTGTAAAAACGAATCCAGCTTTGCCCATCCGGCTGCTTCCGATTCATTCAATTTATCATCCGGTATATCATGAAGCAAGGCCGCCATTTCGATTATGAACCAGTCACCCTGCTTTTCCTTGCTCCAGATCAGCTGCGCATTCTTCCTAACCCGGTCAATATGATGCCAATCATGCCCGGAAGAATCTCCGCCAAGCTCGTTTTTCACGAATTCCTCTGTGATTTTTATTAAATCTTTCATACTTCAGCACCTACTTTCCTACCGAACTCATTTTACCATATAAATCGGCTGGTGATGGGATGATAAGTACAGAATGGGGGATGATGATCTTCTCTGCATCCAATAGACATTTTGATTCCTTTCCGGCATGGGAATGTCTATTAAAACCGGTTTCTTGGACATTTTGATCCCTTCCCGGCTTGGAAATGTCTTTTAAAACCGGTTTCTTGGACATTTTGTCCTTTCTCGGCATTGAAATGTCTATTAAAACCGGTTTCTTGGACATTTTGATCCCTTCTCGGCTTGGAAATGTCTATTAAAANCTGTTTCTTGGACATTTTGGCCNCTTCCCGGNGTTGAAATGTCTATTAAAATCTGTTTCTTGGACATTTTAATCCCTTACCGGCTTGGAAATGTCTATTAAAACCTGTTTCTCGATCATTCAACTCCGCTCAGCTTCACTTAATGAATTTTATACAGCAAAAAAATAAGTGCCAATTCGGCACTTATACTTTTGCATTATTCCAGCTGATTCCAATGGTATGTTCTCCGGCATGGACGCCGATGACTGCTCCAATCGGACAGCTGAGGAGTGTAATATCCGGGAACATCCCTTCAAGTTCCCTTTGCCATTCATCTGCTGCCTGTTTATGAAGCCCGTAGAGGATGTACACTTCCTCTACTCCGTATTTCTCATGGGAGGACCTCAAATATTCGAATATTTTGTCGCGGGCCTTCTTGTCGCTTCGCACTTTTTCCTTGGTATTCAATGTACCATCTTCAATGCTGATGATTGGTTTTATGCTGAGCATGCTTCCGAGATAAAATTGGACTCCAGACATTCTTCCGCTGCGATGAAGCTGTTCCAGGCTTCCGATCATCACATAGGTTTCATTTGAATCACGGACGGTTTCCAGTTTCTCTTTGATTTCCTCGACGTCCGCACCTTGCTCGGCCAGGGATATCCCTTTTTTCAAGAGTGATGTCAGCGGATACGTGAGAATCTTAGAGTCAAAAGTGATGACTGGTATGTTCACAGCTTGTGCAGCCTGTACACTCGATGCGACTGTTCCGCTCAATTTCGAGGAAATCAAAACCGCGAAAACGAGATCATATTCTTTTTCAAGTTTTTCATACAACTCCATGAAAACGCCAACAGGCGGCTGTGATGTTTTAGATGGAGTCTTCACCGTTTTTAATTTCTTATATAATTCCTCAGCAGTTAAATCTTTGCCATCGAGGTATTCCACATCGTCCAGAACAATTGTCATTGGCACCTGGTAGACATCAGGGTTGTTCCTCAATTCCTCATCGAGGTAAGCAGTACTGTCAGTTACCCAAGCTATTTTTTTCACATTATCTCCCCCTATCTAAAACCTGTCTTCTCCCGGACAGCTTGTCTCCTTCCAAAGTTTATTGCGCACATATGGAGAACTTTTAACAGATCGATGTTCAAAAACTATCTAATAATAGATTATTCTGAAAAAACGCAGAAATTCCTGCCTATTACGGCAGGAAATATTATTCATTCAATAATTTTTTTCAGCTTACTTAATGATTCAGCCATATAATCAATCATATTTGTTAAATCATCAATTTGTTCCTCATAAACAAGGCGGTTAAATGAAACACTGGCAACATTTCTGATCCATTGATTTTCTGCCAGGGGAGGAAGGTGTATGGATTGAATGATCTCCCTGTCACTTCCCCAGATTTCTTCCAGTCTATCTTGTATGGATTGAAAAACCTGAATTTCGTTTTTATGTAGCAATGAAAAAGAAATTCCAACAATGCACCCTGCAAGATGATCACCAGCGCCTGTTCCCAATAATTCTGCGGAAAGGTTCTCCAAGCCTGCCTCTAATGTCATGATGGCTGCAATTTCTTGATCATTGTATCCACTTACAGTAAAGGAAATTTCGTATTTTCGCGACAGCTTGGCGGCATTGATCCAGTCATTTCGATCGACCACTTTGATTTCTCCGTCCAAATCCCTGTCATATATTTCGCCTTCAATTACGACTTTTATGTTATCAAACGCGGTCGGGTCAAACAAAAAAGTTCACTCCATTCCAAGTTTAGAACCAGATATAAGGAACCAGCCTCCCATATGGAAGGCTGGCACTTTTGGTTTTGCAGATATTAAGATTAGAACAGGCCTACAGCATTCCCATCTTCATCAACGTCCATATTCAGCGCAGCCGGCATTTTAGGGAGTCCGGGCATCGTCATGACTTCACCTGTCAGGGCGACGATGAATCCCGCACCAACCGATGGCTTAAATTCCCTGACTGTGATGGTAAATCCTGATGGCCGGCCAAGTTTTTGCGGATCATCTGACAGCGAATATTGCGTTTTAGCCATACAAACTGGCAGCACACCCCAGCCGAAACCTTCAAAATCAACAAGCTGTTTCTTAGCCTTTGTTGAAAACTCGACCCCCTCTGCACCATAAACCTGAGTCGCAATCTTCTTGATTTTATCCTCTAGTGAATCGGAAAGGTCATATAAATGGGCAAAAGTATTTTCACTTTTTTCGATCACATCAAGCAATGTCTCAGCAAGCTCAATTCCACCAGCACCGCCTTTTTCCCAGACTTCTGTCAGCGCAACTGGTATGCCTGCATCCTCACACATTTCTTTCAGTGTATCGGTTTCGAGCTCTGTATCGGTAATGAATCGATTGATTGCAACAACATACGGCAAGCCGAAGCCGGCAATCGTCTCAACATGCTTTTTCAAGTTCGTGAAGCCGTCTTTTAAGGCCTGGACATCCTCGTTCACCAACTCGGTCTTTTTCATGCCCCCGTGCATTTTCAGCGCCCGGATGGTAGCGACGATGACAACTGCTGATGGATCGATTCCAGCTGTCCTTGCTTTGATGTTCAGGAACTTTTCGGCACCAAGATCTGCCCCGAACCCTGCCTCCGTCACAACAAAATCAGCGAGCTTGGAGGCCGCTTCCGTTGCGATGACACTATTACAGCCATGGGCAATGTTCGCGAAAGGTCCGCCATGGATCAATGCCGGTGTATGTTCAATCGTCTGGACAAGATTTGGTTTTACGGCTTCTTTCAGTAAAAGTGTAAGTGCGCCTGCTACACCCAGGTCACCTACAGTGACAGGCTGCTTGTCATAGTTATAGGCAACAACCATGTTCGATAGACGTCTCTTTAAATCCTTCAGGTCGCTTGCAAGACATAAAACAGCCATGATTTCTGAAGCAACCGTGATATCGAACCCATCTTCACGAGGCACACCCTGAAGGGGTCCGCCAAGTCCGATGACAACCTTCCTTAAGGCACGGTCATTCAAGTCAAGAGCACGCTTCCAGACGATTCTCCGCTGGTCGATATTCAGCCTGTTCCCCTGCTGAAGATGATTATCAATCAAAGCAGCCAGCGCATTATTCGCAGTGGTGATGGCATGAAGGTCCCCTGTGAAGTGGAGGTTAATATCCTCCATCGGAAGCACCTGGGCAAATCCTCCGCCTGTTGCACCTCCCTTGATTCCCATCGTAGGTCCGAGTGATGGCTCACGCATGGCAATCATTGTTTTTTGTCCCAGTTTATTTAAAGCGTCAGCGAGTCCGACCGTCACTGTCGATTTCCCTTCCCCTGCAGGAGTTGGATTAATCGCTGTGACAAGGACAACCTTACCGCTTTCCTTTGTCTTCAATTTTGTCAAAGCTTCTGATGACAGCTTTGCTTTATACTTGCCAAACATCTCGATATCATCGGCATCGAGGCCTATGCTCGCTGCAATATCAACGATCGGCATCATTTGGCTTTCACGGGCAATTTCAATATCTGACTTAACCTGAACATTTGTTTCCATTCCCAATCCCCCCAGATATTATCTATGTGCTTACCATCTTATATTCTACCATCAGAAAATTACTATCAGGTAAAAAATATTTATTTGTCATAAAATTTCCTCTTTAGTCAATTGCTCCGCGAAAGAATTCAGACTATAATAAAAATTACTGACTTTAGTTTGCTAAAAGGGAGGTTAATTTATGCCAATCAAAATTCCGCTGCATTTGCCAGCGAAAGAAATATTGGAAAAAGAAAACATTTTCATCATGGATGACACCCGTGCCTCTCGACAGGATATCCGTCCATTGAATATTTTGATCCTGAATTTGATGCCTGAAAAAGAAAAGACGGAGAGGCAGCTGCTTCGCCTGCTCGGAAATACTCCGCTCCAGGTCAATATCACTTTTCTGAAAACAGCTACATACAATTCAAAAAACACATCCCAATACCACCTTGAGGAATTTTATCAAACCTTCAGCCAGGTAAAAGAAAAGAGATATGACGGAATGATCATTACCGGTGCGCCTATCGAACTAATGGAATTCGAAGAAGTGGAATACTGGGATGAGATGAGGGAGATCCTTGATTGGACAAAGGAAAACGTGACCTCTGCTTTGCATATCTGCTGGGGAGCGCAGGCTGCCTTGTATCATCACTATGGCATTGGGAAATACGTCCTGCCCAAAAAATGTTCAGGAGTCTTCAATCATGTAGTATTGGATGAAACGGAAAAATTGTTAAGAGGCTTTGATGATGAGTTTCCAGCGCCTCATTCACGCAACACAAATATCTCCATAAAAGAACTGGAAGAGCATCCTGAGTTAAAAATCCTGTCGGTCTCGGATGAAGCAGGCCCCTTGATCATTTCAAGTAAAGATGGGGCCAGAATCATGATTACCGGCCACTTAGAATACGAAGCTACCACTCTAGCTGAGGAATATGGAAGGGACAGGAGCAGGGGGATTGAGATCCAGGTTCCTGAGTATTACTTCCCAGATAACAATCCTGAAAAGAAACCAGCCAATCGGTGGAGATCTCACGCTCATTTGTTCTTTTCCAACTGGTTAAATTATTATGTATACCAGGAGACTCCATTCGAATGGAATTAAAAACAGGCACCGACAATCGGTGCCTTTCTTTGTTCCCTAAGCTGTTTCAGGTACCTCGAACATGAAGACCCACATAAAAGAGAGTGCTTGCTTAAGCTCCAATGGCAGTGAACCCAGGGAAAGCTGTTCAGCCGCCTTTTTATAGACGCCAAATTCCCCAATCTTTTCCCATCCATTTTTCCCAGCCAGTCTTTCCAGCTCCCATGGCATGATGGTATTGCATAATACTTCTTCTCCGTATAATCTCTGGAAACTGTTAATCCTCGGTCCCGCTGTCGGCCCAAGAATGCCGATGCAGGCAAATCCCCCCGGCTTCAAAATGCGGGTCACTTCTTTCAATGATTCATAGGGACTGTTACTCCACTCAATCGAGTTAATTGCCATCACTGCATCAAAACTGTTTTCAGGTCTGCCACATTCAGCCAGATTCCCCTTCACAAAAACACACTGTCCTTCGCTGGTATTCTGTCTCGCTTTCTCGAGCATTTCCTCGGATAGATCAATCCCTGTGACAGAATACCCCGCTTCTGCCAATTTTAGCGATCCAACGCCAGAACCGCAGCCTAAATCACATATAGTTGAACCAGCAGGGATAAACTCCTTGATGAACGGGACAATATCCTTTCGGCTTCCCGATTCCCACATCCCTATGCTTCTTGAATTCCAGGACTCAGCCATACCGTCCCATTGCTTTTCAGATGCCGTTTTCCAATCATATGTACCCATTAGATCACCACCCTGCAAATTAATCCATATACTTTTTAGTTCGTCATGGTCTTGAGAAATACCTTTACAGTTTAAAATTCTTGCGGAAGTGCAAGACTAGTTGAATGAAAGGAGAGATTTTGATTGGAACAAGAACAGTTAGTCGCGGTACATAGAAACAATGCTGGTGAAATCATCAGCTTCCAGACTTCCAGCGGGAGGATCATTTCTTATCGAAAAGCCATGCTGGAAGCGTCTGCGGGGACAATTTCAGGAGTCAACATCAATGAAGAAACAAATGGGACATCTTCCTTAATTTCAGCAGACGGTTCTGATTTTCATACATACCCTGATATATACTGAAAAGCTAAAAACACCTGACAGCATTTTGTCAGGTGTTTGATTTATTGTTCATCGTTTTGCTTCTGGATGGCCCTTAACTCCTGGACCCGCGTTTTATCTTCTTCGAAAAACTGGACAAGATCACCGATCCTGTCGATTGCATCCCAGCTTAAATGATGTTCAATCCCCTCGACATCATTATAGATGTTCTCTTCCTTCACACCGATTACTTGTAATAATTGTTCAAGCAATTCATGGCGGTAAACAAGCCTTTTGCCAGTTTTGTATCCTTTTGGGGTCAGCACAAGTCCGCGATATTTCTCGTAGACCAGGAACTGATCTTTATCAAGCTTTTGGACCATTTTTGTCACTGAGGAGGGATGGACTGATAATGCCTCTGCGATATCCACGACCCGGGCATAACCTTTTTGTTCTATTAAAATAAAAATTTGTTCAATATAATCTTCCATACTAGGTGTTGGCATCCCACGACCTCCAATGCTTATACAATAGCCATATTAAAGTTTACTATAGAAGGACAAGGGTGACAAGGCGCTATCAACCCTGATTGACCGGCTGTTGAACAAGATCGAATTTCAGCTTATTTTCGGTCGCATCCCAGTACAGCTTCGCGTTGAAAGTGCGATCCTTGCTCTGGAAGCCTTCAATAACATCTGTGCTTCCTTCTGCCAGCAGCTTCTTTATATTTTTTTGCGTAACGGTTTTGCCCAGGATCTGTTTGGAAAGCGTGAAATTGCATTTGGTTTTTTGGTAGTTGGAGCATCCATAAAACGTCCCTTTATCCACAACCATGCCATCGCATTTTTTGCATTTCCCCACATTGGCGCTGCGCCGTGACTTCCCGCCTTTTTTACCAGGTACGAACGAGTTGGTAAGCTCTTCGGAAAATGTCCAGCCAGCTGACCCCTCGGTCGTTTCGGAAACAAGGTGCTTGATCATTTTTGAAGTTTGCTCTATAAACTGTTTGGGCGATGCTTCCCCTTCACCTATCTGATGCAGCCGCTGTTCCCATTTTGCTGTCATTTCGGGTGAGGCAAGAACTTGTCCTCCAACTGCGGCAACGAGAATTTTTGCTTTGGCTGTGGCGTAAACGAGATTTTTTCGGACCTCGATGTAGGCACGGTCCTTCAGCATGGTAATGATGCCTGCTCTCGTAGCTTCGGTTCCAAGTCCTTCAGCCTTCATCAGCACCTTCTCGAGCTGCTTGTCTTCAATATGCTTGCCGGCCGTTTTCATTAAGGTGATCAACTGTCCTTCAGTCAGTCTCTTTGGCGGCTGGGTCTTGCTTTCTTTTACATCCGTTTTCAAGACGGTTCCGGTTTCACCCTGCTGTACAGCAGGCAGTTCCGGTTCTTTATCTGCGTCTTTTTGTGGAAGCACCTTCTTCCAGCCTTCCTCAAGCTGGACCTTCCCCTTTGAAATAAAGTCAGCCCTTCCATCCACGACCGTCTTGATGGTCGTATACTCCGCAATATATGGTCCATAGTGGGCGGCGATCAGCGTCCTTACGAGCAGATCATACAAATTCAGCTCATCCCCGGAGAGCCTGCCTATGTTCGGGACTTGCTCGGTCGGGATGATTGCATAGTGGTCTGTCACCTTTTTCTCATTCACATATCGTTTATTGTGTTGAATGGATTCCACTGGCAACGGAAATAACGGACCATAATCCGGTATTGCCTTAAGTTTGTTCAGGATGGCAGGAAACCCTTCCGCTTCACCCGGAGTCACATACCTGGAATCGGAACGGGGGTAAGAGACTACCCCTCTCTGATAGAGGCCTTGTAAAATGTCGAGCGTCTTTTTTGGAGACATCTTGAAACGGCGGTTCGCCTCGGCCTGAATCGCAGATAGATTGTATAGTAATGGCGGCAGGAATTCTTTTTTTTCGGAAATGACTTCTGCTGCTTCAGCATCTTTGCCGTTGCAGAACGCAGCAATTTTTTCGGCCATCTCCTTCGTCTTGATCCTTGAGTCCCCATCTTTTTCCCATTTGCCAGTGTATTTCTTGCCATTGATATTGAATTTCCCGATTACTTCCCAGAATGGTTCTGAGACAAAGCTTTCGATCTCCAGTTCCCTTTTTACAATGAGAGCAAGCGTGGGAGTCTGGACTCTTCCGACGGAAAACACATCAGAATAGCCTTTCTTTTGCAATAAAAGAGTGTACAGTCTGGATGCATTCATGCCCACAACCCAATCAGCACATGCCCGGGTATAGGCTTCAAAATATAAATTCTTAGTATCTGATTCACTCAATAATTTCTGAAAGCCTTCTTTAATCGCTTTTGGGGTCAGGGAAGATATCCACAGCCGTTTCATCGGTTTCGTACAATTCGCAAGGCGAAGGATATTCCTGATGATCAGCTCCCCTTCACGCCCGGCATCGCCAGCGTGGATGATTTCGGTGACCTGAGGGTCTGAAACCAGCCTTTTTATGATATTGAATTGTTTCGCTTTCGATTTAACGACTTCGTACTGGAATTGGTCCGGAATGATCGGCAATGTATTCAGCGACCACTTTTTCCATGACGGGTTGTACTGTTCAGGCGCGGATAATTCCGTTAAATGCCCGATTGCCCAGGATACATAAGCGCCATCCGGAAAAACTTCATTTGGAAGGATCTCGATGTATCCATCTTTCTTTTTCATTTTAAAAACGGAGGCCAGCGTTCTGCCCTGGTCAGGCTTTTCCGCAATGATCAATTTCATAATTTCCTCCTGAAAAGCTTTTATATGAGCATAATTCAAACCTAGAATTCTATTTTATCTTTTTTTCGACAAGACCGTAAAGGACTTTTATCTCATCCTCCAAAACACATAAACAGGCAGCCGAGTGATCAGCTGCCTTCTAGGAAATTATCATTGTCGAACGGTTCGACTTTATTATTTTCGCTTATATACCATCGATCCCTTTGAACAACTGCCGAAACAGTCAAAATCAGGGAAGGAACTTTTTCAATCCGAACCACGATCGCTCCGACCAGCTCCTGAAAAATCACGCATGATTCCCCATGGCTGAAAGCAGCCCATTGCAGACCCATGATGGCGATGGAACGGATGATTTCTTCCTTTTCTTTTTGTTCAAGGGAAAGATGCGGAGAAAAAATGATAATCCAGTCCTCATCACCAATCGAAAAGCGATACATGCCCTCACCCTTTTGATTCATCATATTTGACTATTAAAAGATATGAAGGACAATGGTTTTTTATACCCCTACGATTGAATCATTTAGGACGCGTGAGATTCTCAATCCCCGGTTGAGGCGCAAGTCAATCAGCGTATCTTCGGTCTTGATCAATGCCCTCAACGGTTCGAATTTATCGATCAAAAGGATGGTCCCCTCTTCCCCATTGCTTAAAAGGACCCTTTTCCCGACAAGGCTGTCCATGATCCTGTATAAAAAAACCAGCATGATTTTCGGGTCGAATTTGCCGAAAACATCGTTCTGCATCTGGGAAATGACTATATGAAAAGGTTCTGCCTGATGGTAGACCCTCGATGACGACATGGCATGATAGACATCGGCAATCGCGACAATCTTGGCAAACTCGTCGATCTTCCCGCTCTGCAAACTGAACGGATAGCCGCCGCCATCCTCCCGTTCGTGGTGCTGGAGAGCGATGAGGGCAACCCTGTCATTCAGCTCAGGTATATCCTTCAGCAATCTGTAGCCATAAACGGTATGACGTTTCATTTCGGCGTACTCTTCCTGTGTCAGCCTGCCCGGCTTATTAAGAATGTCAGTTGGTATCCGAGCCTTGCCGATATCATGGAGGGTAGCTCCCAGCGAAAGGTCATTCAAATCGGATTGATTCAAATTGAGCCATTTTCCAAGCAGTGTTGAAATGATGCCGACACAGACCGTGTGCCTGTAGGTATACTCATCTTTGGACTTAAGTTCATAAAACAGATGATAAATATGAGGAATTTCTGCTGCCTGTCTGATTGCTGGCATGATTTCATTCTTGATCTCAGAGACAGGAACAGCGCCTGTCTTCGCGACGACATCGAATATTTCCTCCATTTGAATGGAAGCGGCGTCAAGTTTCCTGGAAATATCATCGATTTTGGTATTCACTACTTTCTGTGATGTGGGGTCCTGAACGGGATTGCCGTTCCTGATTGAATCCAATAATGTCTCAATTTGATAATCAGATAAGGACGTGAACGCTGATGGAGTGGACTTCATCTTAGTGCCCTCCTCTTAGCTACATAATAGACTGCTTTTTTAGTTGATTGCCGTTTTTGCTTTTAGCATTAAGCATTTTAAAGTAAAGCTTCAGTAAGAAAATAATAACAAATTTTCCCGAAAATAGGAACCAGAACAGCGGTTATAAATTTACTAAATTTTAAGATTATTAGATTTTAATAACGCTTACATTCTTGACTAGGACTATTCCAATATTGTATATTTAAGACATCATTTAAAAGAATATATTTGTCATGTCATAAGAACGCAGGTGTATCCAATTAGATGATAATATTCAATTGGGCACAGACTTTGTGCCTCGAAAGACATGGGAGGAAAGTTTAACATGCAAAACGGTAAAGTAAAATGGTTCAACAATGAAAAAGGTTTCGGATTTATCGAAGTAGAAGGCGGAGACGATGTATTCGTACACTTCTCAGCAATCCAGGGTGAAGGCTACAAATCTTTAGAAGAAGGCCAGGAAGTTTCTTTCGAAATCGTCGAAGGAAATCGCGGACCACAAGCAGCTAACGTAGTGAAACTATAATTCCAAAAGATAAAGGCTGGCGCCTGGCGCCAGCCTTTTTGTTTTATACATTTGATTTTAGACATTTTGTATTCCTCACGGCCATGAAATGTCCATTAAACAAGCTTTCTTGGACATTTTGCTTTCCTCATGGTCCTGAAATGTCCATTAAACACTCTTTCTTGGACATTTTGATTTCCTTATGCCCCTGAAATGTCCTTTAAACACTCTTTCTTGGACATTTAACTTCCTTCATGCCNCTGAAATGTCCTTTAAACACTCTTTCTTGGACATTTTGCATTCCTCAAGCCACTGAAATGTCCATTAAACATACTTTCTTGGACATTTTACATTCCTCACGCCACTGAAAAGTCCATTAAACACTCTTTCTTAAACATTTTGCTTACCTCATGCCCCTGAAATGTCCATTAATTCCACTTGACTATAATAATTTCTGTCCGCACTTTTTAATTTTCTCGCCGACGGTGCATTCTGTTATGCAAAACCGGTGGGCGGATGTTTTTCCGCGTTCTTGCCGGTTATGCTTTTTCAGGAAGCATCCATTGCAGTATGTGTTGAGCAATGTTTCCACCTCAGCAAGGATTTCATTTCGAGTCAATCGTGTCCCTCCTGGCTACAATATTTGCATTTTGCTGTTGATCATTTTCCCCTGTAAAGCCTGGGTTGCCAGCTTGTCAGCCTCTTTGTTCTCTTTTCTTCCTACCGGATTGTATTTTGGATGGAGGCCAAGCTCCTTGATTTTCTTTTCGATCCTGTCGAGCCAGCGGTTGAGTGTCTCTTCATAGCACGGCCACTCTCCCTCCAGCTGCTTCAGAACAACCTGGGAATCACCTTTTATTTCGCAAGACATGTTCCTGACACCCATTTCTTCCAGGATGGTAAGGGCAAAATAAAGAGCTGCATACTCCGCTTCATTATTCGTTTCCAGTTCGTCGAACACTTCATTGGCGCGCAGCCTGTATTTCTTTTTGCCCTGCTTGTAGTAAATGATTGTGCCGAGTCCGGCCTTATAATGGGTATTATCGAAGCCTCCGTCAAAATAAACAGTCAGGTCATGAGGCTCTTCTTCCACCTCAGCAAGGAGTTTGCGCATTTCCTTGATTGACCAGGAAGTGCCGATTTCATCAGTGAAAGAGATTTCCAATGCTTTTCCTGACTTCTCAAGTTCTTCAGCCGTCTGGAGTGCATGTTCCCCGTCCAGATAATCAGAGCTGAACAGGATAGGGGCCAAACCTTTTGCTTTATATTCCCATTCCAATTTATATTTCAAGACTTCTCCCCGCTTTCCGATCTTTTGTCTCCACCATTTTTAGTTATCTTACCCATTTTCGATGGCCGTTACAATGAAAAAGAGCTGAGGATGACGAAAATGCATTTGTATAATTTTATTAATTATCGCCCTTATTATGATACACTATCTATTATCTGTACAAACCAACCGGGAGTGATCATCTTTGTTCGAGGTATATATTGATGGAGCAAGTGCTGGCAACCCGGGACCAAGCGGTGCTGGCATTTTTATTAAAGGAGAAGGGGAAGTTTTCAGATATTCAATCCCTCTCGGCGTCATGTCAAACCATGAAGCTGAATATCATGCATTTATAAAAGCATTGGAAATATGTATTGAGAAGGGTTTTAAAGTGGTTTCCTTCAGGACTGATTCACAGCTGGTGAATGCTGCAGTCGAAAAGGAGTTCGTCAAAAACAAGCTTTACGCTCCTCTTTTAGAAAAAGCTTTAATACTTGCCGGCCAATTCGATTTATTCTTCATGAAATGGATTCCATCAAGTGAAAATAAAACAGCTGATGACCTGGCCAGGAAAGCTGTAAGAGACAACGATATGAAAGGAACCGAAAACTAAATGAAAGCATCGACTTTTGCTGACTTAAGTTTATTATTCGTGGCACTCATCTGGGGTGCGACTTTTGTTGTCGTACAAAATGCCATCTCATTCCTTGAGCCCCTGGCGTTCAACACCGTCCGATTTACCATTGCCGCGATCCTGCTGGGACTCTGGCTGGTGATTTTTGAAAAGCATCAACTGCAGAAACTTGATAAGAAATTGATTTTGTCAGGAGTGATGCTTGGGTTTTGGCTGTTCATTGGCTATGCCTTCCAGACGCTGGGCCTTTTGTACACCACCTCTTCAAAAGCTGGTTTTATCACCGGCTTGAGCGTCGTCCTGGTCCCTTTATTGATGATCGGGATTTTGAAACAGCGCCCGGGCATGAACTCGATAGCAGGCGTTTCGGCGGCAACCGGCGGCCTTTATTTATTAACGATGTCAGATGTATCGAGTCTTAACATCGGTGATGCTTTGGTGCTGATTTGCGCAGCTGGCTTCGCCTTGCATATCGTTTTTACCGGAAAATTCTCAAGCAGTTATCCGACACTGCTTTTGACGGCAGTGCAGATTGCGACTGTCGCCGCCCTTTCAGCTGTATCTTCGGTCCTGTTCGAGGACTGGCAAAGGGCTTTTCAGCCAGAGGTCATTTTTTCTGCGGATGTGATGGTCGCCTTATTGGTCACATCGATTCTTGCGACTGCCCTGGCGTTCTTCATCCAGACAAATTTCCAGAAGCATACAACTGCTACGAGAGTCGCCTTAATATTTGCCATGGAACCTGTCTTTGCAGCAATTACCGCTTATTTATGGGCAGATGAGCGCCTGACGTATAGTGCCCTGACAGGGTGTGTGCTGATTTTTGCTGGAATGATTTTCGCTGAATTGCCATCAGGAAAATTGGAAAGCTTTGTTCGTAAGATATTCCCTAAAAAAGAGGCTGATTTCAAAGCATGACGCTTTGGAACCAGCCTCTTTTTATACAGCCAAAAGCTCGATTTTTTTGACAAATTGCAATGCTTCTTTGCGGGAATGAATTTTATTAGAAGCGAACGTTTCAAGCAATGAAATATAAAAGCTCCCGTCAAAACCTTTTTGAGCCTTCAGTGTGATTTCAATGGCTGCATTCGCGATTTCATCGGTTGAGTTCGTATATTGCTGTCCGAAAAATATGAAGCCGATGGCATCCTCACGAAAATGGAACCCTTTGCTCTTCAAATGAAGCAGATAATCTTCAACTGTCCGCACTGACTGAATCAATCCTCTCTCTTCAAGCCGTTTCTAGTAAAATTTTACCGCATTATCCGAGCTTTTTCTACCGTTTTTTCGTTAAAAGATAGCCGGCATATCCCATGACCATCCCCAGAAGGGCGCCGCCCAGCACCTCCTTTGGCTGATGTCCGAGCATTTCCTTCAAAGGATCCGGGGACTTTTCCTCGAACTCCACTGGGTCATCCTCATGGATTTTATCAATCAGTTCATCAAGGTCATTCACTTTCAGAGTAAGCTCTCCTGTCTGCCGTCTGATGCCCTGTGCATCATACATAACGATCATGCCATAAACAAGGGAAAGCGCGAAGTCAATCGAACGTACTCCTCTTGTAAGGGCTACATAGGTGGTCAAGGATGAAACACCGGCCGAGTGTGAGCTGGGCATTCCTCCTGTTGCCAAAAATAAATCTGGTTTCCATTCCTGTGTTTTTGCATAATGAATCGGTATTTTTAAAGCCTGAGCCAGGCCGATACTTGATATCGCAATTACTGCACCTTTATTCATCATCAGTCACCTCCATGTTATTTTGAAGAAAAATGAGTGCTTTTATTCTTGAGCGTTCATAATAAGGATTAAGCTGCTCAAGCAGACAACCTATAAAGGTTAATTCACTTTTCTATGTATTTTTAAACAAAAATTTTTGGAGGGATCTACCGCAATGAGTAAAAAGGGCAACAGAGGAACTAAGGCACCAGGAGTTACTCCACAGGGATATGGACAGGATGCTGAATTTGCTGAAGAACCAAAGTCAAAGCTTGAGAATGCTGCCAAGAAAAAGAATACAAAATAATTAGGCAAACAAAAAACGGCTGGAGCATCCAGCCGTTTTGTTATGCGTACATTGCATCATTTTCAAATAGACGGTGCAGCCCTTTCAGCTCAACTTCATTGAACTTGGAAAGGAGCTTCTCCCTGTCGATCCTGAATAGTGCTTCGTCCATCCTGCATTCGACCGGTACATCGCACTTGATTTCTGCAAGCTGCCTGCTTAAATGAAGCATCTCGAGGTCAGCCTCGATTTTGGCACGCTGTGATTTAGTCAATTGATGCAGATTTGCAATGACACCTTCTACATTCCCGTGTTCCTGAAGCAATTTAATGGCGGTCTTCTCACCAATCCCGCGGACACCAGGATAATTATCGCTTGGGTCACCCATGAAAGCCTTCAAATCGATCATCTGTTCAGGCCAGATTCCCTTTTCAGCAAACAAACTATCACGATTGTGAACTAAATAATTCCCATAACCTTTCTGCAGTAAGATAACAGAAACCCGGTCATCGATCAACTGAAGGATATCCTTGTCCCCAGTCAAAATCGTAATCGAATCCACTTCCTTTGCGGTCCTGGCAATCGTGCCGATGCAATCATCTGCCTCAAAACCCGGAAGGCCGATATTCGGAACATCAAGAGCTGCGACTACCTCTTTGACAAGATCGAATTGGGGCAAGAGCTCGACCGGTGCGTCAGGTCTGTTGGCTTTATAATTATCGAACATTTCGGTGCGGAACGTTTTACTGCCCATATCCCAGCACACCATTGTATGGGTAGGCTTGAATTTGGCCACTGCAGTCGCGAAGTGTTTGACGAAACCATGGATTGCGTTGGTCGGGACCCCTTTGGAGTTGATCATGAACTGTCCGGAAACAGCTGTTGCGAAGAATGCCCTGAACAACAAAGCCATTCCGTCAACAAGCATTAGTGACGATTTATTAGTATCCAAAGCTGGACCTCCTTAAAATATTATTTTGATCAGAATTTATGTTAAACGCTTGGCGATATTTAATAAACAACTTTTATATTATAACATACCTCAATGTCCTATTTCGCACGGAAAATTACGCCTATTTCTTTATGTAAGGACGGAGGTAAAAGGACAAGTTCAAATCATTCAAAAAACCTCCAGGGAGCCGCACCGCCATTTTTTGTGCGGAAGCAGACCGTGGAGGCCTCCTAAAATCACTTAGTCCCCATGTTTCATTCTTCCCCGGACACAGGATTTTCTTTGTATGAAACCCAGTCGCTATAACTGCCAGCATACAGTTTGACATTTTTGAATCCGGCTTCTTTCAAGGCGATGTAGTTAGGAGTTGCTGTCACTCCTGAGCCGCAATAAACGATGACAGGCTGGTTACGGTCCAGTTCGGCAAACCGCTTTTCCTGCTGTTCCCTGGACTTGAAGGCCCCATTTTCAAGGCCCTCCATCCACGGCTTATTGATGGCAGTAGGAATATGGCCTGCGATACTGTCAATCGGCTCTTCGAGTCCTTTATATCGTCTGCTTTCCCGTGAATCGATCAGGACTGCGCTCCCTGATCCATTTAGCGCTATATCCTTCACTTCTTCATAGGAAGCAAGCATATCTTCATTTTCAGATATGGTGTATAATGCTTTTTCGAAATGGGGCATGGTTTGATCAGTTGGATAGCCTTTCTGTTCCCATACTGTGAATCCGCCGTTCAGGATATATATCTTTTCATGGCCAATGTATTTCATGATCCACCACAACCTGGATGCAAAAGCACCTTCATGACTATCATAGGCGATAATCGTTGTTTCATTGCCAATTCCTTCAGTTTCAAGTCGATCTTTAAGCACAGTCAAATCAGGAAGCGGATGCCTGCCGCCGTGCTCCCCAACTTCACCTGACAAGTCCTTTTCAAGGTGGAAATAGACTGCTCCAGGAATATGACTTTGTTCATACTGTTGTCTGCCTTCTTCAGGATTCCCAAGCTTGAACCGGCAATCCACAACTCTTAGATCCTTCTCGTCGAGATGCTCTTTGAGCCAATCAGCGTCTACATAATTTTGCAAGGAAACCACTCCTCAGCTTTTTGTTTTAGCCATCAATTTTTTCACATGTTCTTTAGGCTCCCAGCAGGCAAATTGATAGTGGCTCTTCGTCTCATAGCCTAGCCTGCTGCAATGATAGCTCATTTTCTCATCCTGCTTCATAGCCTGGAAATTAACACATGTCGCACATGCATGGAATCTTTTGCCGCTCATACTCCCAATCAACCCTTATAGTAATTTTGAATCTTTATGAGAGCTTGTTTAACCACTTCAATTGAGAAGTTCTCTTCAAGCGCAGAGGTGATTCCTTCAAAATATTCATTGATTTGTTCTGAGAAATCATTTTGTACTTCTTCAAACTCCCGCTTCATTTCTTGCTGATAGTGGTCTTTCAGTCTTGAATTCTCTTCTTCTAAATATTCCCCGGAAGGTTCCTGCAAGATCTGTTCAAGTTCCTCTGCCATATATCTCTTTTCATTTTTCTCAAAGAATGACTTCGGATTTTTGAACATCCCAAGCGCTTTCTTGAAAAGGACACGGTCGATGTTCTGGTATGTGTCAAATTCAATTCCTGCCAATGGTCCATTTTCAGTTAATGAAATAGATACAGAAGGATTTATTTTTGACAGTTCAGAAATAAGTGCCAGCTGGAACTCCTTGAGCAGCTGGGCAATATGGTTTTCAATCCTTAATGAAGTTGCCCGCATTTCCTGAGCCAGGTCATATCCAATACTTTCAATCAAATCATCCAATGCCGACTCCAGAGCCTTCTTCAAGTTCCGTCCATCATCTTTCAGTAGTGCAGGATTGAAGGCTTCCCGGAAGAATTCCCCGAAGCGGATGAAGACACGCTGGCGGATATAATAAGTCAATTCATCCGCCTCTTGTTTCAAACGCTCTTCTAGGATTGCGTGATTTTTCTGGGTAAGTACTGCCAGCATCTGTTCTTTTTGTGAAAGCAGATTTTGGCGTTTTTCAGCCTTGGCCGCCTTGTCTTCCTCTGCCGAGCGGATCATCTCTTCGATCACCCTGACAGCCTGCAGCCATTTAGCCTCGGCAGAATCGACAGCCATGTTCATCAGGTCATTGGCAATGAATCTGTAAAACGCTTTTTCAAAGGAGTTAAAGAGCGGATCCCCGCCACTGCCCGGCTGCAGCTTTTCATTCAGCCCTTTCAAGCTGGATACCGGATAGAGATGCGGGTTCCTTATACCATACTGGACAAGCTGACCTTCAACATATTCCAGAACAGCCTCCTGTTCTTCCTCTGAGTTCGCCAAATCGACTGCATTGACAATGAAAAACATTTTATCAAGTTCAAAGCTGTCCTTTACCCTGCCAAGCTGAATCAGGAATTCCCGGTCAGCTTTTGAAAAGGCATGATTATAATAGGTGACAAAAAGAATGGCATCAGAGTTCTTGATATAATCAAAGGCAACACCTGTATGGCGCGCGTTGATTGAATCAGCACCCGGAGTATCGACAAGGGTAATTCCTTCTCTTGTCAGTTCGCAATCATAATAGACCTCGATCCATTCAACAAAACATGATTTCTCCTCTTGCGCTACATATCCACGGAAAGATTCGAGGTCAACGGATAATTGCTCACCGAATTTGTCCCTGAAATCTTCAAAGCCTTTCGCAAAAGCCTGAAGAAACGAGTAATGCGTCTTTTCTATCGCACTATAACCGCTGTCTTCCCATTTAATGGTTTTGATTTGATCGATCGCTCGCTCGAAATCTGTGATATTTTCGCCGAATAACCCGAGCGAACGCTCAAGTTCTTTCGTGAGTTCTTTATCCGTTTTGATTTTAACAATGACGGACCCATGGGGATGCTCTGTTGTCACCGGTTTGATTTTATTGATCGCGGCAGTGGTCGGGTTAGGTGATACCGGCAGAAGCCTCTCCCCTACAAGCGCGTTGGCAAATGAGGATTTACCGGCACTGAACGCACCAAACAAGGCTACAGTGAATTCCCTGTCTTTGATCCTCTCAGCTTTATCCTTCAATTCGCGGGCAATCTTTTTCAGTCCTGGAATCCCTTCTATCTGTCCAGATGTGAAGTTCAGTTTTCCCACCAATTTCTTCTGAACGTCATGGAACTGTTCTATCTCATTACCTTCCTGGTCATTAGAAGATACTTCATCTTTTACAGGTTCACCTTTTTCCTTTGCAGGTTCCGAAGTGCCTGGGTCCAGATTCTTGATCACTTCAGGCTCATCCTCGTCTGATTGGAATACGCTTAAATCTTCAGCGTTCCACTTAATCGGCTCTCCATAAAGAATCTCGGATACATGCCTCCTGTCCTCGGCTTCTTTTTCCCTGATTGCGGACAAGCCTTCCCAGGCATCGAGCAGCTTTTCGTATTCCTGTTCTTTTTGAATAAGTTCATTCACTTGCTCATCATCATTTACTTTTACATATTGAAGGAAGATTTCTTTAATCGGATCGAGTTTTTTTCGGGCAAGGTTTTTTATCGCTTCAGAGACATCATTTGTATAATTCAGGACATAATCGCCTGACAGCCGGGCGCCAGACTTGACGGATCCTGACAGCAGTTCTTCACCAAAATCCACCTTGAAACCATTGGCAGCACCCTGAAGTTCAGGCTGTGATAATTGATGTTTTTTAAATAGCTTTGTCAAAAAGTCCTTGATATGCCAATTAAGCTGCGATTGGACCTTTTCCTCCAGGTCCTGATAGAAACTGGCCAATCTGTCTGCTCTTTCCTGTTCGGTTTTTTGTTTTGAGAAAAATAAGCCTACTTTAAAATCCGGCTGCCTGGCCTGCAGGTATGCTTCTGCAAGTTCCCTTGTCTGGAACGGCATTAGGTATGCATTTTTCAGGATGTCGTTTTGGCCGGACCTGAACTCTTGTTCCGGATCTTGCTCCGTTTTGATTTTGGCAATTTGACTTCTAATATCATCAAGTTCTTTTGCGAGCTGCTGCCTGTCGCTTTCAGAAAGATCTGCCAGAATAGATTCATACTGGTCAATCTGAGCCGAAACATCCTGATGGAGGCGGCTTAAATGATCTTCTGAAAGCTTCTCCAGGGACCTGAAAATTGAAACAGGCAAAATTTCCGCCCTTTTGCTTTTTCTTTCAATGATGAATTGACGAAGCTTCTCAAATTGGTTTAATGGCGACTCAGGAACTTTAAGCGACGTATAAAAAATGCCTGAATGCTTTACTCCCCAATCGGAAAAAGAAGCTTCGACACTTTCCTTGAATTGTTCAAACGACAGCTCGGCATCCTGATGCTTGTCGACCTGGTTGATGATCAAATATAACTCTTTCCCTGCATCGGTCAGCTCTTTCGTAAACAGAAAGTTCAGCTCTGATTGTACATGGTTATAGTCCATGACATAAAAAACAAGATCAGAAAGATGAAGTGCCGATTCTGTCGCGATCCGGTGGGCATCATCCGTTGAATCAATTCCTGGGGTATCCATGATGATAGCCTGCTGCAGGAATTCCGCACCGTTATGGCTGATTTCGATCGCCTGGATCTGGTCACCATCCTTACAATAGCTTTTGACTGTTTCATAATCATATGGAGCAGGATAAAGCCTGGATCCTCCGTTCTTGAAAAAGACCTTTGCATATTCTGCTCCTGACTTAATTTTCACCAGATTTGCACTGGTAGGGATCGGACTTGACGGCAGGATATTGTCGCCGATCAATTTATTGATCATACTCGACTTACCTGCAGAAAAATGGCCGCAGAAGGCAATCGAAAATTCTTCTTCGACGGCTTTTCTCCCCAGCTCCCTAACTTTTTCCGCACTTTCTCCATCTTGATTCTTGTTCAATAAATTATATAGAGATAAAATCTTCCCGAGAAGTTTATGTTCTTGGTGTGCTACAGTCTGGCCCATTCCTCTAACTCCTTGTGACAAAATTGTGAATATCTTTATTTTATACGATTTTTCGGTCTTTTCCTATAATTACATTATTTCCAGAGCAAAAAGAAAAACCCGGACATCATGTCCGGGCCGCCATCTAAATGATATTTTAATTTCAGTGAGGTTTTAATACATTGCTCAATACATATTTCATGACTAAGGAGTAAGCAGCTATCGTCGAAACAACTAGCATAGAAACCATTTATACGACACCGTCCTTGAAGTTCTTTTGATTGAGAACTATTTTCATCTAAGGAAAGTGTAGCACTATTGATTATCATTTTCAATGGAAGGTGTTTAATTGTCACACTTCTTTAACAAATTCGGCAGAAAACGTCCCTGATGTGTGAAGGTTGTTTCATATTTTGTCAATTCTCTCAAAGCTTTCTCTTCAGCAGGGATCCTGATTGATAGGATCATGATGTTCAAAAGTGTGAAAAGCGCCATCGTAATATATGCATTGAACATCAGCGGAATGACCAGGATTTCAATCGCGACAATCAGATAGTTTGGATGCTTGATGATTTTATAGGGTCCTCTCTTAACGACCTGTGCTCCCGGAAGGATAATGATTTTCGTATTCCAGAACCTACCCAATGAAGCGAGTGCCCAAATTCTCATTCCCTGCGTGAACAAAAACAGCGTCAACAAAACCGGCCAATATTCTGACAGATGTTTATCAAATAAATTCACTTCGGCAATTAAAAACAGGAAAAAAGCTGTATGGATTGCCACCATCGCCGGATAGTGTCCCTGACCGAATTCCAATGCCCCCTGCCTTTTCATCCAGGCTTCATTTCTCCTGGCAATCACAAGTTCCGTTATCCTCTGGAAGGTTATCAATCCAACAAATAGATAGAACACCACGTTACTCCCACCTCATCAACAGCAGCTCCGAACTAAAGCCAGGCCCGAGGGCAGCGCCAAGGCCAAGATCACCCTCATTAGCGGTTTCCATGAATCTCTTAAGGACATACAGAATTGTCACGGACGACATATTCCCGAATTCTTTCAGAACGTCCAGTGAGGTTTTTGTCATATCTTCCGGCAATTTCAATGCTGAAACATATGCATCAAGAACTTTCTTGCCGCCAGGATGGGCAATGAAGTGATCAAGATCCGGAACATCCAGGCCGTGGGTGTTCAGAAACCTTAGCACATTAGGCTGAAGCCAGTTTTCAATTATAGTAGGTATATCCTTGGAAAAGACGACATAGAGACCTTCATTTTTCACATCCCATCCCATGACATCCTCGGAATCTGGCATCGTGGTGGATTGCGTGCCGATAATATTAGGCGCTGAACTCTTTTTGGTCAGTTTTTCGTAGCCAGAATCATCACCACAGACAAGTGCGCACGCAACTCCGTCCGCAAACAGCGATGTCCCGATTAGGTTGCTTTTTGACCTGTCATTTCTCTGGAAGGTCAGGCTGCATAGCTCAATGGAAAGCACAAGGACTTTTGCTTTTGGATATGCCAGGCAGTATTCATAGGCACGAGACAGCCCTGCGGCTCCGCCAGCACATCCAAGGCCCCAGATTGGAATCCTTTTGGTGTATTGAGAAGACGGCAGGATATTCATGATTCGCGCATCTATGCTTGGAGTCGACAGACCAGTACTGCTGATTGTAAAAATTGCGTCGATTTCTTCAAAATGGATTTCATTTTTCAGGAAATCATCATTCTTCAAGCAGTTTGTGACGGCTTCTGCACCAAGCTTCACTGCCGTCTCTATATACGCGTCATTCTTTTCCTCAAAACTATGGTCTGTTTCGAACCAGTCCAGGTCCCTGGCAAAATGGCGCTTTTCGATTTGGCCATTCTGGAATACTGTAAGCAGACGCTGGATGTCCTTAAAGGATTCGTTGAATAACTTTTCAGCGAAGTCCATGACTTTCTCCTGCTCAATGGAATATGGGGGAACAGCTTCTGCGATCGATATAATTCTGGGCATGACAATACTCTCCTCACATATATGTACGGTTACTTTTTCCATTTACCCGGAGAGTATACAGGCAAACAAATATTGTTTAATAACGAAAAAAAAAGCTTCCCCCGGGATGGAGGAAGCCTAACGTTTTGAAGGAGTTGCTGTGCAAGTTCATTATACATTGCCGTCAGGACTTGTACACTATAAAATCTTTACCAGTTGACAAAGGGCCTGAGCAATACTGCCTACAATGTTGCGCTGGCCGAAAAAAATACCTGCTCCAATGTCTGATGTATTTAGGAACCTTACTTAAAAACCATGAATCGTCATCCCGCCGTCGACAAACAGGGTTTGTCCGGTTACATAATTCCCGGCATCCGAGCTTAAGAATACTACTGGCCCCACAAGCTCAGGCAGCTCGCCAATCCTTTTCAGGGGTGTAACAGCGAGTATGTCGTTTACATATGCTTCATCCGCTAAAAGCTTTTCGGTCAGTGGTGTTTTAAAATACCATGGGCCGATGGAATTCACGTTGACGCCATATTGGCCCCATTCCATCGCAAGCACTTTTGTCATCTGCATGAGAGCGGCTTTTGTAGCGGCATAGACTACGCCGGTCCTGAGCGCCACCTGGCCGGCTACTGATGCAATATTGATGATTTTTCCGCCTGAAGGCTGGGATTTCATGATTCGGCCAGCTTCCTGGGACATCATGAAGGCTGATTTCAAGTTGGTATCCATGATCTGCTGCCATTCCTCATCTGTCGCATCCAATGCTTTAGAACGGATATTCATTCCTGCATTATTCACAAGAATATCGATTTTACCCCATTTAGAATGAATCTCTGCTATCGCATTATGTATCTGTTCCCTATCCGTGACATCCGTCGGAAGTATAAGGGCCTTTCTTTCTAGCTCCTCTATCATTCCTGCAGTTTCTGCCAGGTCTTTTTCCGTTCTGGCAAGAAGTGCGACATCAGCGCCGGCTTCTGCTAATCCGACTGCCAACGCTCGGCCAATCCCCCGGCCTGCACCTGTAACTATTGCCGTTTTCCCGCTCAATTCAAATGAAGGTAAGAACATTCCTATCAGCCTCCCTATATAAAATTGCTTTCATTTTACCATAGCACAGCAGCAAATTGCTGCCTGTATGCCTATCCAAAGAAAAAGCACCATACTAGGTGCTTAGTTTTCATCGGGCTGCTTCTGCACTTCGATCCAGATCAGGTTTTCAGCCGCTTCCCCGCAATTCATACAGATTCTTTTTTCATCATAAATAAGCCGGCAATGATCGCAATAATATTTCTGCAAAGATCTCACTTCCTGGAAAATGTTCTTTCTGCCATTATATTAAGTCCTAACAGAATGGTGCTTCCCTTTTAAGACTAGCCTTTCTTAAATTGTCAAGCAGTCCTGTCACACACCTGATTTAGCATTTGGCAATATGCTCAAGTTTTCACATTGCTATTTTCACAGATTATTCACATTTACCCCTCGTACCATGTGACTTAAATCACTGTAATGACGCGTTTTCATCATTAACATAGTAAATATGTCAGGTATGAACAATTTGTGAACTGCGCGAAACCATATTTACGTTTCCAAATTGTTTTGTATGATGAGAGTGTACTTATCAATTTATCAATGACTTATTTTATGCGAAGGGAGTGGACCGGGATGGCTCAGCCTGGAATTGGGAAGAAAACACATACGAAGGTGGAAGATCGATCTTCCTTGAAAGGAACACTTGCATCCGTTTTCTTATTAGGATTCTTTTTGATCGTCACTTGGTTAAGCGTTTATTTCTTATTTGTAGATCGTTTTTAAGAGAGACTTAAAGGGGAGAAAGAAGTTATGCATATTCATAAATTTGAGAAAATCTGGCTTATCTTCGGGATAACGACATTGATCGTCTTCCTGACTGTCATCGGGGTCAGCGCTTTTTATCTCGGGAACCAGCCGCCAAGCTGCCTGGCAACGGTCAATCCTGAAAAAGTTGATACTCAGGCACCATTCAATGAACCTGGTTTAAAAAAGGTTGAAGGAAAAGAATGGGATTACGAACTAGTTTTCGTTGCTTCCGCATTCTCATACAATCCTGGACAGGTTGAAGTTCCACTAGGAGCAAAAGTAAAAGTCATCGCAACAACCAAGGACGTCATCCATGGTTTCGAGGTTGCAGGAACAAACATCAATATGATGCTCGAGCCTGGTTTCATCAGTGAATATGTCACTACATTTGACAAGGCTGGCGAATATCTGATTGTTTGTAATGAATATTGTGGCGTCGGCCACCACATGATGACGTCTAAGATCGAGGTGGTAGAATAATGAATACAAATTCAATGAACCCAAAAGTTGACCGCCGTGACGGCAAACTCGCCATGGCCCACTTTTATGTCGCTTTCATCGCACTTGCCATCGGCGGTTTAGCAGGCCTTCTGCAAACACTTGTCCGCTCTGGGAAATTCGAGTTGCCATCATGGACTGGGTATTATCAGATCCTTACGATACATGGTGTCGTACTTGGCCTTGTGCTGACAACATTTTTTATCATGGGATTCCAGCTCGCTCTTGTGAGCAAAACATCCGGTACCTTCACTGACAAACAGCGTATGACCGGATGGATCGGGTTCTGGACGATGACCATTGGTACTGTAATGGCAGCGATCATGATCCTTACTAACCAAGCTTCAGTCCTTTATACGTTCTATGCTCCATTACAGGCACACGCACTCTTTTACCTTGGTCTTACACTCGTGATTGTCGGAAGCTGGATTGACGGTGCTGCCATCATCATGGCCTACTCTTCCTGGAGAAAAGCCAACCCGGGACAGCCTAGCCCGCTGCTGACTTTCATGTCACTTGTCAACACTCTTATGTGGATCGTCGCAACGATTGGTGTCGCTGCAACTGTACTCTTCCAGCTGCTTCCTTGGTCATTGGGCCTTGTAGATCGCGTTGATGTACTGGTCAGCCGTACATTGTTCTGGTATTTCGGTCACCCGCTTGTGTACTTCTGGCTATTGCCTGCCTACATGGCATGGTATGCAATCGTTCCAAAGATCATTGGCGGAAAGATTTTCTCAGATTCATTGGCAAGGATGTCCTTCATCCTGTTCCTGCTGTTCTCAATCCCGGTAGGTTTCCACCATCAGCTGATGGAACCTGGAATTGATCCGGCATGGAAGTTCCTTCAGGTAATTTTGACATTCCTGGTTGTCATACCATCTTTGATGACGGCATTTTCACTGTTTGCGACGTTTGAAATGTTTGGACGTTCCAAAGGTGCGACAGGCCTATTCGGCTGGGTGAAAAAGCTTCCTTGGGGAGATGCTCGTTTCGCCGTGCCATTCATCGGTATGCTTGCGTTCATCCCAGCTGGTGCTGGCGGTATTGTCAACGCTTCCCACCAATTGAATCAGGTAGTCCATAATACCATTTGGGTTACTGGACACTTCCATCTGACTCTTGCAACTTCTGTCGTATTGACGTTCTTCGGGATTTCCTACTGGCTGGTTCCTCACCTTACCGGAAGGGTCCTGACAAAAGCAATGAATAAATTAGCGATCATCCAGGGTATCGTCTGGGCAATCGGCATGACCTTCATGTCAGGTGCGATGCACGCAGCCGGCCTGCTTGGTGCTCCACGCCGTTCATCTTTCTCAACGTACGGCGGTTCAGAGCAAGCTGCTGAGTGGATTCCATATCAAATTGCCCAAGCGGTTGGCGGAACCATCCTGTTCCTTGGAATTATCCTGATGCTATATATTTTCATCAACCTCGCTTTCTTCGCACCTAAAGGGGAAGAAGAATTCCCAGTCGGAGAGGTTGCTGATCAGGCCGAAAAAACTCCAATGGTATTTGAAAACTGGAAGTTATGGCTTGGTATCACTGTTCTTTTGATTCTGTTCGCTTACACTATCCCGTTCATTGATATGATTCAAAATGCACCAATTGGGTCGAAGGGATATAAATTCTTCTAAAAATCCCCTTTATGAGTGGAAAATCAGAATCAAACAAAACAGGGTATGAAATCTGTCGAGATTTCATACCCTGTTTTTTAGTTGGTTCTGTTAATCAAGACTGTTGATTTTCGTTCCAGGCGCTTCGCATTCCGCGTGAAGAATATGAAAAAGACCAACTGCCGTCTTTTTCATAAACAATTCTTCCTCGGGGCTGCCGCTGAGCCTCCTCGTCGCTTTGCTCCTGCGGGGTCTCACCTGACCAGCTTGAGCCCGCAGGACATTGATTTGGCTTCCTTGAACCTGCCCACGCACGAAGGAAATGCGTTAGCATTTTCGAGGAGTCTACGCGCCTTCCACTCAATCAACAGGTGTAAAAACAACATTGGGCTTTAACAAAGTCATTTTATTACAACAGCAATTGATATATATGATAAACAACTAGTGAATTACACACTGCTCTGAAGACCGATCATGTTCAATAAAAAAATAGGATGCCGCGGCATCCTATTGTCTCTTATTTACATTGATCCCATTAAAAATCTGCATTTCCTGGTGTACGAGGGAAAGGAATGACGTCACGGATGTTCTTCATTCCGGTCAAGTACATGACAAGGCGTTCGAAACCGATTCCATAGCCGGAGTGCTTGGTACTGCCGTATTTTCTAAGCTCGAGATACCACCAGTAATCTTCTTCAGACATACCAAGTTCTTTGATTCGATTTGCAAGGACTTCTTCTCTTTCCTCACGCTGGCTTCCGCCGATTAATTCGCCAATGCCAGGAACCAGAAGGTCGGTCGCCGCAACTGTCTTTTCATCCTCATTCGCTCGCATATAAAATGCCTTGATTTCTTTCGGATAGTCGGTGACGAAAACAGGACGCTTGTAGATTTCCTCACTAAGGTAACGTTCATGTTCTGTTTGCAGGTCCGTGCCCCATTCAACAGGGTATTCAAATTCCTTACCAGAGTTCTTTAGTAGTTCAACTGCTTCAGTATAAGTAACTCTTCCGAAATCGGAATTCAATGCATTCTGCAATCTTTCAATAAGTGTTTTATCAATAAAGCTGTTGAAGAAAGCCATTTCTTCCGGTGCATGTTCAAACACGTAATCAATGACATATTTGACCATTTCTTCTCCAAGGTCCATGATATCTGGTAATTCTGCAAAGGCAACCTCAGGCTCGACCATCCAGAATTCTGCGGCATGTCGTGCTGTATTTGAATTTTCAGCCCTGAATGTCGGACCGAATGTATACACGTTGCGGAACGCAAGAGCAAAGCTTTCCGCATTCAATTGACCGCTTACAGTTAAATTGGTTTCTTTGCCGAAGAAATCTGCACTTTCATCGACATTTCCGTCTTCGGTTTTTGGAAGCTTGTTCAAGTCCATGGATGTCACGCGGAACATTTCCCCCGCTCCTTCAGTATCGCTTCCGGTAATGATCGGTGTATGTACATGGACAAACCCTTTATCCTGGAAGAATTTATGAAGGGCATAGGACGCCAGGGACCGTACTCTGAATACTGCTGAGAAGGCATTGGCTCTTGGACGCAAATGGGCGATTGTCCTTAAGTATTCAAGGGTATGCCTCTTCTTTTGGATTGGATAATCTGTATCCGATAATCCTTCGACGATAATTTTTGTCGCTTTGATTTCAAAAGGCTGCTTCATTTCAGGTGTTGGGATAAATACCCCTTCTACTAAAACAGAAGAGCTGATCGGCAACTTGGTGATTTCTTTGAAGTTTTCAAGGGTATCCTCAAAAACAATTTGTACACTCTTGAAGAAAGTTCCATCATTCAACTCCATGAAGCCAATGGTTTTGGAGTCACGCAGGGTACGGATCCATCCTGTAATTTGAACTGTCTGGTCCTTAAAATTTTCTTGATTTCTGAATAAATCTTTTACTACGGTCTTAATCATAATAAGCCTCCTCATGATAATTTTTTGCAATAAAAAAAGCCTTCTATCCCCCAAAAAGGGACGAAAGGCTGAACTTCCGCGGTACCACCCAAATTGTCATAGAATGACCAGCTTCACTATTGCTTATCCCAGTCGATAACGTGCTGGCAACGTCCAAGCCTACTCATGATTTCCTTTTCGGTCAGAACTCAAAGGTGTTCTTCATTTATGCATCATCACCAGGCTTCCACCGTCCCCGGCTCGCTATCGAATATAGCAAAAACTACTTTCCTTTTCATCGATTTAAAAATATGGAGTTTTAAAAGGATTTTCACTGTAATAATTTATCACAAAACACAATCCCTTGTCTAGTTGCCCCTGCTTGATCTGCATTTTGTCAGACGCGAGCATTCAAAAGAGATCTATCAAACAGTGAAGTGCTTTTTCTGCTTCCTGAACGGTACTGAAAGATTGATTGAAATCACAGACAGGATTATGAGTGCTGAACCTAGCAGCTGCATACCATCGAGCCTGTCTCCGTACACCATCATTCCCAGCAAGGTGGCGACGACGGGTTCCAATGTAGCAACTACTGCAGCAGTACTGCTTTCCGTCCTTTCAAGTCCCCAGGAATATGCAAAATAGGCAACCACAGTCGGGAAAACACCTAACCCTATCGCATAAAGCCACGTATCCCCGGCAAAAAGGACGGCAGTTTTGCTGACTATACCCGTCGTCGGCACCAGGGCAGCCGAAGCAACAAGGAATGTATACAGAGTGACTGTAAAAGGATGATAACGCCTTAATGCCAACTTGCCAAAAATGCTGTAAAGAGCATAGCCAAATCCTGCCCCCAGCCCAATCAGAATACTGGAAACAGAAAAAGACGTCCCTCCCTGCCCTGTTATGCCCGCGGCAAGCGTACAGCCAATGACCGTCATGACAATCGCCAACAGTTTCTTCCTGTTCATGCTTTCTTTCAGAAAAAGAAATGACAAAACCGCCACAAAAGCTGGTGAGGTGTATAATAACGCCACTGCAATCGGGATGTTCATCAGGTTGATGGCCGTAAAATATGACCAATTAAAGAACACAATGCTTAAGATGCCTGTACCTACAAAAAGATACAGGTCTTTCACCCTGATCGTTAAATGATTTCGATAAAAAACAATTCCAACCAGCACCAACACGATGGCTGCGGTCAAAACGCGGATTGCGACAACCTCCATCGCACTGAACCCGGCGTTATTCAAGCCTTTTACAAAAAAACCAATTAAGCCCCACATAGCCGCTGCAAATGCGATCATGAAATATGGCAGTTTACTGTACATACATTCACCACACAGTAAAGATGGCAGGAAGACTGCCATCTTATATTCAAAATTCTGTTACCTAAATAAGTATTTCAGCGAAAATTTTGGACACTAGACCAGCTGGTATACTTTACTGTATTTTTCGTAAAGATAATCAACCAGGTACTGAGCATTCAATCCCTCACCAGTTACATCAGTCAATATTTCAAGAGGCTTTTTCATTTTTCCATGCTTATGGACTTTCTCAGTCATCCACTCTTTAACAGGCTGGAGATTCCCTTGTTCCATTAGTTCCTCGTAGTCTGGCAAGTCCTTGAGCATGGCATTCTTGAATTGCGCTGCATACATATAGCCTAAAGCATAGGATGGGAAGTAGCCAAAGCTGCCTCCTGCCCAGTGGACATCCTGGAGGACACCTACAGCATCATTGTCAGGCCTGATGCCAAGATATTGTTCATACTTGTCATTCCAGATTTCCGGCAAGTCCTTGACTTCGATCTCATCGTTGAACAAGCCCTTTTCGATTTCATAACGGACCATTACATGCAGAGGATATGTGAGCTCATCTGCCTCGATTCTGATCAAGCTTGGCTTTGATTCATTGACTGCACGATAGAAGTCCTCTACATCCACTCCTGAAAACTGGCCATCTGAATATTCCTGCAGGAGGCTGTAATTATGCTTCCAGAAAGAAAGATTCCGTCCAACAAAGTTTTCGTAGAAAAGAGATTGGGATTCATGGATTCCCATAGATGTCCCAGAACTCATAGGCGTTCCAACGAGCTCTTCGGAAATGTTTTGTTCATATAGAGCATGGCCGCCTTCATGAATGGTCCCGAATACCGCTGTCCTGAAATCTGTTTCGTCATATTTCGTCGTAACCCTTACATCCCCCGGGTTTAGACCCATCGCAAATGGGTGTACTGTTTCATCAAGACGTCCAGCATCGAAATCGTATCCCATTTGCTTAAGGATTTCCAGGCTGAATGCACGCTGCTTTTCTTTCGGGAAATGCTGGAACAGGAACCCGGTCTCCGGTTTTTCTGTTGAGCTTGAGATCTGCTGTACAAGCGGAACAATTTTCTTGCGCAGGTCACCAAACACCTGGTCCAAAACCTCGACAGTGACTCCTGGTTCATACATATCAAGCAATGTATTATACCTATTTCCTTCATAACCCCAATATCCAATGAATCTCTTTGTCGTTTCTACCAATTTTTCAAGATACGGACGGAACAGATCAAAATCAGAGTTGGTTTTCGCCTCTTCCCAAACTGTTTCTGCTTTTGATTGCAGGATGACATATTCGCGGTATTCATCGGCAGGAATTTTCTTATTGCGGTCATAATCTTTTCTGCACTCTTCAAGCGTCTTACGCGTAATTTCAGATAAAGCCTGTTCATTCGATAGTCTTGCTATGTATGAAGCCATTTCTTCTGAAGTTGACATATTGAATACCTCAGATGAAAGGACGCCAATCACCTCGGATCGCTGCGCTGCTCCCTTTTTCGGTGCGCCTGTCCTTAAATCCCAGTAAATCAAAGAAAGCGCCTCACCATAGGCTGCCATCTTCTTTACATAATCCAAGAAATTCTTTTCTGTTTGTTTAACTTCACTCATCCATCTCACCCCATTTTATCTTTCTTCATCATCTTATCATACTTTTCTGATATTTTGGTTTACGAAGTTTAGAAAGGTTGTTTTCGGATTGTTCGTTGCTTTTTATGTTTTGGCTCTATTAAGGTTCTCACTTAATAAATTGAACTTGGAGATGGATTGATTCTGGATCTGGATTTATCCGGATTCAAAGTTTCATAAAATCCATGGACGTCCAGCACTTGTTCATACTGATGCCATTCTGCTCAGCATATTGATCGCCCCATTTGCACATCTCGAATAAGGTGGTCTGCAATTTTTTGCCGAGTTCAGTCGTGGAATATTCGACGCGATTGTCATCATAGGAAGTCCTTTCGACAAGACCGTGATATGCCAGTTCTCTCAGCTGCTGGGTCAGCATTTTCTGCGTGATGCCAGGCAGTGAGGCTTTAAGTTCATTGAAACGTTTGGTGCCTTCATTTAGATTCCATAATATCAATACTTTCCATTTGCCCCCGATCAAGTCGATGGCCAAATCAATTGCGCAATCATATTGTTCGTATAACTGTTTCATGTTTGAATCCTCCTGGTTCCCATTTGGTGCCTTGTTATGATGTCGTTCAGTATATATTATAAACCTTGTTAGATAAAACTAGTTCTCAAAAGGAGATGACAAATAGATGAAAGCATTGCTTTTACATGATAAAGGCCTTTGGAAGGAAATGAAGGTCGAAGAAACTCAAGCACCACAGCCAGGAAAAGGTGAATTATTGATTAAGGTTCATGCCGTCGGCTTGAATCCTGTTGACTATAAGACAGCAACAAACGGCAATCCTCACTGGAGCTATCCTCATATTTTGGGACTCGATGCAGCGGGTGTTGTGGCAGAAACCGGTGAAGGTGTTACTCAATGGAAAAAAGGTGACAGGGTCGTGGTTCATGGCGACTTGAAACGAAAAGGCGGTTACGCAGAGTATGCTATTGCCCTTGCACACGCTGTTTCCCGCATTCCCGAGGAAATCAGCTTTGAGGATGCTGCGGCGATTCCAACAGCAGGCTATACCGCATTCCAGGCCATTCACAGAAAGCTCCCTCTCGAGCAAATCGAGACCATCCTTATTCACGGAGGTGCAGGCGGAGTAGGCGGCTTTAGTGTCCAATTGGCCAAGCTTGCTGGAAAAACGGTCATTTCCACAGCGTCCAGCTCCAATCATGAGTATGTGAAATCATTAGGCGCAGACCATGTCATTGATTACAGCAATGAAGATGTCGTTGCCCGGGTTATGGAGATTACAGGTGGAACAGGTGTCGATGCGGTCGTTGACGCTGTCAGCAGACAAAGTTCAACACAGTCTCTTGATGCCCTTGCTTATATGGGACATATCGTCTACATTGCCGGAGCACCTGATTTCACAAAAATCCCAGGATTCACAAAGGTGCCATCTTATCATGAGATTGCCCTGGCAGCCGCATATCAGTATGGCGGGAATAAAGGAGAAACTGATCTATCAGTAATTGGCGACTCGATGCTGTCATTAATGGCTGAAGGCAAGCTGTCTCCACTGCCGATTGAAGTGATCTCTCTCGAGGAAGTCCCAGCAGCACTTACCCGCTTATCACAACGCCATGTAAAAGGGAAGCTCGTAGCGAAGATAAAATAATAATGCTTTCCCCTTACACTTGGCTGCACGACTGGCAGGACCGTGGTCACTACAATTTATCAACTCATAGCAAAAAAGAACAAGCCGTCTCTTTCTTGAGGACGGCTTGTTCTTTTTTAAACAGTTTTCGCAATGAATGATGCCTTTCGTACAGATACACAATTCTGCAGTAGAATCTGTTGTTATAATGGCATCAGAAATTCAATTTCTTTTATTTCGTTTTCCCGATGGCTACGCGCCATGTTTCCGGACCTTCTTCGAGATATTCCCATGAAAAAGTTTCAGGACGCTCCATCATGAATTGATACTGGAGCGGCCTAGGGTCATGGTCATTGACAATCTGCATGAATTCTCCTGGTTTAAGTGAATCAAAGTTTTGGAATATGGTAGGGTGTTTTTCCCGTGGTGCATAATCAGGAACATTGATAATTATGTTGAAAGTCATTTCCCTCTCTCCTTCGAATCTATTTTCTTTACACTTACATTATAGGACCGCACAGCTTCCCTGGTAGTGAGCGTCGTCACAGTTTGACTATGACATCCTTCATTGGCGGCTTAATCTGCTCCAGACAAAAAAATCCGCTGATAAAAAAGGAACTCCGTGCCAAAACAAGAACTAGTTTAGTAGGGAGGGATCTTTATGAAGGAGCTTGTTGGAATATGTGATGCATGCGGAAAAGAAATTTTTTGCATGGACGGCTTTTTGAATGGAATACATGACAATGGTAAATTGCTTTGTTTTGAATGTGAAAAAAACACCAAGGAAGATTCCTAGGAACAAAAAGCGCAAGCGCCTTGTTCAGCCCCGACAAGCGCTGGAGGGCCTGACAGTGAAGTCGTTCTTTGCCTTCATTGGCAGGACCGAAACGTCTCGAGGAGTTAGGAGCCGCAGCTAGCCAAGCGTCTCGAGCTGCTCAAAGCTAACGCTTATCGCAAGATACTCGAGGAAGCGCACTCAAGGATGAAAACTGGCTAGG
>NZ_CBCSFH010000014.1:0-118918 GCF_965138835.1 Mesobacillus thioparans | reverse complement strand
AATGAAGATCCGCTCGACTTGCATGTATTAGGCACGCCGCCAGCGTTCGTCCTGAGCCAGGATCAAACTCTCCAAAAAAGAGTTATGAGTTAGCTCATAAAGTTAAAACGTTGGCTCATGTCTTCTATATAATAGAAGCATGATAATATTGTTTGTTGACGCTTGTTTGTTTAGTTTTCAAAGAGCAAATTAGTTAGCATGTCGCCCAGAAGCGACTTTACCAATATACCATTGAGCATTTTTTCTGTCAACACTTTTTTCTAAAAATGTTTTTCAGTGAAAAATACTTTTTAAGTTGTGAACCGTCTGCCGCGAAAATGTTTTTGCTGTGTTCCGCAGCGACGGTTATTAATATACCAAGTAATTTTTAAATGGTCAATAGGTTTTTTCATTTTTTCAGGATAACTTTTCAGCAACCTTATAATATCTGTGATAAATCCCCTGGCCTTTTGTTTCGATATTGACTACTTCAAGGATTTTCTTATCAATCAAATACTCTACGAGGATGCCTAAGTCGACAGAATACGGTAAAAGTTCAGGATGGGACATCAGGTCATTGAACGCCCAATAGTCTTCACTTTCCAGCACTTCCACCAAATGCTGGCTCCCTACCTTTGTCCTTTTATGGATCAGGAATTCACTTGCCAGGAACAATAACTCGAGCCTCTTCTCCAGTGTCTCTTCACTGCAAATCAACTCTTCATACAATTTATAGATTTCCGGTTCAATTTGCTTCACCTGATGCCAGACGGTTACTTCGGGATGGAAGCCATTCTCTATGACTGCAAGTCTTGCAAGATGATGCAATGAATGCACCACATGATTGTAAGCATCCAGATAATTAAAGTTATCAAACAGCATCTTGCCATCGGAATACCTTCTAATCAATTTGGCAAACTCGATTCCCATTTTGATTTTCCGGCCGAAAAAAGGGAATTCTCTTAGTTCATGTTTTAGATTCGCGATATTTTCATTCCGATCAAAAAGTATCTTCCCATTATAAAGCCAATCAAAGATCTTTTTATTGCTGCCAGTCAGGAGCCAATCATTGATTTGCTTTTCGGTCACAATGTGCATGGCTGCTTTTTTATCCTGATAGGAATAATGTTTAATAAACACTGGTTCGTTATTTTCTTTCACTATAATCAGCAAGATGACATCAAATGTATCGGTCGCCGCGATTGCTTTGTGCCTCTTTTCCACCGCGACCACTCCTACGGTGTTTGGGTGGCTTGCACGTTCTTGATAAATCGAACGAAGGATATCCTCCATATTAAACTCCTCCATTTGTTTGTTAGCATATATGTTCGACAATTATATAAAATCTCCTGCATTTCCTCCAGACAATTTTCGACATCTCCGAGGACTTTTTATGATTATCTTGCCGGAAAGAGTATGATATAGTTAGATTTCAGGGAGGGAAATACCAATGGGTAAATATTCTAGTAAAATAAATAAAATCCGCACTTTTGCGCTTAGCCTGATTTTCATCGGCTTCATCGTCATGTATGCGGGCATTTTCTTCCGCAGTCATTTTTTGGTCATGAGCATTTTTATGATCCTGGGATTGCTGTTCATCATCGCCAGCACAGTCGTCTATTTCTGGATTGGATTGTTATCGACCAAGACAATCCAGGTAGTTTGTCCTAATTGCGGGAAACAAACGAAAATGCTTGGCAGAGTGGACATGTGCATGTATTGCAACGAACCATTGACTCTTGATCAGTCCCTGGAAGGCAAGGAGTTCGATGAACAATACAATCGAAAGCAATAAAAAAAGAACTCGGCAAACCCCGAGTTCTTTTTTTATTTGCTGCAGGGTTGTTTTTTCTGAACACACACAATCGTTATTACGGACGGAAAAACAGCAGAAGCAGAACCTACGCAAAAAAGAAAACTGATAGCATATGCCATCAGTCATTAGTATTAATGAGCTTCCTTTACCGAGCATTCAGGACAAGTACCGTATATTTCCATTCTATGGTTACCGACTTTAAACCCTGTTACATGAGAGGCCAAATGTTCAACTTCATCAAGGCCAGGGTAATGGAAGTCAACGATTTTTCCGCATTCATCACAGATGACGTGGTAATGATGGGAAGTCACAAAGTCAAAACGACTGGAGGCATCTCCATATGTCAGTTCTTTGACCAATCCAACTTCACGGAATACTCTCAAATTGTTATAAACCGTCGCTACACTCATATTAGGAAATTTACCTTCAAGCGCTTTATAGATCTCATCAGCTGTAGGGTGCGACATTGAGTTTATTAAATACTCGAGTATCGCATGACGTTGCGGAGTAATACGGACTCCTGTATCCTTCAAGGAATCCAGGGCTTCTTTTAACTGACTCTGTACCACCGCCATGCACCTCACTTCTTTTTAGATTATTATTCTTATTTTATAATATTTATAATTAGTGTACTAATTTTATTCCACTTTTGTCAATATTGCTACCCCACTAACATTCTTAAATTTCAACCCTGATGCAGTGTTTGTTCTTTTGATCCCAGGTTCATGTTCACATACCTTGCGGCGACAAACAGGAAGTCCGACAGACGGTTCAAATAGGACAGGACAAGCGGGTTAACTTCATCTCCCAGTTCAACAGCCTGGCGTTCCGCTCTTCTCGCAACTGTCCTTGCTACATGAAGCGCTGCTCCGGCCTGGTGGCCCCCAGGAAGAATGAAGTTCGTCAATTGCGGGAGGGCTGCATCCAAGTCATCAATCTTCTTCTCCAGTTCTTCTATATCCTTTGCTTCAAGCACCCATTTCACCTCTTTACCAGGAGGAGTCGCCAGTTCCGCTCCCACATGGAACAATACTGTCTGGATCTTATGGAAAACCTTCTGCATTTCTTCTTTTTCGTCGAAATATTCTCCATTCAGGTAACTGAGTGCGAGGCCTATCATCGAATTGGTTTCATCACATGTTCCGTATGCTTCAACACGTTTATCATTCTTTGCTACCCTTGTGCCGTAAATAAGCGAGGTCGTTCCTTTATCCCCAGTCTTTGTGTAGATTTTCATTTCCTAGTACCCCCTGTCCATGTCGATTATATTGATGAAATCATTGGCTTTATTAAGATATGTATGAAGATTTTTCTTGAAAATTTCAAAGGACCTTGGCAAATAATTTTTCGTCAGACTTGAGATATGAGGTGTGACGGTTACATTGTCCATTGTCCAGAAGGGATGGTTTTCGTTTAATGGTTCGTTGTAGAAAACATCCAAATAAGCGTGAGCTATCTTATTTTCCTTAAGCGCAGCCAGTAATATCTCACCTTGAACCAAATCGCCACGGCCGATATTGATGAAAACGGCTGTATCTTTCATTAATTCAAAATCGCTCAGGTCAAGGAAGTGTCTCGTTTCATTAGTACTTGGCAACACCGAAACAATGAAATCCGCTTTGGGCAAAGCATCCCTGAAGTTTTCCATCGTATAAGTCTCGTCCGCCCATTCGGCTTCGCGGCCACTCCGGTTCACACCAATCGTATTCATATTAAACGCTTTTGCCAGACGGGCCACTTCTCCCCCGATTGCCCCTATACCTAGAATGAGCAATGCCTTGCCGTACAATTCCCCCATCGGCAATTTACGTTCCCATGATTTGCTTTGTTCATTGGACCATAATGATTTCATTTGTTTCACATGCTGCAGCATCATGCCAATTGTGAACTCGGCCATCGGGATTTTGTGGATTCCCCTGACATTCGTCACAAGGATTCCCTGTTCTTTACACGCTTCAAATGGCATTTTATCCAAACCGGCAGACATGACCATGATCCATTTGAGCTTATCTGCTTTCCCGATCAATTCATCTGTCAAATCTTCACCATATGTAAGGAAAACCTCTGCTTCTAAAAACAACTCTTCCTTGATTCCTTTATGGAATTCGAAACTCACTTGAGGGAATTCCTTTTTCACCTCTTCCTGCAATGTTTCAGCCGGAAGAATCGAGGAATAAATTTTCATGAGTACCCACCCCTTCGTTCTAGTGTAGTACTATTAATTGTATTAATTTTCACTTAATTAAACAACTTCCAAGCCTGAAAAAAACCGAACCTGGACTTGAGAGCTTAAATATCAATGTTTTTTTCCATAAAAAAGGCGGGCCAGTTAAGCCCGCTAAAATGTTTGAGGAGGTATGCCCTAATACAATGATATTCACTTACGGCTTAAATGAATGGACAGTAGCCTGTATTGATAAAAATAGGCGGAGAATTTATCCCTTCAGGTCATATTTTTTTACGATTGCTTGACGATACAAATCAAGCGATGGCTCGTCGTTGAGATTTGACAGCATTCCCTGGATTACCGGGATACGGGGTGCATCCCTTTCAATCTCACTTTCAAGTACATCCAGTGTAATGAGCAAGTCATCTCTATTCTTAAGATCTGCAACTGCGTTTTTCATTTTATTGATGACCTTTTTCATGTCCTGGCCATCTGTCAGGAAGTATGCCTTTGTTTTTTTTATCAGCTCATCGACTTTTTCTTCTGTTGCCAACGGCTCCTCTCCCTGCAATCCGTCAACCAATGAATCAACTCTTCTCAGCATGTATCCGACTAATTCATCGATTTTGAATCCATCAGGATTGAAAAGAAGCAGCTTTATATAAGAATTAAAGAATCCTTCAAGCATAAGCGCCATATCCCAGAGATGCGGTTCGGCCCTTTTTCCGTAGATTGCTCGCAAACTCCCTTGATAAAACATTTGCGCTTCGTAATACTTACGGATCATCAATTCCTTTACCTCTTCATTCAAAGGAATTGCCTGTTCTCTCGATTGCATGATGATGAATTCTTTATGCTCAAGCATGGTGTTGAATAAGGCTGTCAGCTGAAGCGCAAACTTTTCCCTTGGAGGCAGGTTCTCGTTTTCAAACACTTCCAGCTTATTTTGGATATAATCAAAATAATATTCAAGGATTGCGATCAATAAAGCTTCTTTGGATTTGAAATAAAGATAAAAAGCGCCCTTGGAAATCCCGCTTTCCGTGACGATTTCCTGGATCGAGGTAGAAGCGAACCCTTTCGTCGCATACAGCTTGATCGCTGCTTCGATGATTGCTTTTTCTTTTTCCTTCACCTTTTGTGCCTCCCCAACATACCTTCAATTGACTGACTGGTCATAGTAATAAGATTTTATCCTATTATATCTTAAAACCAGCATCAAAACAGCAATAAAGACAGCCCACTCTGGCTGCCTCTATATTTACAGGTTTTCTTTAATGAATTCCAGCGCCTCTTCCACATGGCCCTTTACTTTAACTTTTCTCCATTCCTTGGCAAGATTGCCGTCCTTATCAATTATGAAGGTTGACCTTTCGATGCCCATGTATTCTTTGCCGAAGTTTTTCTTCAGCTGCCATACCCCATAATCCTCAGCCGTTTTATGCTCTTCATCCGCAAGAAGAAGGAAAGGCAGACCATGTTTTTCGATAAATTTTTCATGCCGGTTAATCGGATCAGGGCTCACCCCAACAATGACAGCGTTCACTCCCTCAAAGCTTTCATGGTGATCACGGAAATCACATGCTTCTGTTGTACAGCCTGGTGTCATATCTTTCGGGTAAAAATAAAGTACCACATTCTTGCCTGCAAAATCAGAAAGTTTTACTGTTTCTCCATTGCTTGCCGGCAGTTCGAACGCCGGCGCTTTTTCACCTATAGCCAGTGCCATTGTGTATCCCTCCATGTGTTAGATCTAGTACCACTAGCGTATCTAATTTCGGATTGGAATACAAATCTAAGGAACACTTCAGGAACGTTTTTGGTCAAACATTGCTCTCGTTACAAACGCAGCCGGAATCGTATAACCAATTAGCGCTTCCAAAACAGCAATTGCCCTGCCGAACCCGACCGGTGCAATATCACCATACCCAACAGAAAACAAGGTGATGGCACTGAAGTACATGCTTGTGGACATCCTTTGATATGAAGAGGTACTAGGGCGCATGCTTACATCCGACAGCACCCAGATTCCCTTCAGATCAAGCAAATAATACAATAAACCAAACCCAGCCATCACCGTCGCATAAATCAATGCAAGCGTGACGAAATTCTCAAACGAGACCTGCTTGCCTTTAATCTTATGAGGAATGAATAACGTCCGCAAACTCAAAAGAATCGCTAACACAATCAAAAAGATCGAAATGTAAAATTGCATTTTCAAGCCTCATTTCCGTCTCTCTCCCTTCACTATACGCTGCTAAAAATAGGAGTATGACAGCTAGTACACTCGTTCTTTGAGGTTAGGGCTTCAGGCGGTTTTCCTCATTACAATCCAAGATCCTTCCAAAATCATAAAAAGACCGCAGCAAAATTCATTGCTGCGGTAACGTGATTTGGGCTTATTGCTCATTAATGTTGCCCTTATAGAGCGGGGGCGGGCTTCATAAGGGCTTCTTTCCTCTGTAATGGTACCCTTATGGAGCTTCATAAGCGCATCTTTCCGTGTAATGATACCCTTATCATGCTAGGTTGGGCTTCATAAGGGCATCTTTCCACTATAATGGTACCCTTATCGTGCTGTTTCGGACCCCATAAGGGCATCTTTCCACTATAATGATACCCTTATCATGCTGGTTCGGGCTCCATAAGGGCATCTTTCCCCTATAATGATACCCTTATCATGCTGGTTCGGGCTCCATAAGGGCACCTTTCCACTATAATGGTACCCTTATCGTGCTGTTTCGGACTCCATAAGGGTATCTTTCTCCTATTAAACTCAGTTCCCTGCTCCCCGGTATCTTTTAACGCCTTCGTTCCAAACGAATACAGACAGAGTGAAAAAGGCGAGTCCGATTACTGGTGTCAAAAATGAATATCCATACCATTCATCACGTCCGAGGAAATAGGCAGCTGGATATACTCCGACGAAGGCGAACGGCAGAATCCATGTCAGCACAAACCGGATTGCTTTGTTATAGATATCAACAGGATAGCGGCCGTAGTTCCCGATATTGTACATCATCGGCATGATCGATGTGCGCGCGTCTGCCCAGAAGCTGATGCAGGCGATCAAAACGAAGATCCCGGCGTATACAAGGACACCGCCCACAACAAATAAGACAAACAAGAAAGGATCTGACCAACTCACCTCGAGACCGAGACGGCTGCCGGCATAAAACATGACAGCCAGGCCAGTCAGCGCTCCGAACAGGGATTCCAGCTCCATCCGTTCGAGGATGATCTGGAACAGGCTGTGAATCGGCCTCGTCAAAATCCGGTCAAGTTCGCCTTTTACAATATAGCGCTCATTGAAATCCCAGATATTGAAGAATGATGAAAAAAGCGCATATGGCACAAGGAAAAAACCGTATATAAAGATGATCTCATCCCGGCTCCAGCCGTTCAGGAATTCGGTATGGTCGAATACCACCAGGATAAAAATCAGGTTGACGGCCTGGAACAATAAATCCGAAAATATCTCGACAACCAGATCTGCCCGGTATTCGAGCCTTGTTTTCATATACTGGGCGACATACTGAAAAAACATGCTAATGTAAAACACTCGTCACCCTCCCTGTATGATCAATTGTTTTTTTGCGATGACCCATAGGATCTGGGTTGGGATCACCAATATCAACACCCATGCTGCCTGAAGCAAAAGGCCTTCAACTGCCTCGCTCCCTGTGAAGCCATTCGTGAAAATCATGCTTGGGACATAGCTGATTCCCTGGAACGGCAGGAACCTCATGATTTCCTGGGCCCAGCCTGGAAAGAAGCTGATCGGCAGCAGCAATCCTGAAAACAAATCAATCAGGACACGCTTTGCCCTTATCAGGCCTGTATTATTATATAAGAAGAAAGTCGTGATTCCTGTCAGCAGGTTCAATTGTGTGTTGATGAAAAAGCTTAGTACAATCGAGATTGCGAACAATCCCCAGGTCGCAGCATCCGCTGAAAATTCCATAGGGAAAATCAGGGCCACGATGACCATGCCTGGCACCGAGAAGAAGAACAGCCTGAAAATCCCTTCTCCCAAACCCTGCATCGTTTTCATGCCGAGGTAGCTGTATGGCCTGATCAATTCAACGGCTACCTTGCCTTCCTTGATTTCCGTCGCCATTTCCCGGTCGATATTGTTAAAATAAAATGCCCGCGCCATCCAGGCAACCGCTACATATGTGGTCATCTGGACGGCACTCAAGCCCTCAATTTCACTCTTCCCGCCATAAATCGCATTCCAAAGAAAGTAGTAAGCTCCGATATTGATGCTGTAGATTAAGATTCCCGTATAGTAGTTAGTCCTGTACGCCAGCATCATCAGAAACCGGATGCGGATCATTTCAATGTATTTATCCATTGAGCGCCATTCCTTTGTCATAGATATTGCGGATGATCTCCTCTGTGGATGGCTCATTGATTTTCACGTCCCTGACCTTATAGGCTGCCACCGTCTGGGCAATGACCTGTGACACAGTTTCCTCATCGTCTCCCGTCATCGCGGTGAAGGTCTGAGTCTTCTCATCCAGCTCCCATTTGATATCAAGGTCGGCCGTCAACGATTCGAGATGGCTGATATCAGCAGGTTCGAGGAACTCAAAACTGATTTCCTTCCCCTCTCCCCATCTCTCCTTCAGACTTTTCAGTGCGCCATCATAGATGATATTTCCTTCATCAAGCATAACGACCCGCTCACATAATGCCTCAATATCAGTCAGGTCATGCGTCGTGAGCAGAATTGTCGTGTTGTATTTTTCATTGATTTCTTTTAAAAACTCTCTGATCTTCAGCTTAACAAGCACATCCAAACCAATCGTCGGCTCATCAAGGAACAGCAGCGGCGGGTTATGAATCAGCGCGGCCGCAAGCTCGCAGCGCATCCGCTGCCCGAGCGAAAGCTTTCTTACTGGTTTATCGAGCAAGGGTTCCAAATCAAGCGTTTTGATGACATGGTCCATATGCTCGTTATACTGAGCATCCGAAACTTTATATACTTTTTTCAGCAGGCGGAACGATTCCTGGACAGCGATATCCCACCAGAGCTGGGAACGCTGGCCGAACACGACGCCAATCGTCTGGACGAATCTTTCCCTTTCCTTATGAGGATTCATGCCATTAACGATGACACTCCCAGAAGTCGGGGTAAGGATCCCGGTCAGCATCTTGATGGTCGTCGATTTCCCGGCGCCATTTTCGCCGATGTATCCGACCATCTCTCCCTGTTTGACATTAAAGTTGATATCGTTCACTGCAGGAACAACTTTATAATTTCGGGTAAAAAGATCACGGAAGGCTCCCGATAATCCGGCACGGCTGGAATAAGCCTTGAATTCCTTCCGCAACCCGTTCACTTCAATTGCGTTCATCTATATTTCCTCCTTTGGTCACTCAAACAGTTTAGCCAATCCTCCTGGCTAAAACAAATGCTATGCCTGATTGCCATCGTCTTTTCAAGGGTAGTTTAACCCTAATAAGGAGGAAAGTTGTTAGTTCATCGAGAACAAAGAGCCAGGATAAATGAACGAAAAATGAAACAATCGGTAAAAATTAAAATTAATGATAAAATAGTTAGGCAGTCTTATTTAGGAGGTTTAATGATGCAAAGAACGAATTCTGAGCGAATACATAATGAAGCACTTGAACATATCGTCGGAGGCGTTAACAGCCCCTCCCGATCCTACAAGGCAGTCGGCGGCGGCGCCCCTGTTGTGATGGAACGCGCCCAGGGTGCCTACTTCTGGGATGTGGATGGCAATCAATATATCGATTATCTGGCAGCATATGGCCCAATCATAACCGGTCATGCCCACCCGCATATTACCGAAGCGATCAAAAGAGCTGCCGAATCGGGAGTATTATATGGAACGCCAACCCCTCATGAAGTCAAATTCGCAAAAATGCTGAAGGAAGCGATGCCTGCTATGGATAAGGTGCGTTTCGTCAATTCCGGCACAGAAGCAGTCATGACGACGATCCGCGTTGCCCGTGCTTATACAGGCCGCGATAAAATCATCAAGTTTGCCGGCTGCTACCACGGCCACTCTGACCTGGTACTTGTCGCGGCAGGTTCAGGGCCGTCCACCCTTGGAACACCTGACTCGGCTGGCGTGCCTAAGAGCATTGCCCAGGAAGTCATTACAGTCCCATTCAATGATATTGAACCTTTTAAGGAAGCACTTGAAAAATGGGGAGACCAAATTGCGGCAGTTTTGGTGGAGCCGATTGTCGGCAACTTCGGGATCGTCGAGCCTAAGTCAGGCTTCCTTGAGGAAGTGAAGGAGCTTACTCATCAGGCTGGATCCCTGATCATTTTCGATGAGGTCATCACAGCCTTCCGCTTTATGTACGGCGGAGCACAGGACTTACTGGGAATTACGCCTGACCTGACAGCGATGGGAAAAATCATCGGCGGCGGATTGCCAATCGGCGCTTACGGCGGCCGTGCTGAAATCATGGAAAAAGTCGCTCCGCTTGGCCCTGCTTATCAGGCTGGCACAATGGCTGGCAACCCGGCTTCCATCCTTTCCGGAATCGCCTGCCTGGAAGTCCTGAAACAGGATGGTGTATACGAGTACCTCGATCAGCTTGGCGCGATGCTCGAGGAAGGGATCACAGCATCAGCAAACAAGCACGGCATCCCAATCTCGATCAATCGCCTGAAAGGTGCTCTCACGATTTACTTTACAACTGAGAAGATTGAAAACTACGAACAGGCCGAGAACACAGACGGCGAAATGTTTGCACGCTTCTTCAACCTGATGCTGCAGCAGGGAATCAACCTTGCACCATCGAAATATGAAGCATGGTTTGTGACGATTGCACATACACAGGAAGATATCGAAGCTACCCTCCATGCAGTTGATCAGGCTTTTTATTCAATGGCAAGTGAATAAATATACAGTTTTTTATACATAACAGGCATCGCTTCGGTGCCTGTTATTTTTTTACTCCTGAATGAAAACGTTTACATTACAAGTTATTTTCATTACTGTTATAACCCTCTCGTCTTTCCTGTCATCCAAAAATATGTATAATTAATTGATTTCTGAAAATTCTTATGATATAGTTGCTATTAATATTCTTAAAATTCGCCATTTAAGTGGCCGCTTTAAATCCCTGCTTTAAATTCCCGTCTAAGTGTTATACCCTCATGTACCAAGCTATCAAACGACAAGACATAGATAATTTTTCAGGAGGTGAACCGGCTTTAAGGAACACTTTATAAGCCGACTTTTTATGACAACACAATGGAACCCTTCCCAATTCAAAGATTTTTCAAAATTCGAACATGATGCATGCGGAATTGTAGCCAGCATCGAAAAAAAGAAAACCCCTACGCGCGAGAATATTTTCCACTGTATTGATGGCCTCGTCACCATGAACCACCGTGCTGGCTTTATCAATGGCGAAGGTGATGGAGTTGGTGTGCACATTGACATTCCACGAGCGCTTTGGAAGGAAAAGCTCTCTGAAGCTGGTGTGGATGCCAGCGCTGTCGACAAAGAAAACTTCGTCGTCGGACATGTTTTTATCTCGAGGACCGACCAGGCCAAGGCAATCTGCGATGAGCTTGAGGCAAAGCTTGCAGAAAACAACTTGAAACTCATCTTTTCTTCTGTTGAAGTGACAAATCCTGAAGCACTCGGCCCAATTGCCATCCAGGAAAACCCTGTATTCTGGCAGTTCGCATTCCTTGCAGACGAAGTAGGACAGGAACTTTCAGGCAAATTGTTTAATATGATCATAGATTTCGAGAAAAATAATCAGGTGCATGTGGCTTCGCTTAGCCAATATCATGCAGTTTACAAGGTAATGGGTGCAGGCGACATCCTGCCAAAATACTATTATGACCTTGCCAGCCCGGTCGTCGCTTCGACCATGACTCTTGGGCACAATCGTTATTCTACTAATACTCTATCAAGCTTTTTTCGTGTACAGCCATTCAGCGTGCTCGGACATAATGGAGAAATCAATACGATCGCAAGGCTCCGTGACGAAGCGCGCATGGTCAATGTCCCGCTCGTTAAGGACGGCAGTGACTCACAGGATTTAAGCCGTACGCTGGAAACATTCATCTGCCGTGATGGCTACTCATTGTTCGAGGCGATGGATATGATGTTCCCGCCAATCATCAATGAAATCAAAGCTTATCCGGAGCATTTACAAGATTTATATACTTATATCCGCGAAGCATGGGGACATTTCGCACAGGGGCCAGCCGGCATCATTTCACGATTTGCCGACGAAGCAGTATTCAGTGTGGATGCACTTGGACTGCGCCCTCTATGGATGGTTGAAACTGAAAGCTCATACCTGTTCTCATCAGAACCGGGAATCATTTCGTCAACGGAATACACAAATGATCCCAAGCCACTTGCACCGGGCGAGAAGGTCGGCCTGAAATGGAACGGCGACACCATTGAAGTATATGAAATGCAACAGTTCCAGAGTGCGGTTTACCAGCGTTTTTCCGGACGGATTTCCTTCCAGGAAGCCCGTCATCGCCTTGATGGTGCAAAGCTTGCCAAAACGGTAACAATGACATACCCGGATAAAATCCATAACGGACAATATAAAGCATTCGGCTGGGAACGTGACCACGTCCAGCTCGTCGAACAGATGGCTGAAAAAGGGGCAGAGCCAATCCGCTCCCTTGGACATGACGCTCCGCTTGCTTCGATGAATCCAGAGCGCAAAAATATTGCTGATTTTATTAAAGAAAGTGTCGCAGTCGTAACGAATCCTGCCATTGACCGTGACCGCGAGGCAGAACATTTTTCCACGCGAACTGTACTCGGCAAGCGCCCTTCGCTTTTCGGAAAAACAGAAACAGGAAAAGTAGTCGAATTGCTCACTCCTCTTTTGATCGAAGGAAAAGCAGGCTATGAGGCTTCGCTGAAAACAGGCCAGCCAAGCATGGACCAAGTCATCCAATGCTACCAGGATGACAAACTTGCAGCCTACCTGGAAACAGTTTTCCGCAATGATGAAACAGTCAAGGATGCACTTGAGAGACTGGCTGCTGAGGCGATTGCTGCTGTGAAGGATGGCAAAACATTGCTTGTTCTTGATGACGCAATGGCCCACCAGGAAAATGCGCTGTGGCTCGATCCGCATCTGGTCGTATCGGCGATCGACCAGGCTCTTGTAAAAGAAGGATTGCGACGCGACTGCTCACTCCTGTTGCGTTCGGCTTCATTAAGATCGCTTCATGATATCATCGTTGCACTTGGCCTTGGCGCAGACGCAGTCAGCCCATATTATATGTTCATGACAGTACTTGATGAATCAATCACGCCGCTTGTGAATCTGTACAGTGCGCTGACGAAGGGTCTTGAAAAGGTCATTTCCACAATCGGTATCCATGAATTGCGCGGATACGGCCGTCTGTTCTCGGCAATCGGCCTGAATGATGAAGTAGCAGATTATTTAGTGGTCGTGAACTTCTTTGGTTCCAAGGAACTTGCTTACAATTTCGAAGCAATGAAAGAAGATGCATTGAAAAGAGCGGAAGATTTCCTGAACGAAAAAGAACGAATCGGCAAGACATTCCACCTTTTCCCTCGTATCTGGAAGGCGATTGGTGAGGTTGCTTCAACCGGGGACTACAGTGTCTACCGCGAGAAAATTTCCGAACAGGAAGACAGCAACCCGACCACGATCCGCCATTTGACTGGATTGAAGAAGGCTGAGACTGGAGTTTCACCAGAAGAAGTTGAAATTGGTGTCGGTGACCACAGCCTTCCATTTGTCATCGCATCGATGTCATTCGGTTCGCAAAACGAAACCGCATTCCGGGCATACGCTGAAGGTGCCGACCGCTTGAACATGATCAGCATGAACGGCGAGGGCGGCGAGATCAAGGATATGCTTGGCAAGTATCCGCGCACGCGCGGCCAGCAGGTTGCTTCCGGACGTTTCGGTGTGAATGCCGAGCTTCTGAACTCTTCGAATCTTCTTGAAATCAAGATTGGTCAGGGAGCGAAACCTGGTGAGGGCGGACACCTTCCTGGTTCGAAGGTTACCGCTAAAATCGCGGAAGCAAGGAATGCGACGATTGGCTCTGATTTGATTTCACCATCAAACAACCATGATATTTATTCAATCGAAGATCTAGCGCAAATGATCCATGAACTCAAGACAGCCAATGACCAGGCTCGTGTAGCCGTTAAGGTCCCTGTCGTTCCAAATATCGGTACGATTGCAGTCGGTATCGCCAAAGCAGGGGCTGACATCATCACCTTGAGCGGTTTTGATGGCGGTACAGGTGCTGCGCGTATCCACGCACTCCAGTTTGTCGGCTTGCCTGCCGAAATCGGCATTAAGGCCGCACACAATGCCTTGCTTGAAGCAGGATTGCGCGACAATGTCGAGCTTTGGGCTGACGGCGGCGTGAAGAGTGCCCAGGATGTTATTAAATATATGCTACTTGGTGCAAACCGCGTTGGTTTCGGGACGCTGTCAATGCTGGCCATCGGCTGTACAACTTGCCGCGGCTGCCATCTGGATACATGCCATGTCGGCATCGCAACGCAAATCGACTCGGAAGCACAAGCAAAAGAACACGGATTGCGCCGTTTCGTACCGCGCCAGTTCGACCTTGCTGTCCAGGGCATCATGAACCTGTTCACGGCATTCGGAACTGAACTTAAGGCCCTTGCAGCCTCTGCGGGAATTAAGAATCTGCAGGATGCTGTCGGCCGCTCGGATTTGCTGGAACAGATCAAAGGAAAAGACTTGCTTGATTTAACCTACCTGCTGAAGCCTCTGGAAATCAAACAGATCATGCAGCAAAAAGAAGCGGCTGCTGACATGGCATCCGCACAGCTGCAAGTCGCTGCAGGCGCAGAGTATCTTGATGCGGTCGACGAAGAGCTTCATCAGTCACGCGAATTCAAGGCGGTCACTGCCGAACAGCGCGTGCTGGCCAGCAGGGTTTCATGCCACCGCGTCCGAGGACGGCTCGATGGTTCCTACCGTAACCTGCAGCCAGTCTCTCTCCGTTACAAAGGTTCCATTCTCGGAAACGGACTTGGCGCCTATAACACGGATGGCATCAATATCGAGATTGACGGCGGCGGCCAGGACGGAGTCGGCAAGACTTCATTTGGCGGTGCGATTTTAATCGCGAAATCGCCGGGCAAGGATGGCGGTTTCTATAATGGTTCAGTCGGTAAAGGCTTTGGATATGGAGCACAAAAAGGTCTGCTCGTCGCTCAGGGCAATGCAGACGCGCGTGCCGGAATCCGCTTATCAGGAGCCGATATGATCATCGGCGGACTTGTCAAGAAGCCAATCCCTGAAAAGGAATTCGGCAACATCGGCACCAATGCCAATATCAAAGGATTTGCGTTTGAATATATGACAAATGGCCGTGGCCTTGTTCTCGGAGATCCGGGACCATGGATCTGCGCAGGCATGACAGGCGGTGTCGTCTACCTGAGACATCAGCCGGAGATGGGACTGACAACAGAAGCCATCAGCCGCCGAATTGCCAAAGGCGCAAAGGTTTCCATCGAGACACTTTCCGTAAAAGGCATACAGGATGTAAAAGAAATGCTCACAACCTATACTGAAATGCTCGCACGACATGGCCAGGAAAATGAGGCCAAAGAGCTTGCATTATTAATGGAGCATCCGGAAGATCACTTTGTCCAGGTTGTTCCTGTCAAAGAGCAGGCAGACCCGGCAGTTTCAACTGAATGATGTAAGAAAATGATAATGGCCCCGTTACTAAAACGGGGCCATTTATTTTTACCAGAATCCCGAATTAGTCCCATCCAGGAATAAACGATAGATTTTCCGGTATCTATTTTGATTTTCAGGAATCTATTTTGATTTTCAGGATTATAATCCGTATTTAAGGAATATTTCTTCTTGTTCAGGAATATCTCAAAACATTTGCAATAATGTTAGAAAAGTTTAGTCTAAGGAAATCCCTCTCCAATAGATATGTAATCACTTTCATTTAAAAAAAGGCTTGGTTTTCGGAAATTGCTGCTTGAACTTATTCGATATCCGTTGTATAGTACATAATTGTTTAGTTTTGAACGAAATGGTTTAAAGTATAAATACTTTCACTATTTTTGCAGTTAACGAATGAGATTTTTTGTCTCTAATGAAAGGAATTCACTCAATGAAACTTGGTGCCCGCATTCTGAAAACGGGAATTGCCATCACTCTTGCTTTATTTTTATCGCATGTTTTCAATCTGCCATCACCGGTATTTGCCGGGATTGCTGCAATTTTTGCCCTGCAGCCAACTGTATACCGCTCTTATCAATCAATCATTGAACATATCCAGGGCAATCTGATCGGCGCCGCGACCGCTGTCTTGTTCGTAATGGCGTTTGGCAACAGCATTTTCATCATCGGCCTTGCCGCGGTACTCGTTATAACTTTGAACCTTAAGCTTAAGCTGGAAAAGACGATTTCACTCTCGATGGTGACCTTGATTGCGATCATGGAGACGCCAGGCGATGATTTTATCCAGTTTGCCTTGATCCGCTTCTCGACCATCATGCTTGGGGTTGTGTCGGCGTTCATTGTCAATCTGGTATTCCTGCCTCCCAAGTATGAAAACAAACTCTATTACAAGAGTTCGATTTTATCAGAGGAAATTACGAAATGGATCAGGCTGAGCACTCGCCACGCCTCCGAGCACCAGCTCCTTAAGGCGGACATCGAGAACCTGCGCGAGGGCATCATCAAGCTCGATCAGCTATATATGATGTACAAAGAAGAACGTGATTATTTAAAGCACAATACACTTGCCAAATCGCGTAAGCTCGTCGTCTATAGACAGATGATCAGCACAGTGAAAAAATCTTTGGAAACATTGAAGAGGCTCCATCGATATGAGAATGAATTCAACCAGCTTCCCATTGAGTTCCAGGAAGTCATCCAGCAGCAGCTGGATTGCCTGATCAATCACCATGAGCAGGTCATGCTAAAGTATGTAGGGAAGGTCCGTCCTGAAGCATCCTATATCGAGGGTGAGGTGTGCCTGAACAAAAAGCAGCTTTTCGAGCTGTTTTTGGCGCAGAGGAACGAATTGGATCAAACAAACGGCCAGATGCTGTACCATGTCATGCAGCTAGTCTCGATCATCATGGAATATGGCGAGCATGTGGAGCATCTTGATAAACTCGTGACAAGTTTCCAATCTTATCATAAAGAAGACGGCAATATCACGATTGAACAAAATACAGAAATTTAAAAGCAGCTGGGTTATCAGCTGCTTTTTGCTTTACCTATTGAATCAACTCTTCATCCTAGGATCCAGTGCATCCCTCAGGCCATCGCCCATCAGGTTGAAACCAAGTACGGTCAGCATGATGGCAAGCCCTGGGAAAATCATGGTCCACGGTGCCTGGATCATATAATCCTTTGCATCTGCCAGCATCTTTCCCCATTCGGGATTCGGCGCGTCTGCACCAAGGCCAAGGAAGCCAAGCGCGGCCGCTTCAATGATCGCGGTTGCAATCGCCAGTGTGCCCTGGACGATGATTGGCGCCATACTATTTGGCAGTATATGCTGGAACAGGATCCGGCTGTCCTTCATTCCGACCGCCTTCGCTGCCATGATGTATTCCTCTTCCTTAACACTAAGTACCCTCGACCGGATCAGTCTTCCGAAGTTTGGAATATTGATGATCGCAATCGCAATGAGCGCATTTCTAAGTGAAGGTCCTAGAACGGCAACAATGGCAATTGCTAATAGGATGCTCGGGAATGCCAGCATAATATCAAAAGTTCTTGAGATAATCGTATCGACCCATCTTCCATAATAACCTGCAAGGATACCGAGAAGGCAGCCTACGATGATTGAGCCCATGACCGCAAAGGTTCCTACCCATAAAGAAATACGTGCACCAAAGACTACCCTGGATAAAATATCTCGGCCAAAATCATCAGTCCCAAACCAGTGATCAGCTGAAGGAGCCTGGAGACGGACCTCCATTTTCTGGTCATTGATGCCTTCCGGAGCAATCAGCGGGGCAAAGATTGCCAGCAAAATAAAGAATAAAACGATCGCTGTTCCAACCAGAGCCAACTTATTTTTCTTGAAACTATACCATGCTTCTGCCCAGGGAGACGCCACTTTTTCCTCTTCCTGCACGATTGGCGGCTGCATTTGTTTTTGCGTTGAAATCTCCATCTGCTCTCTCCCCTTCCATCAACGGTATTTGATCCGAGGATCAATTGCTGCATATAACAAGTCCACTACTAGATTGATCAGTACAAAGATGAGAGCAATGATCAGGATGCCAGATTGGATCACCGGATAGTCGCGGTAATTGATCGCTTCGTAAATATATCGGCCAATCCCCGGCCAGCTGAAGATCGTCTCGGTCAGGATCGCACCGCCAAGCAGAAGGCCTGTCTGCAAACCGATAATAGTTAATACCGGGATTATTGCATTTTTCAGGGAGTGTTTGTAAACAACCCAGAACATGCTCAATCCCTTCGCTCTTGCAGTTCTGATAAAATCAGACCTCATGACCTCAAGCATAGTCGAGCGTGTGATCCTTGCGATGATGGCCATCGGAATCGTTGCCAGAGCCATAGCAGGCAGGACGAGATGCTTAAGTACCTCGACGAACTGATCAGTCCGCCCCTGTATCAATGTATCAATGATATAAAAATTCGTGATTGCATCGACCGGGTTCCTTACTTCTTCTCGCCCGGAGGTCGGAAGGATATCAAGATTGATGGCGAACATCCATTGTTCCATCAAACCCAGCCAAAAGATCGGCATCGATACACCGACTAGTGCAAATATCATTGCACCGTAATCAAACCAGGAATTCTGGAACCATGCACTGATGATTCCCGCATTCACACCTATGACGATCGCGATCAGCATTGCGACAAACGAAAGTTCCATCGTTGCGGCAAGATATGGCCAGACTTCACTGCTTATTTCTGACTTCGTCCTTAGAGATTGTCCTAAGTCCCCGGTAATCAGCCCTCCAAGATAATTAAAATATTGCACATACCACGGCTGGTCGAGTCCAAGCTCTCTCGTTAAATCCGCAATCGCATCTTTAGTCGCTAACTGTCCGAGAATGACTTGGGCGGGGTCGCCAGGGATTGCTCGGATCATGAAAAATACAATAAGTGATAGACCCAACAGTACAGGGATTAGTGAAAATATTCTTCTGACAGAATAGGCAAACACCTTCCCACCTCTTTTCTTGATGTAAAGCGTAAGCGCCTTGGTCAGCCCCGACAAGCACTGGAGGGCCGACCGGTGAAGTCGTTCTTTGACTTCATTGGGCGGACCGAAGTGACTCGAGCTGCTCAAAGCTAACGCTTTTCGCAAGATACTCGAGGATGCTATGTCAGGGATGATAACTGGCTAGGCGCTGGAGCTAGACATTACTTAATTTGAATAATTTCCTTTACCAAAAGAAAAGGGAGAATGCATATGTTCTCCCTCTTCCTGATGCATTATTTTTTGAATTCAACCGTTGCAAGCAGGTCAGATCCTGTCGGATGTGCCTTGAAACCAGTAACGTCAGCTCTTCCTGCAAGTGCAGGCTCAGAGTGGACAAGTGGAATCCAAGGAGCATCTTCTTTGATTAACAATTGAGCTTCTTTATAGAGTTTTTCACGTTCATCCTGGTCATTTGTAGATTGAGCCTTGATGAACAGGTCATGCACTTCCTTGTTGGCATAGCGAGCATAGTTATTGCTGTCGATGTTATCCTGGTCTAAAAGTACGTACAGGAAGTTATCAGCATCTCCATTGTCACCTGTCCAGCCTAACAGGAATGTATCTGCTTCACCGACACGCGTTTTTTCAAGATATGTTGCCCACTCGTAAGAAACGATTTTTGCTTTTACGCCCACTTCAGCAAAGTCTTTCTGAAGTGCTTCGGCAACTTTCTTGCCGTCTGGCATATATGGTCTTGCAACTGGCATTGCCCATAGCTCCATTTCAAAGCCATCTTCATATCCAGCTTCCTTAAGGAGCTCCTTCGATTTCTCTGGGTCATATTCATAAGCTTCTACATCGTCGTTATAACCAGCAACCGTTTTCGGCATAGGGTTCTTGGCCGGTTCTGCAGCACCAGCATAGAAAGCGTCGATCAGAGCTTGCTTATTTACTGCATAATTCAATGCCTGGCGTACCTTTTTATCTTTCATCGGCCCGCGCTCGTTGTTCAACCCAAGGTAGGCAACGTTCAGTGAAGGACGGTAGAAAGTTTGTAAATCTTTATTATTTTCGATTGACTCGACATCACTGAAGTTCACTCCGTCAATAATGTCGACTTCACCAGTGTTCAGCGCATTCAGACGTGCTGAGTTTTCAGGGATGACGCGGAAGATGACTTCATCAAGCTTTGGAAGTCCTTTATCCCAGTACTCTTCGTTTTTCACCAAAGTTACTTTGTCATTGCGTTTCCATTCCTTGAACTTAAATGGACCAGTTCCTACAGGATTTTCAATGAACTTATCACCATACTTCTCGATTGCAGCAGGGCTTGCAATCCCGAAAGGTGACATCGCAAGGTTTTTGTAGAATGGAGCAAGGATACGGTTCAGTGTGAATTCAACAGTATACTCGTCCACTGCTTTCACTTCTTTGATCACATCACCGAATTGTGAGTTGTAGTAATAGAATTGTTCTTTGTTTCCGGCTTTCCAGCGCTCGAAGTTGAAAACGACAGCTTCGGCGTTGAAGTCAGTGCCATCATGGAATTTAACACCTTTACGCAGTTTAAGTGTATGCTTCAAACCATCTTCGGACTCTGACCATTCTTCTGCAAGACCAGGATGGATTTCTGTATCCTGTTCACCGAATTCGATAAGAGTTTCATAGATGTTTTTAGTTACTTTGAAAGCTTCGCCTTCTGTAGTTACAGCTGGGTCAAGCGATGTTGAATCGCCGCCGCGGCCAAATACCAGAGTTCCGCCAGACGATGATCCGCCGTCAGAACTAGATTCCCCGCCTGTTTTCTTGCCGCCGGAATCATTATTACAGCCGGCAAGGCCCATGCTAAGGATGAGGATAAACGCAAAAAACATCAATCCAAAACGCCTTTTCATATTCTTCCCCCTTGTTTTTTCGGACCAGTTTTATTTTTTCCAGTCCATAATATTTATCATCTATGCTGTTTTTCCTGCGAGCATTCCTTTTTGGTCAGGAATACAGATGGCAGGCAGCAAAATGACCAGGTTCAATCTCCCGTAATTCGGGTCTGTCAGTCTTGCAGATTTCCATACACTCTTTGCACCTTGTATGGAATGCACATCCCTTTGGCGGATTCGAAGGGCTTGGGAGGTCGCCGGTCAGCAGCTCCCCTTCCCTTTTGATATCAGGATCCGGAATTGGCACCGCCGAAAGCAATGCCCTGGTATAAGGATGAAGCGGTTTTTCATACAGCTTATCAGCATCGGTGATTTCTACGAGTCTGCCTAGATACATGACTCCCACTCTATCGCTGATATGTTTTACCACACCGAGATCGTGTGCAATGAAAATATAGGTCAACTGGAATTCCTTTTGCAGGTCCTCCAGCAGATTCAATACTTGTGATTGGATTGATACATCCAGTGCTGAAACTGGCTCATCGGCAATGATCAGCTTCGGCCTCGTCATCAGTGCCCGGGCAATCCCGATCCGCTGGCGCTGTCCGCCGCTGAATTGGTGGGGATACCGTTTGGCATGGTAACTGCTGAGTCCGACTACCTCCAGCATGTCCTTGACCATCTGCTTCCTTTCCTTCTTCGTCCCGATTCCGTGGACGATGAGAGGTTCCTCGAGGATCTTTTCAACAGTATGCCTCGGGTTAAGCGAAGCAAATGGATCCTGGAACACCATCTGCATATCCTTTCTGGCCTTTCGCATCTCGTTATCCGAAAGGCTCACAAGATCCTTCCCTTCAAACACGACCTGCCCTTCTGTCGGATTGATCAGGCGCATCAGCATCCTGCCTGTCGTCGATTTCCCGCAGCCAGACTCTCCAACCAGTCCAAGAGTTTCCCCTTTGTTTACCCAGAAGCTGATATTATCAACAGCTTTGACTGCCCCAGTCTGCTTCCCGAGGACCCCTCCTGTAATAGGAAAGTATTTTTTAAGACCATCAACTTTTAACAGTACTTCTGCCATCGGCTACTCCCTCCTTCTCATGCAGCAGGCAGCGAACGGCATGTCCTGGCCTGCCAGTATCATAGAGTTCCGGGTCCACGCTCAGGCATCTGTCCATGACAAATTCGCATCTGGCCGCAAATCGGCAGCCAGTCTTGATTGAACCAGGCTTCGGCACATTGCCAGGTATCGAATATAATCGTTCCTTTTTATCCCGGATGTCAGGAATCGATTTTAGCAGGCCAAGAGTATAAGGGTGCTTAGGATTTTTGAAGATATCCCCGACAAGCCCTTCCTCGACAATCTTTCCGGCATACATGACAGCGACACGCTGGCATACTTCTGCGACGACACCAAGGTCATGAGTGATCATAATAATCGCCGTATCGAGCTTTTCATTCAAATCCTTCATCAATGCCAGGATCTGCGCCTGGATGGTTACATCAAGTGCAGTTGTCGGCTCATCTGCAATCAGCACCCGTGGGTGGCAGCTGAGTGCCATCGCAATCATGACCCTTTGTCTCATCCCGCCTGAAAGCTGGTGGGGGTACTCTTTGACAATTTGCTCTGCCCTGGGAAGGCCGACAAGCTTCAGCATCTCCACTGCCTGCTGATATGCCGCCTTTTTGCCCAACTTCTTATGTATTTTCAACGCTTCCACCAGCTGATCGCCAATTGTGAATAATGGATTCAACGAAGTCATCGGCTCTTGGAAAATCATTGCGACTTCATTCCCGCGGATCTCCCTCATCCTCGACTCCGAAGCGTGCACAAGGTCTTCACCATTGAGAAGGATTTCTCCTCCGGCAATTTTTCCAGGCGGCTGAGGAATCAGCTTCATGACCGACAAAGATGTTACACTCTTTCCGCTGCCTGATTCTCCGACGATTCCGAGGATTTCGCCTTTATTAACCGAAAAGCTGACATCATCTACCGCAGGAACCTCACCTTCCTTCGTCAAGAAAGATGTCCTTAAATTTTTCACTTCTAAAACCGGAGCATGTACCACTTGCCTACTCCTTTCTATTACCGAAATATTATTGCTGAATAAAATTTAATCTGTCTGTTTAAAACATTTTATATTAAATAGTTGTAAATAGTCCACTGATTTTTCTCAATTATTTAAATATAATAATAATTTAGAATAGTTTTAGGTATTTGGTACTATTTGTATGTCAAAAGCTGATAAATAATGACACAAAAGGACTGCTCATAATGGATTGTTTTTACCAGAATGGTCATTCTTTTACAAAGGTTGTTTTCCTTTTGATCTCTGCTATTCGCAGTAGTCCAGTGAGGAAAAACTACGAAAATACCCTTTGGAAATTCACCTGAAAATCTATGACACGGAACAAAAAGCGCAAGCGCCTTGTTCAGCCCCGACAAGCGCTGGAGGGCCTGACAGTGAAGTCGTTCTTTGACTTCATTGGCAGGACCGAAGCGTCTCGAGGGGCTAGGCGCTGGAGCTGGATTAAGAATCCCATATGTAATTATCCACACAAAAATACTTTTATAATTTCCTAAAAAACAAAGAAACCGAAGCCAAATTGGCTCCGGTTTCTCCTTCTATCAGGTTAATTTTCCAGCTGTTGGACCTGGAACAATCTATGATACCCGCCTTGCTTGGCCATTAATTCATCATGGCTGCCGACTTCGACGATTTCTCCATGCTCAATCAGGACAATCCTGTCAGCATGGGTGATGGTGGATAAGCGGTGGGCAACAACGAAGGTTGTCCTGTCCTTAGCCAGCTTTTCAATCGCTTCCTGTATAAGATGTTCACTCTCAAGATCAAGCGCTGAGGTGGCTTCGTCGAGAATCAGAATAGGCGGATTCTTAAGGAAGACACGCGCAATGGCGACACGTTGTTTTTGCCCGCCGGAAAGCTTGACTCCTCTTTCCCCTACTTTGGTATCATAGCCTTCTGGCAGATTCATAATAAATTCATGGGCATTGGCTGCCTTTGCAGCCTGTATCACTTCTTCATCACTTGCTCCCGGCTTGCCCAGGAGAATATTGGTTTTCACCGATTCACTGAATAAAATATTATCCTGCGCAACCATCCCGATTTTATCGCGCAATGAACGGACTTTGAATGAGCGGATGTCCTTGCCGTCAAGAAGGATCTGGCCATCTGTGACATCGAAGAATCTCGGGATCAGGCTGACAAACGATGACTTCCCTCCGCCGCTCATTCCAACGAGAGCGATCGTTTAACCCTTTTCAACCTCTATATTCAAACTCTTCAGTACTGTCTCACCGTCTTCTTCATACGAGAAGCTTACATTTTTAAACGAAATGTCACCATGGACTTTTTGCAATTCCACTGCATCAGGTGAATCCTTAATATCATATTTCTCGTCCATGAACTCGAATACCCGGTCCATTGAAGCGATCGACTGTGTCAGCGTCGTCGATGAATTCACCAGTCTGCGCAATGGATTGTACAATCTGTCAATGTAGGCAATGAACGCTGCCATCTCCCCGATCGTGAGGCTTCCCTGGAGTACCTGATAACCGGAAAAGCCGATGACAAGCAGCGGGGCGATATCAGTGATCGTATTGACTACAGCGAATGCTTTTGCGTTCCAGCTTGTATGCTCAAGCGCTTTTGTCAAAAAGTTTTTATTCTGCCTGTCAAACTGTGTCTGTTCATAATCCTCAATCGCAAAGCTTTTGATGACCGAGATACCCGCCACTCTTTCATGCAGATAGCTTTGTACCCCTGCAAGTGCCTGTGACCGTTCCCTCGTAAGCTTTCGAAGGTTTCCGAAGAAGTATTTTACCGAAAAAGCGTAAAATGGAAACAGGATTAGGGATACGAGTGTTAACTGCACGTCCATCGTAAACATGATCGCAGCGGCGATCACGATCGTCGCAACATCCAGCCACAGATTCATCAGTCCTGTAACAACGAAGGTCTTGGTCTGCTCGACGTCATTGATCATCCTCGAGATGACCTCTCCTGCCCTCGTATTGGAATAATATTTATAACTGAGCCTCTGCATATGGGAAAAAAGCCTGTCCCTTATATCATAGAGGATTTTGCTCGCTGTCCATTGTGCGAAATATTGGCGATAGTATTCTATCGGCGGCCTGAACACGACGAAAATGACGATCATGATGCCCATGACCCAGAATAACTTATCCGTTTTTTCACCCTTGGTCAACGTATCATTGCCGATGACATCATCGAGCACGAATTTAATCAAAAGCGGAATCAATAGCGGAATCGCAAACTTTAGGATTCCAATGATGATGGTGCCAATGATTTGCAGCCTGTAAGGTTTGACGAATTTCAAGTATCTGCGGATGCTGCCCAATTTATAGTTCCCCCTTATGGAGCCTTGCTAGCGCACGAAATAAAAACCTGTTGAATCGAATCAACAGGCTGAAGCTTGTCTATCCTGTATGGTCAGCGGCGATAAGTTAAATACCGCTCATAATAAATGTCGATGAAATCAGGAGCAAAAGGTCCTTTCCTTTGCCTGATCCAGCGTTTAAGCTTTTCAACATTGTATTTCAGGATCTTGTCAATCACATCAGGATATTGCATTTCCTTGCGGTGGCGCTCATATTCATCTTCATCGAGTAGATTAAACGTCATATCTGGAAAAACCTTAATGTCGAGATCATAGTCAATATATTTCAGTGCTTCCCCGTCAAAAATAAATGGAGAACTGATATTGCAGTAATAATATACGCCATCTTCCCGGATCATGCCTATAACGTTGAACCACAGCTGAGAGTGGAAGTAACAGATTGCAGGCTCTCGAGTAATCCACGTCCTGCCGTCCGACTCAGTGACGACAGTCCGGTCGTTTCCGCCAATCACAAGATTCTGTGTGCCCTTTAAAACTGTAGTTTCTTCCCAGACTCGATGGATGTGCCCATTATGCTTATAACTATGGATTTGGATTGGTTCACCTTCTGTGGGTACGCCCATGTTCTTCTCCCCTACTTTCCTTTCCCGGAAACTTTGCAACCTATCAATGTATATTTATCTCGGTTTCTTCAAAACGACAAAAGGCAACAAAGAACGATTCCTATTTTTTATTATTATAACGGTTAACGAGAGAATTTAAAACAAAAGAGCCATCGATTTCCATCGATGACCCATTAAAATTGCTTAAATTTTTATAAAAATTCACTTTTTTCCAAAGGTCTTGTCCAGAAATGATGTTGATTTGATAATTTAAAGTAATGTAACCGCCAGCTGCTGATAAGTATGAATGACATCTTCCGTCTGCTTTTCGAACATCCGGTGGATTTCCTGAAGATCCTGCTTTTTACGATCAATTTCCAAGCGTAGCTCCTCCAACTCTGCACTTTGCTTCAGGGCATCCAGCTGCTTTTCAATCTCCTGGCACCTTTCCAATTCAGACTGCAAATACAGAAGCTTTTCCATTGTTTGCATTTGAGTAGATACCAATTCGTTAAATTTATCCATGCTCATCCACCGCCTGTAAAATTTATCTCCTAATTTTATTCTTGGAAAGACGCTGAATTCCTTTGACTAGTTATGTAGAGGAATTGGAACCTTTGTCGAATTGCGGAATCCCGTTTTGAGGTGGAACACGCTACTTCTTGCCGAGAGTACCCTTTCAGTGAATGAGCATTTTCGATTTAAGCATTTCATTGGTCTCTTTGTATCATGAAGGCAGAATAAAAAGCGCAAGCGCTTTGATCAGCCCCGACCAGCGCTGGAGGGCCTGGCAGTGAAGTCGTTCTTTGACTTCATTGGCAGGACCGAAGCGTCTCGAGGGGTTAGGCGCTGGAGCTGGATTAAGACTCCCATATGTAGTTATCCATATAAAAATACTTTTTAATTCCCTAAACAATGGAAAAGGCACTCTACGAGTGAGAGTGCCTTTCTTTTAGGTGATATTAACGCTGTTGGCCAGAGTTTTGACCTTTGCGCGCTTCAGCCTGCTGGTTTTGCTGACGTACTTCTTGAGCATTTGTTTCGCTCGCGAATTCTGTACCATATTGACCTTGTTTTCCAGCAGATTGAGCGTTTTGCTGGCGTACTTCTTGAATGTTAGTTCCAGCTTGTGATTGATTAGGTTGTTTTGCCATCGTTTATCACCTCCACGAAATATAGATTAACCATCGATGGAGGTTACTATCCGACTAAATTTTACCAAATAACATTTTTTAAACTAACAGCGAAATGCCACCGTCAACGATGATTGTCTGGCCGCGAATCATGCTTGATTCATCCTTTAAAAGGAACATGACGGCATTGATCATGTCATCGATTTCGACCATTCTTCCTGCAGGAGTCTTTTCCCTGGCCTCTGCAAGCAGTTCTTCCCTGTTCGGAAAATGGGTCAATGCTTCCGTATCGACAGCCCCACCCGAGACTGCATTGACGACGATGTTTTTTCGCGCCAGTTCTACAGCCAGATAACGGGTCAGGGCCTCGAGCGCTGCCTTCGATACTCCGACTGTCGTGTAGTTTTCCAAATAACGGATCGAACCAAGTGAACTGATGCTGACTATCTTCCCGCCGCCATTTCTTTCCATTAGCTTCGCTGCTTCCTGGGCACAGAACAACAATGCCTTGCTATTGATGTTCATTGTCCAGTCCCAATGGGATTCTTCCAGTTCCATTGCTGGCCGCAGCACACCTGATGCTGCATTGTTCACGAACACATCCAGCCTTCCAAACTCTGCTTCGATTTGTTCAAACATCGATTTTATCTTACTGACGTCACCAACATTCGCTTTTACGACAAGAGCCTTCCTTCCAAGTGCTTCAATCTGTTCTGCTGTTTCCAATGCTGCCGATTTGCTGCGGGCATAATTGATTACGATGTCAAATCCTTCTTTCGCAAGCCTGATAGCTGCTGCTTTGCCGATTCCACGGCTGCTTCCTGTAATGAGTGCTACTTTTTGTGTCATGTGCAAATTCCCTTCCTGTCCAATCCGGCTAAAAACCGGATTGTGATTTTGTTTCATTTTAGCTTTTTCAGGTATATATGACAATAAGTCTCCGAAAAGAGCCCTGATAAAAAACGGTACCTCTGAAAAGACTAACATTAAGTTTGAACCTAAATGAAAGGATGATCCCTTATGTACGTAGGCCGTGATATGACTGAACTCTCGATGATGTCCAAGACTGACTGGAAAGACAGTGAACTCGCCTTTTTCCACCACTCCCTCCAGCAGATGGTGCCATATTTAAATATTGAAGGCCAATCCATCCACAGAGAAATCGTTGAAGAAATCGAGCGCAGGGGCGGCCTTAGCCGCGGAGAAGCAGATTACACACATGGAACAAAAGTCAGTTACGATTAATACAAAAGGCTGCTAACCACCTAGATGGTTAGTCAGCCTTTTTAAATTCAAGATACTGCTTCAGCATTTTTTGATACGGAACCGGGAAGGCATATTCCTGGATTTCCTCCTCGGTAACAAGTTTCAGCTGAGTGGATTCGATGATATCACCATCAAAGCTGCCGCTGAATACATGAATATTCCAAATCAGATGGGAAAAGACGTGCCCGATTTCGCCCAGGCTTTCACTGATTTTCGGAGAAAAACCATAAATTTCTTCGAAGTGAACCGCCAGCTGTTCTCGCTGTCTTTGGAAGCCGAGGCCTAATTCTACGGTCGGGAACTCCCACAGATTCGCCAGCAAGCCGGTTTCCGGTCTTTTCCGAATGAGGATCCTTCCCTGGTCATCAGTGAAAATCCCTGCTGCCAGTTCGATATTTTTCTGCTTTTTCTTTTTCGTTTTTACCGGAAGCTCATTTTGCACTCCTTCATCGAAGGCGGCACAATGGTCCCTCACCGGACAAAGGAGGCATGAAGGCGAAGTAGGGGTGCAAATCAGGGCTCCCAGCTCCATCAAAGCCTGGTTGAAATACGATGGATTTTCATGGGAGATGATTTCCCTTACAGTTGATTCGAATATTTTACGGGAAGCAGGTTTGGCAATGTCATCCCAGATCAGCAAGATTCTTGATAACACCCTCATCACATTTCCATCGACAGCGGGTTCAGGCTTCCCGTAAGCTATGCTCAGGATGGCACCTGCCGTGTATGGGCCCACCCCTTTTAAAGAGGCTATCTTCTCAGGAGAGTCCGGCACTTGGCCTCCGTAATTTTCACGGACTTCCTTCACTGCGGATTGTAAGTTGCGGACACGGGAATAATATCCGAGACCTTCCCAGGCTTTTAATACCTTTTCTTCATCGGCGGATGCAAGTGCCTCTATCGTTGGAAATTTTTCCAAAAAAGAATTAAAATAAGGGATGACAGTATCTACTCTAGTTTGTTGGAGCATGATTTCAGATACCCACACTTTATAAGGATCCTGGTCCTTTCTCCATGGCAGTTCTCGCTGCTCGCTAACAAACCATCCTATCAAGTCATCCTGAAAGGATTTTTTATCCATTTTATCTACACATTTCTTGATGTCAGTTGCCACTTTTGTTCCTCCAGGTGTTAAACTTTCCGGAAATTTGGGAATATAATATTAACGCTTCTGCTTAATCGCCATGAAGCCGATTCGCTCGAGTCCTCCCGGAACGTAATCCTCAAGCATTCCAAATACAGAATGTTCCCGGGAAAGGCGCATTTTTTTCATTGCATGGTAATGGGCTTCTGTTGGCACATAGAACGATTCAATGAATATATTCCGCTGGTCCGACTGGCTGCATGAGAACATGTCCGCTTCGAAATCAGGAAGCATCGCTGAAATTCGATGTATGGCCTCATGATATTGGCCAAGCAGATTTTGTTTGACTTCATATTGGATAATCATCTGAATCATTACGTCAGCTCCTTTATGGACTAGAAAAGGGACTTTTTTGATTCAGCCCTTTAAAAGTAAACGATTATTCGCATTGTGGCAAGACCTTTTACCTGTCAATTCGTTCAATAGCACTCATTAAATAACAAAAAGAATAGGAGGCGGTTTCCATGGATACAGGTACCCATGTTGTCATGGGGTTCGCACTTGGCGGGTTGGCGACGCTTGACCCAGCTGTCAGCGAAAGCAGCGTAACAGCCAGCAGCGTGCTGATTGCTACGCTCGTCGGTTCACAAATCCCTGATATAGATACTGTTCTCAAACTGAGAAATAATGCAGTGTATATACGTAACCATCGCGGAATCACACACTCTATTCCAGCTGTCCTCTTGTGGCCGCTGCTGATTACCGGAGCGATATACTTCTTTCATCCGGAAGCAAATCTGCTGCACTTATGGATTTGGACATTCATTGCTGTATTCCTTCATGTTTTTGTCGACATTTTCAATGCCTATGGCACACAGGCACTAAGGCCATTTTCGTCGAAATGGGTCGCATTGGGGGTCATCAATACATTTGATCCGATTATATTTGCGCTTCATGTCGTCGGTTTATTCCTATGGGCCTTTGGAACAAACCCGGGGTACACTTTTTTGACGATTTATGGAATCCTTGTGCTTTACTATATTTACCGCTTTATCGTGAAGCATCGCATAAAATGTGCTGTCGAGAAAATCGTTCCGGATGCCACCGAAATCATCATCGCCCCGACAATGCGCTTTAACCAGTGGCGTGTCGCGGTAATGAACAAGCATCAGTTTTTCGTTGGCCGCGGCTACAAACGCCATGTGCGGATCCTCGACCAGTTCAACCGGGTACCGGTCCCTGAGACACCGGTGCTGGAAGCAGCTAAAAAGGATAAGAACCTTTCCGCATTCCTGTCGTTCTCACCTGTTTATCGCTGGGAATGTGATGAATATGATGATTTTTATGAAGTCAGGTTCATAGATTTGCGCTACCGAAGCAACGGACACTATCCATTCGTCGCCGTCGTGAACCTGAACAAGGATCTGGAAATCCTCAGCTCGTACACAGGCTGGATTTACAGCGAGGAAAAACTAAGAAAGAAACTGGAGTTCATTCCAGGAGAAGGGTAAAACCCATGTTCATGAGCTGTACCTTCATTGTTAGACACAGAACTAACAATGGAGGTGCAGCTTTTGTTTGGCTGAATCACTTCCAAACACAAGAAATTCCAACCTTCTCTTCCACTTGGTTAGAGGGGATTTTTCCATTATTAGGATGATGGTGCAATTCCAGCTGTTAACGGCGCAATAAATTAGAATGAGAGTGCAATTATTCTAATTGACGGTGCAATTAGCTTCGATAACTGCAATTATGATTTTGACCGTACAATTATTCAAAAAATCACACCTTTTATGAAACCTGGATGGGCATTGGAGCTGGATTATGAAAACCGCAGTAGTCATTCACACTTTATTGAGCTTATAAAAAACAAAAACCCCCGTTAAAACGGGGATTCTCTTGTAAGATTCATTCTTCTTCCAAAATATGCTTGTACTTAGGATTCCTTGCAACGAACTCGTGCAGTTGGCCACCGTAGTTTTCAATCCACTGGCGGACGACTTTTTCTGTCATTTCGCTGCCCATATATTTATGCCCTGCTTTGGCGTATGTCGCTTCAAAGTCGCTCCATAACAGCTCGACCCATCTCAAAGCCTGCTCATAAGTGATGCCGTTGTTTTTTTCCTGAAGCAGGCTGGCCAGCATTTCGTGTGTTTCTTGCATCCTGATCACCCTTTGCCAATTTTTAATATAGTAATGAATATGTGTCATTGCTCGAATACTATGAATGCGTGCATCCATATTGGCATACACGTAATTTCACCCGTCACGGAGGGCATTATGCGAAATAAAGAAACCAATTTCCCTAACCAGAACAACAACAAGCTCGAGGGCGAGCCTCGGGCGAAAGCGGAATATGCATCAAAAAGAGCCGATGGCACGATTAATACCCATCCTCAGGAGCGCATGTATGCTTCCTCTCACCGTGAAGATGACACTTCAGCTGTCATCAAGGACCATTAAGCAACACCCTGCGGACAGCTTGAGATGTTCCAGCCTTTAACACATGAGCAAGACCAGATGTCTAGGTATTCTGGTTTTGCTCCACTTCCGTCAAAAGGGAAATCGGCAATGCTTCTTCATTACCATCTCCGTTCAGACGTGCCCCCCAGGCAAATACACCATTCAGATAATCGATTTTAAAATAGGATCCTGGATCGCCTTCAATTCCATATATTCCACCCGGCTTGAAATCATCCGGATTCAGCATATAGGATCTAGCCATAGCAATCTTCCGTTCGTAAACGGCCAGTTCACTTACCATTCCCATTTGTTCCGCTTTCCTGGCCTTGTCCCGGAGACCGGCGATTTCCTGGTTCAATTCGTATTCGGTCATTTCACTGTATCGTTTTTCCCTGCCCATATTTATTCACTCCTGGATTGTTCTTGCTTTTAACATTCAAGCATTTAAGTTATAACTAAATTATAGCATGTTATCTTAAGGAGGCTATCATGAAAGCAATCATTGTGACTGGCGCCGGCACAGGTCTTGGAAAAGAACTTTCACTGCTGCTCGCCAAGCAGGATTACCATATGATTTTAACAGGGCGGACAGAAGACAAACTGGCCGCTGTAAAGGAACAGATTGACCAATCAGGGGGAAGTGCGACCGCTCTCCCGCTCGACCTTCGCAATCTGGAGGATATAAAGGAAAAAGCGTTATTGATCAGCAAAACCCATGAAATCTATGGGCTCGTGAATAATGCCGGTCTCGGCTACTTCGGCCCGTTCTCTGAAATCACAGATACAGAAATGGAAGAAATGTTCCAGACCAATGTTTTCGGAACCATCCATATGACAAAAGCCGTCCTTCCTTATCTTGAACAAAATCGCGAGGGACTGGTCCTGAATATTGTTTCTACGGCCGGACTCCGGGGCAAAAAGAATGAGGCTGTCTATTGTTCCAGCAAATTCGCCGTCAGGGGCTTTACTGAAAGTCTCCAAAAAGAGTACGAGGGAACGGAAATCCGTTTTGTCGCTGCCTATATGGGCGGGATGGATACTCCATTCTGGGATGATAGCGAACATGTCGCAGACCCGACAAGATTCAGGTCTGCAGCTGAAGTGGCTGGAATAATCTTCGACAACCTTGAAAAAACCGAAATTGTAATAGAATCCAAAAAATCATGACACTTGTCATGATTTTTTTATTTATTCCTCATTCTCTTTTTCGGTGATGAAAGCATCAATCATATCCATTGGGAATCCCTTTCGGTACAAGGCCATCTTCAGCTTCTGCCTGCCTTCCCGTTCTGGAAGCTTACTGTATTTGCTGTACAGTTTGTCCCCTTGAATCCGCAATGCGTCCATTTCATCCTCGTTTTCTTTCTCAACATCCGTCTCATCCATAGCAGCACGGATGATTGAAAAAGAGTACCCTTTGCGCCTCAGCATCTGTTCAATTTTCTGCTTCAAAATTCTTGTTGAGTCCTTATTGTTTTTCAAAGCGTACTTTTCACTGAGTTTAATCGCTTTTTCCAACTGTTCATCGAATGAAACCTCATCGACCACCTTTGTGATCAGATCGGGGGCAATTCCTTTTTCCTTTAGTTCCATTTTTATCACTTCAGCACCTTTATCGGTCGTATTCAATTTTGTACTGACGAATGCATTGGCAAATTCCTCATCATTCAGGAAATTGAATTCATATAATTTATGGATTGCTTCTTTTATCACCGCATCTGAGATTTCTTTTTTCTTCAGATGTTCACGGACCTCAGACTCTGACCGCATGCGGTGTGAAAGATAATTGATTGCTGTATTATAGGCTTTCCTTATGTCATCCTGAAAAAGCATCTCCGTCACTGCGAAGTCATCCAGTTCCATTCCTTTTTTCAGATTATGCTTGATTAAAACATCTTCGTCGACGCTGAACGCGTATTCCTCTCCACTACCGCTGTCGGTAAAAATGCTGTAACGGTCTTTATTGTGTTTTTGAACGGAAATTTTTGTAATGACTGGCATCTCTTTATCACCTCTATAGAAACTTTAACACATTCAAAGGAGGTATATCATTTTAAAAGCAGTACTATATAGACAAGAGGATAAGTTTAGGAGGATAACCATGAAAATTGCCATCACCGGAGGTACAGGGCTTGTCGGCAGTGCTTTAAGCAGTGAACTGGTCCGCAATGGACATGAGGTAATCATTTTAACCAGGAAAAGTAATGAACAAGACAACCATAACCCAAGGTATGTCCAGTGGCTCAATCCGGCTGACCAGCCAGAAAATGAGCTTGAAGGCATAGATGCCATCGTGAACCTGGCAGGGGCGACCATCAATGACAGATGGACAGATGAGTACAAACAAAAGATCATTGACAGCAGGATTAAGGCAACCACCGAAGTGAACAGGATCATCGAGGCACTTAAGAATAAGCCACCTGTCTTAATCAATGCAAGTGCAGTGGGGTATTACGGCACGTCGATGACAGAAGTGTTCAATGAACAATCGGAGACTGGAAATGACTTTTTGGCTGACACGGTTCTCCGCTGGGAGGCTGCCGCAAACCAGGCTAGAGAATTAGGCACCCGGGTGGTGCTTTGCCGATTCGGTGTGATCCTTGATAAAAATGGCGGGGCCCTGCCAAAGATGATACTGCCTTATAAATTTTTTGCGGGCGGAAAGGTCGGCTCTGGTGCCCAATGGCTTTCATGGATCCATATAGACGATGTCATCCAGGGAATTATCTTTGCAATCCAGCATGCTCAATTGAACGGTCCGGTAAATTTTGTTTCTCCTTCACCAGTAACTATGGATCAGTTCGGAAAGATTTTATCGAAAGTGCTGAGACGCCCCCACTGGCTTCCAGTTCCCTCCTTTGCCCTGAAAATCGCCCTTGGAGATATGAGCATGCTTGTCTTGGAAGGTCAGAATGTCATGCCGGCTAAGCTGCAAAACGCCGGATTCAGTTACAAATTTCCTGAACTCGAAAAGGCTCTCAAAGAAATTTTAGGCAATTAATCCTGTTTAATCCCTTTCAACAAGGAAATACTGCTAAGGTACATCATATTGAAAGGGTGAATTAATTTGGATAAGAAAAAAAGGGAAAAGACAAAGAGTTCATTATCAAGCATGCAGGAAGTTACATACAGCCGTGAATTCAAGAAAGCAGACAGAGCAGCCGGCTATGCAAATGGAAAGAGATATTAGGCATTAACAGGCTTCTTTTGGAGGAACATAAAAGTACGGGAATGGTTCATTTCCGTACTTTTATCATTTTGAAAGGGGTTTTTTCGAATGGGAAGAGGACATGGACACAAAACACGTGATCGTAACAAAGCATCGCTTCCACAAGTACCAAAGAACATGAAATCCGATGGCCTTGATGTGGAGTTTAACCGCGAGTTAGCTGACCACGATGACCTTGAAGCAATGGCCCGCTCAAAAGCTGCGGATCAGCGTGCAAAAAGCAGGAGAAAATAACCCTCTCATAAAAGGAAAAAGCAGAATCAGCAGATTCTGCTTTTTCCTTTTAAGGGGAGGGGGAGATATCTTCGGTTAGCAAAAAAGGGAGTTGCATGCTTTGTGAATGTTTTCACTAACTTTCGATAATTCTACTTTACTCCCTCTGGCACCATTTAACAAGTCTTTTCACCAATTGTTCAAAACTAATGATATCCACACACTTGTGAATAATGTTAATAAAAATCAAAAAAGCTTTTTATATAAGGATTTACTATACAACAATAATAACGATCTTATTTCTGTGGATAATGTGGATAAACCTGTGGAGTACTCAATAATACGGAGTTTCACCTGTGAATAACTATGAGGATAAAATTTAGCCTATTATATTTACCCTTATTCAGAACAGACAAAACCTATATCCGGCAATCCGAAATGAAGCTATTTAAATAATAAAGTTATTTATAACAAATAATAATTGTTAAGGAATCGATACATCACCATGGAGGGACCAACAATGACAAGAAGGAATAAGATCCTTGTACCGGAAGCCAGGAGAGCACTTGATGATTTGAAAGCGCAGGTTGCCGGAACGATGAACGCGGAGGATGCCAAATTCGAAACAGCAAGAGAGGTTGACGTTCCCCTTAATAAGGGTTATAACGGCAATCTTTCAACCCGGGATGCAGGAAAAGTCGGGGGGAAACTGGGTGGAAGCATGGTCCGTGAGCTCGTGAAAATGGCACAGAAAAATTTACGGAAACAGTAAAGACTTCAAACATTTGTAAATAACGTTTGACATCTGCTGGAAAATGAAATATAATGAATAAGCTTCGCCAAAAGAAAGTAACTTGAATCACAAACAATACTATGTAAACAATTAATGGCGTTCTGCTTTTATTTTTAGGTAACAACTTATTCACACTGGATCGGCTTCGGAGCCGTAAGGATGCAAGAGAGGTAGGGCTTGCGTCGTTTAGGTTTAAAATGGTCAAGTGGAATTTTGTACCGCGGCAAAGTTTATAAATGGATGATTTTTTATACATCTTGTGGAGTAGCAAGTTACTTGAAAGCGAACCGGATCCGGTTCGCTTTTTCTATTTCTTCGATTATACCTCAGCTACCGCTTTAAAAACTTCCAAAGAAAGATTTGAAAGAATGAATGGTTACCTGGCGATTTAAGTGAGCAATCGATGTAGTCAATGGGATGCCTTTCGGACAGACTTCCACACAGTTTTGAGAATTGCCGCATGTGGTGATTCCTCCTTCACCCATTATTTCTGCAATCCGTTCTTCCTTATGCATCGCTCCTGTAGGATGTGCGTTAAATAAACGGACTTGAGCTATTGGTGCTGGTCCGATAAAAGGTGATTGGGTATTGACATTCGGACAGGCTTCAAGGCAGCAGCCACAAGTCATGCACTTTGAAAGTTCGTAAGTCCACTGCCTAGTATTTTCAGCCATTCTCGGTCCTGGTCCTAAGTCATGTGTGCCATCAATTGGTATCCATGCTTTCACCTTTTTCAGGGCATCGAACATGCGCTGTCGATCGACAGCTAAATCCCTCATTACAGGGAAGGTACTCAGTGGTTCAATCCTGATTGGCTGTTCAAGTTGATCAATCAGTGACGAACAGGCTTGCCTTGGCTTTCCATTGATGACCATTGAACAAGCACCGCATACCTCTTCCAGGCAAACAGACTCCCATATCACTGGCGTTGTCGCTTCTCCTTTTCGGTTTATCGGATTCTTTTGAATCTCCATCAAAGCGGAAATGATGTTCATATTCGACCGATATCCTATATTGAACTCTTCATAATAAGGAGGAGAACTTGCATCCTTTTGCCTTTTAATAATCAGATGGATTTGGTTTTTGGATGACATGCTCATTTCCCTCCCTTCTTGGACTTAGTGTAATCACGCTTTCTAGGCTCAATCAGTGAAACATCCACTTCTTCGTAAAAAAGCTCTGGGAGTTTTGTATTTCCATCAAACTTCGCCATTGTCGTTTTCAGCCACTCATCATCATTCCTGTCAGGGAACTCAGGTTTGTAATGGGCACCTCGACTTTCATTTCTCTGATATGCTCCCAAGGTTATCACATGTGCTAAGTTAATCATGCCCTCTAACTGTCTAGTAAAGCTCGCACCAGCGTTACCAACTAGCTGTGTCTTCAATATTGATGTTTTGATAGCGCTCTTTGATTTCCTGAAGCTTCTCATATGCGGCCTTTAGTTTTTTATTTTCTCTAACGACTGTGACATTAGCCGTCATCAATTCCCCAAGCTCTTTATGAAGGAGATAGGCGTTCTCTTTACCGTCCATTTTAAGGATGGACTTATATTTTCTCTCATCTTCCTGAACCATTTCCGAGTAGAAATTTGGCGAGAATGAATCCGCGGATTTATCCAAGCCATTTATATATTCCAGGGCAGAAGGGCCGGCAACCATACCACCGTAGACTGCGGAAAGCAATGAATTGGCGCCTAATCGGTTTGCTCCGTGCTGTGAGTAATCGCATTCTCCTGCGGCAAATAAACCATGGATATTTGTCCTTTGTCGATAATCAACCCATAGACCCCCCATAGAATAATGGACAGCCGGAAAAATTTTCATTGGCACTTTACGCGGGTCGTCCCCCATGAACTTTTCATAAATCTCCATAATTCCACCAAGCTTGATATCCAGCTGCCGTGAATCAATATGTGACAAATCCAGATAGACTTTATTCTCCCCATCAATTCCTAGCTTTTGGTTCACACATACATCGAAAATTTCTCTCGTTGCGATATCTCTAGGAACTAGGTTCCCGTAAGCAGGATATTTTTCCTCGAGAAAATACCATGGCTTTCCATCTTTGTATGTCCAGACACGGCCTCCTTCCCCACGGGCTGATTCACTCATTAAACGATTTTTATCGTCACCTGGAATGGCTGTCGGGTGGATTTGAATAAATTCTCCATTAGCATAATAAGCCCCTTGTTCATACAACCTTCCAGCAGCGTAACCGGTATTAATGGTTGAATTCGTTGATTTGCCAAAAATCACCCCGGGACCACCCGTTGCAATGATGACAGCATCAGCGCTGAAAGCCTTTATTTCCATAGTCCGGAGATTCTGAGCAGTAATCCCCCTGCAAACCTCGGTATCGTCTATAATTGCGGATACAAATTCCCAATTCTCGTATTTCGTTACAAGTCCTTGTGTTTCAAACATCCTCACCTGTTCATCCAATGCATAAAGCAATTGCTGCCCTGTTGTTGCACCAGCGAATGCGGTACGGTGATGCTGCGTTCCACCAAATCTCCTGAAATCAAGCAGACCTTCTGGTGTACGATTGAACATGACACCCATCCTGTCAAACATATGGATGATTTTTGGCGCGGCTTCACACATTGCCTTTACAGGAGGCTGATTAGCCAAAAAATCCCCGCCATACACTGAGTCATCAAAATGTTCCCACGGAGAATCATTCTCTCCCTTAGTATTAACGGCTCCATTGATTCCGCCTTGCGCACAGACTGAGTGTGACCTTTTGACAGTAACAATTGAAAATAAATCAACCATCGTCCCTTTTTCAGCAACCTTGATCGCTGCCATCAGCCCTGCAAGACCACCGCCTACAATCACGATTCTTCCTTTGCCCATTTGAATGCCCTCCTATCCAGCTATTAAGCAAATGCTAAAATTGCGCGTACACCAATGATGGATAGTACGACAAATAACCCGAATGTAATATAAGAAAAAACTTTTTGTGATTTTGGCGATACAGTGATTCCCCACGTAATGAGGAATGTCCAAACACCATTGGCAAAATGGTATATTGCCGAAACAATTCCAATGATATACAAGGTCAAAGAAAATGGGTTATCTACAATATTGGCCATCAAATGAAAGTTGGCTTCTACGCCAAAAAACTCTACCTGGATTTTCGTTTCCCAAATATGCCAGGTAACAAAGATAAACGTAATAACTCCAGTAATTCTTTGGAGATAGAACTTCCAATTGCGCACATATCCATATTGGCCAACATTGTTTTTTGCCTGGAGCGCAATATAAAGTCCATAAATAGCATGAAAATACATAGGGATAAAAATAATAAACGCTTCTAGAAAGTATTTGAATGGCAGATTCACCATGATTCCTGCTGCAGTATTATAAGCATCCTGCCCCCAAGTTGCTGTGTAGTTCACGAAGAGATGAACAGTCAGGAACACCCCTACCGGGATAATTCCTGACAATGAATGTAGCTTTCGATATAAATGCTGGTTTTTACCGCGCTCTAACATCAATCTGCCTCCCTTATCTTCACTCATTAAAGCAAAACGGTTTCTCTCTGACTTTTCCTTTCCATCAATTCCTTGCCTGCTATTCCCGGATGGGTCATCTCAAATGGATTTAGAATGGTTTCTAACTCTTCTGCCGTTAACACTCCCCGTTCAAGCACGATATCACGGACGGCTCTGTTGGCTACTATCGCTTCTCTCGCAACAGATGCAGCTGTCTCATACCCAACATGAGGATTGATGGCAGTTATCACACCGACACTATTATTCACATAAGCCTCCATTCTCTCTTTATTGGCTGTGATTCCACTCAGGCAATGTTCTTGGAATACAGTGAAGACATTTGTCATGATTTTAATTGACTGCAGTAAGTTAAACACAATGACAGGCTCCATGACGTTCAGCTCGAATTGTCCAGCTTCTGAGGCCATACTGATCGTCAAATCGTTTCCTACAACCTGGAAAGCACTCTGATTAAGAACTTCCGCCATAACTGGATTTACCTTGCCCGGCATGATGGAAGAACCAGGCTGGCGTGCAGGGAGGTTTATCTCACCAAATCCGCACCGTGGTCCAGATGTCATCATCCTTAGATCATTCGCAACCTTTGACATGTTTAACATACAAACCTTCAATGCTGCCGAAACTTCTATATAGCAATCTGTATTCTGTGTTCCGTCGACTAGATTCTCAGAACCGGATAATGGCAAACCAGTGAACTCAACCAGATATCCGATTGCTTTATCAATATATTCTGGATCGGCATTTAGCCCTGTTCCGACTGCCGTTGCTCCCATGTTCACTTCATATAGATGTTCCCTTGTCGCTTTGACTCTCTTAATATCTCTTTTTAGTACTTTTGCATATGCATTAAACTCCTGACCAAGACGAATGGGTACAGCATCCTGTAAATGAGTCCTGCCCATTTTGATGATTCCATCAAACTCATTCGCCTTGTCTATGAACCCTTGATGTAATTCATCCATAACTTTTAACAATTGATTTAGGGTCGAAAGTGTAGATAAGTGAATGGCAGTTGGAAAAGAATCATTCGTTGACTGTGCCATGTTCACATGGGAATTTGGACTGATGATTTTATAATTGCCTTTAGCTTCTCCCAACAATTCGAGAGCACGGTTTGCAATTACTTCATTCGTATTCATATTGATTGAAGTACCGGCGCCTCCCTGGATTGGATCTACAATATACTGGTCATGCAGCTTGCCTTGGATCACTTCATCAGCTGCATGTGCTATCGCTTCAGCAAGTGCTCGATCGAGTTGCCCAATATCCGCATTTGCAAGTGCTGCTGCTTTCTTTACCATCGCCATCGCCTTGATTAAAGATTCATCGATCCTTGACCCTGTGATCGGAAAATTTTCAATGGCTCGTATTGTCTGCACACCATAATATGCTTCAATAGGGACCAGCTTCTCCCCCAAGAAATCCTTTTCAATCCTAAATTGATCCATCATTTCAACCATCTCTTTTCCTATTAAAATTAGACAGCCGCCCTCATGGAGCGGCTGCTTCTCAAAGGCGTGATTTTAAAGAACGATCGTGCTTAAGAGGATGCCGATACTGACTGCCCCTATCGTTGCAACTAGTCCAGGAATCATAAAGCTGTGGTTTAAAACGTATTTTCCGATTCTTGTCGTGCCCGTACTGTCAAAGTTAATTGCCGCTACTACAGTAGGATAGTTCGGAATGAAGAAATATCCATTTACTGCAGGGAACATTGCGATTAACAGTGCCGGATTGATACCAAGTGTAATCCCTAGCGGCATTAAAGTTCGGACTGTAGCTGCTTGGCTGTACAGAAGGATGGAAAGTGCGAATAGCGCAACTGCGAATAGCCACGGAGCTGCCGTTACCAGATCAGAAATCGAACCGGAAATCAGAGCCATGTTTCCCTGGAAGAATGTATCCCCCATCCAGGCAATCCCAAAGATGGCGACAACTGCAGCAGCACCAGCTTTGAACACGCTGCCGGAAACGATATCTTCAACTTTTGGCTTCGCAAAGATAATGATCATGGCTGCGATTGTTAGCATGACAATCTCAATTGCCGCAGGCATACTCATTCTAGTGAATACACCCTCAATTTCCCAGCCAGGGCGCAATTCCTGGAAGGAGCCAAGAATAACAACGAGTACTGCTGCCAATAAGAACAGAATGACGGATAGTTTTGCACCTGGATTTGGATTGAACGCCTTTTTGTCTTTCTTGATAGGAGCGAGTCCTTCTTCCAGTCGTCTGAGATAATCTGGATCCATATTCAGTTCCTTGCCCATTTTGCTAGCAACAAATGCTGCTCCCATGCAAGCGAGGAATGTCGACGGAATACAGATTAGAAGAATCTGCAATAAGCTAATGTTGAAGTCTGCAAGAAGCGCAAGAAGCGCGACTGTTGCAGCGGAGATTGGACTGGCTGTAATAGCCTGCTGAGATGCGATAACAGCAATAGACATTGGACGTTCCGGCCGGATACCCGATTCTCTGGATACCTCTGCTATTACTGGCAATACTGAGTAGGCAACGTGGCCAGTACCAGCACATAAAGTAAATAAATAGGTGACCATCGGCGCAATGAACGTGATTCTTTTAGGATTTTTACGCAATGCTTTCTCTGCAAGGTAGACAAGATATTCCATTCCTCCAGCTGCCTGAAGTGCTCCAGCCGCTGTAATGACTGCCAGTATCATCAGCATTACGTCAATCGGTGCAGATGTTGGCTGGAGTCCGAAGCCGAAAACAAGGATTCCAAGACCTACACCGCCCATAACCCCAAGTCCAACACCACCAAGCCTGGCTCCTATGAAGATACATATCAGGACAATTAAAAATTGGATCCAAAACATATTGATGACCTCCTTGATATTTTCAAATGATTTCTTAATGTTAAATGAAGGATGAACATGTTTTTTAGATTATTTGCAAAGAACAACCCCCTCCGCTCAACTTAGTGAAACATTTCACAAGTGTAAATCTAATTGCGTTTAGTGTCATTTAGCATTAGAGTGAAATAAATTCTGTTTCCTTTGACACCCATAGAATAATTCCTGCCCTACTGAAAACTACAAAAAGTAACAAACCAAATTCTCTTCTTAATAATATTGTCAAAATTACACATTACAAGTTCCCTCAGGTAGATTAAAATATTATTGTTTCCCAATTTATATAAGTCATGCAAGAATACTAACATTATAGATTTTGAAATGAGGCGGGATGATGAAAGAAAAACTGCTCCTTTACTTGGCAATTGTTATTGCGGTTCCGATTGGCGGGGAGATGAAATTTTATCCTTTTGAAGGCGATATGAGAGTAAGTCTTGGAACGCCGGTCTTTTTCTTTATTTTGTTATGGTCCAGAAAGTTGCATCCATTATTGGCCGGTATGGCTGCAGGTACGGCAGTTGTCCTGTTTAGAGTTACATTATTTGGTTTCACTGAAGATACTAGCCTGCTTTTTGAAGCGTTTCTTCTGCACTTCCCTGTCTTCTTCTATTATTTGAATTTTGCACTATTATTTTATTTTTTTAAAATCAATACATTTTATAGCAAGCCGATTTTTGTTGGATTGCTTGGAGTCATAGTTGAGATTGCAGCAAGTATGACCGAAATTTTTCTCCGTTCCTTTATCTCACATTCTCAAATCAATCTAAGTACATTCTTGACCATTGGTATGATTGCAATTTTCCGAAGCTTTTTTGTATTAGGCTTTTTTAATATCTTCGTCATCAGAGAAGCTAAATTATCTGAAGAGCAACAAAGAAAACGGAATGAACAAATGCTCATGCTAATATCTAATTTATATGTAGAAATGATTCAGCTAAAGAAGACAATGAAAAATGCCGAAACCCTGACAACTGGATGTTATTCATTTTATAGAGAGTTAAAAGAGGAACAACAAGAAAAACATGCTCATACAGCACTAAGAATCGCAGGTGAATTGCATGAAATCAAGAAAGACAACCAGCGAATATATTCCGGTCTGACTAAGCTGATGGTCAAGGAAAACCTTAGTGACTTTATGGAAATTGATGAAATTCTGGAAGTAGTCAATAAATGTAATAGAAACTATGCAGATTCATTAGGCAAATCGATTGAAATTATAAATAATGTTTCCGGGGAGCACCCTCCCTATCATACATTCATGCTATTATCTGTGATTAATAACCTTGCAACAAATGCCGTGGAAGCCATTCAACAAACAGGTGAAATCCATCTGGATATTAGCACTTTGCATGATACCTTGGTGATTCAGGTAAAAGATAATGGACCAGGTATAACTGATCGGGATAGGCCTCTCGTTTTTGAGCCTGGATTTACCACTAAGTTCACTCAGGATGGGGATGCATCAAACGGCATCGGACTTTCTTATGTCAAGAATGCTATTGAGAACCTTGGCGGAAAAATCATCCTTGAACAGAAGAGTATAAGCAGTATCTTTAGTACGGTTTTTATCATTGAGGTTCCAATTCGAAGTCTTACAATGGGAGGCTAATCATAATGCGTTTTTTTATTGTAGATGATTCACCGGCTATAAGAGCGATGCTGGCAAACATAATTGAAGACCAGGATTTGGGGTCAGTTGAAGGAGAGGCTGAAGATGGTTCTGAAGTTTATCCTGACATTCTCGAAGTAAAAGGTATTGATATATTACTGATTGATTTATTGATGCCAAATCGTGATGGGCTTGAAACCATAAAGGAGATAAGTAATTCATTCAATGGAAGTATCATTATGATTTCTCAAGTGGAATCGAAGGAACTGATTGGGGAAGCTTATGGACTTGGTGTCGAGTATTATATTACCAAACCCCTTAACAAGCTTGAAGTCTCTAGTGTCATCAAGAAAGTTTGCGAAAATTTGATACTAAAAAAATCCCTTATGGATATTCAGCGTTCACTCAACATGCTCCCGGGATTCAAAACAGAAACAAGTCTACCTCTGAGCAAACATTCGATCGTCAGTGCTGGGAAGAATATCCTATTCGACTTAGGTATTATCAGCGAAAGTGGCAATAAAGACCTGCTAGACCTGCTAAGTATCCTCTACAAACATGAGCAGAATGGTGTCAAAGAAACACCTCCGTTAAAAGATTTATTTGAAGAGATGATAAATAAACGCTTAGGAACAAGCGCTTCTGCTGCAGATGTACGAAAAGAGGTAAAAGCGGGAGAACAGCGTGTCCGAAGGGCATTGCAACAGGCCTTAGAACATCTAGCTTCATTGGGACTGACGGATTATTCAAACCCTAAGTTTGAGCATTATAGCAGTTCATTTTTCGACTACACACAGGTACGAATGAAAATGCTGGAGTTAGAAGGTAAAACTGAAACGTGTGCAATTCCTCCCCGTTCCAACATTAAAAAGTTCTTGCAGGCCCTATATATGGAAGCGCGAAAGTCACTTAAATCATAAATGCATGCATAAAAATAATAAGATCCAGGGGGAAGCCTCTGGGTCTTTATTTCATTTCAGCACCAAGTTCAACAGGGTTCTGCCCTTTATTTGAGTAAGTTTTAAATGACGGCAATATAATCGTCACCTCTGTGCCAACTCCTCTTTCGCTCTTGAAGGAGATCGTACCGCCCATTGCCTCAATGATTTTAATCGACACTGAAGTCCCAAGTCCTGTACCTTTATCTTTTGTTGTATAAAATAATGTACCGAGTCTCGCAATTTGCGCACTATCCATTCCTTTTCCATTATCCGAAACCACAATATATGATTCATTACCGACCGCAGCCTGGCTAATGATGACTTCACCGCCATCATCGGTAGCCTCAATTGCGTTCTTTATAATATTCACAAGAGCTTGTTTCAGCTGGTTCCTGTCTGTTTTTGCAAAAACCCCCCACTCAAGCCTGACATTTACCTGCACCCCTTCTTTTGCCGCGAAGGCTTCCAGCAGGATAGTCACTTCTGAAATGATATCCGCAAGCTCTGCGTCCTCCAGCTTTTCAAATTGGGGTTTTGCGAAATTCAGGTAATCATTTATGATGGATTCCGCCCTTCCAAGCTCGGTCAGCACGAGACTCAAATAGTAAAAGTTATCTCCCTTTTCCTGCTTGTGCATCATTTGCAGAAAACCTTTCACTACAGTGAGTGGATTCCTGATTTCATGGGCAATGGAGGCTGCAAGTTCCCCTAATGTATTAAGTTTTTCAGCCCGGAGGATTTCTTTCCTCATCAGCTCCTTTTCAAGCAATGCCTCATTAAGGACCGCTGCCAGCCATACAGAGAAGATTTGAATGACACCAAAGATCGAAACATTCATCAAGATTTTATTCGCATCTTCAGCCGCGGCATTATTGATGACAATATTGGTGACCAAAATGATGAGCATAGAAAGTGAGGGCCAGAAACCAACAATGACAGCAGTCCTGACCCTCTTCTTTGCATCAAAGGTCCAGAACCTCTTCATGAAAAGGAAGGGAATGAACGCTGCCAAAAAGCCGCTCGAATAACCAAGAAGTATATCCCCTCCCATGAAGGTCCTAGTAGCCAGATATGTAAGCAACACCATGCCTCCGGCAATCGGCCCTCCATACAGGAAGGCAACCACCATCGGCACATAACGAAGATCCCAATATAGCCCGCCAAGTTCATATGAAAACACCAGCGAGAGAAACAGAGCAAGACTTTGGAGGATCCCGCATAAATATGGTGATTTCCCAACGCTTTTGTTATCAAAAAGGACACTGTGAATAAAAATAGGCAGCAAAATGATCAAAACATTCAACAGGAGTTTTTCGACGAGCATTTTATCTTCTCCAATCGAAGAGAGTTAAATAGTATAGCCCAAACGTAGTATCTTCTTTTTAGGAATACGACAAAGTTTTCATGATTCCTCTATTCCCCGGGAAATTTGTCATATATTAGTACAAAAAAAGGAGCCCTGAGGCCCCTGCTAAGAATTCATTAACATTTTCTTTTCAAGCTGGCTTGTATACAGGTCATGGTAAAAACCTTTCTGTTCCAGCAATGATTCATGGCTGCCTTTTTCAATGATTTGCCCGCTTTCTATGACGATGATCTGATCAGCATTTTTGATCGTATTCAAGCGGTGGGCAATGATGAAGCTTGTTCTTCCCTTCAGCAGATACTGGAGGGCTTCCTGTATTTTCAGTTCCGTGATTGTATCAATGCTGCTGGTTGCTTCGTCGAGTATCAAGATTGCAGGATCAGCAAGGATGGCTCTGGCAATCGACAATAATTGCTTTTGCCCCTGGCTTATTCCTGCGTCATCCTGGCTAAGCTCAGTATCATATCCTTCCGGCAACCGTTGGATGAAGGAATGGGCATTCGCAGCCCTGGCAGCATTCTCCACTTCCTCGTCTGTTGCATCCAGTCTTCCATAGCGGATATTCTCCCTGATGCTTCCCTGGAACAGGAATGAATCCTGAAGGACGAAACCCATCTGTTTTCGCAAGCTTTCGCGAGTTATCTTTTTGCTGTCGTGCCCATCAATTAAGATTTCCCCTTGATCCGGTTCATAAAAACGGGAAATCAAGTTGACGATCGTCGACTTCCCAGCACCGGTCGGGCCGACCAATGCAATCGTCTGGCCAGGTTTCGCCTGGAAGTTCAATTGAGATACAGTATCTCCTCCTTTTTCATAGGAAAAAGATACATCCTTGAACTCGACCTTCCCGAGGATATTCTGGAGTGGCTCTGCTCCATTTTCATCTACAGCCTCTTCTTCCGTATCAATGATGTCAAAGACACGGTCGGCTCCTGCCACAGCTGACAGCAATGTATTGAACTGGTTCGACAGATCATTCAATGGCCTTGTGAACTGCCGGGAGTATTCGGTGAAGATGACGATTGTCCCGATCGTTACGTATCCTCTTAAGGCGAAGAAGCCGCCTACCCCTGCCACAATGGTAAAACTGAGGTTATTGAGCATATTCATCAATTTTGGGATAAAGCCGGTAAATGTCTGGGCCCAGTAGCCTGAGTCCTTCAGCTGCTGGTTTTTCATTCGGAACTCTTCGATGACTTTTGCTTCCTGGGAAAAGGATTTGATGATCTTTTGTCCAGAAATTGTTTCCTCAATATACCCATTCATCTCTCCAAGCCGGCGTTGCTGTTCCTTATACAATTTGCCGGTACGGCTCGTAATCCATTTCATGCCCATGAACATCAATGGAACGATCATCATCGTCACCAGGGTAAGTAACGGACTCAGCCAAATCATGACTGCCAGTGTTCCCACGAGCGTAAGTACGCTTGAAAATATCTGGATGACAGAGGAGTTCAGAGTCGCACTGACATTTTCAATATCATTGGTGACCCTGCTCATCAGTTCTCCATGCTGGCGCTTGTTGAAGAAATCAATCGAGAGCTTGTGAAAATGGCTGAATAGCTGCCTCCTCATTGTATAGACGGTTTTCTGGGCAATTCCGATCATCCAGTAGCTTTGGAACCACAATGATAAGGAATGCATTACGTAAACGGCTGCAAGGCCGATTAACAGCCAGATGAAACCATCCGTCGAATTTGTCGCAAAATACTCATCGATGCCCCATCCGATCAGGAATGGGCCCAGCAATCCAAGTGCAGAACTCGCGACAACCATTAAAAGGACGAGGATCAGCAGGCTCCGCTGGTCTGCAAGATAGGACCAGATCCGCCTGATTGTCGGCGCAATCCCTTTTACAGTATTCTTTTGGCTGCCTGTCATGTTTTCTTTTCGCTTCCTTAACATCCTGCCTGCACCTCCCCGAACTGGGAGTTGTAGATTGCTTGATATAGAGAAGAATGCTTAAGCAGGTATTGATGGTCGCCATAGCCAATGATAGAGCCGTCTTCAAGCAAGAGGATTTTATCTGCTTCCTTGGCGGTGCTGATCTTTTGGGTAATGATGACTGTCGTACAATCATATTTGCTTATCGCATGCAGCAGCTTTGCTTCTGTTTTTAAATCCAGCGCACTTGTGCTGTCATCGAGCAGAAGGATTTTCGGTTTTTTAATCAATGCACGAGCAATAGATAAGCGCTGCTTCTGGCCCCCTGAAAGGTTGACACCTTTCTGTCCAAGAAGCGTATCGTACTGGTTCGGCAATTTCTTGATTGTTTCATGGATTTGGGCATCTGATGCTGCCTTGACCATCTCTGCCTCAGTCGCATCCTGTTTCCCCCAGGCGAGGTTCTCCTTGATCGACCCGGTGAACAGTAATGCCTCCTGGGGAACATAGCCGATTCCCTCCCTGAGACTTTTAAGCTTCAGATCCTTGATATTATGGCCGTCAATCCGGATTTCTCCAGTGGTCACATCATATAAGCGCGGAATCAGCTGGAACATGGACGTTTTGCCTGCACCGGTCGCTCCAAGGACTGCTACGGTTCCACCCTGATCGATTTTGAACGACAAATCATCAAGAATTGGTATATTGGTGTCCGGAAACTGGAACGAGACTTTGTCAAACTCAATTTTGCCTTCAGAAATCCCATAGACATCCCTGCTTCCATCGGTATCTTCAAGATCGATTCCCTCATTCAGGACTTCGGTTACACGTTCAGCTGAAGCCCGGGCACGTGAAAATACCATGATGATCCATGAGAACATTGAAAAAGCAGCAGTAATCCTGGCAGCGTAGTTGACGATCGCAACGACTTCACCTACTGAGACTCTGCCTGACTGGACATCTATTTTTCCAAACCAGAGAACAGCAATTACGCTCAGGTTCATGAAAAGCAGCAGAACCGGTATCGTAGCCTCAGTGACCCGCAAGGCAAAAACTGTGCGTTCTTTTAGATTGTTGTTCGCTGTTTCAAATCTTGTACCTTCATAGTTCCCCCTGGCATAAGCCTTGATCAGTCTCATGCCAACAAGGTTTTCTCTCATGACGCCATTTACTCTGTCAAGACGTTTTTGGACACTTTTAAACAAACCCCCAGCCTTTCTCATGATCCATATAAGGAAAATCAGCAAAGGCGGGATGATGATGACAAATGGAAGAGCCAATTTCACATGGACCATCATGGCCATGATGATTCCCCCGATTACCAGCAACGGAGCGCGCATTGCAATCCGCAGGCTCATGAAGAACGTGTTCTGGAGCTGTGTCACATCATTGGTGATCCTCGTGATCAATGACGAAGATGGGAAATGGCTGAAGTTTGTGAAGGAGAAAGCCTGGACCTTGGAAAACAGCTTTTCACGAATGTCAAAGCCAAAACTTTGCCCTGCATGAGCAGCTATAAACGAATTTGCGATACCCGATGCAAAGGCAAGGATGGAGATCCCGAGCATGACTCCGCTCCATTTGATGACCGTGTCGAGGTCACGTGCAACAATTCCTTCATCGATGATCTTCGCAATTAAAAGCGGCTGGAAAAGCTCCACAGCCAGTTCGATGAGCATTAAGCTAAGCGCAGCCGCGATTGGGATGCGATACGGTTTTACAAATGAAAATATATTCATGAAGATGGTACCCCCAGTTGACCAATGCCGTTATTTCGTCTTCCGAATTTTATATCTACTATCATACTCCTTTTAACGAATTTTTTGAATTAAAAGATATAAAAAACGGTCCATTTTCAGGACCGTCCATACTTTCATCCAGTTTGTTGTCCCTGCCCGGTTTCAGGTTGTGCTGCTTTTACTGCGTTGATTAGAGGTTTCTTTTGAATAATAAATAAGAATAAATATAAGGTGCAACGATAGTCAAAGCTATGACGGTGAATAATACCGGTACCTTCCAACTGACAGGTGCGAAGGTAGCCAGGATCATCACTAGACCGCCAAAAAAGAAGATTTTTGAAGCAGCCCGATGTGTCTTTTTCCAAACTTCATCACTGCTTAGTGTCCACGGAGTCCGAATTCCGATGAAAAAGTTAGACCGGACCTGCGGCATATAGTTTCCAAGGATCATAAAAATAATTCCGACCACCAATGGTCCGATACTGCCAATAGGGACATCATAACCAATTGCATTTGCCAGCATCAGGATGTTGATGACAAAAAGGACTCCTAAAATGGCATTCAATATAATATTATAGCTTTTCGAGAAGTACTTATAATTTGTTTTCCTCGGATCCACTTTTGGCAAGAAAACCATGGATAAATAGAGGATCACCATGATCCCAAGCGTAGAGAACATCGCATTGAGTTTAGAAGCAAATCCATTTGCTTCGCCATTCACATCCCAGTGGATTGGCATTTGTTCAGGCAGCTTCGGAAACGCAAGGATCCACGCAAGAATCAAAAGACCAATCATAGTCAAAGGCAGTACATGCTTTTTCATTTTATTTTTCCCCTTCCCGGTCTTTATTATTTTCAGTGAAGCTGAACGCCCAACTGATGAGCTCCTGGAAGACTGTCGTATGAAGAGAATAGATGACGTATTGTCCCTGCTTCTCATCCTGGATCAGCCCGGCATTCTTCAACAGTTTCAAGTGTTGTGAAATGCTTGGTTTTGTCATGTTAAAGTGGTCTGCGATTTCTCCAGCTGTCATATCCCTGTCCTTCAACAGATCGAGGATCTTTCTTCTGGTAGGGTCCGAAAGTGCTTTAAATGCATCATTCAAGCTAAAGACCTCCCTTTACGTGATTTAGGTATTTAGTTATTTAACTAAATACTAAACCGTTTTCCTGATTTTTGCAATTCTTTTTCATGATAAAACCGGCTGCACTTTGACAGCCGGCTAATTTATTGGAGGAAAAGGTTGATTACTATATTGGTTTTCAGGAACCAATAATGCCCTTATGCAACAGTTTCCTTTCCCATAAGGGCATCTTTATGACCTAATGNTTCCCTTATGCNGGAGTTTCCCCTCTCATAAGGGCATCTTTATGACCTAATGGTATCCTTATGTAGGAGTTTCCCCTCTCATAAGGGCATCTTTATNGCCTAATGGTACCCTTATGCAGGGGTTTCACTTATCATAAGGGCACCATTAGGAACTATGCGCACTCACAAGCAGCGCTTTCTCTTTTTTTTATCCATTATGAATTCTGCACTAGGTGGTCTTTCAATTGGTCCCTCAATGCACGCTTCAGGAATTTTCCTACTGAGGTTTTCGGGATCTCTTCCATGAACACCACATCATCTGGCAGCCACCACTTGGCGAACTGCGGAGCAATGAAATCAAGCAGCTCCTGCTTGTCGACTTGACCCTTGTATTGTTCTTTAAGGACGACACAGGCAATCGGGCGTTCCTGCCATTGTTCATGTGGAACAGCGACGACACTTGCCTCGAATACGGCATCATGCGCCATAAGAGCGTTCTCAAGGTCAACAGACGAAATCCATTCACCGCCGCTCTTGATCAGGTCCTTTGTCCGGTCAACAAGCTTGATGACGCCTTCTTCATCCACGGTGGCGACATCGCCGGTATATAGCCAGCCATCACGGAATGCATCTTCTGATCGTTCATCCTTGTAATATTCATCGGCAATCCATGGGCCACGCAGCAGCAGCTCTCCCATTTCCTCGCCATCCCATTTCACTTCACCATTTCCGCCGATGACTTTCATCTCAAGACCTGGTACGAGCAGGCCCTGCTTTGAACGGATATCGAGGATTTCATCTTCCTCAAGCCCAACCTGATAGCTCTTCAGGCGGGAAACCGTGGCCAATGGCGTAGTTTCAGTCATGCCATATGCGTGCAGGAATGGAATTTTGTACTTCGTTTCGAATGCTTTGATCATGCCGCGCGGTGCAGCAGAACCTCCACAGACGATCGACCTTAATGAAGAAGTATCATAGCTTCCTTTTTCCAATTCATTCAGCAGCCCTAACCAGATCGTCGGCACTCCTGCGGTGAAGGTGACCTTTTCCTGTTCAATCAGATCTGCCAGCAGCTTAGGCGTGAACAGCGGACCCGGCAGCACCTGGGTCGAACCGAACCATGTCGCGGCAAATGGCAGGCCCCAGGCATTGGCATGGAACATCGGGACAACCGGCAGTACGACATCGGTTTCCGACAATGCAGCAGTATCGGCCAGGCCAAACGCGAAACTGTGGAGGACGATGCCTCTATGGGAGTAAACCACTCCCTTTGGATTGCCGGTTGTTGCCGAAGTGTAGCACATTCCGGCCGGTTCATTTTCATCTATATCTTTTACGAATTCAAATTCAGGGCTGGATTCCCGCAATAGTTCTTCATATGAATAGACAGGTTCCAATGTTGTTTCCGGCAGCTCGTCTTTGTCGGTCATGATGATATATGCTTCCACCGTTTTAAATTGATCCTTGCTCCGCTCAATCAGCGGCACCAGATCCTCATCGACAAGCAACACCTTATCTTCCGCATGATTGATAATGTAGGAGACATGCTCGGGAGATAACCGAATATTGATCGTATGGAGCACAGCCCCCATTCCAGGTGCAGCGAAATAGACTTCCAGGTGACGATGGTGGTTCCAGGCAAAAGTACCGACACGGTCACCTTTTTCGACACCAAGCTTTTCAAGCGCGCTGGCAAGTCTGCGGGTCCGCTCGCCAATCTCCTTGTAGGTGAATCGGTGAATACCTGATAGAGTCCTCGACACTACCTGCTTTTTCGGGAAAAATTTTTCTGCTCTTTCCAATAGTGATCCTACTGTCAATGGAACATTCATCATAACCATCCATTCCCCTTCCGCTCACTAAGAATATTTATTTACCCTGTTCTCTAAACCAAGCCACTCTTTCAAAACTTCTTCTGTCTGCTCTCCTTTTTCGGGTGGAGTTAAACCCTTCCGTGTTGGCAAATCACCGTGCATTTTAATTTGGCCTTCTGGCAGGATGAAGCTCTTTTCCTTCCAATATGGATAATCTGACAACTCCCCGGCCTCGAGGACAGGGGTCAGGCAGCAGTCAACCTTCATGCCGAATTCTGCCCACTCTGACAATGATTTGCTTTTAAACAACTGAACGAGCTCGACGTATACAGGATTCGATTCTTCCGGTCTCGAATAATGCGCTGGCTGCCAATCCGTCCGCCCGACACCCTGGCAAAAATTGTCCCAAAACTTTGGCTCAAGAGCACCCAGGCTGACATAGCGGCCATTCTTGGTTTCGTAAATTCCATACCCGATGACCGTACCATTAAGGACGGACACGCCATGCTGGTATCCCGTTTCTTTTCCAATCAGCACATGGTTCGCCATCAGTGAAGCCATACTGTCGGCAATCGAGAGGCAGTGATAGCTTCCCTCCCCGGTTTTCCCCCTGGCCACAAGCCCTGCGAGAATCCGTTCACTCGCAGCCAATCCTCCGATATAATCGGAAAAAGTATGGGTTGGATGCACCGGCCTTCCTGTACTGTCTTTCAACTGGGCCAGAGCCCCGCTCAGGCTCATATAATTCAGGTCATGGCTGCCAAGGCTGCTCATTTCTCCTTTGGCGCCGTAGCCAGTAACCGAGCAATAGACGATGCCCGGGTTGTGCTTTTTCACGGCCTCATAGCCAAGCCCCAGCTTTTCCATAACACCAGGCCTAAAGCTTTCAACAACAACATCCGCCTCCGCAAGTAAATCGAGGGCAAGCATTTTCCCTTCGGTTTGCTTCAAATCGATTACGATGCTTTTTTTGCCGCGGTTATGGGCGCTAAAGACATATCCATGCCCAGTGTTCCTTGCCGGATCCCCGCCAGGCGCTTCGATCTTGACGACCTCCGCTCCGAGCTCCGCCAGCCTCAGCGTTGCAAAAGGACCCGGGATATAATTCGTGAAGTCGACGATCTTGATATCATTCAACATGTTCGAAAATCCTTTCCACTAAGTCGGCTGTCCTTTTGAAAACAATTCTTCCATTTGTTTACGCAGCATGAATTTCTGGATTTTTCCGCTCGCATTCCGTGGCAGCGCCTCAACAAATAGGTACTTGCGCGGGCGTTTGTAATTTGCCAGGCTGTCACTGTTCTTACACCATTCATCCAGGGTTTCTTCTGTTACATGGGGATCTTTTTTCACGACAAAAGCTGTAACGGATTCACCCCAGCGGTCATCCGGCTGCCCGACAATCGCCACATCAAGCACACCTTCATGGGCATGAAGTACATCCTCAACCTCGCGTGGATAAATATTTTCACCGCCGCTGATGATCATGTCATCCACCCTGTCCTTCACCCACAGATAACCTTCTTCATCGAGGTAGCCAATATCACCGGAATGGTACCAGCCTTTGTACATCGCTTTTTCCGTCGCTTCCTCACGATTGAAATAGCCGGACATCATGCATGGACCCTGGACGATTATTTCACCGCTTTCGCCTGGCGGAAGGACGTCTTCCGGATCGGACGGTCCATTCTCATTCGGGCGGACAATCCGGATTTCGTGATTCAGGCAAGCCTGGCCAGCGGCACCTGCTTTTGTCAGCTGGTCATCCTCAGAAAGGAAAGTGATTGCTGGGCCCATCTCCGTCATTCCATATGCCTGGACAAGCTTGATTCTCAGCTGGTCATGGCAGGCATGGACTAGGGACGGCGCCATCGGGGCTGCTCCATATAATCCAAGTTTCAGGCTTTCGATATTATAGTCTGATAGATTCTCCTGTAAAAGCATATTCCACATGGTTGGCGCGGCGAAGAACTTGGTGATTTTCTCCGAATCAATCAGCTCGAGTACTTTCTTTGGAGCGAATTGATGGAGGATGACATTGCTGCCGCCGACATGGATTCTAGGCAGGAATGCACAATGCAGTTCAGCGCAGTGAAACATTGGTGCAGTCACCAGTCCTTTATCATTCGCACCCAATTTCGTTGAACCGACAACAATCATGCTCTGCTCGACCATATTGCGATGTTTGTGCATGACTCCCTTTGGCCTGCCCGTCGTGCCGCTGGTATACATGATTGCGTACAGGTCGTCTTCATGAACGTCCATTTCAACTGGCTTTGGCTCAGCAGCTTTTACCTTTTCATGATAGCTCTGGGCATATTCTGGCGTATCTTCGTCGATATACCAGAAAGAGATATGCGGGAACCTGTTTTCAATCGAAGCAATGACTGGTTCCACTGTTTTTTCAAAAAGGACAACCTTAGGCGCTGCGTCCCCGAGGATGAACGCAACCTCTTCCCCCAACAGCCTGAAATTAATAGGATTGAAGACTGCGCCAATCTTCGCACAAGCAAAGAACGCGGTACCCAGCTCCTCGGTATTGAAAGTGAACGTAGAGACCCGGTCCCCCTTCTTCACTCCTTCAGAAAGAAGCGCATTGGCGAGCCTGTTCACCTCATCATTCCATTCACTGTACGTAAAACGGACATTCTTGCGGACATCATAGAGGGCTTCCTTATTCGGGAACTTCATTACGGTCAGGTCAAAAATCTTGCCGATCGTTGTGCTCATTTGCATTCCTCCTAATCAAATGTCGTTTTTTTGCTTTTCAGAGTAGCTGTATATGGAAATACCTTTGGTGACCTTTTTTTCTTTTTTCTGCTTTTTTCAGGCTCCAATAGCTCTTATTGGTGACCTGTTTTTCTAATTTCTGTGAATTCGGGGCGTCAATGAAGGATAGGAATCTATTAATCTAACCGCTCAATAATGGTTGCGTTCGCCATGCCGTGTCCTTCACACATTGTTTGCAGGCCATACCTGCCGCCGGTACGCTCTAGTTCATGAATCATCGAAATCATCAGGCGGGCGCCGCTTGCTCCAAGAGGGTGTCCGAGCGCAATTGCTCCTCCATTTGGATTCAGCTTCGCAGGGTCTGCGCCTGTTTCCTTTAGCCATGCCATTGGGACAGGTGCGAATGCTTCATTCACTTCGAATACATCGATGTCCTCAAGCTTCAGGCCGGCTTTTTTGAGGACTTTTTCTGTGGCAGGAATCGGACCTGTCAGCATCAGTGTCGGGTCTGAACCTACCACTACCCTTGTGTGGACTTTGAAGCGCGGTTTCAAGCCCAGCTCTTCTGCCTTTTCACGGCTCATCAACAGCAGTGCTCCTGCTCCGTCACTGATCTGGCTCGAGTTCCCGGCATGAATGACGCCGTCTTCCTTGAACACTGTTTTCAGTCCGGCCAATACTTCGGCTGTCGTTCCTTCACGCGGGCCTGAGTCCTCCGTCATCAACGTCGTTTCACCATTTTCAAGGGTGACCTCGAGCGGCATGATTTCTTTTTTGAAATAACCTTCAGCCTGGGCCTTCAAAGCACGGCGATGGCTTTCAGCAGAGAACTCATCGAGCTCCTGGCGGGTAAAACCGTATTTCTCCGCGATCCGTTCCGCGGACAGTCCCTGATGGATCATCTCGTATTGTTCTCTTAATTTAGGACTGAAAGGGTTGGCATCCTGGTAATTGGAGCCCATTGGAACACGAGTCATATTTTCAACGCCGCCGGCAATGACGACATCCATGTCTCCCGCAAGAATCGCCTGGGCAGCAAAGTGGACTGCCTGCTGGCTGGAGCCGCACTGGCGGTCAATCGTCGTTCCTGGTACTTCGATCGGGAAACCGGCAGTCAAAGCGGCCACTCTGGCAATATCTCCCGCCTGTTCTCCCGCTTGGGTCACACAGCCGAGGATGACATCTTCAACAAGCCCGGCATCGATTCCAGCCCGTTTCACAACCTCCTTCAAAACTCCAGCAGCCAGTTCATCCGGCCTGATATCCTTTAATAAACCCTTTCTTCTGCCGACAGGCGTCCTGACAGCTTCGACAATTACAACCTCACGCATGCTACATCTTCCTTTCTGAAAATCTAATTATCTATAATCCAAGGTTTTTAGCAATGATGGTTTTCATGATTTCATTCGTTCCTGCATAGATGCTGGCAACCGGAATATCACGGAACCTTCTCGCAATCTCGTATTCTTCCATATATCCATAGCCGCCATGCAGCTGCATGCATTCGGCAGCGATTTTTTTCGCGCTGTCTGTCAGCTTCCATTTGGCCATCGATACCTTTGTCACAACATCCTTGCCTTCGATATGCTCGGCAATCAGCTGGTCAAGGAAAGCCCTGCTCATCTCTATTTCTGTTGCCATCTCGACAATCTTGAATTGTGTATTCTGGAACTTGCTCACTGGCTTGCCGAATGCTTCTCGGCTTTTCACATATTCGATCGTCTGCTTCAGCATGACTTCAGATGCGGTCTGTGCGGCAATCGCGACAAGCAGGCGTTCCTGCTGGAGTTTTTCCATTAGATAAAGGAAGCCCTTCCCTTCTTCTCCAAGCAAATTCTCTTTTGGCACACGGCAATCCTCGAAAATGAGTTCCGCTGTATCCTGGCAGTGCAGCCCGACCTTATTCAATTTCCTGCCTCGTGAAAAACCTGGTGTATCGCGCTCAACGACAAGCAGGCTGACACCTTTATGCTTCGGGTTCGCCTTAGGATCTGTTTTACAGGCAACGACAATCAAATCAGATTGGATGCCGTTAGTAATGAATGTTTTTTGCCCATTTAAAATATAATGGTCGCCATCAAGGATTGCTGTCGTCTGGATATTCGCCAGATCCGAACCTGTCCCCGGCTCTGTCATCGCAATCGCGGTAATGATTTCACCTGTCGTACATTTCTGCAGCCATTTTTGTTTCTGTTCATCCGTACCATATGCGGTGATATACGGAACTACGATGTCATTATGGAGCCCAACACCAACCAGGCCTGAGCCTACCCGCTCGAGCTCTTCATTGATGACAACCGCGAAGCCCCAGTCTACTTCACTTCCGCCATATTCCTCATCAATGTCCGGGCAAAGATAGCCCTGCTCGCCCATCTTCTCCCAGAAAGATCGCGGGATCATTCGCTCTTCCTCCCACTGGTCGTAAAAAGGATATGCCTCCTTTTCTAAAAACTTCCTCAGTGACCTGCGGAAAATTTCATGGTCATCGGTTAAATAAGGGTGTTTCATTTTTGTATCTCCCCTTTTCTCTAAAACTATTAAAGCTTTACTTCATTCAGTTTCTGGCGAAGCTGGTATTTCAGGATTTTTCCAGAGGCATTACGTGGCAATGCTTCTTCGATAAAAATTCTTCTCGGAACTTTGTACCCGGCTAATTTTTGGCGGCAAAAGCTCTTAAGCTCCTGCTCATCAACAACTGCCTGCTGCTTTGGCACGATGACTGCACAGACTGCTTCTCCCCAAACTTCATCCGGAAGACCTATGATTGCTGCCTCCAGTACGGCAGGGTGTTCATAAAGGACTTCTTCGACTTCAATGGAATAGACATTTTCGCCGCCGGAAATGATCATGTCTTTTTTCCGGTCAACAAGAGTGATATATCCTGCTTCATCGATCGTGGCCAGATCACCTGTATAAAGCCAGCCATCTTTAATCGTTTTTGCCGTCTCTTCCGGCTTCTTGTAATATTCCTTCATGATGGATTCGCCTTTGATGACAAATTCACCCACAGCTCCAGGTTTAATATCCTTGCCTTCTTCATCCACCACTCGTGCTTCTGTCAGGAATGCCGCCTTTCCTCCCTTTCCGAGATGATGCTTATGCCCTTCAGGCCCAAGCAGGATGCCGCCGGGACCTGCCTCGGTCAGACCGCATAGATTGTAAAACTGATCAGTCCTGAATAATTCCATGCTCTTCCGAACCAGTTCCGGAGCCATTGGCGCGGCTCCATACCCGCATCTTTTTATCGATGAAAGATCGTAATCTGAAGCATTTGGAACCTGCAGCATAAAGTTGAACATTGCCGGGACACCGAAGAAATGAGTAATTTTATGTTCTTGAATCGCCTGCAGCGTTGTGACCGGGTGGAAATCACGGTGGATGATATGGGATGCGCCCAGTACGACACCAGAGATCAGGAATAAATTAAGCTGTGCCGAGTGGAACAGCGGGGCGATGTGGAGGATTCGTTCCTCCTGGTTAATGCCCATGCTGATCATCATCGTCAAACCGACATTGAAGACTCGTTTATGGTCAAACAGGGCACCTTTTGGCCTCCCGGTCGTCCCGGATGTGTACAGGATTTCAAGGTCATCGTCATCACTGACTAGAATTTGTGGTTCTGTAAAATTTTCAGATAGGACATTTTCGAATGAATGATGTCCAACTCCTTTAGGGGTTCCAGTCGTGATGACATGTGCCGCATTTGTTCCTTCACATGCTGAAGTGATGACCTCCTCGAACTCATCATCGCAAATAACCAGCATGGCACCGGACTGTTCCAGTATGTAATGGACCTCGGATGATGTCAGGCGGAAATTCACCGGCACGATGACCGTCCCGATTTTAGCTCCTGCAAAAAAAGCAAACACAAACTGATCAGAGTTCTTCATCATTAATGCCATTCTATCGCCTTTGTGAATGCCCAGACTGAGCAATCCGTGAGCAAGCTTGTTCACTTCCTCATTGAACTGCCGGTACGTATAACTTCTTCCTTCACAAACAATCGCAAGCTTCTCTGGTGTTTTCCTGGCATTTTGCGCTAAATATGACCCAATATCCATACAAACTTCCCCCCAGTGGTTATTTTAGAAAACGCATTCATCTTTTTGCATGCAATAATTATGCCAATTTTCCGAAAATGATAAATGCAGTTAAACCAAGTACTAGTCATTAATCGTGTTTATGGAAGTGTCCGGAAATTGAACACCTTGTTTGGACATATTGATGGGCAGTTTATTGGAGAAATCCTTGTTTAACGGCCAAATTCACAACTTTATTGGCTATAAACTTATTGGCGAACTGAAAAAAAATTGTTTTTTCCAGCTCGCCAGGAAATACAAAGTTAATCTTTATTTTTTCGACGGCTATGTACCCACGAATAATAGACACCCCAAAAAATCAGGGGCAGCAGAAATATCAGAAACCAGTTTTCTTTCGGCAGAAAGACGAAAAGTAGTATTCCTGCCAAAAAGAAAGGCGGCATCAGTAGCCAATATATTTTTGTGTCCATAGAGCCTCCTATACGCTCAGTTGGTATTTCTTTATTTTTTCATAAAGGCCTGAACGGCTGATGCCCAAAAGTCTGGCTGCCTTTGCCTTGTTGCCGTTTGTCTGGAAGAGGGCCTTCCTGATCGCACCAAGCTCGGCATCTTCCGCCAGGCTGATTTGTTCGATAAGTGGGCTGGATAGCTGCGAGAGTAAGTAATCCGGCAGGTCCTCTGCCTGTATTTTTCCATGCTCGGCAAAGGTCATGGCGCGCTCCAGGACATTCCGCAATTCACGCACGTTGCCTGGCCATTCATAGCGAAGGAGTGCGGTTTTTGCCTGTGATGAGATGCCGGTGATGCTCGTACCCAGCATTGAGTTCAGTTCTTTCATTAATCCCGTGATCAAATATTCGACATCCTGAACGCGGTCCCTTAACGGCGGAATATTCAAGGAAATGACATTCAATCGGTAATATAGGTCTTCCCTGAACTCCCCCTGCCTCACCATCTCTTCCAGGTTGCGGTTTGTCGCCGCGATAATCCGGACATCGACCTTTACCCTCACGTTTCCGCCTACCCTGTAAAACTCACGCTCCTGCAGGACTCTTAGCAATTTTGCCTGGAGAGACAGGGACATATCGCCGATTTCATCGAGAAAAAGCGTACCGCCATTGGCAAGGTCAAACTTTCCAATTTTGCCGCGCTGCTTTGCTCCCGTAAAGGCCCCTTCTTCATAACCGAAGAACTCTGATTCTAGCAGGTCCTCCGGGATGGCTGCGCAATTGACGACAACGAATTTACCTTCACTGCGGGCACTGCTGTTATGGATGGCATGTGCGAACAATTCTTTGCCTGTACCGCTTTCACCCCTGATCAGTACAGTTGATCTGCCTTTTGCTGCTTTGGCTGCACTTTTCTTTAATTTTTCCATGTAAGGATCCTTGCTGAAAATATGGTCCCATGTAAACCTGGCTGACTCAGATTTCTGCAGCTGCTGATGGTAAAAGCTAGCCTTGTTCTCCGCTTTTTGAAGTCGTTTGAACAACTCGCTGACCTCATTCAACTGGCGGAACATCACTTTGCCAATTGCTCCAATCACCTTGCCATCCTTCTTGATTGGAATCCGGTGGACAATATATCGAATCCCGTTCATTTCGTTAAAATCGCTGACTTCCGCCATTTCGGATTTGAACACATTGCCAAGCTTCAGTTGCGGAAGGACTTGCTCGACTGGTTTGTACAGCACTTCATTTTTTTCCAGGCTGAACAGTTCGAGCATTGGCGGACTGACCATGGTGATCATGTTCTTTTCGTCTGTCATCAGGATTCCATCGTATGCATTCTCGAGTGTCGTTTCGATTGTCAGCTTAAGTTTTTTGACTGTCTCTAGTTCTTCTGCCATTTTTTCAAATTCAGAAATATCCTGGAATAACAGGATTTTCCCTTCTTCATGATTCACTGTTTCATAGGATGATACATGAAGGATCGATTTGAATTTTTCATAATGATGAGGCGTGTCATCTCCGTTCAGCAACCCCGGAAAAATGTCGCCGAGTTTCCTGGAGATAATCGACTCAATGGTCCGCCCGCTGATTTTCACAAAAGCTTCATTTGCATAAATCATCTGCATATTGCCGTCAGTCATGAGCACACCGATATTGGAGTGGTGAAGGATTGTTTCCAGTTGGTCCTTAAGGGTATTCGCAGATTTCAGCAGAGCGACCACCATTTCGGTTTTGGTCAGTAAACCGATGACCTTATCCTCTTCATCCAGCACTACGCCTGTACCAACCTTGCTTGTTTTTACAATCTGCTCGATCTCATAATAAGGAGTATCGATTCGGATGGATCTCGCTTCTTTCTTTATGTATGGACGTATTGCCGTTTCAAGTGGACTTCCTTCAAGGATCATTTGGTACAAGCCGCTGCGGGTAAAAACGCCAAGAAGATTCTTTTCATTATCAGTAACAGGCAGCAGATTCCATTTCTTTTCCCGGAAGATTTCTACTGCCTCCTGCAAAGTTGTTTTCTCCGTGACCAGACAGTCAACAGGGGTGACGATATCCCTGAATTCAAGCATTCACTTCCCCCCATCCGTTAAAAATTTCTGAATATTATAACTTCAATTATATAACAATGTGGGGGAAAGTACACTTATTAGCCATGAAAAAACCTGCCCCCCAGGCGAGGAGCAGGTGATGATTTTTAGCGTGGAATGTTGAGTTTCTGGCCAATATACAGGTATTTAGCCGGATCGAGATTATTTGCTTTTACAATCGCATCGATGGTTGTGCCATATTTAACACTGATTTTCCACAGTGTATCTCCACTTACCACTGTGTGGATGACAGGCTGGGCAACCGGCGGTTCAGGAGCAGTTGTCGTTGGAATCGTAAGTTTCTGTCCGATATACAAGTACTTGGCTGGATCCAGATTATTCGCTTTCACGATACTATCAATTGTTGTGCCATATTTTTGGGCAATCTTCCAGAGAGTGTCCCCTGATTGGACCGTATATACCACTGGCTGTGGTGTCGGTGTCGGTTCAGGTGAAGCCGGAGCTGGCACCTTCAGTTTTTGCCCGATAGATAAATACTGATTTGGATCAAGATTGTTCAGTTTGACGATTTCGGAAATGCTGCTGTTGAATTTTGCAGCGATTTTCCACAGTGTGTCGCCGCTGATCACGGTATAGTCGATCGTGTTAGGAACTGACGGCGGAGTGGATTCAGCCACAAGCTCCACATCACTTACATTGATTGTACCGGTTACACCTTCTTTGACCAGTACCTCGTACCGGCCATTTTCAACTGTTTCGGACATTAACGGGAAAGTATCTCCTTTTCCAGCCGTATAGCCCTGACTCATTGGATAGACCGAAAGTTTAGCAGTTTCAGAGGTTACTCTCACTCGCTTTTCAGGCTGCAGCGCCTTGAACTCATAGCCGCCTTCAAATCTGACTGAATCTGCAAAAGAGATATAGCCGGTGTTTGCGTCTTCAATCACCATGACCCTGATAAAATAGTTTCCATTCGCTGCTTTGCCGCCATTAAAGTCGGTTCCATCCCAGGTGAAAGAATGTGTTCCTGCCTGGAATGATTGTCCAGCAACCACATTTTTCATATGCGCGCCTGCTGCGTTCGCAATATAGACTGATACCTTTGCCGGCTCTGCCAATGTGAATTGACCTGTTACCGTGTCGTTCACGCCGTCACCGTCCGGGTTGATTACGTCAGAGGTGAAGACAGCGTCCGCAACCACTTCTTTCAGTCTCCATTGCGGGATCTCATAGTCGCCGTCCTTGATGGTAACCGTCCCGGCTTTCTGGGCTGACTGTTTCGTCGCCGGGTAATTAAATGCTGTCTCGATGTAGTTGAAGTAGACATCATAGGTTCCGTCCGCAACAACTCGTCCTGCATTATCCGTTCCGTTCCAGCTTAAGGAATGGCTGCCAGGCAAAAGCTTCATTTTGCTGCCAGCGTAGACTTCAGCACCATTTTGCCAGATCATCAGCTGTACTTCTGCCGGACGGTTCAGGTTGAAAGGAATTTGTACATTTTCCGATCCGCCGTATTTCGGAGAAAACACGGACGGATTGATCAAAACCTGATCGAATAATGGCTTCGGATTCGTTTCCGCCACAACAGTCAGTTTTCCAAGCGGATAACCTTGCATCTGGTTGTAGCCCTGGTCTGATAAATACGCCTTCAGCTGGTATTCACCCGGAGGCAATGGAGCTTTCTTCGTATCATCCCATGGCACCCAATCTATTTTATGGACTGTTTTAAAATCTGTACTTGAAAGGTTGATTTTAGTCTGGACACCGTTGCCTACCGCTAAAATATGACCGCGAGTCGGCTCACTCGTCTTCAGCTCAAACGAAACATAGCCAGGTACATTGTTTCCCTGGTACGCAACAGTCCCTGTAGACTGACTGAAGGATGTGACCTCCGCCATTGCAGAAGCGAATTGCGGAAAGGAAACTGCCGCTGTAAAAAATAAAAGCATGAAAATTCTAATAAATTTCGTTGTCACTCTAGTTGTCCCTGCTCTCTCTTAAAATGTTATATTGCAAAAATATCATATTCGTTTTCATCATTTTCTACAACGCGAAAATTTTACCATAAGAAAAAGCCCTCTCCTATGACAGGAAAGGGCTTTTCATCATTTCGGCTGCATCCTGATCGCTCCGTCAAGACGGATTGTTTCACCGTTTAGCATTGGATTGATAATAATACTTTCAGCAAGCTGTGCGTATTCCTCCGGATAACCAAGACGCTGCGGGAATGGCACCATTTTTCCAAGCGAGTCCCTTGCTTCTGCCGGTAGCGAATCGAACATTGGAGTATGGAATAGGCCTGGAGCTATCGTCATCACCCTGATGCCATATGCAGCAAGTTCTCTTGCGATTGGCAGCGTCATGCCGACCACTCCGCCCTTTGAAGCACTATATGCCGCCTGCCCGATCTGGCCGTCGAACGCGGCGACCGACGCCGTATTGATGATGACTCCCCTCTCACCAAATTCATTTGGGTCATTCTGGGACATCTGCTCGGAAGCAAGCCTGATCACATTGAAGGTGCCGATCAAGTTGATGGAAATGACCTTAGAAAACATGTCCAGCGAATGGACGCCTTTCCTTGATAGCAGCTTTCCCGCCACTCCAATCCCGGCACAGTTTACAACCGTGTTGATGAAACCAAATGACTCGCTTGCTTTATTGACAGCATTCCTTACTTCTTCTTCACTCGTTACATCTGTTTTTATGAAAACTGCCTGCTCCCCCAGTTCTTTAACAAGAGCCTCGCCGCGTTCCTCTGACAAATCCAGAATCGCAGCCTTTCCTCCCTGGCCGATGATTTTCCTGACAGTCGCTTCCCCTAACCCAGATGCTCCTCCGGTAACAATCGCTTTAGTCTCGCTCATTTTCATTTTGACTGACCTCCACTTATATAAAGTTATGCTTTTATAGAAAGCAAGAATCATGCCAATGCTTTTTTCAAGGAAATAAAGAGAATTTGAGGGTAAGCTGTCCAAAATCAGGACAGTTTTTTCTGGAGAATGGACACTTTTGAAAGCGGGAAACTGAATCCTGAAGCTATTTTTTATGTTTTACCGATGGAGATTCGGCTTTATTCCCTGTTGGTACGAATATAATCCCTGTTGATTCAATTTTAATCCCCGTTGGAACGAATATATTCCCGGTTGAAGCCGATATATTCCCTGTTGGTCTGCAAAACTCATTTTTTTACCAGTATGCTGGTTTCCATGCAAAAAAGGCAGAGCCAAAGCCCTGCCCCCCAACACTATTAAGCTGCATTTCGTTTCGCTCTGTTCCTGAGCAACAGTTCCTCAAGTGCTCCTGATCCGAAGATGACGCCTGAGACGATGAAAATCAGGCCGAGCAAATGGGAGGATGTGACCCTTTCCCCGAGGAAGATTGCAGCGAACAAGATCGATAGGAAAGTATTCAGGTTCAGAAAGATTGACGCCTCGGCCGGTCCCGCTTGGCCAATGGCATAATTATAAAGCATGTGTCCTACTGCCGTAGCAAAAATCGCTGATGCAAAGAATACTCCCCATATTCCTGCTGAAGCATTCCCAAGACTTGCCAAACCAGCTGGCTCTTTCCACAATCCGATCAAGAACAATAAGAAGGAGCCGAAAACAAGCATGTATCCAGTCAATAGACGAGGATCCAATGTCTTCGCAGCTTTAGAAATAATGATGAAGCTGATCGCCTGTGAAAGGATTGAAAGAAACACATAGAAATCACCGATCGACATGCCTGACAACCCTGTATTTCCTGCCAGCACAGTCAATGTGACGCCGATTCCCCCGAAAATGAACCCAAGTGTCCGGACAAATGTCAGCTTCTTTCCCAGGAAAATAATAGCCATCATTGCTGTCAGAAGCGGTCCAAGTCCAAGGATCAAGCCGCCATTAACTGCCGAGGTCACCTTTAATCCAATTCCCAGAAACAGATGGTGTCCTGTTACATTCAGGATGCCGCCGCCAACAATATAGGTCCACTCTTTCCTTGAAGGCAGCCGGACTTTTTTTAAGAAAAAGAGAATGATAAATACCGAGATTCCCGCGGTGAACACACGAAGCGAGGTAATCGTAATCGGCGGGAAATTTCCCACGATTACTTTAAGTGCCGTTACATTCAGTCCCCACAGGAACATGACACCCGTTAGAATCATATATATTTTTAAATTTTTCATGATGTATCCTTCTTTCATTTAAACGATTAAAGCATAATTTCCATTCTACTCCTTTTTAAAAAAAGGGCAAGAGAAAGCCAATTAATTTCCACCCAAAATAATAAGTACCAAAAAGAAAGGAAATTTGAATCATTCCTAATAAATAGACTGCTAGGTTAAAAGAACGGTTTCATCTAAAATGCAGCAAAAACCGACAAAAACAGATTTGAATTTCAGAATGCTATTCGTGAGACAGATTCTTGCATTGAAAGGAGGTGAAAGGATGCACTTCCAACAACTAATCATTATTGGCATCATTGCTAGTGTTGCTTTATTGGTGCCAGACATGGCTTTCGCCGAAAAAGATTCAAACGCCGGAAAAGGGCCACAACCTTTGGCTGCCCAACAGGCTCCTCTGCCAAATAAGACAGCGAATACCGAGGCTTCAGCAAAATCTACTGGACAAACTGCGGTTAAAAAACAGCCAATCCAGAAAGAAGTTGTCCAGAAACCTGTCCAGGCCAAGACACCGGATAAGCCTGTCGATGCATTGAAAGCAAATGGGAAGGCTTCTTCATCGAAGAAAAATGAGAAAGCAGCACAACCTCAAAAAACCAAGGCATCGAACCCTGGAAATCCAAATCAGGCGAAACATAACCAAAAACACAGCAATAACCAAAATAAAAAAGCTGCGGTCAATTCCATACATACGAAAGATCCAGAAACAAAGCGAAGATCTCCCGGTTTGGAGGAAAAGGTTAAGCGATCAGAGAGGTTAGCCCAGCCACCGTCCTCTGTCAAAAAGACAGCAAATGCTGAAGGCAGAAAAGGGCCTGCTGCAAAAAAGGTTGAAAGCGATTCATCACAGTTTGAAAACAATTCATCTCAAGATGAAAGGGATCCATCCAAAAATGATCGTTATCCTCAAGGAGACAATCTGCCTAACCCTCCTTCACGCACGAAGGCTTCAGGGGGGCCATCCAGCGACCGGTCAAGTTATGGAAACTCAAGCACTTTTTTAACCGACAAATGGTTTATTTGGGATGAAGCATTTCACTTAAATCTCATACAGCCGTTCATGTCGCGCGTCACTGTTTTTCAGAGCCAGTGGGTGAATGCCCCACCTTCCCCACCACCGCTTGGAGCTCCTGTTTTTTTACCGTATACCGATGCAATTGCCACGGAATGACGATAATTAAAAGGGAGCGAATAATCATAATGAATAATTATATGAATGGAACTAAAGTTGTTAAATCTTTTATGCTAGCTGGAGTATTGTCAATCGGGGTACTAACTGGAGGCCATTTCACTCAGGCTGCCGGTCCGGAAAAAGTGAAGGTTGAACAAAAACATAACGAGAAGCCTGCGAAAGTCCAGGCTGCCAATAAAGCTGCTGTAAAAGCAACTCCTGCTGTTCCGGCAAATCCTGCAGTGAAGGTTCAGCCAAAAGCTGCAGCAAAGGTTGAAGCTAAGGTTGAAGCTAAGGAAAAGGCATCAAAATCACAGGCTGGCATTCATGCAAGCGAAACTGCCAAACAGCACGCGGCACCAAATGCAGCTGTCCACACAACGAATCAGCAAGTGCCTGTCGAAGAGGCATCAGTTGAAGAAGTTCCAACAGAAGAAGCTGTTACCCAGGAACCTGTCGTTGAAGAAGCAGTAGAACTTGAGCCAATCGTGACTGATGAAACTGATGCTGACTCTGAAGAAGCTGAAGGTACTGAAGCCACTGACTCAGACTCTGATTTAGAGGATGCAGCAGACCCTAAAGCAACTAAAGACGAAGAGGAAACAAAGCCAAAAGCTGACACTGAAATGAAAAAGGAAGACGATGAGAATTCAGATGAAGATTCTGAAGAAGAATCCAAAGACATCGACCTTGATGCAAAAGCTACTGTAAAAACAGAAGATGATGAAGATGATGACTCTGATTCTGATTCTGAAAATCTGGATTTTGATAAAGATGCAACTGTAAAGACTGAAGATGAAGATGAACACGAAGATGAACATGAAGACGAAAATGACAACGAAGACGAAGATACGCAAGAGAAGGTATCTCCTTCTGTTGCCAACAAAATGAAGTCTAAGGCTTTCAATGCTAGCGATGTTGCTAAAGAGAAAGCTAATGAAAATTCAGCTGTCGCTTTATCTGTTGAAGTGACTGAAAATGAGGTTACTGAAGAAGTTGTTACTGACGAAGAAGCTGCTGATGAAGAAGTTACTGAAGATTCAGTGACTGAAGATGAAGTGACTGAAGACGAAGTGACTGAAGATGAAGTGACTGAAGACGAAGCTACTGAAGACGAAGCTATTGAAGACGAAGCTACAGAAGACGAAGCTACAGTATCTCCTTCTATTGCCAACAAAATGAAGTCTAAAGCTTTTAACGCTAGCGATGTTGCTAAAGAGAAAGCTAACGAAAATTCAGCTGTTGCTTTGTCTGTTGAAGTGAGTGAAGAAGAAGCTACTGAAGAAGTAACTGANGAAGTNGTAACTGACGAGACTGCTACTGAAGAAATTGCTGAGGAAGTTGTCACTGATGATACTGCTACTGAAGAGGTTACTGAGGAAGTGGCTACGGACGAGACTGTTGCTGATGAAGCAAGAGTAAACCCTTCTGTTGCCAATAAATCTGCGTCTAAGGCTGCACATGCAAGTGAAATCGCGAAGAAATTCGCTGCTTTGATCTCTGCTGTACTTGCTGTTTTTGAAAAGCCGGCTGAAGAGTCTGCAGAATCTGTGACTGAGGAAGTCATCGTTGAAGTAGAAACTAAATAATGGTCATGCCAAAAGAGGGACTTCCAGTTTAGCTGGATGTCCCTTTTTCTATTAGTGGATGAGATTTCCCTTTGTCTGAGGGCTGTCCATCAGCCACATATTTTCTTCGTTGGCGACGATTAGTTCGTTGATGTCATATGTATGGTAGTACTTTTCTTTGATGAACGGATCTTTTTCTGCCAGTGCGATTGCTTCATCAATATTATCGCAGTTCAGGATGATCATCGCGTGATCGTTATTTTTGAATGGGCCGGCAATCATCAGTTGTCCTGCCTGGTTTAACTGCCTGAGATGGTCAATATGGCTTGCGAGCAACTTTGAATCGAGTTCTCCATTTCGTTTATCTTTCAGGATCACAACAAATTTACTCATCTACTAAGTACTCCTTTTCATAAAATCTTCCAGTCAATTATACCACTTCCTGATGATCCCGGGAGTTGTAAAGTGGAAAAACAAAAAGGAGGGGAGTAATTGAGCGCATCTGCGCATTACCTTCCCTCCTCTCTTACTGCTTCTTCCAGCAGTCTGTGAAACCTTTCCTCTCTCTGGTCAGCAACCAGGAAACTCTCATTTGCTAATTCTCTCAGGAGCTTCCTTTTTGCTCCCTCATCCTTGACAGTCGCTTTAATTTCTTTTCGGCTGGATGCAAGGAAATCAAGATAACTTTCATATTGTTGATCAAACATTTGCTCCAGCTGAACGCAAATCTTTTTAGCGAGTATCGGACTGGCCCCGGAGGTCGAAACGGCAATGTTCAATTTGCCTCTTTTTACAACAGAAGGGACTTGGAAATCGGATTCTTCAGGATCATCGGCAATATTGACGAGCTGAGTCGCGGCAGCATACTTTTTAACGGACAGGTTCGTTCCTCGATCATTTGTAGCAGCAATGATGATCAAGGCTCCTTCAAGATCCTCGCCTGAAAAATGCTTTGGCTTCCATATGATTTGCCCGGTCTCTGCCAGGCCCAGCAATCCGTCGGTCAAATCAGGGCTGATAACGGTAACTCGGGCCTTTGCATACAGTAACCCCTGGACCTTTCGTTGAGCCACCCTGCCACCGCCGACGACCACAGCCTCCCTGCCAGAAATTTTAAGATTCATCGAATATAGCATTCCTAAGCCTCCTCGCTAGATTGTCTGCAGCTTCATGGCTTCTTCCGCTCTTTGAAGGAGCAGATCGCCGAGACGTTCATCAAAGCCAAAAGCATTGCATAGGATAAACTCGTTCGTCGGCTTTTTACTATGGACTTCCTTCAGCTTCTCCTCCATCTTGGCCGTGAATCCACCCGTATACAAAAGATATGGGACTAGGAAAACTTTTGCATAATCCCGACAACTCAACAGTTTATCTGCATAAAAAGGATTTGTAGTTATATAGCCTGTATCTACCTTGGACCTCATTTTCTCCTGAAACAAGGCGGACAATTTCTCAAATTCAGCCGCAGCCTGTGAATCCCTGCTACCGTGTCCGACGAGCAGTACCATCTCTGTTTCACTGTCAGTAAAACCCTGTTCTTTCAAACGGTCCAGGATAATTTCAAGAGCCGTTTCATTTTCGCCGAGCGGTTTACCATAAAAGATTTTTACTTTTGGATACTTTTGCTTGACCTTTTCCAGTTGTGCTGGAATGTCTTCATTTGCATGAATTCCAGGGAGCAGCAGCACGGGTACGACAGTCACTTCTTCAGCCCCTTGCTTGATGCTGCTCTCAACTGCCTCAAAAATTGACGGGCTGGCATTCTCCAAATAACCATAGGAGGCATTCTTATCCGAACCTTTTGCGATTACCTTCTCGATGAATGACACAAATAACTCATTTCCTTGCTCATTTCTACTGCCATGGCTGATGTATACTGTTGCTTCCATTTCTTCTCTCCTTAACAACAATTCTATTAAACGTACGCAGCCTCTTTCCTGCACAAACGATCGATCACAGTGGTTTTATCTGGTGATTCTAACACCATATCCGCTTTCATACCATATTGCCTGGCAGCTTCTGCGGTTTTCACTCCCATGCAAATAATCTCGGATGTTTTCAGGAGCTGCTGCGGAATGGTTTCCTTAAGGATTCCCTCTTCTATGAATGTTTTTACAGAAATGCTGCATGGCAGAACAATGGTATTAACAGAAGCTTCCTCAAGAACTCTTTTAAAAATTGGTGTGAATTGTTCGTCGATGACTTTCTGTGATGTCAAAAACCTATCTGCGTGATCGTAATTGAGGGGGATCTCACGGTCACCAACGATTAACAGCTTGCCATGCTGCGGCATTTCCCCTTCTAGTTCCGCAAAAAAACCCTTATCTTTTAATGCTTTAACTGATTTTGCTGAGCAGCCGTAAAAGTCTGCCTTCACCCTTCTGACATCAATTCCTTCGGCAATCAGGACCTGAATAAATTCCCTGACACTTTCAGGGGATGTAAAAAGGATTTGCTCGTATTCAGCGATTCGCTTGATCACTCGTTGATCAATAGGCACAGTTACCCTCTTCCATTTTGGAAATTCGATTACGTCTGCACCTTGTTCCATCAATTCCCTCGCAAGTTCACTTTCATCCGTTCCGGTTCGAGCCAGAACTATTTGCTTTCCAAACAGCGGTTTCTTTTCAAACCAGTTCAATTTTTCACGAAGCGATACGATGTCACCAACGAGGGTGATGGCAGGGTTGGTAAAATTCACTTCCTCCGCTTTTGCGGCAATATTGGACAGAGTTCCTTCCAGAGTCTGCTGCCGTGAAAAGGTTCCCCATTGAATGAGGATGACCGGTGTTTCCTGTGACTTTCCATTCCTGATTAAGTTTTCACTGATATAGGGTAGATTTGAAATACCCATGTAAAAAGCAATGGTGTCAATTCCTGTTGCTAGACCATTCCAGTCCAGTTTTGGCTGGCCATTTTCGGACTTGTCATGGGCTGTCACGACCGCGAAGGATTCACCAAATTCTCGGTGTGTAACAGGGATTCCTGCATAAAGTGGTGCAGCGATTCCCGAAGTGATTCCCGGAACAATTTCAAAAGAAAGTCCATTCTCTGCCAGAGCAGCTGCCTCTTCGCCTACCCGTCCAAAAACCCCAGGATCGCCGCCCTTAAGGCGGACGACGATCTTTCCTTCAAGTACTTTTGCAACCAGAAGGTCATTGATCATTTCCTGGCGAAGGACGTGTCGGTCTGGGAGCTTGCCGCAGTATATTAGTTCGCAATCCGAGGGAGCATAATCCAGCAATTTTGGGTTGGCGAGCCGGTCATATAAAATGACCTCTGCCTTTTTGATCGCCTCTAACCCTTTTACTGTAATCAACTGTACGTCTCCAGGTCCTGCTCCGACTAAAAATGCTTTTCCTTTTTCCATTTGAGTTCCCGTCCCTTCAATGCTGTATAAAGTATAAACTTTTAACAATTGGATTAGAGTCCAGCTCCAGCGCCTAGCCCCTCCCCCCAGTCGCTTCCGCCTTTCATTGAGGGAGGTCCCTCTCACATTTTATATCTGTAAAAACACTTCGTTCTCTATGATTTCAACTTCATACGTTTTCACTTCACCTGTATCCGGTGCCTGAACTTTGCCGTCCTCCAGTGAAATTTTCAGGTCATAGACTGGACAGTAGATAAACTTCCCGCTTACGAGCGCATCGGCAAGGGTTCCGCCTTTGCGGTGAGGACTGCGGTTTTCGACAGCCTTGACGTCTCCGGTGGATATCCGGAACAAGACAATCTTCTCACCATTTACTGTGACTGCCTGCCCTGCCCGTTCAGGCAGGGAATCATAATCAGCTACTTTGATTCTTACTTTCGTTGTTTGCATTTTCACCCATCCTCCCTTATTCAACACTCACGCTGCGGACTTGATAGTACTTTTCTTTTATGCCGTTATCTGAGATCGCTTGCTGCCATGGCTCGTTATATCTCTCCAATGTCTTATCAAGTCTTTCGTTCAATTGCATTCTCTTGTTCGCATCAGCCAGGACTTCTTTGACATGTTCTAGACCCATTCTTTCAAGCCATGGTGCAGTCCTTTCAAGATAGGCTGCAGTTTCTCGGTAATACTGGAGGTATGCACCGGTGATTTCCAATGCTTCATCTTTCGTCTTGACCGTATCAAGCAGGTCTGCAGCGCGCAAATCGGTTCCGCCATTCCCGCCGATATAGATTTCCCAGCCGCCATCGACTCCGACAAAGCCAATGTCCTTGATTCCGGATTCCGCACAGTTCCTTGGGCAAGCAGAAACACCCATCTTCACCTTATGCGGGGTATCGAGTCTCTCAAACTTTTTCTCTAGCTCGATCCCGAGTCCCATTGAATCCTGGGTGCCAAATCGGCAAAATTTTTCGCCGACGCAGGTTTTTACGGTGCGCAATGTTTTTCCATACGCATAGCCTGATGGCATCCCAAGATCTTCCCACATAGCAGGAAGGTCCTCTTTATTGACACCAAACAAGCCAATCCTTTGTCCGCCAGTCAGCTTTACCAAAGGCACGTCGTACTTCTCGGCAACTTCCGCGATTTTTTTCAAATCAGCTGCAGTCGTCACACCGCCATACATCCTTGGCACAACCGAATATGTTCCATCTTTCTGGATGTTGGCATGCACTTTCTCGTTAACCAGCCTTGAATCGCGTTCATCCTTATAGCCTTCATAATGGACCATTCCAAGGTAATAGTTGATTGCCGGACGGCATTTTGAGCACCCTTCCTCCTGGGACCACCCAAGCACATTCATGACTTCCCTGACATTGGTCAATCCTTTTCCCCTGATTTCTGCGACTACTTCATCCTTGCTCAAAGTCGTACAGCCGCAAATACCTGCCTTTTTCGCCGAAGTATCATACTGGTCGCCAAGCGTATACGCGAGAATGTCGGATATGAGCGATTTGCATCTTCCGCAAGAACGGCCTGCGTTTGTGCAGCCTCCCACTTCGTCAATAGTCGTCAGTTCATTTGTCCTGATCGCATCAACAATCGTTCCTTTTGTGACACCATTGCAGCCGCAGACAAGTTCGTCATCGGCCATCGCTGCTACATCGCCCGCTTCTCCTCCTCCACAGCATCCATTTGCTTCAAGAATCGAGACACTTGTCATGCCGCTGATGTCTTCCCTTTTCGTCAGCATCCTGAACAGGCGGTTGCTGTCCTTCGTATCACCATAAAGCACAATCCCGGCAATCCGGTTGTCACGAATGACAATCTTCTTGTAGATCCCATCAAACTCATTGTGGACCTTGATTGATTTCGTACCCTCGTCATCACCGATTTCACCTGCTGAAAACAAATCACACCCAGAAACCTTCAACTGCGTGCCGCATATTGTTCCTTCATAAGGGTTGGTTGGGGTACCCGCAAGTTTAGCTGCAAGTACTTTTCCCTGTTCATACAGCGGCGCTACCAGCCCATAAACGATTTCTCTATGTTCCGCACATTCACCGACAGCATAAATATTGTGCATATCCGTTTCCATATAGTCATTGACGACAATCCCTCTGTTGACATAAATGCCGCTGTCTTTTGCCAGTTGGACATTAGGCCGGATTCCGACCGCCATGACAACAAGGTCTGTCTGGATTTCAGTACCGTCTGAGAATCTCAGTCCTGTTACCCTTTCTTCTCCTAAAATTTCCGCGGTCTGCTTTTCAAGCAAAAAATTCATGCCCTGGGTTTCCAGCTCATTTTTCAGCATTCCAGAAGCCGTTTCATCAAGCTGCCTTTCCATCAGATGTGGCATCAAATGGACAATATCGACTTCCATGCCCAAATTCAGCAAGCCTCTTGCTGCTTCCAGACCTAACAGCCCTCCGCCAATGACCGCTGCTTTTTTATACCGTTTAGAATCTTTGATCATCATTTCACAATCATGGATATCACGGAACCCCACGACTCCCTTTTTATCAGATCCAGGTACAGGCAGGATAAACGAGCTAGAGCCGGTAGCTATTATCAATTCATCATAGTCCACTCTTCGTCCTTGATCAGAAATGACTTGCATCTTTTCCTTGTCAATTTCGACGACTTCTTCTCCTGCAAAGAGTTGTATATCGTTACTCTTATACCAATTCCAATCATTCATGATGATATCATCAATCGACTTATCTCCCTGAAGTACTGTAGATAACATAATTCTATTGTAATTAGGATGAGGTTCATTCCCAAAAATAGTGATTTCGTATCCCTCCGGCTGGAGTTTAAGCAGTTCTTCAATTGTTCTTACTCCGGCCATACCGTTTCCTATCATGACTAGTTTCTTTTTCATCTTGTTTGTCCTCCTATAGTGTCCAATGCGGAGTTTTCATTAATGATCTTTACTCTATGTATAAATTGTATTGTGATTTAAGTCTCCTGGTTGTGAAGTTCGTCACACTTTCACTAAACTTTGTGCATACATTCACAAATACTTCAAAATTAACAAATTTAGGCTTCCATCAAAAATCTGTTATTCTTTGGGCTAAATAGGGTAATCAATATGTAAGTGTTTTTCACCGTACTATGGAAAGGAGGCTTATTGTATGATCATTGTTTATTTAAGCATCGCTGTCATTGTGGCTGCACTCGCTTATCTTGGATTTGTTGCATTTAAGACATTCAAAGAAGCTAAGCCAACTATTGACGGCCTTCAAGAGACAGCAACACGCGTCCAGAATAAAACCAATGCGATCAAAGAAGAAACGGATTCACTAAAATTTAAACAGCAAAAGCTGATGACTGATTTTGAAAAGAAAAAGAAAGCTGTCAATTCGGTTGTATTTTCAGTAAAACAGACACCTGTTGAATTCAAGAACGCACTTGTTGCAAAACCTGTCGCTGAACTTGAACAGAAATATAAGGCAAGACAATGGAACCGCAAGCGCCGTAATCGTACAATGCAGCCACAATAAAACAGGGCACCCGCCCTGTTTTTTATTTGCCTTTGACCAGTGACTATCTTCCTATATTTTTACATCGAAATATTTCCCAATCACACTAAAATCCTGCAAAATCAAGCGTTATGCCACCGAGACCCATTTTTAGTAGTTTTGTACGATTGCCGAAATAATTTTTACTAATTATTATGTATAAATATACAAAATTATTTTGGAGGAATACATACATGAAGTACAAAAAGATTATTACGGGGGTTGTAGCTGCAAGTTTGCTGGCTTCCGCTCCATGGTCTCCGGCACTAGCTGAGTCTTCGAAGTGGAATTATGTTAATGCTTATGAAGAAAAGGACGGCAGCTTGTTCAACAGTGAAAACTATGACTTTATGAAGTTCTCGGAAATCGGCGATAAGCTGGCACAAATCGAAAAGCAATCCAATCGTGTGAAGGTTGAAGTAAAAGGCCATTCATCAACAGGACAGCCTCTTTATGTCGTTACGATCGCTGCACCAGATTCTCAGGGCAAGTTTGGCAAGATCCAGGCTTTAAGAAAACAAATGTTCAAAAACCCTGGCAAGGCTCAGGAGTGGATTGAAAACAATCCAGACTTCAAGGTACCAGTCATGATCAATGGTTCAATCCATGGAACAGAGTTTGTCGGCAGCGACGCCGTCATGCAGCTAATTGAACGATTTGCGCTTGAAAACGACGAGACCACGACCGAAATCCTCGAGAACAATATATTGATCTTCAATGTGGTGCAAAATCCTGATGGACGTGTCGATGCGACCCGTTTCAACGGAGAAGGAATCGATTTGAACCGTGACTTCATCACCCAGTCACAGCCGGAAACCCAGGAAACCGTTTCACTGATCAAAGAATGGAATCCAATGGTCTTCCTTGATACACATGGCTACGTAAAAGGTTACGCGCCAAATAAGCAGGGTCTCATTGAGCCTTGTACCGTTCCGCACAATCCGAATTACGAATATGACCTTTACCAAAAATGGGCAATGGATCAGGCAAAAGCGATGGAAAATGAAATCATGTCTGACAAGGAAAGCTTCACCGGCAGCCTGTATCAATCGATGGTGGGGACCTATATTCCCCAGCGTGATGACGCAGAAGGCTGGGATGATTATCCGCCGATCTTTACGCCAATGTATGCGATGTACCATGGTGCATACGGCCACACGCTTGAAGCGCCAACGAATGATACTGACGGCGTCCGCTGGATGTATGATGCCATCATGGGTGCACTGAAAAATGCCACGGATAACAAGCAGGAAATGATCAAGGACCAGATTGAAATGTTCAAGCGAGGCATCAATTTTGATCATCCGTTCCATGACGAAGGCTTCTTCCCTACTGCCTATGTACTGCCTGTTGATCAGGAAGATCCAACCGTAACACATAAGGCTGTTAAGCATCTGCAGAAAAACGACATCGAAGTCGTCCAGGCTTCGAAAGCTTTTACAGCAGACGGAAAATCTTATCCAAAAGGCACATACATTGTCAAAATGGACCAGGCAAAGGCCGGGCTTGCCAATACGATGTTATGGGATGGCGAGGATATCACTGAGGATGTCGACTCCATGTACGATATTTCAGCGTGGAGCCTTCCAGAGCTTTGGGGCTTTGAGGCAGTAGCTGTCCAGGATGAATTCAATGTAACTGCAACGAAAGTGAACCAGATCCAGGAACAAGGATCAGTTAGCGGCAAAGGGCCCTTCCTGATTCCAAACAGTTCTGTAAAAGCGGTTCAACTTGCCAATACGCTCATGCAGCAAGGCGTTTCCGTAAAACGCGATGAAGCAGGGAATTTTTACACAGAAGCTGCCGCGAATAACATTGGCTCAGCTGTAAAACAATCCGGACTGCATATCGAATCGGCAAAGATACCTGCTGAAGCAGTAGAAGTTAACAGCCTTAAAGTAGCGATCCTTAAGGACGGCGGCATGAATAAGGCACAGTCCCATTCAGGAACAAAACTTGCATTGAAACGCCTTGGTTTCGATGTTACAGAGGTCACCCCGGCCGAAGTTGCACAACAGGGACTGACGGGTTTTGACGTATTCGTTTACAGCGGTACCGAAGGGCTGATTGCCAAAACTCAATCACGTGCAGCCAATCAGGAATTTGGCTTCGAGAATCCTGGCCAGTTTGATATCTTTAAAATGAATGTTGAAGAATTTTTAAATAATGGCGGGAAGTATATCGCGGTCGGTGCGGGTGCTTCACTTGCGACAAAGACATTAGGCCTTACAGATAACACGATTGTCGTTGCAGGCTACAACAGCAACGGAATCGCGAAAGTTGATTACAGCGGCGAAGGTATGACTGGCGGTTACAGCGAGGACGATCTCGGCTTCGTCTATCGTCCTGTCTGGTATGAAAATACAGGGGATGATGAAGTTGCTGCAACATTTGACGACAACACTGAATTCTTTGTTGCCGGGCACTGGAAAAACAATCGGGCAGCTCAAGGAAAAGCAGTCATCGTTAAAGAACAGGATAAAGATGTAACGCTGATCGGACTTGAAGCGGGCTTCCGCGATCACACAGACTACCTGTTCCGTCTCCTTTCCAATAGCATTTTTGAAAAATAAGCATGCAAAAAGCATCGGGCGACCGATGCTTTTCAGCTGTTTGTATAGTGTTTTTCCAGAAGCAGATAATCACTCGTCTTCTGGACTTCGATATGATTCGCAAGTGCAAATTCTTCAAGTTCGTCAATAAGCTGCTCGCTGTAAAAATGGGCCACTCCGATATTGAACCCGCCGTACACCTTGATAACGGCATTTTTCGTCGACCAGCCGATCCTTCCGAATTTTATCGCCTTGATATCAAAGCGAGTTAAGGTCCTTCTGTAAATGGTTAATTTGAAAAGGTTAATATTATATTCAAGCTTATTTGAGGATATCCTCAACTCGAGTTGAAGCAGAATCATGATAATGGCGATAAATGTGATCATAAATTGGAGGAATATATTTTGATGGAAGAACAACACCGAAACGATCATGATATACATGGCATATTTCGGCAATCTGCCTGGATAAGTCATCTAACGCCTCCTTTTCTTGATTTTATTTTACCATATAAATCCAAATGAGGATACAGGAAAGGATCACCTTTTCAGGTGATCCACTTCATTAAAGGTAAAGACCTGCCAGGAAGATTCCCAGGGCTTCTTCATAAATCTCATCGAATTGGGACAGCGGCAGCGGGTTGATTCCAAATCCGAGCTCGACGGTGAAACCCGGCCGGCGCCAATCCTGGATGAACCAGTCCTTATATCCGGCATAGCTTTCGATCGTTTTTACCGGCTGATAGCCGCTTACCCGGCCAAATTCATTGACCATCGCCTCCGATTCCGGCGGTTCGAGATTTTCAAAGCCCCAGTAAATCACTTCTCCCTGGGTATGGAAGGCGAGAACCCTTGAGAAATCCCTTCTGCGTGTAAGTTCTGCCATGGCGATTGCTTCCGGCTCTGATAATGGCTTTTCGCCTCCATAATCCCTTGGGCCAGGCTGGCTTGGATTCCTTGCTTTTTCTTTTTCCCATTCTGCCGGGAATTGGTCATTCAGGTCCACTCCTCTTATATTCGCCTTCCAGCCGCTGAAGTCCATGCTTCCTCTATTCCATTCTACTACTCTTTCATTCCATGGCTCCTCTTCGGGTGGTCCATTGAGTACCAGGTCGACACCATCAGGGTTGACCATCGGGACAATCGACAAAGTCGTCAGTTTGTATAAGTTCAGCATTGACAGCCCTCGTATCGAGGATTGATTCGTCAGCGCAAGGAGATAGTCATTAAGGAAAGTCATGAGGACCGGCGTGGTGATCCATTCATTCGCATGGAATGAACCATTGTAATGGACCTTCTTATTTCCACTGCCGATCAATGCTTCAGGAATCCTTTTTCCTAAAACAGAGTTGCCGATCGACGGCACTTGCATAAATGGGTATACATTTTCCAATCGCCTTAAATCGCTCATCAGTGAGCCATAATCGTAATTTTTTTTACCCTGGACAATCCGCCAGGTTATCCTTGTTGGCACTTTGATCATCTGGCCAATGTACAATCCATTTGGATTGATATTCCGGTTGGCCAGCAGCAGAGCATCCACCTGGATATTTCGGCTCCGGGCAATTTGCCAGAGAGTATCCCCCGCACGGATCCGGTAATCCACAGCGGCATAACCGGGGATCTTCACAGTCCGGCCCACAGTCAGTGCGTTCGGATCCAAATCGCGGTTGGAATCTATGATTAACTGGAGCGGGATGTTGAAAAGGTTGCTGTAATACCAAAATGAATCTCCTCTTCTCACATATATATCCATAGTGCGCCTCCTGTTCTTTCAAAAGTTGCATCTATACATATGTATGTGAGTACCTATAGAAACTATTTCAGAAGATGAAAATTAACCTGATATTTTCATGCCCCGTAGGAAGGTGATCACTGCCAGCTTGTAGCTTTCATCCAAGTCAAGCGGCATACCGAAACCGCCTTTCTGCTCCAGAGAAGCGAAACCGTGCATGATGCTCCTTAAACCGCGTACAGCATGAATGGCTTCATCGTCCGACAAATTAAAAGGCTGAATTTTGGAAATGACCAGCCTGACAATCCTCTCACCGGCACGATTGACTTGTCCATCTGAAGGATCAGGCGCTGACAAAGCAAATTCATAAAGTCCGGGATTTTCCCTGGCAAAGGATAGATAGGCATCTGTTATCGCCAAGACTGATTCCTCACCTGGAGACTTTTCCAATGCTTCAGCCTCAAGTCCGTCGTACAGTTTTTCAAGAGAAAACAGAGCGAGCTCCCTCTTGATTCCGGGAAGGCCTTCAAAATGGTTATATAATGATGGTGGTTTTATGTTAAGCTTCTTTGCCAGCAATGCAAGCGTTACATGATCACTACCCTGCTCATTCGCAAGCTGGGCTGCTGCCAATACAATGGTCTGTTTATCGAGTGCGATTTTCGGTCTTGGTGACATTTTTTAAGCTCCTTTGTTTTGTAAAAATGCTTCTGCCTTTTGGATAGCTTTTTCAATTTGAGTCACAGGTCCCCGAAGCAATTCCCCATGACCTACAGCGAGAATAGTTGGTTTTAGCCCGCGAACTTTTTTCGCGCTTTGCAATGCCAGATTCTTGTTCCATGTAGCCATCGCCGGAAAAGGAAACCATGGCACTGTCACACCGGATACAGCTGTCCCGCCTCTAGTCTGGAATGCGTCACCAGCAATCAGGGAATTTGTTCTTTTATCCAGGAAAGACATCGATCCAGGTGTGTGACCTGGAGTTTCAAATGCGATTAACGAGCCGATTTCATCCCCTTCCCTAAGTAACACATCAGGTTTTATTTTGATGTTCTTCGGTACTCCCCCACGAATCGGTGTCTGAGGTTCAGTTGGGTCAAGTGATGTATCACCGGCAAGAAGGCGTGAATCACGGGCAGATATATAAATAGGGACATCCAGCTTTCCCTTCAATTCAACAAGTGCTCCAATATGGTCGCTGTGGGCATGTGTCAAAACGATTCTTTTGATTGGTTTCCCAATTTGTTCTGCTGCATGCAAAATAGGTTTTGCACTGTTCGGCAGCGCTGCATCAATTAAAGTCAGCCCCTCCTCTTCTTCTATAAAATAACAATTCACCGGAAAAACTTTTGGCATGAATGTTAACTGATATAAAAAACCTTCTTTGATCACCCTCATTTGAAACCCCTCCAAGGCAAAACTAATATCGTTAGTTTTACTTTAACTAATACCATTAGTTAAATCAACCTTTAATTGGAAAAAATTTAAATTAGTATCCTTATGTGGACAGATTGAAACTGTATAAGGGTATGCTCAATGGTACCCTTATGTGGATGGATTGGTCTTGATAAGGGTATCTTTCGACATGAATGGTACCCTTATGTGGATGGTTTTGCCTNCATAAGGGTATCTTTCAATCTGAATGGTACCCTTATGTGGATGGATTGGCTTGCATAAGGGTATCTTTCGACATGAATGGTACCCTTATGTGGATAGTTTTGCCTGCATAAGGGTATCTTTCAATCTGAATGGTACCCTTATGTGGATGGATTGGCTTACATAAGGGTATCTTTCGACATGAATGGTACCCTTATGTAGATGGTATTGCCTCCATAAGGGTATCTTTCGACATGAATGGTACCCTTATGTGGATGGTTTTGCCTGCATAAGGGTATCTTTCAACATGAATGGTACCCTTATGTGGATGGTTTTGCCTGCATAAGGAAATATTTCGAGCAGGAATTTACAGTTATAAGTTCTTTGATCACCGTCAAAAAAGAAGCCCAGCATCTAGCGGACTTCCCCTTCATCCTACAAAACCTTGCTCAAAAAAGCCTTCGTTCGTTCGTGCTGCGGGTTTTCGAAGATTTCCTGCGGCTGGTTTTCTTCTATGATCAGTCCGCCATCCATGAAGATGACTCTGTCACCTACTTCTCTGGCGAAGCCCATTTCATGAGTGACAACGACCATGGTCATTCCTTCCCTGGCCAGCTGTTTAATGACTTCGAGCACTTCGCCGACCATTTCCGGGTCGAGTGCGGATGTCGGTTCGTCGAACAGCATGATTTTCGGTTCCATTGCCAGGGCTCGGGCGATGGCCACTCGCTGCTTTTGGCCTCCCGACAGTGAGTCAGGATAGGCATCCGCTTTTTCACCAAGTCCGACTTTTTCCAGCAGCTTGATTCCTTTGGAACGTGCCTGCTCTTCCGAAATCCCACGTACTTTAATTGGCGCCAGCATGATATTCTCAAGCACTGTTTTATGCGGAAACAGGTTGAAGTGCTGGAACACCATCCCGACTTCCTCGCGCACTTTGTTGATATTGGTTCCTTTTGCGGTAATGTCTACTCCCTCGATTTTTACATGTCCTGCCGTGATCGTTTCGAGCAGGTTAATACACCGGAGGAAGGTTGATTTTCCCGACCCGGATGGCCCGATCACCACAACAACCTCCTGCGGCTTGACGACCACGTTTATTCCATTCAACACCTTGTGGCTTCCAAATGATTTTTCCAGATCTGTGATTGTGATCATTCCGTTTTCAGCCTTCTTTCGAGTAGATTTAATAAGAAGCTCAGGGACAGTGTCAGGATCAGGTAAATCACGGCAGCTGTCAGGTACGGCTCCCATACCCGATAATATTTTCCGGCCATCGCCCTTCCCCAATACATGATTTCCGGCGTCGCGACGATTGCAGCCAGTGAGGATTCTTTGATCAGCACGATGAATTCATTTCCAAGCGGCGGAATCATCCGTTTGAATGCCTGGGGAAGAATGACATATCTCATCGCCTGGACGTGGGTCATCCCAAGCGAACGGGCTGCTTCCATCTGGCCGCGGTCAATCGACTGGATGCCGGCACGGAAAATCTCTGCGATATAGGCCGCTGCATTCAGCGACAGAGCGATGATGGTCGCTGCAATTCCGTTTGTTTTCCCAAGAAGCATCGGGACTACCCCAAAATGGATCAGCAGGATCTGGACGAATAAAGGGGTCCCGCGGAAGAAAGTGATATACCAGACAAATGGCCATGCGAGCAGCTTCCGGCGCTGCATCTTGCCTAGTCCGATGAACAAGCCGAAGATTGTCCCAATTAAAATCCCGGCCAGTGATAGCCCGATGGTCAAGAGCGTACCTTTTACCAGATAAGGAGAGTATTCAACAATCATATCAAAACGGAAATCCATAGCTTGCCCTCCAACGCCCCCGGTTAAGGAGCGGATTTTTTCATAGGCAGTTTGCCTGGCTTACAAAAAAATGCGTAACGCCGTGTTAAGAGTTACGCATCTTTGCAGTTTCATAGATTTTGGGTTTACTTTGATGCCTTATCCTGTTCTGCCTTCAGCATTTCGATGTTCGGCTTCTGGCCGAACCATTCCTGATAAATTTTTTCATAGGTGCCGTTCTCGACGATTTTCTTGATGGCTTTATCGAAGTCGGCTTTTAGATCGGTTCCTTTTGGAAAAAGGATGCCGTAGTATTCTGCCTCGAAACTGCCATTGTCTTCGATGACCTTCAATTTTTCATCCGGATTGTTCTTGGCATAGACTTCAACCACCCCATTGTCTGCCACGACTGCATCTGCCCCGCCTGAGAGCATTTCCATGATTGCCAGGTTGTTGTTATCGAATTTCTTGATGTTCTCATTGTTCTTTCCAAGCAGTTTATCCATCGCTTCCTGCCCGGTAGTGGCGTTTTGGACCGCGACTACCTTGCCTTTCAGATCAGCAGCGTTTTTGATGGTGCTGTCTTCACGGACAAGGATTTTATTTGTGGACAGGAAATATGGTAATGAAAAATCATAGGTTTGCTTGCGCTCGTCATTAATGGAGATAGATGATACGGCGAGATCGGCGCGCTTGCTGCCAATCTCAACGAAAATGGGATCCCAGCCGACATTCTCGAACTTCAGCTCATAACCCGCTTCCTTCGCGGCCGCCTTCAGGAAATCAACGTCGAAGCCAACGATCTTATCGCCATCCATATATTCAAAAGGCGCATATGCAGCATCGGTTACGACCCTGAGTTCCTTTTTCCCGCTGCCATTGGTTTCGCTTGTTTCGCTTGAGCCGCATGCTGACACAACAAGCGCTGCAATTGCCATCATGATTATGACAAAGAATCTTTTTTTCATTCCTATTGCCCCCTCTTATAAAAAGCGTACAAAACTTTACTAATTTATATGAAGACAATGAGGCTTGTATTACTCTAAAAGAGAATAAGAAAAACTTATCTCTTTTTATTGATAACCTGTCATTTCCTTATGTTTCTAACAAGATTAATATAGGAATAGATAAGGAGGGATTCATATGACATTTAAATTTAAAGCGATTGACCATGTACAGCTTGCAGCCCCTAAAGGCAGTGAAGACGAGGCAAGGAAATTTTTCAGTGGGATATTAGGTTTTGAAGAGATCGAAAAACCTGCTGAATTGAAAAAGCGCGGCGGCGCCTGGTTCCAATTCGGATCCGTCCAGATCCATGTTGGGGTCGAGGAAGGTTTTGTTCCGGCAAAGAAGGCACACCCGGCGTTTGAAGTGGAGAATATTGAAGAGTTGAAGAAGCATCTGTCTGTTTCTGGAGTGGAATATCTCGAAGATGACAAGCTCCCGGGCACAAACAGGATGTACGTTTCTGACCCGTTTGGCAATAGAATTGAATTGCTTGAGCGGGTCCGCTAATCAGAGATACCCGTTTTTGCTTGCTGTATTGGTTTTCAATACAGCAAAATTTTGGTATAATATTTAGAAAAGCGAAATATTCGTACTGAGAAAGAAGTGTTGATGGTATGACCCAGCAGCAAAAGGCGAAACGTAACCTGATGATCATGTGGTTCGCCAATTTCTTCATCGCAGGCAGTATGACAATGGTAATGCCTTTCCTCTCCTTATACATTGAGTCGTTTGGGGATTTTTCGGAAAAATATGTCCAGAACTGGTCAGGCCTAACATTCAGCATCACATTTGTTACAGCTTTCCTATTCTCGCCTATCGTCGGAAGACTGGGAGACCGATTCGGCCGTAAAAGAATCCTGATTTTCATGGCCTTCGGGATGGGATTATCGGTCTTCCTGCTCGGTTTCGCCACTTCGGTTTGGCAGTTATTTTTACTGAGGATGTTCATGGGCTTGTTCTCAGGCTTTATCCCAGTGTCCCAGGCGCTTGTTTCAACACAAACGCCAAAGGAACATGCCGGAAAGGTACTTGGGACCCTCCAGACGGGCAGTATCACTGGCTCCTTGCTTGGTCCGATGATTGGAGGTGTCCTGGCTGACTCATTAGGCTATTCGACAACCTTTCACTCCACATCCATCTTTATCATCCTGTCCGGATTGCTCGTGTTCCTGGTCATGGAATATAGGATCGATATAAAAAAAGGCAGCAAAACAAATTACAGCCGCAAAGAAGTGCTTCAGCATATCTTCAGAAATCCAATCATGGTCAATGTCCTGCTCATGTCCATGCTCGTGCAAATTGCCCATTTCAGCATCCAGCCTATCCTCTCCCTTTATGTCGGAGAGCTGCATGGCCATGAAAACCTGGCGTTCTTTTCTGGAATCGCGTTTTCGGCAGCAGGGCTCGGCAATCTTCTGATGGCCCGGAAATGGGGACAGATTGCAGACAGAATTGGCTATATAAAAATCCTTGTCCTCCTCCTGTTTTTATCAGCCATCATTTATCTTCCAGGCGGGTTTGTCACAAATATCTGGCAGCTGGTCCTGATCCGGTTCCTATTGGGAATCACGATTGGAGGCATCATTCCTGTCAGGGTTGCCTATATCAGGCAGGAGGCTCCGGTCGCAATGCAGGGTGAGGTGCTTGGCTATAACACAAGCCTCCGTTTCTTCGGTAACATCATCGGACCTGTGCTCGGCGGATTCCTTTCAGGTTACCTTGGTTTCACGTCGGTATTCGTCCTGACAAGCGGTCTTCTGCTACTTAGCGGGATTGTCCTGTTCGCTTCGATGCAGCGGAATCCGCAATTTGTAAGGGATACTTTTTAATATGGAAGTAGACTGGATCCATCGGCAGATCCAGTCTTTTTTTGCCTTCTGTTTTTTACTCTATAACTCAGGGAAGTATTTACATAGGAGAGAAAGTTTGAGGCAGAATACTCTTATTACATACTCATGACGGGTGGTATTAATTTGGAGGTACAAGCGCTGCAAGAGGTTGAAAAACTAGCCCTGAAAAAGCATAAGATTTTCAGGCAGAGCAAAATTCGCTATCTGGCAAGGGCGGCTTTGGCATCGATGTTCATTGGCTTTGGGGTAATTGTTGCCTTCAAGACAGGGAATCCATTCTATATGGAACACTCGTCCTTTGCCTACCCTATTGCTGCCATAACCTTCGGTGCCGCGATCATCTTGATTGCGTATGGTGGTGGTGACTTGTTCACAGGGAATACCTTCTACTATACGTTTGCGGCACTGAGGAAGAAAATGGCCTGGCTGCAAGTGACCAGGATGTGGATTTACAGCTATATTGGCAATATCATCGGTGCCGCTGCATTTGCTTTTTTGATTTACACAACAGGATTGTTTGATGATCATTCTGTGAATGGATTCTTGTTGAGCGTCGCTGAAAAAAAGACTCTCGCACCAACTTCCGAGCTTTTTTTCCGGGGGATTCTCTGTAACTGGCTCGTCTGCCTGGCATTCTTCCTGCCGATGTCGATGAAGGGCGACGGCGCAAAAATGTTCGCTATGGTGTTTTTCGTGTACTGCTTCTTTATTTCCGGGTATGAGCACAGCATCGCCAATATGTGCACCTTTGCAATCAGCATGGTCCTCGACGCCCCCCAGTCAGTTACCTTTGCCGGTGTGATCCACAATCTCATCCCAGTGACGATCGGGAACCTGATTGGCGGCGGGATCATGATGGGCTGGATGTATTACTATGCGAACAAACCATTTTTTGAGGAATGAATGTATGACAAAAAGAAAGCCGGATTTGGATAGCTGCCAAATCCGGCTTTTTTACTTGCTCAACAATGTTTTTGCTTGTAATAGGTAATCCCCAGGGCAAATGCCAGCACGGTCCCTTTCACGATATCCATTGCATAATATGGGACGGACATCATCACAAGACCATTTTGCAAAATGCCGATGAGTACCGCCCCGATGAAGGTGCCAAATGCGTTCGGTTTGCCTGCCCCGAGGACGGAAAAGCCGATAAAGGCGGCGGCCACGGCATCCATTAAATACGGCGAACCTGCATTGATTTCTGCGGTCATGACGCGGGAAGCCAGAACGATTCCGCCAATTGCCGCGAATAGGGCCGAAAGCAGATAGGCAGCTGTTTTATAGCGGTTGACCGGGATGCCTGAAAGTCTTGCTGCTTCCTTGTTTCCTCCGATGACATACATATAGCGGCCATGCTTTGTATATGTCAGGAAAATATGGACGATGATCACTGCAACTGCCATGATCAGAATGATCCACGGAACCTGCCCTATTTTTGCAAAATACGGGCTGATCGTCCCTGTTGAAAAACTGCCGTCTGGAAGGATCATGTTTTCCGAAACTGTCGCGCCCTTTGTATACGTCAGCGCCGTTCCCTGGATGATGAACATCATCGCCAGTGTCATCAGCATATCGGGAATCTTCAGCTTGACGATCATCAGCGAATTGAGTGCGCCAACGATCAAAGCTGCCGCGATAGCGGATAAAACGGCAACCAGGGTGTTCTGCGAAAACCAGACGAACATCGAGATGACAACCGCATTGGATAATGAGGCTACAGAACCGACCGATAAATCGAAACCATCCACCGTCAGGGAGATGGTGATGCCGATTGCGATGATGGTCACGATGGAGATTGACCTTAAGATATTTATGACATTGTCGCCGTTGATAAAACTCGGATTCGCAGCCGCGAAGACAGCGATCAGCACAAAGATTGTCAAGATCGTCCCGTACTTGTAAAAGAACTGGAACAGCTCAAATGTCTTTTTCGGCGGCGTTTCCTGCTGCAATGGGAGTTTGGCTTCCATCCTATCTGCCTCCTGTTGAATAAAATAAAAGTTCTTCTTCTGTTGTTTCGGCGGTGGCGAGCTCCTTGACCGGTTCACCATCATAAAGCACGTAAACACGATCCGTGATGCCGACGATCTCTGAGAGTTCAGAGGAAGCATAGATGATTCCCTTACCCTGCGCTGCAAGTTTTGCAATCAGTTCGAAAATATCTCTTTTCGCGCCTACATCGACACCCTTGGTCGGCTCGTCAAAAATATACACATCGGCATCGGCAAGCAGCCATCTGCCAATCGCCACTTTCTGCTGGTTCCCGCCTGATAAGTTTTCAACTTTGGCCGATTCTGATGGTGTCTTTATGCCAAGAGCTTTTATGTATTCCTGCGCTATGTTTTTTTCAGAGCGCCGGTCGATAAAACCAAATAGCCTGGAGAATTTTTTCAAGCTGACGGCTGTCAGATTGGAGCTGACCGATTCTGCCACCAGGACACCTTCCTTACGGCGCTCTTCCGGAACCAGCGCCAGTCCATTTTTAACCGCAGCATGCGGGCTCGTCAGTTTGAGTTTCTTTCCATTAAGACTCGCTGTACCGCTAACGGTTGGTGATGCGCCAAAAAGTGCTTTGCAGAGCTCTGTCTTCCCGGCACCGACCAGGCCGGCAATTCCGACAATCTCCCCTGCTTTTACATGGAATGAAGTGTTTTTCACTTTGTCTCCATCCGATAATCCTGCCACTTCGAGAAGAGTATTATCTCCGAATGTATTGGATCTTGCCGGAAACTGATCTTCCATCCTCCGGCCAAGCATATATTCAATCACCTGTTGTGAATCCACGTCCCCAGTTTCCTTTTTCACAATGAACTCGCCGTTCCTCATGATGGTAAGCTCGTCGCATATCTCAAAGATTTCCGGCAGCCGGTGGGAAATGAAAATAATGCCTACATTCCTTTTAGCCAAATCGCGGACAATCCGGAAAAGTTCCGTTGTTTCAGTATGGCTCAGGGGAGCGGTTGGTTCGTCGAGGATTAGGAATGAGCAATGGCTTGAAATCGCCCGGGCAATCAAAACAAGCTGTTTTTCCGCGAGTGTCAGTTCCCCGGCAAGCTTTTTCACAGGAATCTTGAGGTTCATGCCCTCAATAATGTCTTCTGCCTGTTTGAACAACTGCTTCCAATTCATCCAGTGCCTGTTGTCCAGATTCTGAACTGTTTGATTGAGCATGATATTCTCGGCCACAGTCAGCGACGGGATGATGGCTGTATCGACCTCCTGGTAGACTGTCTGGATCCCGAGCTTTTGCGCATGAGCTGGAGTCCTGATTTCTACACTCTCACCATTGAGCTGAATTTCCCCGGTATAGTGATCATGCGCGCCGGAAAGCACCTTCATCAATGTCGACTTACCCGCGCCATTCGCTCCGATCAACGCATGGATCCTGCCAGTTTCCGTGTTGAAATCCACTGCGTTCAGCGCCCATACCCCAGGAAACTCAATACTGATGTTTTTCATTTGAAGTATCATCCCGGTTCCTCCTCCCTACCTTTCTGCAAAGCAGACACTCTCTTTTGTTTGAGAGTGCCTGCTTTGTTTGTGTCTGAACTGGAAAAAATCGCGTGGAATTTCCAATTCGCTATAAAAATTGAAAAGTCGCTATAAAACTGAAAAAGTCGCTATAAAATCGAGAAAGTCGCTATAAAAATAAAAAACTCGCTATAAAACCGAAAAAGTCGCTATATAATAATTTTTCCAGCTATAAAACCTTCTCAACAAACCCTCTCAATCGTTATTTCTTATAGTGATCTTTCAATTTCTTTATCCAATCTTCTAAAAATGCATCCGATTTGCCCCATCCGTCGATAATTTCAGCCAGATTTGCCATGTTGACTGGATTTTTCGACTGCTGAAGTTCTTCCTGTGAAATCAGTGAAGCTTCAAGGTCGTAAGTTGCCGGTGTTTCTTCACCAGCCAGCTTTTTCGCCAGCAATCTCATATTCACTTCACCGATCAGCTTCGGATCAACGGCTGCTGTGTATTTCCATGGGCTGCCTTCTGCCTGGATTTCCTGAAGGTCTGCATTAGAAACATCAATTCCGTAAATCTTGATTTCATCGCGGCCTGCTTCCTTGATGGCACGGGCTGCCCCAATCGCAAATGCATCCCATGTCGCGAAGATCGCGTCAATTTCTCCTTTTGGGTGTTTGTTCAACATCGCTGCCACTGCATTCTGCGTTTGTACGCTTGTATCGGCTGCGGCAACTCCGAATCTCTCAACCTCTTTGATTCCAGGGTTAGCCTTCAAGGTTTCCTGGTAAACTTTATTTCTTCTGACCATTGGCGGGAAGCCATCGACCCAGAGGTAGACTATATTCGCTTCACCGTTTTGGTCCTTCACAAGCTGGTCGAGCGCCTGGGTTGCGAGTGCTTCGTCATCCTGGGAAGTAAGTGTCACGCCTTCAACCTGTGCGAGATCAGGATTCGAATCGAACGTCACGACACTTTTGCCCTTCTCCGTCAATTTTTTCACATCGTCTATAGTTGCAGCGTCATCTCCATGTGAGATGATGAATCCGTCATAGTCCTGCTGCAGACCCTGGTTGATGGCATCATGGAATTTTGCTGTATCTCCGTTAGCAGTGAAGACGTCGACCTTGAAGCCAAGCGCTTCCCCTTCCGCCTTCGCTCCTGCTAAAAATTGCGCAGTATGATCATCTCCGCCAATCTTGCGGATGACTTTGATTTTGACTTCTTCACCCTTCGCAAAACGATCCGGAACTCCCTCAACAGGACCGCTTGCCGTCTTCGTTTCTCCTCCACCGCAGCCAGTCAGCAGCAATGCTGAAGCTACCGCCGTTAAAAATACCTTTTTGAATCCAACTCTTTTCATCTGCATTTCCCCCTTAATGTGTCTGCTCAGTTAACCCAAATAAAAAAACCTCTCCAGAAAAGAGAGGTTTCGAACACAAAATGGTGAAAAGGTCAGATTCCTCTCTTATCTTCCAAAACATATCGTTTTGCAGGATTTAGCACCAATTCCTGATGGAACGGTTGCTGGGCGTCATAGGGCCAGTCCCTCTGCCACTCTTGATAAGAGAATTTAGTTATTTAATTAATCTGGCAAATTGATAAACTTTACTTTAAACTCCTGTAATCATATTGTCAATATTATTATGAAAATTAAATTTTTAATCTTAAAAAAGTAGCTTGTAAAAAAAAAGAAGACTCCCAAATCCGGGAATCTTCCTTTCACTAACGATCAACCCCTTCCGGCTGCGGTCATCCATTCGTACTGGCGAAGTTTTACTTCATACAGTGTCAATGGATCGCGGTACAATTCCGGGTTGGTCCTCAATTTCTCCAATTCATTTTTGCCATGGTCGATTTCGCTCTTGGCTTCTTCTACAGATTCTTCAAGAACGTTGAACGGTTGTTTGAAGAACAGATTCACATCGCGTTCAATCGATTTTTCGAAGATCTCGAATTGCTGCAGGAACCTCTTGGCGATGGTTACTCCAATTTCATAATAATCCTCTGTCTCTAGATAGGATTTATACCTGTTATAAAGCATTGTATTATTTTGCGGAAGCACGCCAAGCAGCTTGCCGGCGCTTTTCAGGAAAAAGGCTTGAGGGGTCGAGCGGTTCATGATGTTGACCTTCTCATAGTGCACGCCATTCGTCATTCGATTAGCATCTCGGCGCCAGTCATCGAGCACCCTGAAATCACAGTCAAGGCTGATTCGTTCCTCTCCGTACATAGAGTTAAAGCCCTCCGCCATCTCGCCCAAATAATTCTGGCTCTGGTCAAACTCATCCTTTGAAAATTGGATCCAGTCATTCAAATCAGCATGGAACTTTGGCATTACCGTTTGTTCCAGATACTCTTCGATTCGCTTGTTCATTTCCTGGTCCATTTCCGAATGGATTTTGCCAAAATCACTGTCCTCTGTCACCAAGTCAGAACAGCTGCGCAGTAATTCCGGAATCTTTTCAATGATTTCCGCACGGGTTTCATCCTTGATTTTACGGAATGACTTCTGGATGGAGCGTGACTTCTCTTCTTCAATATCGCCCAACTGATTGATGGCACCATTCAGCTTGCTGACCATTTCCTCGTTCCAGCTGATGGATTCCATATGGTTATTTTCGATTTCAACCCGCTTATTGAGCAAATACGTGATCGCCCGTCTGACAAAGAACTGCAGTTTCGCGGTGCGTTCCTGTTCAAGATCAACTGCGTTTCTGGTTGTATTAATAAAATTCGAGAAATCCTTCAGCTGCTGGGCATTATCATAATTGGATGAGAAAGCGAACATTTTTGCATCCGGATAGTACTGGCTGACCTCTGCCCATGTCTGGTCGAAAACTTCCGCTGCTTCCTGCTGTCCGTATATTACATCGATTTTATTCAACAGGAAGTGAATATTCAGATCCGGGAAGAATTCTGATATTTTCTCGAGGATATCCCTTTCTTTTTCCGTAAAAGGATCACTCGCATTGAGGACGAACAGCAAACTGTCCGCAAATCTCAAGTAATTGTAGAGCGGATGCTTTTCATAGTTATTCCTGTTGACCCCTGGGGTATCAATCAGTGCCAGGTCATGTTCGCGCAGGAATGGGAAGTCTGCCTTGAAATCAATGATGGTTTCATTCTTATGATTCTTGCGGCTGACACCCGCTGCCTCCTTGAAGTCCTCAACATCCATGATCTGACGGATTTCTGTATCGGTGATTTCATAGGCTGCCGGATTTTCCTGATCCATGAACCGGATGACCGCTGCAGTCGGGGCAGTAAGCAATTCTTCGCCCACGATTGTGTTGACGAAGGAAGACTTGCCATTGCCCGAAACGCCGGCGACCAGCATATTATGGACATTGGACTCGTGTAGCTCCTGGACCATCCACTTAATCTTGTTGCCAACCTCGATTTCATGATCCTCTGCCCATTTGATGATCGACTGGAACAACATCATGCTATCCTTATAGCCATCATGGTACTCATTTGAGTTCAGGACTAATGTCTCGGCATCATGTATCGCTGAAGCTGTAATCGATCCAGGAAACACCTCATTCCAGGCAATGATGGATGACGCTGCGACCAGGCTGTTCATCGGGCTTGTTATCTTCAGCCAGTTTGTCAGCATTTCCGGGATCAGCGGCGAAATTTCCTTGATCAGCATGTCGCCGCTGATCAATTCGAAATAGCTTTCCTGATAGACCGCTGACAGCTGTGTCCAGCCATCTCTTCTGTTGCCATCCATCCCGCTGAATAATTGATTGAATTCCCTTAACCATGCCATGTAGGTGCTTTCATTCCGGTAGCTTTGCCATAGAGATACAGCGAGCTGCTCGAACCGGCTTCTGTCCACCTGGAATAACACAGATAATGCCTCGTTGAAATATTCAGGTGCAAATCCCGCAGTATGTCCTTGTTCAACATACTGGTTCAAGACATCGAACCATTTTGGCGATCCTGTCCGGATTCCTTCATTGACTGCAAGCTCGACACCATTTCCCCAATCATTCTGCTCCTCGAAGAAAGAACGGGCGATTTCAGTCACGCCAGGATAATCCGGATCAAGTGCCACTGCTTTTTTGATGACAGCAACTGCTTTATCGAGCTTACCCTGCTCTATGTAAAGTGATAACAGCTGCAGGCCGCTTTCGATTTTCAGTACATCGCTTTCTGTCTCAATCGAAAGGTACAGCTCTTCCGCCGATGTCAGCAGGCCCAGCTCCAGGAACGCATCCCCCATGTTCTTTTTTGCCCATGGCTCAAGCTCATTCGTGATGTTTTCCCATTTAAAAATTGCCGCTTCATAGTCTTTATGGTGAAAATAAACCTCACCCTGCGCAAAACGGATGTTTGCCAAGTCAGGCATATCATTTTTCTGTTCGGCAAGGTAGAGCTCTCCAAGTACCTGGACTGGGTGTGTCCTGTTACCTGAGTCCATATAGGTTTCAAAATACGACTTATTGATTAATTGCTCTTCAAATGTCATGACTTTCCTCCGACCTCTCGATAATATCAATCCAAAAAAAGAGCCCTCAGACTCCTTTAGGCATGAAAAAATTGTTTTAGATAATGGCTCTTTTCTCAAACTTTGTTGCTATTGGTTACAAAATAGGATTGAATTACCTAAGATTTTTCACACAATTAACGACTATTATAAGAAAAGAGCTTGCAAACTTAGTACCGAAATACAAAATGGCTATTATCACGTTAAAATCGGCTTTAGGATTTTAACAACAATCTTTACGAAAACAGCCTTAATAACTCTTCTTTTTCCCTGTTACGGCTTACCCTCAAACCTTATCATTGTATTCTATCAGACTATTTTTCATTCAAGATTTCAGGAAGCTTTCAGTTGTGCTACAAGCACTGAAAAATATGTAATGATTTTAATAATCCATCCAGTAATTTGCCAGTTCCTGTCGAATATTAAATGACTTCTATATCTTTCGTACTAGCTTTCAACTTTCTGGGTATAAAATGAAGTTTGTCACACCGCTCATAGGGCAAAATCATTATAATGAAAGGTACAAGATGACCGAAAAGGAGATTGTTATGCTGACTTTAAAAATAATGGACACTCCCATCGACGATATTGCATCAGAACATATAAAAAACCAAACTGTGATCATGAACAATAAAACGCTTGCCACCATAAAGGGGACAGGAAATGAAGTTGAATTCCACATCGATCCCTATCTGGACCTAAATGAATTCCAATTTTTGCGGGATATCGTCATGGAGTTAAGCTATGGGAATGCAGATGCCATTGATGAAAGAGGCTGCCAGCTCGGCTACCTGGAGAATGGAGAAAAGGCCTTCTTAATCAAAAATTGGGAAGAGTGGAAAGCGTTCCTGATGAAAGCGAAACTTAGAACATTAGAAGGCCAAAACGTGCAGGCACTGAATGCAGCTGGCGAGGAGCTCGGATCAGGGATTCTGGCTGAGTACGAAGTCGAAGTCAGCCCATTCCGGATTTTGAGCTGCACCTTGATCACCTTGTTTGGTGAAAGGAAATTTGAAGGTGACAATATCAAAATTGTCCCGACAAACCAGTTCGGTTAAACAGAAAGAGCAGCGGGATGATCCGCTGCTCTTCTTATTTTTCCTTTTGCAGCTCATCAATCAGCTGCTTCGTCCGTTTCGCATTGCCTTCGGCGAAGTTCTCCAAACGGTCCTTCAGTTCTGGATCATCATGGATGCGCTCGGCTGTAATCAAGTAGGTCCTCATCAAATCTTCTTCCATTTGGACCGAGTTTTCCAATACATCCTCAATGGTTTCTTTTTTGCTGTCTTGATGAAAAGGATTCTTCATCTCAATCCTCCCTTTTAGATTGAAAGAAACTCTCCTTTTATCTTCGCCGGCAGATTACTTTTTATACTCTGCTTTCCTCCAGATGAAGAATGTTGTTGTCGCGAGAATCGTCGAAATCAAAGCGACGATCACCGCACCATAAACAAGCTCATCTTCCTGGCCATAATAGCCCTCGATTGCATTCGAGAGGGCGACCACATTGACCGCAAGGAACAGGAAAATCGAGATGAACGCTGCTCTTTTTTTATCCATGCCTTACTTCCCTCCCAACTGCAAACACCTTTCCATCCTTGATTTCAAGGAGGATTTTCGGAAGCTCACGCTGCGGAGGTCCCGCCATTGGCTGGCCGCTGTCTACATTGAAATAGCCTTTGTGGCATGGGCAGAGAAGGACGTTTTCCTTGTGCTCGTAAAAAACAGGGCATTGCAGGTGTGTACACTTATTGTTGTAAGCGACAAATTTGTCGTCCGGTGTCCTGACCAGAATTGCCGGTTCATTTTTCGTCGGGTAGTTGAAGTTCCTGGATTCGCCGATTGCCAGGTCATTGATATCGGTGACTTCCACTCTCTTCACTTCGCCGTTTTCATCGCGCAGGAAGGTGAAGATCCCAAATGGTGTCGTTGCCAGTCCAATCGCGACAGTTGCGCCAAAGGAAGCCTTCAGGAACGCCCTTCTGTTCAAATGGACGTCGTCCTTCCTGTTCAGGTTATCGATTAGCTTGATCATATCTTTATCATCTTCATGATGGTTCTGTTTTTTATCATCACTCATCGCCAAATCCTCCTGTTCCTAGAGCTGAAACTTTGCATCGATTTTTTCGGCCAGGTTCAAGTATTCCTTGAACAGCACAGTGTTATCTGCAGCGATCGCAGGCGTCTCACTGTTCTCATCCGCTTCCTGGATCGGCAGCTGACCCAATAGTTCCGTACCCAGCTGTGCTGCCAGCTCCTCGCCGCCGCCTTTTCCGAAAATGTAGTACTTCAGGTCGCTGTCTTCAGGCTTGAAGTACGACATATTCTCGACCACCCCGATCACCTCATGCTTGCTCTTGATCGCCATCGCTCCCGCGCGTTCCGCAACGAATGATGCTGCTTTATGAGGTGTCGTCACGACGATTTCCTTGCTCTGTGGAATCATCAGGTGCATATCAAGCGCGACATCACCGGTACCAGGAGGCATATCAAGAATGAAATAATCCATTTCACCCCACAGCACATCCTCGGTAAAATGTTGAATCATTTTTCCAAGCATCGGGCCGCGCCAGACGATCGGTTCATTGTCCTTCACCAGGAAGCCCATTGACATTACCTTGATGCCATTCGCTTCAACCGGGATGATTTTTCCGTTGAACGTCTTTGGTTTTGAATCTATGTTAAGGATTTTCGGTACACTGAATCCATATATATCAAGGTCGATGATCGCCACTGACTTGCCAAGCTTTTGCAGCGCCAGCGCAAGGTTCACTGATAATGAAGACTTGCCGACTCCGCCTTTACCGCTAGTCACCGCCAGCACATTTCCTTTTAACATTTGAAAGCACCTCTTTTTTTGGATGGGTTATTATTCCCTACCTTATCTAAAATTGGTTGAAACCTTAACTGGAAAAAATCGTTGGAAATTTCCAGTTCGACATTAAACATGTGGTTTTCGCCAATAAACATGTCGTTTTCGCCAATAAACTTGTGAAAAGCGCCAATAAATTCAGATTATCGCCAATATCGCTCTAACCGGTTCAAAAACAGAGCCGGCCCTAATGAACTTAGCGCTCTTTTCCGGCCGGCTGCATTAAATTAAGATTGTGAATCAGTATAAACTCCAAAAAACTCAGGCACGTAATCCCATTTATTGCCCTCTTGCGGCTTTTTGCCTTCAACAAGGTTCATCTGGGTACGTTTTCTGCGCAATTGCTGCATTTCATCGAAGTCGATGAAGCGGATTGCGTCACTCGGGCAAACAGATGCACACATTGGCGCGATATCATGACGGGTTCTGTCATAGCACATATCGCATTTGTACATTTTGTTTGTTTCGAAATCGAATTTCGGGATACCGAATGGGCAGCCGAACGTACAGTTGCGGCATCCGATACATTTTTCTTCCATCGCTGACAGAACGACGCCTTCTTCCGTGATCTGGATGGCGTTGGCCGGGCAGACGCGGGCACATGCCGGGTCTTTACATTGCATGCACAGCATCGGGAAGGTCTGGCGTGATTCGGTAAAATCAACATATTCTACATAGTTCCGTTCTTTTGCATCATGGTCTCCGCACTCACGGCAGGCTGCCTGGCAGGCACGGCATCCGATACAGCGTTCAAATTCAAGGTACATTATTTTATTCATAATGGCCGTTCCTCCTATTTAGTCAGTTTTTCAAGTTTTACAGCACAGACTTTAAATTCAGGCATCCGTGAGATTGGGTCCAATGCCGGGCTGGTCAATTGGTTGACCGCAAGCTTCTTGCCCCAGTGATAAGGGACGAACATTGTATCTTTGCGGATTGCTTTCGTTATTTTTACTGGAGCGATCATATCGCCTCGCGGAGTGGTAAGCTTCACTCTTTCACCGTTCTCGATCTGGTACTGGCTGGCCAGTTCAGGATGCATTTCCACGAATGGCTCAGGGCATTGCTCCTTCAGGAAGTCGACACGTCTTGTCTGGTTTCCTGAAAGGTAATGGAATACGACACGGCCGGTAGTAAGCCAGAGTGGATATTGTTTTGACTGGACTTCTGCAGGTCCTCTGTAATCACAAACGGCAAGATTCGCTTTGCCGTCTGGTGTTTCGAATTTCTCTTTGAACATCGAAGGAGTTCCCTGATGGTCAAGTGCAGGGGCCGGCCAGAAAACACCGTCCTGTTCATCGATCTTTTCGTATGTGACACCATAGTAATCGGCTTTGCCGCCTTTTGATGCAAGGCGAAGTTCATCGAAGATTTCTCTTGGCTCGTTATATTGGAAGTGCTGGCCTTTACCAAGACGTTCAGCAATCAGGCTCATGATCTCCCAGTCTGGTTTTGATTCACCGATCGGATCCACTACTTTGCGGATGTGGATGATCCGGCCTTCGGTATTTGTAGTCGTTCCTTCATCTTCTGCCCATGTTGTTGCAGGAAGGACTACATCCGCCAACTCTGCAGTCTCAGAAAGAAAGAAATCATTGACGACTAAGAAATCAAGGTTTTCAAGCTGTTCTTGCACATAGTTGATATTTGGTGATGATACAACCGGGTTTGAGCAAATGACATGAAGTCCGCGAATCGTCTTCGCTTCCATCAGGTGGAACATCTCATAAGCGGATACACCTGGCTGCGGCATTTCTTCCGGCTTGATGCCCCATACTCCTGATACGTATTCAACTTCTTTAGGATCAGTAAGCTTACGGTACCCTGGAAGCAGGTCAGCTTTCTGGCCATGTTCACGGCCGCCCTGGCCATTTCCTTGACCTGTAAAAGTGGCAACACCGGAAGCAAATTTGCCGATTTGGCCGCGTAATAAAGCCATGGACGTATAAAGACTTACGTTGTCGACACCCGCAGTCTGCTGTTCCGCTCCGCGAGCGAACATCACGACTGAACGAGGTGACTTTCCAAAGATATGAGCAGCCTTGATGATTTTTTCTGCTGTGACACCAGTAATTTCCGATGTATATTCTGGCGTGAATTTAGCGGTCATTTCTTTTAATTCTTCGAAATTATTGCAGCGCTCCTGGACATACTCGTGATCCACATAATCGTGTTTGATCAAGAGGTGCATGATGCCGTTAGCCAATGCTGAATCTGTTCCCGGAAGCAGGTCAAGGTGTACATCGGCAACTCTTGCAGTTGCTGTTTCACGCGGGTCGGCAACAATAAGCTTCGCGCCTTTATCCTTGGCTTTCCAGAACCACTGGATACTAGTAGGGTGACATTCTGCCGTGTTAGAGCCTGCCATGAAGAAGCAGTCGCTATGCTCGAGTTCCGTCCATGGAAGCGATGATCCACGGTCAATTCCAAGTGTCTTATTGAATCCGCCGGCAGCAGAACTCATGCAGTAGCGGCCATTATAATCGATATAACGAGTGCCCAGTCCGACACGTGCGTACTTTCCTACCAGGTAGCATTTTTCATTTGTCATCGACACACCGCCATACACAGCTAGCGCATCCTTGCCGTATGTTCCCTGGATCTCTTTATACTTTCTTTCAATCAGGTCAAGGGCTTCTTCCCAGGTTGCAGCAACGAACTTTCCATTCTTTTTGATCAAAGGTGTCTTGATGCGGTCTGGATGGTCGATTGTCTGGTATGCAGTAACCCCTTTAGGGCACATTTTCCCTCTGGTCAACACCCAGTCATAACGCGGCTCCACACCCATGACCTTATTCGTTTTTTCGTCAACGCGGATGTGCATCCCACACTGCATCCCACAGTAGCAGCAGTGAGTTGTGACTAGCTTTTCACCTTTGCGGATCTGGTTTTTTACGCCTTCTTTAACGAGAAACTGGCTCATCGATTTTTTCCTCCTTCAAATCCTGGTCAAGTCCGTAAAACTCTTCCGAACGCTTCTTGCTGAAACCTGATATGTGAATTCCATTATTTGTGCTTACTGGTCCGTATGGGTTGCCCTGTGGTGCTTCTAGATTCATTTGTTTCATTGCCCTCATCCTGCGGCGGCAGCCTGTGCAGTAATCTGAAAGATATGATCCGTCCGCTAACTGCAGGTCGAAATTCTGGCTTTTTAAAATGGCCTGGACATCGGCGATCTGATCGTCATTGCTGTATGGCTGTCCGCAGCTCTTACATGATTTCGTATCCACTTTAATCACCTCTTGATAACTCATTGGTACTGCCGTAGCCAGCGGCCTGATCGGCACGTGGAACAGTTTTCCGAATGGGAAGTACATCAGCATGATGATGACTGTAACCTGGTGGATCAGCGACATATAATGGTGCATCCAGCCATCAAGGAATGTGTACATGATAGTCAGAATCAAACCTGTAACTGTTACCGACAATAAAATGATCAATGGCAGGATATCGAACTCGAATCGTTGGGTAACTTTTACATCATAGTTAGTAATGCGTCGGTAGAGTGCCATTCCGGCTCCAATCAATACCATGATTGCGCCGATATTCAATCCGTTATAGACGATTTCAGCGAATAGTCCGTGTGCCGCCATTGTGATGGTTGGCATATCGAACACGATGATCTGGTACGTCTCTGAGTCGATCAAGTCGAATCGCATCCAGCCGAATGTAAGCCCGAAGGTGATCCCGAAGGAAATGATGCAGCCCCATGAAATCATCAAGTGCTGAATGCCGCGGTATAAACCGCGCTTGAAAATGAATTTCTGCAAGATGATGTTGTCGATCAAGGTTTTGATCAATGCTTTTGAATTGCGTTTCATTCTTTCTTTATTAAAAAGGTTGTCAACACTTCGCTTAGCCACTTTGTTCGTCGCTTTACGCCACATCCAGAAGCTCATCCTGATTGAAAGCCCGATGGCAAATACTGCCGACGAAATTGCATATCCCAAAAGCGCCATGTCAATATGGACAAACCTCGAGGTCGAATACCACATTGAGAAAAATAATATCATCACAGCGACAAAGGAATACATGCTTGTTTTGGAGTAAAAGGATTTCTCGAATTTGTACAACTTTGCTACCTCCCTGTAAATCGTTTCCGATTTCAAAAATCATCTTATCATGGAAAAACAGTCAAAAAAGGCTTAAATTGTAAACACTTTGTGAATAGTGAAAAATTGATTTAATAATGTTTTACAGCCCTAATCATCACTGTATAACCGTTCATACTTAAATCTTAAGGGAGCAAGATTAAAAGATATGTGAAGTCCGTCACACCATCATAAGTGGACACAAAATCGTAATAAATTTGTGCGGTAGTTAACAATCTGGCCCTCCTGTTGAAAGTTGATGACCAGGTAAGTTGAGTTGTTTGTTGCTTGGCATGTCTTTGCCTATACTTAAACTATCAAGCCAAGAAAGGTTGGGAGTAATGGACAAATTCAAAGCTTTTATGGTGAACAAAATGGAAGAAGATTTTTCTGCTGAAGTGAAGACAATCTCATTGGAGGATCTGCCTGAAGGAGAGGTGCTGATCAAGGTCGCCTACTCCAGTGTCAATTATAAGGACGGGCTTGCGAGCATCCCGAATGGCAAGATTGTCAGATCTTATCCTTTCATTCCTGGAATCGACCTTGCTGGGACGGTTGTCTCTTCTGACGACAGCCACTTCAAAGCAGGAGATGAAGTGATCGCTACCAGCTATGAGATAGGGGTTTCCCACTATGGCGGATACAGCGAGTATGCGAGGATCCCTGCGGACTGGATTGTCTCATTGCCTGAAGGTCTTTCTTTAAAAGAAGCAATGGTTTATGGAACCGCCGGATTTACGGCAGCTTTGTCCGTCCACCGACTGGAGGAAAATGGTCTCACTCCGGAAAAAGGAAAAGTCCTCGTGACAGGAGCAACCGGCGGTGTCGGCAGCGTGGCTGTTGCGATGCTCGCCAAGCGGGGATATCACGTCGTAGCGAGCACAGGGAAAGAATCAGAGCATGACTACCTTCGAAAAATCGGCGCCTCAGAAATCATCAGCCGTGAAGAGTTAGCCGGGGAAAAGGTGAAGCCTCTCGATAAGCAGCTATGGGCAGCGGCCGTCGACCCCGTTGGCGGCAAGACATTGTCGGCAATCCTGAGCAAACTTGAATACAACGGTTCAGTCGCAGTCAGCGGCTTGACTGGCGGCACAGATGTCCCAACAACGGTGTTCCCGTTCATCCTCAGGGGCATCAATCTCCTCGGGATTGATTCAGTATACTGCCCGATGGAAACGAGAAAGCTTCTTTGGCAGCGGATGGCCACCGACTTGAAGCCTGAAGAACTCCTGGAAGCCATCAAAAGTGAAGTGTCATTAGAAGAATTGCCAGGCGTCCTTACCAGCATCTTAAAAGGTGAGAACCGCGGACGGACGATTGTGAAAATCTAAAAAAAGCCCGAATCCAGTCAATAACTGGGTTCGGGCTTTTTGGTATCGCATTTTATTTTGTGCTGCAAGCTCTTCTGATTCTACTTTTTTAATTTTGTGCTGCAAGCTCTTTTGATTCTACTTTTTAACTTTGTGCTGCAAGCTCCTCTGATTCTACTTTTGCCAGATGACCGCAGTCATTCAGGAACAGCACTGCTTTTTTCCCGTTTTCATTCACCTTCAGCAAATGAATTCCTGTGTCTCCTGTTGGGAAATAGATATCACCGGATACAGGCATGTTCAAAAATGCCCTGAGGAGATTGGAGATCATACCGCCATGCGAGACAATCGCGATTCGCTTTTTGCCTTCGCTCTCAGCAAGAATCCTGGAAAATACTGTCTCAGCCCTGAAACGGAATTGCAGTTTAGACTCTCCTTCCTCGATCGGAACATGCGGCTTTCTTCCACCCTCTGGTTCGGGGTAGCGCAGCTTGGCCTCGGCAAAGGGCAGCCCTGCCAAAACCCCATTATTGAACTCTCTTAATCCATCATCTTCAATCACCCTAACACTAGTTTCGGTGCTGAGGATTTCTGCAGTCTCCCTTGCTCGCTTCAATGTGCTCGACCAGATCACTTCCGGCATATATTTTTCCTTCACGACTTTAGCCATTTCCTTCGCCTGCCTGCGGCCATGATCCGTCAGCAGCAAATCGGCCCGGCCTTCATGCACCTGCAGAATATCCCCTTCCGACTCGCCATGCCTGATCAATAGAATTTCCATATACTCACCCTTTGTTAATCTTTTTACCTATCAATTCTCCGTAAGCCGCTGAATTCCTTTTTAGGTGAAAAATAAAAAAGACCCACATCAGATGCGAGTCTCATCAATCACTATTTTACCGGCCCAAGGCTTGACCTTCTGATCACCTGGTTGATCACTTCAGAGAACACAAGGCCAACTGCGATTGCTCCGGATATCATCGATGCTTTCGCAGCTAACGAAAGGGCTACAGCATAATCATTCTCCACAAAATTCCTCATCGCGTCATACGCCAGTCCGCCAGGGACAAGCGGAATAATCCCGGCAACACTAAAAATGATGATTGGTGTCCGGTAAGCCTTTGCGAAAAACTGGCTGACGACCGCTATTAAAAATGAGGCCAACAATGTTGCAAATACTGTCCCGATGCCATTTTTATCGAGGGAAAAATAAACAATCCAGCCGACCATTCCGGAAATTCCGCACTTGACCAGGGACTCCCTCGGTGCGTTAAAAATGATCCCGAACGCGGCGGAAGCAATAAAACTCGTAATAAGCTGTTCTACATAAACCATCGCTCTTTTCTCCAGTCTAAAAGAAAGATAAAATTGCCGCTATGCCTGAGCCAATCGCAAAAGCCGTCAACAGCGCTTCTGCTCCTTTTGACAATCCTGAAACCAAATGGCCGGCCATCAGGTCCCTGACCGCATTCGTGATCAGCAAGCCTGGCACAAGGGGCATCACTGATCCGATGATGATTTTATCAAGCTCCTGGCCGAGCCCGAATTTCACAAAGAATAAGGCAATCATCCCGATAATGAAAGACGACAGGAATTCAGCAAAGAATTTCACCGGTACAATCCTGTGGAAATAAACGACCAGGAAGAAACCGATCCCTCCTGCTGCCATTGAAGGCAGGAAATCGAGCCAGCTGCCAAGAAACATGATCGTGAAACAGCCGCTCGCAATCGCAGCCGCAATGATCTGAATCATGAACGAGTAGGTTAAATTGGCTTCCTCGATCTCACCTAGAAGCCTGCACGCTTCAGTGAGCCCTACCTCGCCGCTGCTGATTTTTCGGGAAACGGCGTTGACCATGGCCACTTTCCTGAGGTCCGTCGTCCTGTCTGAAATCCTTACAAGCTTCGTCCGCTCGGGACCGACACCTTCCACGGAAAAAATGATCCCTGTCGGCGTCACATAACTATGTGTCTTGTCGATGCCAAATGCAGACGCCATCCTCGACATTGTATCTTCAACGCGATACGTTTCCGCGCCGCTTCGGAGCATGATTTTCCCTGCCAGCAAACATGCCCGCATCACTTCAAATGTTTGATCCTGATTATCCATAATGATCCTCACATACCAATCCGTACGATGTAAATTTCTTTATCAGTTTAAATCAAAAGAGTACATGTTAGCAACCATAGAAAAAGCCAGCCATGATACGGCTGGCAAATGCATCAGGAAACAGCTTCCTTCGGCAGGCAAACTTCCTTTTTCGGTTTGCCTTTCACAATCGTAAGAATCAGGGCGAATACGATGAAACTACTTGAAATCTGGAACAAGGTTCCGAGATCAACATATTGCGCCAGAACCCCGAAAAACAATCCGCTCAAACCAATCCCAAGGTCAATGGATGAGAAGAACATCCCATTTGCCACTCCTCGACGGTTTGGCGGTGTCATCGATAACGTCCACGACTGCAGGGTTGGAATCAATGATCCGAATCCGATTCCAAACAGGACGCCGGCAATAGCGATCATCATATTCGAATGAGCAAATGAAAGCACCCACATGCCCGCAAACGTAATGCTGATCGTTAAAATAACAAGCCCGACAGGACCTTTTTGGTCAAACCATTTTCCGGCAACAGGACGTGACAGTGAAGCAAGAATCGCATTGCACAGATAGAATAAGAAGATTTGATCGATTCCGCGTTCCTCACCGAATATAACGATGAAGGTAACGATCGTCCCGTATCCGAGATTGATCAGCAAAGTCAGCATAGCCGGGAACCAGCCTGACTTTTCAATAAGCGAACCAAGATACGAGAATTTCAAATCTTCCTTGTTCGTCTTCATAACAAGTTCAGGTGTTTGATAATGAACGGTCCCGAGCAGCACAAGGGCAATGACACCAAGCGCACCAGAAACGTATACCAGGTTTTCAAATGACGTGACCTGAAATAAGAATATTCCCAGGCTCGGCGCAATGATCATCCCGATCGTAATGGACAGGCCGTAATACCCCATCCCTTCCCCAAGCCGGGAGTTCGGGATCACGTCAACCGCTGCCGTACCGTTGACAGTCGTCGACCATCCCCAGGCAAGCCCATGCAGCAGCCGGAAGGCCAGGAAAATGATTACCACCTGTGACAGCGGATATAGGAATGTGATGAGCAGCAGCATGACAGCACCAATCAAAACGAGCGGCCTTCTGTGTTTATATTCAAGCATGAATCCGATGAATGGCCTACTCAGTACGGCCCCAATTGAAAATAAGGCGGTAACCAGGCCGATCTCCGTCCCATTCGCTCCAATTGATTTTATATAAGGCGGCAATGTTGGTATGAGCATCTGGAAGGACATGAATACAAACAGGTTTCCGACCATCAGCTTTATGAATGAAGAGGTCCATAATGGCTCTTTTGCTTGTGACAAATTGTTTTCTCCCCTTTACTTGTATCTTCGAATGCAGGCAGGTTGACGGTTGAAATGAATCTGCCTTACAAAAAAATGCCTTAAACAAACAAAAAATCTTCTGCAAGAGAAGATTTTCAATGTATTTCGCATTTCTAAATAATAGCACATTGCACAGGATTAATAAAAGGGAATTTTTATCTACTGGAGATATTTCGGATTGTGTTTGCTATTCGGATGATTCAACTCTTGGAATATATCCGGCTGTGCTGGTTCCTGTTCGTTTTCCATCTTCATTACTATTGCCGGAAGATAATCATTCAGGATTTTCCTGAACTCACCGACCGTCAAGGGCTTCGCGTCATCTGTTAGCTCATACCCAAGCTGGCCATTCGGTTCAATGGTTGCATATTTCACATCTTCCATTTTTGTAATCCCTTTATTCCTCAATCTCATCTCCAGCTGATCGACAGTCAGCCGCATCTTCTTCATCGTTTTGATATTAAACTGGCCATTTTGGATAATGATTTTCGATTTTCCGGTTATGAATTTCTCAAAGGAATTGGACTTCATCTCTAGATATTCGATAATGATAATTGCCGCAACAAAGATGGCTGCACCAGCTATTGCCTTCCACATACTTTTCTCTGCAATCGGCTGAACGATGATGGTCCCAAGTGAGATCATCACGACCGTCTGTGCCAGTGTCATTTGCGAGATCGACTTTCTTCCCGCTATCCTCAACAATAAAATTCCCGAAAGGATCAAAAAAGCCGTTTTCCAAATAAATGTAAAGTCCATAAGCGCCTCCTAAAAATTTGCTAGCCTTATTTTTCACCATAATCGGTTATATTATGAGCAAAAATCAGCCCTGCAAAAATCATCGCGAATAAAAAAACAAAATGTTCTTAACGTGGAGTTTTACAAAACGATTCTCTTTAACCCACTTTTTTCTATTGTAATTATCCTTGACATACGTTAGCTTGATAATAAAACCTGAATTTTCTGAAAGGGGATGCTTTGGATGCTTGATTGCCATGATGAGGTTTTATTTTATACAAAACAGCTTGTGAACATCGGGAGCATTGTCAATACAAATGGAGAGAACGAAATTGCCCAGGCACTGTATACGATGATTTCATCGTTTCCTTATTTTATAGAGAACACAACCCACGTCATCAAACCGCAAACTCAAAATGATGTGCTTGAACGGTACAATGTTTTGGCTTTTGTAAAAGGAACAAAAGGCAACAGCAATCGGACCGTCATTCTGATGGGACATATGGATACAGTTGGGATTGATGATTTCACACAGCTTGCCGGCCTTGCGTTCAATCCTGATGAACTTCTTGTAGAGCTTAAAAAGGAAAAACTGCCTCCTCATGTGAAGGAGCAGGCTGAATCAGGGGACTGGATGTTTGGCCGCGGGGTGCTGGACATGAAAAGCGGAGTTGCCTCCAATCTTTATCTGCTGAAGTATTATTCCGAGCACCCGCATGAACTGGAGGGAAATCTCGTCTTTTTGGCAGAATGCGATGAAGAGGACAGCTCGTATGGCATCCTCTCCGGAGTCAAGGGTCTGAACGCCTGGAAGGAAGAGCATGGCTTTGAGTATATCGCCCTGATTAACAGTGATTTTGTCTCACCACGGTTCCCGGGTGACCGGAATCGCTATATTTATAAGGGAACTGTCGGGAAGCTGTTGCCTTCATTTTTTATAACGGGTGCCGAAACCCATGTTGGATCCGCGTTTGAAGGTCTGGATCCAAATCTGATTGCGGCTGAATTGACCAGGCAGATTGACTACAATCCTGACCTTTGCAACGAAGCTCTCGGCGAAACGACCATGCCCCCGGTCTCCCTGAAGCAGATGGATCTCAAGCCGAACTATACCGTTCAGACGGCGCTGGCCGCTTATGTATATTACAATTTCTTCATACACTCCTGGACACCAAAGGATGTTCTCGAAAAATTGAAGAAGCATGCCAGCATTGCTTTTGCCAATGGACTGAGGCTGTACGAGGAACGCTACAGGCAATTCTGTAAAATCAGCGGCGAGCCTTGCCGGGATCTTCAATGGCAGCCGAGGGTAATGACTTATGAAGAAATGGAAGCTGAACTGATCAAGGAGCACGGTTCGGATTACACGGCCCATATGGTCGACTTCAAGGAAAACCTGCTTTTGGATGCCACACTTGACCTGAGGATGTACGCTGCAAGAGTTGTTGAGGAAGCATGGAAGTGGATGCAAGATCAGAGTCCGGCGATCATCGTCTTCTACTCCTCTCTTTATTCGCCAAGAATCGAAGTGAATGGTGAGACCGAGGATGAACGGAATTTGATTGAAGCTCTCGAAGCGGCTGTTAAAAAAGTTCAGCCTGAATATGACGAATCCATTGTTGTCCGCAATTTCTTTCCTTATATATCCGATATGAGTTTTGTCGCCTTGAGCGATGATGATGAGGCCTTGGATTCTGCATCCCGAAATAACCCAAGCTGGGGAGCGAAGTTTTTTGTCGACTATCAGGAAATCCGGGAACTGAATGTCCCAGTTGTCAACATCGGTCCATACGGTCTGGATGCCCACAAACGCTATGAAAGGATGGAAATAGACTATACTGTCCGAATTGTACCGAATATCACTAACGAGGTCATCAAGAATCTATTAGCAAGATAATGACAGGTGCCTTGTCCTAAGGCACCTTTTTTGCGTGATCATTGCGGTACACCCCTTGTATTTCCGCCTTTTTCTTATTACTATATAGTTCAGTGGAAATATATTATAGTAATCATTAAAATAAACATAAGAGACTGATCAAAGGAAAGGCTGATTTCAATTGGAAGAAAACTCGAATTTTATAAAAACGATCATTAAGGAAGATTTGGAGAGTGGCAAGCGCGATAAAGTCGTGACCCGATTCCCTCCAGAACCGAACGGATACCTACATATCGGTCACGCAAAATCAATAGTCATCAACTTTGGGCTTGCTGATGAGTTCGGCGGCAAGACCAACCTTCGATTCGATGACACGAACCCGCTGAAGGAAGACCAGGAGTACGTCGATGCCATCAAGGAAGACGTCGAATGGCTTGGTTATGAATGGGAAGGTTTATTTTTCGCCTCAGATTATTTTGATGAAATGTATGACCGTGCTGTCCTGTTGATTAAAAAAGGCCTTGCGTATGTAGATGATTTGTCTGCAGATGAAATCCGGGAGTACCGCGGAACCTTGTCTGAGCCAGGTAAGGAAAGCCCATATCGCACTCGTTCCGTTGAAGAGAACCTTGAATTGTTCGAACGCATGAAAAATGGCGATTTTGCCAATGGCGAAAAGGTATTGCGCGCGAAGATTAATATGTCTTCACCTAACATCAATCTGCGTGACCCGGTCATCTACCGAATTTCGCATGCGACACACCATAATACTGGGGATAAGTGGTGCATCTATCCTATGTACGCTTTTGCCCATCCGATTGAGGATGCAATCGAAGGCGTTACCCACAGCTTGTGCACAACCGAGTTCGAAGACCAGCGTCCTCTTTATGACTGGGTTGTACGCGAAACCGAAATGGAAGCAACACCACAGCAAATCGAGTTTGGCCGCCTGAACCTGACAAACACAGTCATGAGCAAGCGCAAACTGAAGCAGCTTGTTGAAGAAAAGTATGTTGATGGCTGGGATGATCCTCGCCTGCCGACAATTTCTGGTTTGAGAAGACGAGGGTTCACTCCTGAAGCAATCCGTGAATTCGTAAAAGCTGCTGGTGTTTCAAAAGGTTACTCAACCGTTGATGCACAGATGCTTGAGCATTTTGTTCGTGAAGACCTTAAGTTGAAGGCTCCGCGTACGATGGGCGTGCTGCGTCCCTTGAAAGTTGTCATCACGAATTATCCTGAAGGCGAAGTTGAATGGCTCGATGCCGACATCAACCCAGAAAATCCGGAAATGGGCACGCGCAAGATTCCATTCTCGCGCGAGATTTATGTCGAGCAGGATGATTTCATGGAAAACCCACCGGCGAAGTACTTCCGTCTGTTCCCTGGCAATGAAGTCCGCTTGAAGCATGCTTATTTCATCAAATGCAATGACGTGATCAAGGATGAAAATGGCGAAGTCGTCGAGCTTCACTGCACATACGATCCTGAGACCAAGAGCGGATCAGGCTTCACCGGCCGGAAAGTAAAAGGAACACTGCACTGGGTAGACGCAACACACGCACTGCCTGCAGAATTCCGCCTGTATGAGCCGCTGATTCTTGATGATGAAGAAGAAAGTGAAGCTGAAGCCGAGAACAAATCCTTCCTGGATCAGGTGAATGAAAAATCCCTGGAAATCCTGAACGGATTTATCGAGCCAAACATGAAGGACACCCAGCCGCAGGACAAATTCCAGTTCTTCCGCCACGGCTACTTCAATGTCGATCCAAAGCACACAACAGAAGACAAGAAAGTCTTCAACCGGATCGTATCGCTTAAGAGCTCGTTTAAGCTTTAATATGTAGATGATTAGCCTCCCCGGGTGTGTGTTCGATTCAGGGGAGGTTTTTTTGAGGTTATATTTGGTGCAGGATGGCAGCGAGCTGGTATAGCGGTGGATTTTGCTCCGAGGATGTTAATGTAACTGTTTGATTTTGACAGCTTTCTCCTGTTTCCCTTTCAACCTGTCAAACTAACGGCGGTTTCTTGACAGCTTTCTCCTGCTTCCCTTCAAACCTGTCAGAATAACCGTTTTCCACTTCAGCCTTCAGATCTGATAGAAATGACAAGTTCTCTTTTTTAAAGGAAATCAGCTTTTTATCTAGAATTTAATTAAATTAACAAATTTTGCAGAGGTGTGGGAATTATGGAAATCCGAAGATTAAATGGCGAGGATGCGGAGAGTTATCGAGCCCTTCGTCATGAGGCATTGCTTATGAATCCTGAGGCGTTCAGCTCCAGTTATGAAGATGAGGAGGGTTACGAAGCGTCCCGTTACAGGGAAAGGCTTGATAATAAGTCCGTTTATACATTTGGCGCTTTTGACAAAGAGCAGCTGGTTGGGGTTGTCACGCTTGTTCCAGATGGAAAAGTCAAACTGAAGCACCGGGCGAGTATTTTTGCCATGTATGTTACCTCTTCACATCGCGGCAGAGGCATTGGCAGGGCGCTTGTAAAAGCAGCCATCCAAAAGGGTGCAGAATTAACCATCGTTGAACAAATTCACCTCACAGTGACCTCAAGCAACGAGCCGGCTAAGAAACTATATGCTTCTCTAGGTTTCAAAGTATATGGAGTCGAAAAGAACTCCATGAAGATTGATGGTATTTATTATGACGAAGATTTAATGATGCTATTTTTGTAAAGGGCCAATATTGGCCTTTTTTTATGTTTATTTTTTGCTGAAAAAGGAAGTAGGTAAAGGATGAGTTCTTTATTGAAAGGAGAATGCTCATGTTTTTAGATACTTACGTTAACCAGAAGGTTCAGGTCAAGCTGAAAAATTTCCCCGACAGCATGATTGGCGATATTACCGGAATCTATCAGCCAGATGAATGGTATCTCGTAAAACTGGTCCATACCGAAAATATGGGGATTTGGATCGAGAACCCATGCTATAAACGGACGCCAGTCCAAAAGGAAGATGGCACCGCTATTCCTGCCGAAGATCAGGTAGAAGAGACTTGCACCACCAACCTGTTCCTCCGCTGGGATTATATCGCTTCTGTCATCACTTTCCCTGACGCCAATCCGCAGGCTGATAAGAAAGCGAAGTTGATTGGATTTCAGCCGGATATTGATTAACAACGACTGCCCTCCCATTTGCGGGAGGGTTTTTATTTTACTTAATATAGATTTTTAAATATTTCGTATTCCTAAACTATTAGATTTATTTGTATAATAAAAATAAAAGATTCTTGGAGGTCTCCCTATGATAAAAGTTGGAATCATTGGCCTTGGTGCAATTGGCCAGCGTTTGATAAAGGGTTTTCAGGGCCACGCTGAAACTGAAATTGCAGCGGTGTGCGACACAATGGAAGAAAGGGCAAATGAGATGGCGGCGGAGTTGGGAGGGATTCCGGCATTCACGAACCATAAAGAGATGCTTGAAACTGCTAAACTGGATCTTGTGTACGTTGCGGTGCCGCCGAAGTTCCACCATGCTGTGGCGTCTGATGTCATCCAAAAAGGGATACATATTTTGTGTGAAAAACCGCTGGCCAATTCGGTTGAGGAAGCTGAGAGTCTATTAAAACAGGCGCAGGATGCGGGTATCGTCCATGCAATGAATTTTCCGCTGAATTATAGTGCCGGCAGCAGGAGTTTTGCAAAGTTAATCACGGAAAACTATGTTGGAAAACTGAGAAGGGTCCAACTGAAAATGCACTTCCCTGAATGGCCGCGTCCTTGGCAGCAGAATGCCTGGGTTGCAAGCAAGGATCAGGGGGGCTATGTGCTTGAGGTCGGCGTCCATTTTATCCAGCAAGTGCAGAAGATTTTTGGCAGAGTCACAGTGAAGAATGTGCAATTGCAATTTCCAGAAGACCCGCAGGCTAGCGAGATTGGTATTCTAGCTATGCTGGAATTAGCAGATGGAACTCCAGTATGGATTGACGGCATGAGCCAAATCGCCGGCAAGGAGGAAATTGCCTTTACCGCTTACGGCAGCGAAGGAACTTTATCATTGCTGAACTGGGGGCAGCTGCAAGGCGGCAAGCTTGGCGAAGAAATTCTGCCTTTGCAAGCTGATGATTTCCTGACAGATTCATTGATTGATCATCTTGTAAAAGCGGTAAAAGGCGATGAGGCAATAATCATTGATTTTGCTGCTGGATATGATGCCCAAGTCGTTTTGGAGCGGCTACGGAAAGGCTGAGAGCGCGATATATGCGCTCTCTTTTTATTTGCTTGTCAGCCAATCCTTAACCAATGCCTGGACAGCTTCGCGTTTTTCAATTTGCAGCATATGGCCTGCATGATTCAAAACTGCAAAAGTGGAATTCGGGAATTTCTCTAATAAAATCATATGATCTTTGTAACCGCAAATATAATCCTGCCTGCCCAAAATGAACAGGGCTGAATGGGCAAGAGTCTGCACATCATGAAAAGGTTCCTCGGTCAGGTAATAGCGTTTTGCTTTCCAATCTGAAGCAAGAAATTCACGATTTGCCAAAAGCCTGCCCGGCTGGATTTCCTTTAGGAAGGCTGTGAATGTCGCTTGATTCTGGTAAATGAACAGGGTTTCAAATGCTGTCCGGATGTCTGGATCAAGGTTCGCAAGCAGTTCTTCATCTTGCTCTAGAACTTGTCGCTGTGGAACGATCCTCTCTTTCATGTGCAATGCTGATGCCAATAGGCAAATTCCTTTCACCTGCACTCTTCTCTGATGGAAAATCCCTTGTGCCAAATATCCGCCGAAGGAAGCTCCAATCAAAGAAAATTCTTCTTGTCCGATAACTTCATCAATAAAGTCTAGCAAATTACCAAGCAGGTCATCTGTTGATTCAACACTCTCATCAACCATACTAAGCCCATGGGCTGGCAAATCAATATACACTCTTTGAAACCCTTCCACTCTATCGAATACAGGTTCCAGCCAGCCTTTCATAGAACGATGATCTGTCCCCATTGCATGAAGGATTAACAACGGGAACCCTTCCCCTAACACTTCAAAATGAATACTGCCCTTGCTTACTTTACATTCCACAGTCTTAACTCCTTTGATTTGCCAGCTTCACCCATTCCTTATCCCACTGAAACTCCGTCTTCCCACTGCCTGTTTCAGTAAAAATGCTCTCTGGATAAGGCAATGCCAATTCCGGCCTATTTTCCGGGCTGATGTAACGAAGTTCTGCTGTTTCACTGTCGGTTGGATTGAGGTCACCGCCTCTTACCTTGCAATCAAACACAAATACTACATACTCGACCTTGTGGCCATTGGGATATTGATAGCGAAATTCTTTTCCGCCAAAGACACCCAATAATTTTCCAGGGACAACATGGAGGCCTGTTTCTTCCCACACTTCACGGACAACGGCTTCAGCAGGTGCTTCGCCAGGTTCGATCGCTCCTGCCGGCAGGCTCCACTTTTCGCCATTGCCTTTATTCTGGAACAGAATCTCGCCAGACTCATTCCTGATGATCCCTGCTACGCTGGGCATGAAGATCAGCTCGCTTCCCACTTTCCTTCTAAGCTCCTGATAATACTTTGACATTCCCATTCATATCACCACCTGTATATCCATTCGCTGCTGCTCCAATTTTTTCCTTCTTTAGATATTAGCCTTGCACCCATGACTTTCACCTACATACTTTATAGAGAATTTACCATGAGTTTATAATAAGGAGTGTGCCCATATGAACCCTTATCAGTACTACAACCCCCAGTATTACGATCCGTATACACACTATGATTTTAATTATCAAGCACAGAATCAGAATGCCCATGACTTTGAACGGCAACCATTGCTTGAACGCCGAGTGAACCAGCTTGAACGTCAGCTTCAGGTTCAGAAGACAGAGCTTGACAGGCAAAATAAAGAAATTGGCCGCCAAAACAGGGAGATTGCCAGGCTCAATAAGGAAGTCACACGTATTAACAGCGAGATTGCCCGCTTGAATCAAAATGATGAACGCCATACCCGCCGTTTAAATCGCTTGAACCAGCGGCTTCGGGTGGTCGAAAACCGGTTGAATATACCCTTCCAGGCTTCTGATGGCGATTTTTAACAACAGGCAGCAAAGGACTGAAGCGAATTCGGTCCTTTGTATCTTTCTTCCATTTAATAGAAATGCTACTATGGAAATAATGTTCATTTAATTTGACAAAATTGTGCTACTATAGACAAGTAATCCTTTTTGAAATTACGTAAGTTTCTTCACTTACTTTAGGAGTCAGGATATGAAAAAAAAGCAATATTTACTTATCTTTTTCATTCTGAGCATTGTCTGGATTTTTGGGACGAACTATCTGCTGAGTTTATACGCACCTTCGCCCTTTGTCGAGGTGATCGAACATTCGAAGGAAGTCCTTTATGTTTTGCTGGCAGGGTGGCTTTTCTATTATTTCATCACGAAAATGGAAGAGCTGAATGTTGCAAAAGAAGAAGAGAAACGGCTTACCACACTGATCAATTCAATGGTCGATTTCGTCAACTTCAAGGATGGAGAAGGACGATGGATCCAGGCCAATGACTTTGGTTTGAAACTATTTGACATTGAGAACGTTGACTATAAAGGCAAAAAGGACTCGGAGCTCGCGGAGTATAGCAACTATTTCAGCGATGCCCTGAGATATTGCGAGATTTCCGATGAAGAAGCATGGAAAGCCGGCGGGATCATTCGTGTTGAAGAAGCCCTGGCGCAGCCAGATGGATCCGTCAAGACATTTGATACGATAAAGGTTCCCCTCTTCAATGAAGATGGCAGCCGTCAGGGACTCGTCATCATCGGCCGGGATATTACCGAACGGAAAAATGTCGAAACCCTTCTTGAAGAAAGCCGGCAGCAATACCGTTCCCTGTTTGAATACAGTCCGGATATTGTTTCGATGCTCGACTTAAATGGGACCATCACCAACCTGAATCCACAGTTTGAAAAAATAACTGGATTCAGCCGGGATGAATATATCGGAAAAAACCTTGCTGACTTGATTCCAGAAACCCATAGGCAGAAAGTTTTGGAAAAAGTGGCAAGCGTGGTGGAGAACCGCTGTCCGCAAATGTTCGAAGTGGAGTTGGTGAATACAAACGGCAAAGCGCTTATTTTCCAGAGCACCTCCCTTCCGATTATCGTGAACGAAAAAATTGCAGGCATCATCTGCAATTCCCGGGATGTGACAGAGCTCCGCGAGACAGAGGAGCGTCTGCGCCGGACGGATAAGCTGTCTGTCGTCGGCGAGTTATCCGCAAGCGTCGCACATGAAATCCGCAACCCGCTTACTTCGTTAAAAGGACTCGTCCAATTGCTTCAAATGGAGGATGAAAAGCACCAGCTTTACTATCGGATCATGATCGATGAGCTCAACCGGATCAATCATATTGTCAGTGAGCTGCTCCTTTTGGCCAAGCCACAGCAGATCAAATTCACGGAAGCAGACTTGCAGATGATTTTGCACGATGTGATTTCGCTGTTAAAAACTGAGGCAAGCCTCCATAATATCCAAATCGAGTTCCAGGTCAAAGACCATTCCGTCTTAATCGAATGTGAACCGAACCAGCTCAAGCAACTGTTCATCAATATTGTCAAAAATGCGATTGAGGCTTCTTCTTCAGGCGATTCAGTCCTTATCACAATGGAGAGTTTTGATAATAACGTCTCAATCAGGGTCAAGGACGAGGGTGTCGGAATCTCGAAAGAATTGCTGGAAAGAATCGGTGAGCCTTTTTATTCTTCCAAGGAAAAAGGAACTGGACTTGGAATGACTGTCAGCTTCAAAATCGTCCAATCCCATAATGGCACCATCAAGTTCAACAGCGAGCCTGAAAAAGGGACAGAGGTCATCGTCCAATTGCCAATCAAGCATGAAGACAAAATGAAGAACATTGAGAAAACAACCAAGTAAAAACGCGAAAGGACTTGTCCTCTCGCGTTTTTTTAATCTTCATCCTTAATGTCGATGTCATCAGGCACTGGTTCATTCATGATTTCCTCGACCAGCTTTTTGTATTTCTCAACTTGTTTCAAATGTGTATTGAATTGGTCTTTATAAATCAAATATTGCTCTCCATCATGGATGGCCCTGATTTTCCGCTGAAAGACCAGGTTCTCCACCTGTGCCTCTGGCATCGATAAATATTCTGCTGTTTCTTTTACTGTCAAGTACACCTATTTCAGTCCTTTTTTTCTTTTTTTACCGCGAGCTGATCGACAAGCTTCTCGGCTGTCTTCCTATAAAAATTGCTGATATTGATCAGCGAGGCTATCAATAATACCGTTTCGAGCTCCTCAGGTCCTTCTGCCTCTAGCGTTTTCACTTCTTGTTTTACGTCCTGTGCCGTTTTAAGGACATCCTCATTAAAAATCTCGATATTCTTTTCATGGAGCCTCAGGTAGCTTTGATAAAATTTGTTCAATTCAAATGGTCCGGACTCTGTCCTTTGATTGATGCCTTCGAGTGTCTGCTTGATATCCTGGATGGACAGGCCGCCTTTCAACTGGTATATCAAGCTGATCAGGATAAGATGCTCTTTTGAATATTTTTTATTTTTGACAGGAAAGAACAATTTCCCCTTGGCATAATTGTTGATCATCGTTTTCGTCAGGACTTTTTCATCTTCATTCCTTGTTGAGCTGCCGAAACTTTTTTCGAACAACTGGATGACTTGATCCATGTATAAATCGATTTCAGGGATCTCCTCAAGCGTGATATTATTTTCAAGATTAAGCTCCGCAAGCAGGCCGGCTAAATTATTCAATATGGATCCCTCATGTTTTTTTATTTTCATTATAATGCAAAAAAAGAAGACAGTAAACATTGACTACTTCACGTTATCATAATATTATATAAAGTAGTTATTAAAACTATATGAAGATATATGGAGGTTATAAGTTATGAATAGCTATATCCGAGAACCCATTAACGGCCTTACCCATCTGGCCGGTGCCTTACTTTCCTTCGCAGGACTGCTGGCGCTTGTCATCAAGGCTTCAATTACAAATGGTTCACCCCTTGCGATTACATCCGTGACGATTTTTGGACTCAGCATGATCCTGCTTTACACAGCATCGGCCACCTACCATATGGTCATCAGCAGGGATAGCATTATCGCTTTCCTTCGAAAAATTGACCATTCGATGATTTTTGTCCTGATCGCCGGAACTTATGCTCCTTTTTGCCTGATCAGTCTCAATGGCGCAGCAGGCTGGACGCTTTTCGGCATCATCTCTTTGGCAGCTGTATGCGGAATTCTTTTTAAAATGATCTGGTTCAGGAGTCCAAGATGGCTGTCGACCTCCATCTATATCATCATGGGCTGGATGGTGATATTCGTGGTGTCTCCTCTCTCCTCTATATTAAATCCCGGAGGAATTTTCTGGCTTGTTGCCGGTGGTATCCTCTACACAATCGGAGGCGTCATTTACGCATTAAAACCTGATTTTCTCCGCTCAAAGCATCTCGGCTTCCATGAAATATTCCATATCTTCATCATGCTCGGTAGCCTTGCCCATTTTTTCAGTGTCTATTTTTACGTCTTATAGAACAAAAAGCGCAAGAGCCTTGTTCAGCCCCGACAAGCGCTGGAGGGCCTGGCAGTGAAGTCGTTCTTTGACTTCATTGGCAGGACCGAAAACGAAAAGTATAGCCGACTGCCCAGAAACGCAGAAACTGGAGACTCCGACAAAGAAGCTCTATTTGCTTCTGCGGGCGGAGTTGAAGTTTCGGAGTTTCTAGGAGGCGACACTAGACAATTCGAAAAGCGGAGGCGACTGCCCAACTGCGACAAGCGCTGGAGGGCCTGGCAGTGAAG
>NZ_CBCSFH010000013.1:0-127251 GCF_965138835.1 Mesobacillus thioparans | reverse complement strand
GTTAAGAGGAAAAGCTGTCAGAATAAGCCCGTGATTCAGACAGGTTTNCCTCACAGAACNCCAAACCTGTCTGAATCACGGGCTTATTCTGACAGCTTTTCCTCTTAACACCNCAAACCTGTCTGAATCACGGGCTTATTCTGACAGCTTTTCCCCTAAACACCTCAAACCTGTCTGAATCACGGGCTTATTCTGACAGCTTTTCCCCCAAACACCCCAAACCTGTCTGAATCCGTAATCGGAAAACAAAGACACCTCAAAATATTAGAGGACACGAAATCGCCCTCGTGCCCCACTCACATCAAGAACTACATATTCTTGCTCGCCTGAAGAAGTTTGGACTGTCCTGTGCGTTCCCATTCTTCTACTGTCTCATATGCTTTTTCAGGTGTATATCCTTTTCCTACAAGTACGCCCATCAAAATGAATTCCTGCAGGATGTGGGTGGCGTTGATGCCTCTTTTCACGTCCTCCAGTCCTTGCTGCACCAAGAACTCGGTGTGTTTTACCCATTCGTCAGGGGTCTTTCCAAAAACCTCAGGATTTCCATTGCTCGCTACTGGTCTTTCCATTGCATCTGCATGAGTCACATGCACCGTACCAAATGGATGGTTCGGCGGAGCATAGATCGAGTATAGCTTCAGTGGGGTATTGCCTGTGTTGGTCAAGTTATGCCATGTTCCTGCGGGAATCATGATGGCGGAATCATCGGCGACATTGGTTTGAAAGGTCAGGTTATCTCTGCTCTTGCCCATCTGGACAACCCCCTGGCCTTTTTCAATCCGCAGAAATTGATCGACCTGCGGATGGATTTCCAAACCGATATCATCGCCAACCTCGATGCTCATCAAGGTGACCTGCAAATGTTTCCCTGTCCATAAGGCTGTCCGATAATTCTGGTTTTGAATCGATGCTTCATTGATATTCACAACATACGGGTTTGGACCATAATCCTTTAAAACAATATTCCTGTAAGGATAGTGATAAGAATAACCATTCGCCTGGCCCCAGTTCACACATTGTCGTCCATTATTGTAATACATCTGCCCATTGACATAATTAGGGTAAGAATTTGAATATCCATAGTACATTTTTGCTCAATCCCTTCACAATTTCTCAGGATATCCTATGCACTTGTGCCGGGAATGTACTTAACAGGAAAAAGGACTGCCTGGATTGTTTGAGTAAGGAGTGATACTAATACTTGCCAGCCACTTATGGATTCGAGGTGATATTCAAACTTGCCCCCGTCATTCCGGTTTCCCCTATAGCCTGTACTTCCAAATGGTTCAACAATGGACCTGGCACCTTCCAGGTTAATGAAAAAAAGTTGTCTCCGTCATCCTTGATGTCATAGCCAATCAGTTTTCTTTCATTCCAGGTCTCAGTTCCAGTTGGGATTAACCAGAACAGGACTGTCTCAGTATTTAGGGCTTCAACAGTGATGGTTATTTCTTTAGTGCCTTCTGGAACCGTTACCCAGTTATCTTTTTCAGGAAAATTCGTAAAAAAATTAACAATCTCGGGTGATGGCGGTACATATTCAGAAGCAGATTGAAATGGAGCGCTTGCTATTAGTCCCATTCCTAAAAACAGTTTCAACATCATGATTACCACCTCACTGACAGTATCCTCTTAAACGATCACCATATGCAAAAAAGCCCCGACCAAAAGTCAGGGCTCCTCCATTATTTCCTATGCATCTTGAACTCTAAGAACAACTCATTATAAAAAGCAAGGTTTTCCTGGCCGAGGTTTTCATAGACCTCGAGTTTCTCTGTCAGCTCTGCCGATGGGTAAAACCTTTCGTCTGTCACCATCTCTTCTGGCATGAACTCAAGAGCTGCTTTATTCGGTGTCGAGTAGCTCACCCATTCAGTGTTGAGGGCTGATACTTCCGCATCGAGCATAAAGTTGATGAACTGGTGCGCTCCCTCGACGTTCTTGGCTGTTTTCGGGATGACCATGTTATCAAACCAGAGATTGGAGCCTTCTTCTGGAACAACATAGTCCAGCTTTTCATTTTCGGACATGATGTCTGCGGCGTCTCCGGACCAGACGAGGCCGATCGGTGCTTCTTCATTCGCCAGCAAAATCTTGATTTCATCGCCGACAATCGCTTTGATGTTTGGCGTCAGGGTATCAAGTTTCTCTTTCGCCTCGCGCAGATGGGTTTTGTTTTTATCATTCAAGGAATAGCCGAGGCTGTTCAAGCCCATCCCCATGACTTCGCGGGCTCCGTCGACTAACAGGATTTCATTTTTCAGCTCAGGGTCCCAGAGGTCATTCCAGCTTTTAAATTCCTTCCCATCCAGCAATTCCGGGTTATAAACAATTCCCACCGTTCCCCAGAAATAAGGAATCGAGTATTTGTTTTCAGGATCAAATGGCAAATCCATGAAGCGCTCGTCGATATTTTTCAGATTCGGCAGCTTCGAATGATCAATTGGGATCAGCAAGTCCTCTTCCCGCATTTTTTCAATCATATATTCAGAAGGGACAGCGATATCATACGATGTTCCGCCCTGCTTCACTTTTGTCATCATCGCTTCGTTCGAATCGAATGTTTCATATACGACGCTGATGCCGGTTTCTTTTTCAAAGCGCTTGATGAGATCGGGGTCGATATAATCTCCCCAGTTGTAAATCGTCAATGTATTGTCGCCAGAGTATCCCTGGGTGTCATTCAGCTTCGAAACCGCCGCAAGCAGCAGCACGGATACAATGGCGATCGCGATGAATACGCGCACTAATTGCTTCATTTCTTCACCCCCACTGCGTTCAGCTTCTGGCGCTGCGTGATGAAGTAGTAGACCACGACCAGCAGGATCGTGAACAGGAATAACAACGCTGATAATGCGTTAATATTCAAGGATACGCCGCGGCGTGCCAGCGAGTAGATTTCGACTGACAGCGTGCTGAAGCCGTTTCCTGTCACAAAGAACGTCACCGCGAAATCGTCCAGTGAATAGGTCAGCGCCATGAAAAAGCCAGCCATGATGCCAGGCGAGATGAACGGCAGGACGACCTTCGTCAATACGTCCCAGCTGCTCGCACCCAAATCCCTGGCCGCATCCATCAGTGATGAACTCATTTCTGACAGTTTCGGCAGCACCATCAGGACGACAATCGGCACGCTAAAAGCAATGTGGGACAGCAGCACGGAATAGAATCCGAGTTTGTAGCCGGAAATCGTGAACAGAATCAGGAACGATGCCCCGATGATGACATCCGGACTGACAATCAGCACATTGTTCAATGATAAAAGTGAATTCCGTACTGAACGTTTTTTTACCTCATGGATCGCCAGTGCCCCGATCACACCGATGATGGTCGCAAACAGCGCGGACAGCAAGGCGACGACCAGCGTGTTCAGCACGATGATCAGCAAGCGCACATCACTGAACAATTCCTTGTACCAATCAAGCGTGAAGCTTTCAAAATGGTACATCGTTCCCCCACTGTTGAACGAATAATAAATCAGGAAAAAGATCGGCGCATAAAGAATGAAGAAAATGATGAGCAAAAATGCATTTGTCAGCTTAGTACCTTTTCTCTCCATCCTACACACCTCTCTTTCTAGTACCAGTAACAGCCATGATGGCGAACATGATGATAATCAGGAATACTGCGATCGTCGACCCCATTCCCCAATCCTGGGTCACGAGGAAATGCTGCTCGATCGCCGTGCCGAGCGTAATGACGCGGTTACCAGCAATAAGGCGTGTCAACATGAACAGCGACAGCGCCGGAATGAACGTAACCTGAATCCCTGACTTCACCCCTTCGATCGTCAGCGGAAAAATAACCCTCGTGAAGGTCGTCCACTTTGATGCACCAAGGTCATTGGCTGCATCGATCAAGGTAGGATTCAATTCATTCAGCGAATTGAAAATCGGCAAAATCATGAACGGAATAAAAATATAGACCGAAACGAAAATAAAACTGAAATCGGTGAACAGGATTTGCTGTGTGCCAATCCCGATGGCTTCAAGCAATTGATTGCTGACGCCGTACGTCCCGAAAATCCCCAGGAATGCGTACGCTTTTAACAAAAGATTGATCCATGAAGGAACGATGATCAGCAGCAGCCATAGCTGTTTATGTTTCGTTTTTGTTAAAAGATAGGCGGTCGGGTAAGCAACCAAAAAGGAGAAAAAGGTAATCAAAAATGCGTACCAGAACGAGCTCAGGGTCATCGTCAAATAGACCGGAGTGAAGAACTTCTGGTAGTTTATTAGCGAAAAATCGCCGTTAATGTCCAAGAATGAATAGTAGACTACAAGCACAATCGGCGCGATGACAAAGAAAACCATCCAAAGCGTATAAGGCAGGGTGTACCATGAACGTGTCAGTCTCGTGTTCATTTCACTTCTCCAGCCTCATATGCTTCCAGGCGCGCATCGAATTCTTCTTCCGTCTCACCAAGGCGCATGACGTGAATCGCTTCCGGGTCAAAATAAAGCCCAATCTGGTCACCCACCGCCGCTTTTTTTGTGGAGTGGACAAGCCACTCATTTCCTTCAGTATCATAGCAGCTCAATTCATAGTGAACGCCGCGGAACAGCTGCGAATCGACTTTTACCTGCAGCTTGCCGTTGTCCATCGTCGTGATCTCAAGATCCTCAGGACGGATGACGATTTCAACCGGCTCATTCGGGTTGAAGCCCTTGTCGACACACTCAAAACGCATGCCCGTGAACTCAACGAGGTTGTCCTCGATCATCGTGCCTTTGACGATGTTCGATTCACCGATGAAATCAGCGACAAAACGGTTGATCGGTTCATCGTAAATATCCGTAGGGCTGCCGCTCTGCATGATTTTCCCCTGGTTGATGACGAAAATCTCATCCGACATCGCGAGCGCTTCCTCCTGGTCATGCGTAACAAAAATGAATGTGATCCCAAGACGCTGCTGCAGCTCCCGAAGCTCATACTGCATTTCGGTGCGAAGCTTCAAGTCAAGCGCAGATAAAGGCTCATCCAACAGAATGACCTCCGGCTCGTTGACAATCGCCCTCGCGATTGCGACACGCTGGCGCTGCCCGCCTGACATCTCACGGATTTCACGAGTCTCATAGCCTGATAGATTCACAAACTGCAAAGCCTCTTTCACCTTCGCTTCAATGTCAGCATTCTTCATCTTCTTGATCCGCAATCCGAACGCCACATTCTCAAACACATTCAAATGCGGAAACAGCGCATAATCCTGGAAAACCGTATTCACCTGGCGCTTATTCGCAGGCAGATCATTGATCCTCTTACCATTGAAAAGGATGTCCCCAGACGTCGCCTCCGTAAACCCAGCTATCAATCTAAGAATCGTCGTTTTCCCGCAGCCCGACGGCCCCAGCAGTGTATAGAATTTCCCCCGCTCAATCTCAAAACTCACATTGTCCAGAACAGGCGGGTCATTGTCATATTGCTTCGTTACATGATGGAATTGAATAATTGTAGAATGATTCATTATCGAACCCCCTTCTCATTTTGCTTGGTTCCAATAAAAAAAAGGCCTTAAAGCCTTGATAAATAAATAACTAATTTGCCATTCGAAATAATTATACAATAGGGGCAGGAAAATACAATGGCTGCAGCTGATTGCCTGGTTTGGATGAACCATGGAGATACTTTTTTACAGCTTTTCCCCTCCAATCAAACCTGTCAAAATCCGAAAACTCTTCATTTCCCAAAACAGAAAAAAGCTGCCCAAATGACAGCTTTTACTCCTGATCCTCGAGTTCCACAAAATACTGATCTTTCCGGTAAGCAACGGCTTCCATGGTGGCGACGGGGTTTTCTCCGTGAAAAATCTCGATTCTGTAGAATCCTGTCCGGAAGTTCCGCCTTGTTTCTGTCGCCCTGGCCACGATTCTTTCTCCCGGTTTCACTGCTTCGATGAACTGGATGGTAGTGGACAGTCCGACCGAAGTTTTCCCGTAGGCATTGCAGGCGACGGAAAAAGCGTGATCAGCGAGTGCATAGATCACCGCGCCATGGACGGTTCCGTGTGCGTTGACCATATGGCTTTGCACATCGAGCACTGCTTCCGCGAAGCCCGCTTCGAATTTTGTTAACTGAATGCCTAATGACTGCGCGTACGGATCGTTTTTTACCCGGTCCAAAATTTGCTTATAGTGTTTGTCATGGATTTGGAATTCATCGATTCTCTTTTTCAAAGCGGCCTCCTCCTAAAATCAGTCCCTCTCCCTTGCCCTCTGCGTGTCCCTGATATTCTTCTGAACCGTGATCGCCGCAAAAAGGCTAAGCACGAATGACATGCCATAGAATCCTTTTTCGCTCAGGACGATGCTACCTGCATTATACAGGCCAATGGCCATCAATGAAATCGAGACGATCAGGGCAAACCAGCTGATGCCGTAATAGATACCAGTAACCGGTATTCCCTCTTCCTTGTCACGGACCGCTTTTTGCAATGACACCGATGCATAAAGCCCGAATATCAAAACAGCAAAATAATAGCCTTTTTCATTCAGCTCCATCGCTGCATTGAACAATCCGATCAAATAAGCGGACACACCGACGACGAGCGCCGCCCACGAAGCTCCCTTGAACGCCGAAGTCGGCTCTCCCTCTTTCCTTTCCACTCTCACCTTTGGCTTGGTCTGCTCGCCTTTATCCAATAAAATCTCATGGTCATTAGCCACTGCTTGTTCTCCCCCTCTTTTTCCTATAAAAATAGTGATTATAACTAAATTTATTATATAGAAATTTATGACAAATAATAAATAAAATTCTAAAATTTGTGATTTTACAGTAAGGACGAAAAAAAACATATTTTTCCCACCGGAGGAGATAATATCTTGCGAGGTGAGATTATGGATAATGACAAGTTAAGGCTAACTTCGTCTGAAATAGGTTCCTTATGGGGCGAGTATGTAAACGGGACAATGATTGATACAGTAAACAGATATATGGTCACCATTATTGAAGACGAGGCAATAAAAGCCATCTTTGAGGACGCGATCAGTACATTCGCACGTCAAAAGAAACAACTCACAGAATTCATCAAGAATGAAGGGTTTCCTGTTCCCATTGGATTTGGTGAAAATGACATCAATATCGGCGCTGCCAGGCTGTTCTCCGACATTTTCTGCTTGAATTATTTACATATCATGACGCTGCACGGATTGATTGGACACGTCACCGCACTAGGCGTATCAGTCAGGAAGGATTTACGGGATTTCTATGATTCGTGTGATGACGACGCCAAGAAAATGTATCACCAGACCATTGAACTCTTGCTTGAAAAAGGCAATTTCCAGAGGGATCCTCTATTTTATCCTGATAAAAACCCAAGCTTTATCGAGAGTGAAGATTTTACCGATGGAATTTTTGGAAAAGGAAGATGTTTATCCGCCACCGAAGTCATCAGCATTTCTTTTAACATCAAGAAAAATATCATGGCCAAAACACTTTCGATTGCATTTAGCCAAGTGGCTCAATCAAAGGAAGTCAAGAAGTTTTTAGTGGAATCTGAGAAAACGGCGGACCAGCACATCCAAAAGTTCACCAGCATTATGCATCATGATAATTTGCCCGTTCCCCGTTCATGGGAAACAGAAGTGACAACTTCTACAGACTCCCCATTTTCAGACAAGCTCATGATGTATCACATTGGATTCCTGTACCAGGCCGCGCAAGTCTACTACGGGACAGGATTGGCATCTGCCATGCGGTCGGATTTAGTCACGACGTACGAAAGCATTATTCTAAAAAATTTAATGGTGACAAAAAAATGGTTTGATATCATGAAAAAGCACAAATGGCTCGAACAACCCCCACTTGCGCCAAATCGAAGAGAACTCTCAGGTGAAAATTAACGAGCAAAATGTCCTTCCGTATAGGTTGGACTTTTTTCATTCACTTAAATTGCCTGAAGATGTCTGGAATGTCCAACCCTGCCCTGACGCCTATCGCTCAATGGTTACATGCGGCTTGCTGAAGTGGCTCGTTCCTCCGCTCCCCACCAGGATGTACCCATTTTTTTGGGAAAAGCACCAGCCTCTCTGAGCCATCCGAGAGGATCAGCTCAACTGAAGCCTTATTTTTCAGTGCGATATATTTAACATAGCCAGTCTTCGTAATCGTCGTCTTCCAGTTGTCATCGAATTCCGCCCTCAACACACGATTGGAATACGTTTGATTCGTTATCTCCCTGTCCATTTACTCACCCCTTCCTGGTAAAAAAATGCTCTCATTAGTTTATTCGCCGTTTAAAAATATGAATAGACATTGTACACACTTCAGTCCACATAAATAAAAGGAAGCCACCTTTCACGGCAGCTTCCCATCCATTTGATTACTATTTCATCTTAGCCAGCTTATTGTTGATTTCCGCGATTTCCTTCTCAACTTCATAAAGATTCTTCTGCATCCGATCCCTGCGAGCCGTCAGCACACTCAGCTGCTGCTTCAGCTCCTCCTTACTTTCACTCATATCACGAAAACCTCCAAAGCCTCAAATCAGTACACTCCAAGCAAAGGATCCCTTTTTCAGAAGAAATCCTTCTTTAGTATTTACAAATAGGCAGGGATGATAAAGCTGAAAAAATTAGCAAGGATAAATTAAATTTGAAGGAGCTTCGGAATTCAAGACGAATAGTTAATAGTAACCCACTGATGGTTTGGAGGTTGCTGTTTTGCTATTGTACTTTTGATTTTTATCCTCAGCATAGAAAATAATGAGGAGTTGATCATGATGATTTATAAAAATAATCTCGACGGCATTACACCAGAGATGTTGAGCGGTTTTTTTGTGGATTGGCCCAATCCGCCGAGCACACAAACACATCTGAAATTGCTGAAAAACAGCAGTAAAGTGGTGATTGCAGTAGACCCAAGCGTTAATCGTGTCGCAGGCTTCATAACCGCAATAAGCGATGGTGTGCTATCTGCTTACATACCGCTCCTAGAAGTCCTTCCCGAGTACCAGCATAAAGGAATTGGCAAGAATCTAGTTAACAACATGTTAAAAGAACTGGATAATCTTTATATGATTGATTTGTGTTGTGACGATAGCCTGGTCCCTTTTTACGAGAAAATGGGAATGCATAAATCCAACGGGATGCTTAAAAGGAATTATGAAATGCAGTCAGGGAAATTCGAAAAAGAATGAAAAAATAAACGCCTGGAGAAATCCCGGCGTTTTTGTGTTACATCTTCCCCTCATCTTTTATACCTTTCGAGATAAGCTATCTTTGTTACGCGGCACCATTTTTAAAAAGCCAATCATGCAAAGAGCACCGATTCCTTTTACAATGCTGTTTCCAACCAATGAATCCTCCACCGTTACGCCAATGAGCAGACCTCCCAAAAGCAACAGAATCAAACTGACAAGGACTCTCACATTACTCCCCCTCTACTGCGAGCACGCTCGGATTAATAAAATCACACCCAGAACCATCAAGACCGATATCATATTGACCAGACAACCACTGCCCGGCGAGCCTGTCACCGCCCGGGCCCAAGCGTTGTTCATGACTGCTCCCGGATTTTTCTGCTCCTCTTTCAATTTCAAGCGCTCTCTATTTTCCTCTGACATAAACGCCCCCCTAATTGTAAAAAGGCAATAGCAGCCAAAAACTTAGCCCTATCGCCCAATGAACAGCATCAATTCACGTCTACAGAAATACTTGCTCTTTTTCTCGCCCTTAAAAATCTGACGAGATTCAGAACGATTGTTTTTATGACCGCATAGGTCGGCACTGCCAGCACCATTCCCAGGACTCCCGCCAAATTCCCCGCAGCCAATAAAATAATGATGATCGTTGCCGGATGGGTATCCAGCGTTTTCCCGAGAATCAGCGGAGAAAGCAGGTTTCCTTCAATCTGCTGAGCCACCAGGATGACCACCACTACCAGCAAAGCCTTCGTCGGTGAATCGAAGAAACCAACCAGCACGGCCGGCGCTCCGCCGATAATCGGCCCAACATACGGGATGATATTGGTGAAAGCGACGATCAGCGCCATGATCAGCGCATAGCGCAAGTCGATGATCATATAGCCGATAAATGCCAGAATCCCGACTGCTGAAGCTACTGTCACCTGTCCCTGGATGTAGGCAGCCAAGGTTTCGCCTGTTTCCTTTAGGATTTTCAGCCCTTCTTCGCGGTAATCTTTCGGAATGAACTTGGATACAGCTTGAGGGAACCTGTGACCATCCTTGAACATGTAAAATAATAAAAACGGCACAGTCACCAGGATAATCGCGATGTTGGTGACGACACCGAGGAAGCCCTTCAAACCACTCGTCAGCTTATTCGGCAACGTATTGGCGTACTCCATCAGGCGCTGCTGCACCGTCTCGATCATTTCCCGCTGCTCATCCCTGAAGCTTTTGAACTCAGAAGAACGGACAATATCATAAAAATACTCAGTCGTCCTGTCAGCAAAAACCGGAAGATCATTAGCAAGCTCGGTTGCCTGCTTGGATACCGCCGGAACCAGATTCCCGATTGCCAGGACAAGCAGCGCCCCGAACACGACATAAATGATTAAGATCGCAAGTACTCGCGGAACCTTTTTGCGTTGCAGAAAGTCCACAACCGGATTCAGCAGGAAATAAAGAAAACCCGTGATCAAAATCGGGAAAAACACCGTCGAGATGAAAATCCCGATCGGTTCAAACATGAACGAAATCTTCGTAGAAACATAAATAATGGATGCGATAAGCAAAATTTGAATCAGCCAAAACTGTAATTTCGATTTATTCAATGTATATACCTCTTGCCTTAGATTATTTTGGTAAAATTATACCAAGTTTCAGGGCTAAAGTATATTGGTCTTTCGAATATCCCCCTCGCGGTCCCCCATCAATTTCTTCCTTAACATCCAAATGCAAATTGGCGTGATGACCGTCATAGCCCCTATCGTCGTAAAGGCAATCCCCCAATTAAAATGATCAAGCAGGATACCAAAAATCATCGGAGAAAAAATTGTTGCGCTGAACCCCATTACCGATTGGATACCCAGGGCAATCCCAGTGATTTCCGGATCGGATATTTCTGTGATCATCGTATTGTAGATTGGGGAATCGGCGATGATGGTAAATCCGTAGACGAAAACAATTGGGAGCAAAATCCACATGCTCGCCGGTGTCAGCCAGCCAATCGCCAGCGAACAGGCAATGCTGATATAAATGAATAACTTGATCGATTTTAGCCGGCCAAACGAATCGGACATCCTGCCGCCGACGAAGCTGGCAATCCCCCCAATCATCACCACAAACGCACCGATAGAATTGCCCACGGAAATCGCATTCGAGATATCATGAGTCTGGAAATAATACACCATAAAAGGGCCAATCCATGCCCACATCGCATAAAGCTCCCAGCAGTGCCCCGTGTAGCTGATGTTCACCAGCAGGTTTTTCCTCGTGAGAACACGCTTTAACAATGCCATGTTTAAGCGCTGACTATGGATATCGATATTTTCCGGTATCTTTGAAAAATAGATCAACAAAGCCGCGAGGATTGCAGAACACGAGGTGATGAAAATAACACCTTTCCAGCCCACCAGATTAATGAACAATCCAGAAACCAGCAGCGAAAATCCCGAGCCGACCACAAGCGAGCCAACAAAAAGTCCCAGCGCCGCACCACGCGCCCGGTCACCCGAAGTCTGTGCAACAATCTTCATTCCCGGCACATAAATTCCCGCAATCCCCACACCCGAGATGAACCTGAGCAATAACGCAGACCAAAACCCCTGCGCGAGTAGACTAAAAAGAATGCCCGACAACCCGGCGATGAGCGCCCCATACATAAACGAGTATTTGGGATTATAACGATCACTCAAAAAGCTGTAAAAAAACACCGCCGCCACATAGCCAATATGAAAAAACGCAACAATAATCCCCGATTGCGTCGAGGACAACCCCCACTCCCCCTCCACAACCGGCATCACCGCAGAAAAATTAAACCACACCTGCATCGCCAAAAATTGCGCAATCGATAAAGCCCACAACAGACGAGTCATCCCCATCACCCCCCTAAAAGCATTCATTACCCTTAAAATACAGAACTTTCCGAATTTAAACAAGATGAGTTTTTCTTAGATCAGGGGGAAATGTTTCGACCACATCATTCCTCACCTACATCAGACAGCTTTTCTTCGCTTCTTGCTTAACCTGTCCGAACTTGGACTTACTTCAGACAGCTTTTCTCCGTTTCCCGCCAAACCTGTCCGAACTTAGACTTACTTCGGACAGCTTTTGTTCGTTTACCCCCAAACCTGTCTGAACTTGGACTTACTTCNGACAGCTTTTCTCCGTTTCCCGCCAAACCTGTCTGAACTTGGACTTACTTCAGACAGCTTTTCTCCGTTTCCCGGCAAACCTGTCCGAACTTGGACCTGCTTCAGACAGCTTTTCTTCATTTACCCCCAAACCTGTCTGAACTCCCGCTTACTTCGGACAACTTTTCTCCATTTACCCCCAAACCTGTCTGAACTTGGACTTACTTCGGACAGCTTTTCATCATCAGCACCCAAACCTGTCAAAATTAACTCCCTTTCTTGACAGCTTCCCACCTCCAGCAACCAAACCTGTCAAAATCCTCGCCCCCCACATCTCACCAAATCAAAAAAACCATCCAGAGACCATAAAATCCCTGAACGGTTTTTCAATAACAAACTTATTATGCTGGGTTTACTTCAAGTTCTACTTTGATCTTGATGTCTTTACCAACCAGGACGCCACCTGTTTCTAGTGCTGCATTCCATGTTAGGCCGAAGTCTTCGCGGTTTACTTTTGTTTCTGCTTCAAAACCGTACACTTCCACGCCCCATGGGTTTGTGCCTTTGCCGCCGTATTCCACATCGAATGTGACTGGCTTTGTTACGTCTTTGATTGTCAGGTCGCCAGTTACTTTGTAATCGTCGCCATCGCGAGTGATGTTTGTTGATTTGAAGTCGATTGTTGGGTAGTTTTCGACATCAAAGAAGTCTGCTGATTTCAAGTGGTTTTCGCGGTCCTCGCTGCGTGTGTCGATGCTTGCAACATCAATTTTGAATGCGATTGAAGCGGTTGTTAAATCTGTCAGGTCTGCTGCTTCAACGTCAGCTGTATAAGAACCGAATTGTCCCTTTACCTTTGATACCATCATGTGTTTCACTTCAAACCCAATTGCTGAGTGCGCCTGATCTACTGCAAATTTAGCCATTATAAATTCCCCCTGATTAGTGTTTTTATCTCGAATTCGAGATATAACTTCAAAAAAATATCTCAAAACTTATTATTTTTAATTCGAGATAAATTTATCATGAAATCGACTACACTGTCAATACACTTTTCAGATATTTTTTTCAGAATAAAAGTGTTCTGGCAACTTGCTCTGCAATGTAAACGTTTATCTAATCTTATAATGCGGACCCCTCCTTTTCTACAAGCCTTATTTCTTCTATCCTCCATTTTTCAGTTCTATCGTAATAGCCATCGCTCCTGGTCAATACAAATTGATAATTATCTTCCAGGTCCTCAACCGTAAGATATGTAAGTACGATTTTATCCTTGTTAATACTAAACTCCTTTAGGTTTAATACCACACCCGGGCTCCAATCAAGATTGCTATATTTGAAGGTAAAACTGCATGGGCACTTGTCCTCAAAATCAAGGCTGGTGAAACTTGTAAAATTCCCAAAAGCAATTAAGTCAATTACTTCTGTAAACTTCCCCGCAGCTTTATAGGTCTCAACGACATCGATCGCTTCCATGAAGTCCTGATATCGAACAGAGGATTGCGCGGCCGCTATTTCTTCTTCCATGGTTGAAAGATTGAAGGTCAATGTTTCATTCTCATTCTTCAGATCATTCGCGACCCTCGACCGGTCTACCAATTTTCCCTCCAGCCCGGCAACCTTCTCTTCTAGTTGCTTTTTATCCTCCTCAAGCTTCGCTGCAGTATCTGCTGTTCTGGCATTATCCAAAAGAGCAATCGCCGTGATGACTAATAAAATTACAAAAGCGGAAATTGTATAGTCTTTCTTCCATTTCATCGGTAACCCCCCTTAAAAAAATGATCATCTCAATATAATACGAATCACCCACTCATTAGATTCAAATAATACAAAAATATCCACCTCAATGTATACGAGGTGGATATCGTTTATTTCAGCTCAAAATAATCCATAGTGGATGTCTCTTCAAAACCGCATGATTTATAGAGGGTAAGCGCATTGGAATTGTCTGCCGCTACCTGCAGCATGATTTCCTGCGCTTTCGCTTCTTTTAAGTTTCCAATCGCCAGCAGCAATAGTGCCCGCCCGTATCCTTTACGGCGGTGCTCCGGCAGCACGCCAAGGCCAAAAATCGCACCAAGCTTCGAGGTCAGCTGCAGATTTACTTTCCCGATCACTTGCCCGTCTTTTTCAACAAGGTACGAAGTCATCCCGCGCTTTTCCTCTTCCTCAGGAAGGATCATATCCTCGACTTCGACACTCTCTCCTGTATCGTTAAAATAAATCACATTCTGCCTGGCGATTTCCTGCGCATCCGCATTCGTCGCCTTCCTGAAAGTGAGGCCTCCCAGCTGCTCAGGCGCAAAGCCCGGCGCCTCTTTTTTCAAGAACATCTCATACTCTGAGTGTTCGTATTGGGCTCCAGTCCCCGCGATGAACCCTTGCCCAGATACCGAGTTGCGGTCACTTAACAACAGCATGCTTCCTGAGCCCCTGCTTTTCCACTCATCCAAAACAAGCTCAAACAGTTTGGAAAAAATCCCCTTGCCGCGATACTCCGGATCGACTACCCCATTCACTTCCCATGGGCCGCCGAAGCAGCAAATCCCAATATAACCAATCAGCTTCTCTCCATCGAAGTACATGAATTCATTCACTGCCTGAATTCCCATGTCATTGCCGCTTACACCCAATTTATAATCAAGCTCCAGCTTTAATGCCGTCTGGTCATGTTCTATGCATCGCTCCTGGAGCTGGCCGACCCTTTTATAATCCTCTTCATCAAGACCCTCTTTTAACTTAATCCACGGTTTCGAGATTTCCCTCACGAGCAGCACTCCTTCTGTATAAAATCCCCACAATAAAGGATGTAACCATCATAACAATCGGGATGACCACACTGCGGTCCAACCCTTCAATGGTTCCAGCCACCAAGATCCCCACCAGCATCACTCCCGATATGATGAAAAAGATCAATGACCGCTCCTTCTTCTGTTTGGTCGTATATTTTATTCGCTTAAACATAGGCTCACTCCTCTTTCTCCTATGAAAATTATAGCAAACAGCCACACTTGCCTGGCATCAACTAAAAAAAATGGCTCCCAGTCATACTGGCAGCCATTTCTATATTAAAGGGGGATTTTACAAAGCTTAAGCAGCGTTGCGTTCGACGGCTTCACCGCGTTTGAAAACTGTTTTGCGGATGAATGGTACAACCCAGCGGTCCAATCCGTATTTACCTGCGTTGAAGCCAGCAGCCAGGATGATGAAACCGAAGAAGATGTCTGTTGGGTTGTGAGATACAGTTCCGGCTAGGAAGAAGCTGAAATTCATCACTAGTCCGAAGAACATTGCGGCAGTTGTCAGTGTACCAAGAAGTAACCCAAGACCAACAAGGAATTCCCCGAGCGGAACGATTGTGTTGAAAATATCGACATTCGGGATCGCGAAGTTTTCAAGGAAGTGCACATACCAGCCATATACCATGTGTCCGTCCGGACCTTTGACCGGGTTTGCGACCGCTCCTTTTAAAAAGCCAGTAGCGTCGAATCCAGGGCCAGTCAATTTGCCCCACCCAGCAGTCATCCAGTTGTATCCAAGCCATACCCTAATGACAGTCAATATACCAGCGGCAACATTGTTTTCTCTTAACCATTTTGCAAACATGTTCCTCACTCCAATAAGTTAATTAGTATTAGTACACTTATAAGATAACAAATATATCTTGGAAATAGAGGGTTTTGTGAATGAATTCACAATTCCGTTGAAATCTTTTGAACAATTGGTAACACTGGCATTTTTGCGGACATTTTTACACATCATTAATCATTTTAATCCCTCTTCCACCATGTATCAGAAACTGCGGATCTTGCCTCATACTCCAGAAAGAAACAAAAAATCTCTTCTCCCCTGCATATCATTCCAAATTTTAGACATCATATAGACGACTAAACCAACTAGGAGTGATCTGGATGAAAAAATCAATCATCATCGCAGGGTGTGCTGTTTTTACAATGGGCCTGGCCGGATGCGGGGCGAATAATAATGCAGCCGATAACAATCGTGACCAGCAGGTAGAAATCAACCAGGTCAGACGAGGCCCGGTTACTAACGCAGACAACAGACTTCAGCTTGCTGACCGTGCAGAACGCCAGGTTGAGCAGATGCCGGAAGTTGATGATGCACGGGTCATCATTTCCGACAACAATGCGTACGTAGCAGTAAGACTTGCAGACAATAACATCGACAACGATGGAAATGCACGAGTAAACGATGCAATGGATGGCAACGGCAGGACTTTTGCTGAAAATGGCCGTGTTGACCAAGATGACAACGCCGCCGGGAATGATGGCGTCATTGACGGCCAGGGCGATGCTGGAAAAGGAAACCGCCGGAACGCTGGCACATTTGGCACCGATAACGACCGGACTGACATGAATGGAACGGCCAGCAATAATGGCGAGGATTTAACTTCATTGGAACAACAGATTGAGCAAAGAGTCCGCCAGGCGAACAAAGGCATCGACAGTGTGTATGTTTCCGTTGACCGCAACGCGTTTGACAGAATGGGATCCTTCACCGACGATATCCGCACCAACAGAAACAGGGACGGCCTGTTCGATGACTTCCGCAATACAATGGACGGTTTCTTCGGGAGATAAGATCAAAAGCATAGGATTCAGTTCCTATGCTTTTTTGTTGCCCAGTAACTTGGATTCACTTCCTACGCTCATTTGTTGTTCTTTTCAAACAGGATTTCTTCCCTTCCCTCGCGAAATATAGCATAGGTCTATATTAAGGGAGAATAACATGGTCGTTGACACTGAGATAAAAGAGGAAATTTTTGAAGCGGTCACTCAATTGTTTGGATTTGAAATTCAAGACTGGAGACAAATCCATTTAGGATACAGGAACTTAAAATGGCAGGTCAAAACAGCGAACGGCGATTTATTTGTGAAGCAATATAACAAGCAGCGATATCCGCAGGAAAGGGTTCCGGGCCTGGAAAAAGCTCTGCAAATTCAAAACAGGTTGTTCAATGAAGGATTGCCCTGTCCTGAGCTTTTCTCATATAAAGGGAAGTTTGTTTTGAATACCGGGAATGGTGAACGTTTCGTTCTCATGGGTTTTAATCAGGGATTCACCCTACCACCTGGCAGTGCGAACCCCTTGCAAATGTACAGTCTGGGGAAGGTGATTGGCAGGATGCACGTGCTGCTAGAAAAGCATATTGTCAGGGAACCTCTGCATTGGGATCTTTCATCCAAGACTGAGATGCTGGAAAACTTGAATGAGAGATATGATGAAGCCATTGGTCTTGATTGCAGCAAAACCCTTCATCATTTGGAGAAACAAAGAAGGATCCTCGAGGAAAACGATACAGACTTATTTGCGCAATGTGAAAAAGGGTGGGCACATTGGGACTTGTTTGCGGACAATATTTTATTCAGTGAAAATGAGGTTTCTTCGATTCTTGATTTTGACCGAATGAGTGTGGTCTATACCGATTTTGATATTTCCAGGCCGATCTTGTCCTACTGCATTCATGAGAATCACATAAGCGTTGAGGGCGTTTCGGCATTTGTCAGCGGTTATCAGGAATTCAAACCGTTGCCGCTTGAAAAACTGGTTCGATCGATAAAATTAACCTGGTGGAGGGAAGCTGAGTGGATCACCGTTGAGAAGCCGGGAGACTCCACTCCCCTTAAACGTTTCCGGAAAGAGAATGTGTGGATAGCGGAAAATTGGGATAGGCTTGAGGACATGTTTTCATGAAGATAAAAATGCTGCCGGGATCTCCCGGCAGCACTATTTATGAATATGGGGGGAGTTAACTCAGGTTATGCAGCGTTACGGACGCCATCCTCTCCGCGTTTGAAAACTGTTTTGCGGATGAATGGTACAACCCAGCGGTCAAGGCCGTATTTACCAGCGTTGAAGCCAGCAGCCAGGATAATGAATCCGAAGAAGATGTCTGTTGGGTTGTGAGATACAGTGCCGGCTAGGAAGAAGCTGAAATTCATCACTAGGCCGAAGAACATCGCAGCAGTAGTCAGTGTTCCAAGCAGTAATCCAAGACCAACAAGGAATTCCCCTAGCGGCACGATTGTGTTGAAGATATCCACATTCGGAATCGCGAAGTTTTCAAGGAAGTGCACATACCAGCTATATACCATGTGTCCGTCCGGACCTTTGACCGGGTTGGCGACCGCTCCTTTTAAAAATCCGCTAGCGTCGAATCCAGGGCCAGTCAATTTGCCCCAGCCAGCAGTCATCCAGTTGTATCCAAGCCATACCCTAATGACAGTCAATATACCAGCAGCAACATTGTTTTCTCTTAACCATTTTGCAAACATGTTCCTCACTCCAATAATTTAATTAGTATTAGTACACTTATAAGATAACAAATATATCTTGAAATTAGGGTGGTTTGTGAAACTGTTCACATTTCTGTTGAAATCTTTTGACCGAATGGTGACAGCCCCTCACTCTAAACGCACTCTTAAAATTGCATTTTAGGCAGCATAAGGGTCGCTCCTCCTAAAATGCACATTATCCTTTTCTTCTGTATTCACCGAGTTGTCCGAAGTCGACCCTNGTTCGGACAGCTTTTCGGCTGGGATCACTAAACCTGTCCGAAGTTGACCCTAGTTCGGACAGCTTTTCACCTTGAAGCACTTAACTTGTCCGAAGTCAGCCCTAGTTCGGACAGCTTTTCGTCTGGGATCACTAAACCTGTCCGAAGTTGGCCCTAGTTCAGACAGCTTTTCACCTGGGAGCACCAAACTTGTCCGAAGTCGACCCTAGTTCGGACAACTTTTCGCCTGGAAGCACCAAACTTGTCCGAAGTCGACTCCAGTTCGGACAGCTTTTCGGCTGGGAGCACTAAACCTGTCCGAAGTCGACCCTGGCTCGTTCCCTTTCCGGCACCATACAAAGGATTTATACCACTTGTTCTAGAAAGTACATATAATGGTCAGGCTGAAAACAAAGAAGGAGGATTTGTCAGATGTACGAACTGAAGACGAAAGAAAATGACAATAGTGTTATTGAGTTCATCGAGTGTGTCGACAGCCCCAAGAAGCGTGAGGATGCGTACAGATTATTGGATATCTTCACAGAAACGACTGGGTATCCAGCTAAAATGTGGGGACCCAGCATCATTGGATTTGGTTCGTATCATTATAAATATGAATCCGGTCACGAAGGTGATGCTCCTCTTGTTGGCTTTTCACCACGCAAAGCCAAGATCAGCTTGTATTTTGCCACTGGCGACACAGAAAGGGAAGCATTGTTGAAGGAGTTCGGCAAACACACCTCAGGAAAAGCATGTGTGTACATAAACAAATTGATGGATATTGATATTGATGTATTGAAAGCCCTGATCAATCAGTCTGTTGCCTTTTTAAAAGAAAGATATCCTGCCAGATAAGGAGGATTACTAATGGAACCTATAACGATGCCTGATCTTACTGCCAGACCACATGGCTTCACCGTCGAACGGATTATGAGTTCCCCGCCAGATGTTCTTTTTGAGGCGTGGACCGAGAAGTTCGATGAATGGTTTGCGGCACCCGGTACGCTAATCATGAAGGCAGAGGTCAATTCAGTGTTTTTCTTTGAGACCGTTTTTAAATTAGACGAAGAAAGTGAGGAACAGCGGCACCCCCATTATGGAAGATTTCTGCAGATCGTCCCGAATCGCCTGATTGAATTCACCTGGCTGACCGGTGCAGGCGGAACTGAGGGTGCAGAAACTGTGGTCACTGTTGAACTAAATGATCATCAAAATGGAACACTTTTAACCCTGTCCCACAAAGGTTTTCCCGATGAAGAATCAAAAAGCCGCCATGATTCGGCATGGGAAATGATCCTTGAACATCTCGATCAGAAAATGAGTTAAATGGTTCTCACTCTTCCCTCACGCAACACAACTGTAAATAACTGGTCTTGTTAACGTCATATTAAACAGGAATCAAGTATTTAAGAGGAGTTTTTTCAAATGGAGGGAAACGACGATGAAAAAATCGACCAAAAATTTTGTCCTGGCTTCCATGCTTTCAGCCGGCGGCGCAGTTCTTTTGACAGCTGCTTACCGCAAGAGCCAGCGGGATGCGATTCGTTTTCTTGAAGATATCGACATGAGGAACAGCGAGAAAATCGACCAGATGGAAAGTGTCGATGCGGGCATCGATCCGGCGGAAAGAGGGCTTACCCAGCTTGATTCAGCCATGCGTGCCGAGTGGCAGGCCAATGGTTTCCCACAGACTCATATGGAGATGGAAGAATTGGAAAAGGAAACGGATGTTGAAAACAACACGAATTATGCACCAATGTAATAGATAGGAAAGAACCTCACCATCTGCTGGTGAGGTTCTTTTTATGCATCCTGCACAAATCTGTTCTCTTTTTTACCATGTAAAAAGTAATAAAGGACAAATCCTGCGAGAATTAGCGGCACCATAGCAAGATACAATCCATTATAGCCGTATTTCGGGATCATGAATCCTAGCATGAATGGCCCGACTCCTATGCCCATGTCCATCGCGATGAAGAACGTCGAGGTTGCGAGTCCCATGCGGTGCGGCGGCGTCATCTTGATGGCAACCGTCTGGGCGATGGATTGGAAGTTTCCATATCCCAGGCCGATCAGTGCGGCAGCTGTCAGGAAGATCAGGCTGGAACTGACCTGGCTCAGGGCATACATTCCCACAGCAAACACAAGCAACGCAGGATATGCCACACTGTTGGCGCCTTTGGCATCCATCAGTTTGCCGGTGAATGGCCGGGAAAATAATACCGCGAGTGCGTAAACGAAGAAGTACAAACTTCCTACCTCTGCCAGGCCTACCTCTTTCGCAAATGAGGCGATAAATGAGAGCGTTCCTGAATACGCAAGTGCAATGATGAACATGACAATCGATACTGGCAGGGCATTCGGCTCAAAATAATTCGACAGGCTGAATCTCCTGCTTTTGGTGCCGTCTGCGTGATAATCCACGACCGGTTCCTTGATCGTGAGCGCTAATGGCAAGCACGCCGCGCCGACGACCAGGGAGAATATGAACATGCTCAGATAGCCAAACTCATTGATCATCGCCAGGCCGATAAGCGGGCCAATCGCTGTCGATAAAATGACACTTAAACTAAAATAGCTGATTCCTTCCCCTTTCCTGCTGGCAGGGACCACCTGCGCAACAATCGTTCCGGTAGCGGTCGAGGCAAAACCGATCCCAATCCCATGCAAGAAACGGATGACCAGCAGGAAATAGATGTTGGAGGGAATGAGATAAAGAGCAGAAATAAGAACAAAAAACAGAATTCCTCCAAGTAACATTTTTTTGCTGCCAATCCGCAATATTTCCTTACCGCCGTATAATCTGGCAAAAAGAACCCCGATGATGAAAATGCTCGAGGCCAGTCCAGCCATACTGCTGGATGCGCCATATGTATCGGTCGCGTACGAGGCCATCGTCACGATCAAAAGATACATCGACAGCATAATGACGAAATTCACGAGCGAAATCGAGATGAAATCTCTCGTCCATAATTTTTCTTTTGACATCAAGCTTCCTCCTAGGTGTAATTTTTGAATGGTGATTGATATAATTATTTCGAAAAACGAATTAAATTATAACGCGTAAATGTCATTGTGTCCAGTAGCGACCATGGGTTCATATGCCGGGAACAATGGGATGATAATATCTTTTTAGTCAGGATAGAATAAAAATACTTCAGCCTTCCCCCTTCACGCCACAGTTTTGTTTCAATCATAAGTGGGTAGTTTTATTTATTATGAAAGGAGAGTACTTATGTGGAATGCAGCATTTTGGGGGGCAGTTTCGGGATCTGCAGTATTGCTAGGTTCCGTGGCGGCCATGATATTTTCCATTCCTACAAAGGTCATTGGCTGGATCATGGCCTTCGGCACAGGTGTCCTGATTGGCGCCGCCTCCTATGAACTGTTAGGAGATGCGGTTCATAATGGCGGGATCCTCGCCAGCAGCATCGGGTTTATCGCAGGAGCTTCCATCTTCACTCTGCTAGATATACTGGTATCCAAAAAAGGCGCATCCCACCGGAAACGTTCTGGGAAGCAAGCGACTAAAAATGCCGGAATTGCGATCTTCATAGGAACAGTCATGGATGCGATACCAGAATCGATCATGATCGGCGCGAGCCTGCTTGAACAAAATACCGTCAGCTTCCTTCTTGTCATCGCCATATTTCTCAGCAACATCCCTGAAGGACTCTCCAGTACGGCAGGATTAAGGAAAAATGGCTATTCCCACTTGAAAATAACAGTGATGTGGCTCTCCGTCCTGGCAATCGCCACTTTCTCCTCCTGGTCAGGCTACTTTTTCCTCCAGGATGCCTCGGAGGCTATAATGTCAGGAATCTCAGGATTCGCAGGCGGCGGCATCATTGCCATGATCGCTTCCACGATGATGCCAGAAGCCTATGAAGATAGCGGCCCCGTCACCGGCCTGATCACCGCGCTTGGCCTGCTGGCTTCATTGGTCCTGGATCATTTTTCCTGAACACCTATTGGAACCGACACGAATCCTAACGGGCACTTTGTGTCCGTACTTCTGCGGTTCCCCCCTTTTTTGGGAACATGTTGATTCTGCTTGTGACCGTGAACCAGCTTCCTCCCTTTTTTGGAACACATATTGATTCTACTTGTGACCGTGAACCGGCTTCTTCTCCCTTTTCGGGCACATATTGGCTCTACTTGTGACCGTGAACCGCCTTCTTCTCCCTTTTCGGGCACATGTTGGCTCTACTCGTGACCGTGAACTGCCTTGTTCTCTCTTTTGGGGCACATGTTGATTCTACTCGTGACCATAAACCGCATTTCAACCTTCTTCGCCCACAACATCTTTTTGTAAAAAAGAAAAACGGTCCTCAAATGCGAGAACCGTCCTTCAAGTGCATTCATTATTTCGGCAAAAGTACTTTATCAATCACATGGATGACACCATTTGATGCTTGGACGTCCGGGGTTACTACATTTGCATCATTCACCCGGACGGGGTTGAGCGAGATGGTGACGTTTTTCTTCGCCAGTGTTTCTGCTTTCATTCCTTCCTTCAGCTGGTTTGACATTACCTTTCCTGGAAGGACATGATACAAGAGGATTTGCTTTAGATCCTGTCGTGCCAGCAGTTCGTCTGCAGTGATGCCTAAATCTTTCAGAAGCTTGTTGAATGCTTCATCGGTCGGGGCAAAAACTGTGAACGGCCCTTCACCCTTCAGTGTTTCTACAAGGCCTGCTTTCTCAAGGGCAGCGGCAAGGATTTTAAAGTTTCCTGCTGAAACTGCAGTATCGACAATGTCCTTCTTATTGTCCGAGTTTCCAGCTGCAAAGCCTGGATTCGCCATCGATAGGACCATCATCATTACAAACGATAACACCATAAGTTTTTTCATCATGAGAATCTCTCCTTTTTAAAATTGAGGCATATCCGTCCTCTTTTTTTACAAGTCTCTGTTATACAAGGCTGTTGATTTTCGTTCGACTACAATCAACAGGTGTAAAAATAACATTGGGCTTTAACAGAGCCTTTTACAAAAGTAGTATTCACCATTGATGCAAAATCATCCATCATTATCAAAGACTGCTTCATTTTGGACAATTTGTAATTCTGACAAAGGTTCTTGAAACTTACTGCCTCGCAAAAACGTACTTACAACTAAAGGGAGTTGTTTTTCGAAAGGATGAAGGAAATGAACTATGCGAAGGAATGTCCTAAATGCGGCGGTACGGATATTGGAAAAGGCAAGCAAGCTGGGTATGCTGTCATGTACCCCGAAAACAAGGTGGTGAGCCTGGGTTCTGAGATTGTACATGTTATTTGCACAGACTGTGGCTTCGTCATCGAAAGTTATGTCAAGAAACCGGAAAAATTCAAATAAAGGCTGCCAGCATCAAACTGGCAGCCTTCACTCTTTTATTCAGACATAATGTTTTCCATTTCATTGAATTCTTCTTTTACCGCTTTGCCTGGTCCTGTTGTAATCTTACTTACAACGATCACGGCAATCAGGCTCAGAAAGAAGCCTGGGATCATTTCATACATGAACTCTGATAGTCCATCAATGCTGATCCAGATGATGACGGTTAACGCCCCGACAATGATACCGGAAAGCGCACCCCAGCGATTCATCTGCTTCCAGTACAGGCTCAGGAGCATGACCGGTCCGAATGCGGCACCGAATCCGGCCCATGCATTACCCACCAATGAAAGAATCGTATCGTTCGGAGTGTATGACAGCGCGATTCCGACCAATGCAACAAGCAATACTGCCATACGGCCAACGAATACCAATTCTTTGTCACTTGCTTCGCGGCGGAAGAACGCTTTGTAAAAGTCCTCCGTCAATGCACTGGATGTGACAAGCAGCTGGGATGAAATCGTACTCATGATCGCAGCCAAAATCGCAGCGAGCAAGAATCCAGTGATATAAGGATTGAACAGGATGTTCGCAAACATGATGAATACTGTTTCAGGATTCTCAAGCGCCACATTATTCACCTGGACATAAGCAATCCCGACAAGTCCGACAGCCAATGCACCGATGATGGAAACTATCATCCATGTCATTGCGATTCTGCGTGCCGGCTTCAATTCTTCAACTGAATTAATTGCCATAAAACGTACAATGATGTGAGGCTGGCCGAAGTAACCAAGGCCCCATGCCAATAATGAAATGATTCCAAGGAATGTCGTCCCTTGGAAAAGATCCATCAAAGTCGGATCGATGGCACTTACTGTATCCATGACATTCGCTGTTCCGCCAAGGTCCGTAAAAGCAACGACCGGCACAAGGACAAGCGCTAGGAACATGATGACACCTTGAACGAAGTCCGTCATACTAACGGCTAGGAAGCCGCCGAAAAGTGTATAAATGATGACAACACCCGCTGTCACGAACAATCCCATACGATAATCGAGCCCAAATGCCGACTCGAACAAAGTACCGCCTGAAACTAGTCCCGCTGATGTATACAGCGTGAAGAAAATGATAATGACGATTGCAGATACAGACCTAAGGATCTTCGTCGTATCCGAAAAGCGGTTTTCAAGGAAATCGGGGATTGTGATTGAATCATTCGCCAGCTCCGTATAGGTTCGAAGTCTGGGAGCCAAAATGAGGTAGTTCAAATAGGCACCAACCGATAAACCAATTGCGAGCCACGCACTGGAAATACCAGATGTGTACATCGCACCAGGCAAGCCCATCAGCATCCAGCCGCTCATATCAGACGCACCGGCTGAAAGTGCTGTTACCGAAGGTCCAAGACCACGGCCGCCAAGCATATAATCTGATAGATCAGACGTTTTGCGGTATGCATACAATCCAATCAGGATCATGGCGATAAAATAAATCGCTAAAGAAATAAAAATTTCAAAAGACACCAAATCTCTCCTTTTCGTTTTCCCTAAACGAAATAATTAACATAGTGGTATTGTATCCAGGCATCCAAAAAATACAGCCTAACCACACTAAAAAATCGATATGTTAATTATGCCGTCCAAGTTTTTCTTGCCCTCAAGGGGGCTTACGGTTATCTAACCTAACAAACATCCAGAATTGTTTCAAGGATGTTACACGGTATTGAGAATAGCCAAAAACCGCGCCATGACTAGTCTGTTAGGAATGGTAGCGCTTTCAAATTTTATTGAAGTAAATATATTATGAATATTCAGAAACACCGATTCAGCGATCAGGCAAGCACATTTTTGTAAAAATAAAAACCCCCGTGGAACAGGGAGTTTACTGTTAAAAATGCATTTTAATTTGTCGGTCAAATTGACTAATTACAGTCTTAATTGCACGGTCCAAAACCTGAATTGCACTCTTAACAGGATTAATTGCGCGTTCCAATACAAGATTTGCGCTCTCAACATGATTAATCGCACTTTCACCCATATCCAGGAAAAAAAAACTGCACGAGCAACTTCTAATGTGATGAATACATAAACAAATAAATCGCCATGATCAGGCTGCCGATTCCAAGCAGCATCAGGCTTCCATAAAACACTTTTCTCCATGTTCCACCGATGAAAAAGATGTTCAGCAAAAAGTAATAAATCAAGGCACTTCCTCCGATGAACAGCAGATATTCCTTGAGATATTTTGCTGGCATGTGGTTGGTGACACTGGTCAGCGCAAGTCCTGCAAAAATGAATGCACCGATGATATTCAAGGTCTTTTTGAAATTTGCTTCCGGGCTCCTCTCTATCTCAACATTATGTGATGTTTGCATTTTCGTTTCCATTTTCCCACCTCAAATAATAAGTCTTATACCTATTACGGTCCAACCCAAAAAATGTTCCGTCAAAAATGGGTTAACTTTTCCCAACCGAGACATGCACCCTTACCGATTTTATATTTTCACATAGTCTATAAGGACTAAGTAAAAGGAGGAGTTTAGATGAAACTTTATTTAGACCCCGGTCATGGCGGCTCAGATCCTGGCGCTCAGGGAAATGGTCTCCGCGAAAAGGATTTGACCCTCGATATCGCGCTTAAACTCCGTTCTATACTGGAAAATAACTATAACAACATCGAAGTCAGGATGAGCAGGACAAGCGATGTCACGAAAAGCCTGGCTCAGCGTACTAATGAGGCCAACTCCTGGGGAGCAGATTTTTACCTGTCAATCCACATCAACTCTGACAAAGGTTCAGCCAGTGGTTACGAGGATTACATCTACATCAGCCTTTCAAATAATTCAGCAACTGCGAGGTACCGCGACATCATCCACAACGAGGTGGTGAAGCTGAACAAGCTCAATAACCGCGGCAAGAAAAAAGCTGATTTCCATGTACTCCGGGAATCATCGATGGATGCGATGCTCTCAGAAAATGGCTTTATCGATAATGCCAAGGATGCCGCCCTTATGAAGCAGGATTCCTGGCGGCGCAGTGTAGCCCAGGGACACGCGAATGGGATCGCAAAAGCGTTCAATCTTACAGAGAAGAAAACTCCCGATCGCGAAGAACCAGCATCCGGCAGCGGACAATCTCTACACAAAGTGATTGCCGGATCTTTTAAGGATAGAGCAAATGCTGAGCAGCAAATCGCAGACTTGGACGCAAAAGGCTATGAAAGTTTCATTGCAACAGCGCAGATTTCCGGCGAGACCTGGTATCGTGTACAGGCTGGAGCTTTTTTGAATCGTGAAAATGCAGAAACTCGCGTAAAAGAGATTGAAAGCCAGGGAATTGAGGCATTTATCACGACAGAATAATATGTATAAACAGCCGAATCCTTACCGGATCCGGCTGTCTTCATGTCGTTACTTCTCGTAGCTTTCTTCCAGCTCGGTGATGAGCTCACCGACATATTCAACTGCCTCATGGTTTGGCTCCGTCCTGGACATGTCGACTCCAGCCTTTTTGATTAAGTCCAATGGCTTCATCGTACCTCCAGCCTTCAATACTTCGAGCCATTTTTTCACTGCCGGCTTGCCTTCTTCAAGGATTCGCCGAGAAACCAGCGTGGAGACGGTTAATCCGGCAGAATACGTATATGGATATAAGCCCATATAGTAGTGTGGCTGGTGCATCCAGGTCAGGCAGGCTCCTTCGTCCATTTCAACAGAGTTTCCCCAGAAATTTTTAAGAACCTCCAATTTTAACTTGGATAATAAATCCGCTGTCAACGGTTCACCTTTTTCAGCCAGATTATATACCCTGCGCTGCAGTTCACCCTCGAGCAAATGGGTAACAAAATTATGATAATATGTCCCCAACAACTGAAGGATGACCCCGCGCCTTTTATGAGTGTCCTCTGTGTTTTTCAACAAATGGTTTCCAAGAAGCATCTCGTTCATCGTCGAGGGTGCCTCGATAAAGTATCTTGATGGTCGGGTATTGGTCATCCTTTGATTTTTCCCTGCCAGGTAAAAATGTCCGGCCCAATTCATGGGCAAGTGTGAATGCACCGCGCATCGTATCTGGCCAGGTCATCAAAACGTATGGATGTGCGCCATGCGGACTCGAGCAAAATGCTCCCGTACTTTTCCCAACATTGTCCGCATAATCGACCCATCTCTCGGATAAAGCTGTCTTGATCATCTGGCTGTACTCTGGTCCCATGATTTCTAACGCTTCCTGCACTGTTTCAGCCGCTTCCTCGTAGCTAGTCTCTATTTTATAATCCGGATCCAAAGGGGCTTTAAGGTCGGCGTTTGTCATCTTATCCAGCCCCAAGACCCGCTTTTTTAAATTTGCATAGCGCCTCATATGCGGAGCCAGTTCTTTCTGGATGACATCCAGCTGGTTATCGTACATCTCCTGGGTGACCTGCTGATCATGCAGAAGCATGGCCGTGGCAGAATCATAGTTCCTTAGCCTGGCCATCGTCACCTCTTGATTCACCTGGGTTGCGTAGGTTGCAGCAAACGTATGTTTATACCGGTTTAATGTCTTGTTAAAAGATTCATATGAATTCCGCCTTACCGTGCTGGAAGGCGATGAGGCATATTTTCCTGCATACAAAGCAAAAGATAAAGGAATTTCATTTTCCTCATCATCAATAAAAGGCTCGAATTGCATATCAGACAATTTGCCGCGATTATAAATATTGTAAGGCGAACTAAACATTGACCCGAGGGCTGCCAGCGTTCCTTCCGTTTCCTCACCAAGTGCATGTGGTTTCCGATCCTGCAGGTCGCTCAAGTACTTTTTGAAAGGTTCCAATCCTGGCTCCTCATTTAAAAAACTCTCTAGTTTCCCATCCGGAAGCTTGATGATTTCCGTCTCTGCAAAAGCCAGCTCCGCTCTGACAGTTGACTGGGCATCACCTGCCAAAGCCGCATCCTTCTGTCTTCCGGAATCGGAATGGTCGACCGATTGCCGCAAATCTGCATACATCGAGACAAGGTTAAACCGCTCCAACAGCTTCTCCCTGGCCTCCAGGCATTCAAGCAGCTCAGCTGCACTATTCCCAAGCTTCCCCTTATATTTAGTGACTTCCGGCAAATCTTCTTTGACGGCCTTCAGTTCCCTCTCCCAGTCATCTCTCGTTTCAAAAAGAGCCGTCAAATCCCATGTTTGTTCTTGATCCACATCCTGCCTTTTCATTCTTTCATTTGATTTCGCCATCTTGCTCCCCTCCTCATGATTTTTCGTCTATTACAGCTATACCACAACAAAAAATCTATACACTTTGTATCTTTGGACGCCCAGGCACATGAAAAGCCCGGCACTCAAAAATGCCAGGCTTGGTTTCTCCGCTGTCAGATGTCCATCGTCCATCTTTCTTCTTGCGTCTTTTTAAGCTGCTTTTCCGTCTCTTCTGGATAGACCGTTCTGAATTTATGGTGGTCAGCAGGAATGATCTCCACCATTTTGGCGATCATGTCCTCAGGGTCAAACTGATCCTTCAATCCTTCTTCCTGCTTTTCCATATCCTCTTTCCTGGTAAAATTCTTCTCCTCATCGTACCACTTCCACTTTTCCTCGGCTGCCCGTTTATTGAAGCCCGTTTCGAACGCTCCAGGGTTAATCGTCGCTACTTTTACATTGAATTCGGCCAGCTCTGATTTCAATGTTTGCGCGATTCCCTCAACCGCATGCTTTGTAGCCGTATAAGGGCCGACATATGGTGTTGCCGAAATCCCAGCCATCGAGCTCATGAAAATGATCTTGCCACTGCCTTTCTCCACGAGCTTTCGCGCTGCGATTTGCACCGTTTCAAGTGTGGCAAACACATTCACCTCAAAAAGCGCACGGATGCGGTCCATCGGCACCTCAGCCAGCGGCCCGCCCTCATTGATCGCCGCATTCGCGACAAACACATCAAAATCATATTCACGGATCTGTTCACGATCCCGATCATTGGTTATATCAAGCTTGAACACTTCGATATCAAGCCCAAGCTCCTCAGCCTCCCGCATTAAATCCGTCTTCTGTGAAGTCAGCTCAGTCGTCGCAATCACCCGGTGCCCCTTTTTCGCAAGCCCGATAGAAGCCCCTCGGCCAAGCCCGCTTCCGGCACCCGTGATAAAAATCGTTTTCGCCATTTCCGATTCCTCCAATCCTATAACTCTAATAGTTCCCTCTTCCCACGAGGGTATCAGATGAAACATAGCGAATCTTGCAAAAAAACAAGCCCAGAGCATTAACTCTGGACTTGTTGCGGCTTGCAATCAATATAATGACTTGAGTTCGGATACCGATCACCTTTCGAGAATCCAATAGAACAATAAAATAGATCACCTTGTTCCGTGTCAGTATGAAGCACGAGAACCTTATAATGATTATTCGCTTCATCCATGATCCTTTTTACCAGAAGGCTTCCGATCCCGTGTCTCCTATACTCCTGCCTGACATAAAACCTTCTCAGCCTGCCAACTTCCCGTTCATTCGAAAACGTGTCTTGATTTAAGCCGCCAATCGCCATCAGCGTACCGTCCTCACTGAAAGCGCAAAACAAGCCTTCACCAGCATGGCTGAACGTATTACTGCCATTTTTATAGTCATTGATCAATCGTTCCAAAAACCGAAAGCCCTCTTCCTTGCTTTCAGCTAACAGGTCATCCAGTTCGATATCCAGCAGATTATCAAATTTTCTAACCTCATATTTTTCCATATGTAAATCCCCTATTCCCACACTTCCTTCAGCGTATCCCTGAAAAGCTGGTCAAGCTTCGGCGTAAGATCAGGCAAATCCACTTGAAGTGTTGATGCATATTCCCTTAATCGCGAAATCTCCTCATTAAGAAATTCGTTGATGACGTCAATTTTCGGTTCAAAGTCCAGTTCATCCCCGCTGATTTTCCTTTTCAGCAAGGTGTGGATTTCGTTCTTTAATTCCCCTTCAGGCAATAGGACCTCCACTAACTTTGGGAATTCTAATGGTGGAAATTCATTGTATTTCTCAATCCACTTCGCAGACAGCACTGGTCTCAGGACATTGAAATACTTCTTTATCCTGAATTCATCCCCCTGTAAACACACCCTGAAATTATTGCTCGCCATATTCAAATAATGGTGCAGGCAGGAATTCGGCGCAAAAACCTCTTTGCTGAGCTCCTTCATCTTATCGACCGTCGAAAAAGCCTCATAGTAAACGATCCCTGATCGCAGCCACTCCATTAATGGCGGATTCGATTTCCTGAATAACTTCAGGGCTTTTGTCAGCTCCCACCCGGTAATGTCCAGCAAATCATTGATTGGCAATTCGATCACATCTCTTTTCTTGCCGATGCCCATCTGGTCAATCGTCAAATAGTCTTCTTTTTTATGAACATAGATGAATCGGACATCATAATCGCTATCCTTCGACGGAAATTCCCAGGCCCTGCTGCCTGATTCAACTGCATACAGGATTTTCACATCAAAATCTTCTTCTATTTTTGCAAGGGATTGTAAAATGGTCTCTTTCAAAAGTATTCTCTCCATTCACTTTGCTGATTTAAAGGCCCATCTGATGGCCAAAAAGAGATACAGAACTGCGGCATATAAGACCACGCTGATCAAATAGAAAACTGGACTATCATATTTCCTGGTGATTCCATGCAGTCTGTCATATTCTTCAGCCGACAGAAAATATGACCTTATGCTCAAGATCGTAATCAATAACAGCAAGAATGCAAGAATCGCTTTTTTATGTAAAATCAACCTCTTCAAACCCAGCCTATAAGCTTTGGAAAACGCCAGCTTCCCATCCAACTCATTTCAATCGTTAAAAGGCGTCAGCAAATAGACCATCAGCCCGCCCCAGACTACCGCAAAAACCACTATTGCAGAGAATGGCACTAAAATCCCCTCTCTTTGCCTTCTAGATATTTCTTATAAGCATTTGGATTTTTCAAATGCTCGGGAACCGTTTTTATCACCTGTGCTTGAACCTCTTTTGACTCAGGCGAATGAAATGCCAGTCTTTTGCGGATAGCATTCAGCAGGTAGATTACACGAAATAAACTGCCTGCAATGATTCCAAAAGCAGCTATTCCGCCCACAATCGGTCCCATGACAAATAATAGATAGCCCAGAATCATACTTAATAATATGGATAAAATCAAATACATGCCGGTTCTCCCCTACTTCAATAAAATGAAATGACCCTGCAGTTCTTTCTCATTGACCGCAATCCTCGTCGTCAAATCTTTCGTACGCAGCACATACTCTTTGACACCGATGAATTCAGACTCAGCAATCAAAAAGAATTGCGTCCCCTTCTTCAAACCCCTGAAATTCTTTTTTAGCATATACCTCTTCATCTCGTTGCTCCTGTAGTTTCTCTTCGTTTAATTTCAACAAAAAGAAGCGTGAATCCTGCTGTGATTGACGCTTCTCCTGGTAATATTCACTTACTCTAAAAGAAAAATGCTGCCTCGATTGGCAGCATACATTCTATTCTATTAACGTGAAGCTTTCGGCGGCTGGCACACTTCGCATTTACGCTGGTGATTGTCCTTGAACTTCTTGAATGGTTTTTCGAAGTTGTTGCCGCATTCGCATTTAAAAAGCAGTTTTTGCGAAAAGCCATGGTACTCAGTCGTCAAAAGTTTACTCTCTGAATTTTTTTCCACAAACTCTTTAATCTTATCGATCGTCCATCGCTTGTTCATCTTCCTACCTCCATATTTGAATCGCCAGGCGGAGGCTTATCAGGCATCCGTGCAATTTTGGGCAAAATTCTTATGATTCTAAGTTCCTCATTATAACATGTGCTGACAGACAATAATATAAACCTTTTAATCCTTATTGTTCTTCTCAAGCAGTTCAATGATTCGATCCAGTTTTTGTTCGATGCTGTCCTGCTTATCAGGCTGCTTGGCCATAAGTGTCCGGACGAAATAGAAAACCGCAGCAAACATTCCGATTAAAAAAATGAAAAAGATTAACTGAAATAACAAATCCCCCATATTCACAGTAACACACCCTTTTTTGTTCAATTGTACTATACTTTGTTGCTCCGCTTTCGAGAAAAGCTGAATTCATTTACATTCCTCCCCTGCTGGATTTACTATTAAATTATATTCTGGACAGGGGTGGTAATTTTGGAAAAGTTTAGAGCAGGGATAATCGGAACGGGTTTTGGTGCAAAAGTCCATGCCCCAATGATGGATCATCATGAAGGGTTCGATGTTGTCGCCGTATCGAGTGTATCGCGAGGCAATATTGAGGAAGCACGGAAAGCCAGCGGGATCGAAAATATCTATACAGACTGGCGCCAGATGCTTGAACAGGAAACGCTCGATTTAGTGGTCGTCGCTTCTGCAGTCCATTTGCATAAGGAAATGGTGAAAGCTGCTTTCGAAAAAGGAATCCATGTTATGTGTGAAAAGCCAATGGCCCTGGATGTTACCGAAACGGAAGATATGATTGCCGAGCGGGACAAGGCGGGGAAACTAGGACTCATCAACCATGAATTCCGCTTCCTGCCGGCTCGTACAAAGGTAAAAGAAATCCTGGAGAGTGGGCAACTCGGGGAGATTTTGCATGTCCGTTACCAATGCTCTTTTGCAAGCTATACTGGCCTGGTATCAAAGCCCCGCGGCTGGCTGGGACAGGAAGAAAAGGGCGGCGGCATGCTCGGAGCGATCGGCTCTCATATGACCGATTCGCTTCAATGGTGGCTGGACAGCAACTTTAAAGAAGTGTTTGCCCAGCTCCCAATCCATGTTCCCACTCAGACGGACGAAAATGGGAATACCGAACACCGGACAGCGGACGATGCTTTCCAGATTATCGGTTCTCTAGAAAACGGCGCGACTGTAACAATGGAACTCATTTCTGCGGCGCGAAAAACCAAGACCACATGGCGCCTTGAGGTATTTGGCACAGAAGGCTCCCTGGTTATGCTCGACGACAACAAGGTACTGCATTCATCGGGTGACGAAGCTTTTGAAGAGGTCGGATTGGTTCCGGACATAGAAGCGCCTGATTCGATGCCAGATGTTGCAGCCCGTTATTATAACGGCTTCCAAAGAGCACTAAATGCACTCCACGAAACACTGGTTTCCGGAGAAAAGCACCCCTACCTCGCCGATTTCGAGCATGGACATTCGACTCAAAAAGTATTGGACGCAGTCAGGACCTCTGCTCGTGAAGGCAGGAAAGTAGAAGTGAAATAAATAATTCTAAATTGGAATTACGACCATAGGATTGGGAGGAAAAGGCTGCTATCAAAATATTAATCAAACGTTTGATTAAAAATGCCTAAAGCCCCTTATACCAGGCTTTTTACAAGTTCAAGCATGAGTCCATTTTGATCGGACTCATGCTTTTTTTGTCCACTGAAAAAACCTAATCCAGAGATTAGGCTTGTCATTTCTACAGGTCACGCAGCATTGTATTCAATGTGCTTAATTCCTCTTCGATTGCCGTAAGCCGCTTTTCCAACGGATGGAGATTGCCTTTCACAGATTCCAATTTTTCAAGATTATGCTGCAGCTGCAGGTACTCATCCTTCAGTTCGACGATTTTATATTCTATTTCTCTTTTATCCATTTGTTGATCCCCCTGTTTTGACGATTTTTCTTTAGAATACCATTCCAGGGGCATTAGGGCACACAAAAAGGCGTACAAAGTTGTACGCCTTTCATTTGATTATTTATTTACCTTTGATAAAAGCGTGAAACCGTAGAGGGCTGCGAGACCTACAAGGATGTAAACGACTTTTGCAATCGGGCTGTCCATGCCGCCGAAGATTCCTCCAACTAAATCCCATTCAAATAATCCAACAAGCAGCCAATTCAAACCGCCGACAATAAGCAATACTAATGATAACAGATTCAAAGTTTTCAAGATAACACCGCCTAATGTATAATTTTTGTATAACCTTACGAGATTAATTATACAAAACTTATACGTGTAAAGCAAACATTTTGTTAAAATTCTTCAAAAAGTTGATTTAACAGCTTTTTTTCTGTGTAATTATTGTATAACTTATCTATAATGAGGAGTGGAGGTGGAAAGTTTGTATAGCATTAAACAAGTTTCTGAACGATTGGATATCCCCGCCGTCACAATCAGGGCGTGGGAAAACCGCTACAATGTGGTCTCACCTAAAAGGACCGAGGGCGGTCACCGTCTGTATAGCGACAAAGATGTGGAAACACTCAAATGGATCAAGAAACAGGTGCATGAAAAAAACATGAAAATCAGCGACGCAGTCCGGCTTTTACAGGAAACCGCGACAGCACCTGCCACACCTCCATCTGAAAATAGCAAATTCAATGAATTGAAGGATCAGCTATACAATGCCCTGATCAATCTAGATTCCCAGAAAGCGAATCAGCATGCGGACCTCGCTTTTTCTTTATACGACTATGAAGAGGTATTCCAACATATCCTGGTCCAGGTTTTGTATAAGGTCGGGGATGAATGGGAAAATGGCGCCATCAGTGTTGGCCAGGAGCATTTCGCTTCACAGTTCATCCTCAACCGCTGCAGCCAATTTTTGCGGGTCCTCCCTGTCAATCCGACCCTCCCAAAAGTGCTGGCATTTTGTCCAGAGGGTGAACACCACCAAATCGGACTGATGGTCTTCAGCTTATTCTTGAAAAAGAAAGGCCATGACGTCATCTACCTGGGCCCGAACACCCCTCTTGAGGGTTTGGCAGATTTGATCAAAATGAAGGACATCAGCATTGTCGCCATTTCCATGACCAACCCGGATCCGGTCGGCAAGGTGGAGGATTGGATTCGCTCAAGTCTCAAAAGGTACCCAACCCTTAAATTCATTGTTGGAGGAAGCTGCGTCAAAGATTGTCCAAAGCTTGAGTCCAAATCGGTCACCTACTCGCTCGGTTCCGACTGGGATCAATGGTATGCCACGTATATGAGATGATTTTTTTAACAGAGATGCCATAGACAAGCTGCTTTTACAGAGCTTCTCTTAATAATGACTTACACTGTCCAGAAAAACTAGAGAGGGACTGTCCAAAATCTTAGGACAGTCCCTTTTTTACAAATCATGTTCCACAAAACGTCCGATATGGCCCAGCCGATGGCGGTGCGGGCTGGCAGAATTCCGTTTGCTCCGGTGAATGCTCATATGGGTTTGCGAGGATTTCAAGCAATTTCAGCATGACGCTCATGTCACCTTTTACCGCGGCATCCAATGCTTCCTCTACTCTATGATTACGCGGGATGACAGCTGGATTGCTGTTGCACATCAGTTCATGGACATCGTCCTTTGTTTGCGCCTGGCGCCCTAGTCTTTCCTGCCATTTTTCATGCCACTGTGCAAATTCTTCAGCCTTAAACAACCCGGTTTGTTCCAGCTTCCCGAAAGTCAGGGCTTTGAATGTATTCGTATAGTCAGCTTCGGTTTTATTCATGAGATTAAGGAGATCGGATATGAGTGCTTTGTCTTCTTTTTCCTCATGAAAAAGTCCCAGCTTCCGTCTCATGCCCGACAGGAATTCTGTCTCAAAGGCCTCCGGGTATTCAGAGAGAGCTTCCTCGGCCAGCTTCACGGCTTCATCTTCATCATCATGAAGCAAGGGCAATAAAGCTTCTGCGAATCGAGAAAGGTTCCAGCCGCCAATATACGGCTGATTTCCATAGGCATAGCGCCCCTCCCGGTCAATCGAACTGAAAACAGTTGCGGGGTCGAAGGTGTCCATAAAGGCACAAGGGCCATAGTCGATCGTCTCGCCACTGATTGTCATATTATCCGTGTTCATGACACCGTGGATAAACCCAACATGCTGCCACTTCGCAATCAGGGCTGCCTGTTTCTTGATCACTTTTTTCAGGAATGAGACGTATATGTTCTCCTCCCCTGCGAGTTCAGGGTAATGGCGCTTGATTGCATAATCAGCAAGCTCCCGGAGGTCGTCTTTCTTCCCCCAGTTGGCAGCGAATTGGAATGTACCAACTCTCAGATGGCTCGCCGCCACACGGGTCAGAACCGCTCCGTATTGCATCGTTTCCCGGATGATTTGCTCTCCTGTCGCCGCGACAGCCAGGCTTCTCGTTGTCGGGACCCCCAAACCTGCCATCGCTTCACTGATGATAAACTCGCGCAGCATCGCTCCAAGCCCCGCCCGACCATCGCCGCCACGGGAATATGGCGTCCAGCCTGAGCCCTTCAGCTGGATGTCAAACCTATCTCCATCAGGAGTGACCTGCTCCCCAAGCAGCACAGCGCGGCCATCCCCCAGCATCGTAAAATGCCCAAACTGGTGTCCCGCATATGCCTGAGCAAGAGGATTCCCGCCTTCTGGCACCTCATTTCCACCAAAGATCCCAGCTCCTGCTTTGCTTTGAAGCGCCTCGCTGTCCAGTCCCAGATCTTCCGCCAGTGACTCATTGAAAATAACCACTTCAGGCGCTTTCACTGGAGTTGGTGCTTGCAAGCTATAAAAAATATTCGGCAGTCGCGAATAGCTGTTATCCATTTTCCAGCCAATATGATTGTCCGTCATTGATATTCCTCCTTTACCACATGTCTTATCGTTCGTTCAGCTATCCATTAATGTATTCTTCCTATAGATTAATATACCCTGCCTATGTAGTGGTAAAGCTTTGTTTGTAGGAATGGAAGTTCTTAATCAAACGTTTGATTAAATTCTCCCCCTCATAATTCAACAAACAGAAGGTGTGAAGTTGTACATTAAAATCTTAGTGACATTCTGACAGCTCCCATCCTTCACACGCAAACCTGTCAAAATAAAGACGCTTTCTTGACAGCTCCCATCCTTCACACAGCAACCCTGTCAAAATCAAGACGGTTTCTTGACAACTTCCANCCTTCACACGGCAAACCTGTCAAAATCATCATGGTTTCTTGACAGCCCCCACCCTTCACACGGCAAACCTATCAAAATCAAGACGGTTTCTTGACAGCTCCCTCCCTCCCCACAACAAACCTGTCAAAAAATCCCGCGAGATATTCACCTGCCTACAAAACCAAAACAGCCTAACTCCACAAAGTAGAATTAGGCTGCTCCATATTTTATTGATTCCCGTTCTTCACCCAGCCGGCTACGATCACGGTGCGCTTGGCCTGGTATTTTACTGCTGCTTCTACGTCTTCGACCATCTTTCCGTCCTGGTCGACGGTGACACTTGTGCCGTATGGGTTGCCGCCAGCGCCGAATGTGACTGGATCGGTATAGCCGGGTGCTGCGACGATCGCGCCCCAGTGGTACATCGTTGTGTAGAGGGACAAAATGGTTGCTTCTTGTCCGCCATGCGGGTTTTGCGCAGAGGACATTGCGCTTACGACTTTGTTCGCAAGCTTGCCCTGTGCCCACAGACCGCCTGTCGTATCAAGGAATTGCTTCATTTGTGACGGCATGTTTCCGAATCGTGTAGGGATACTGAAGATGATGGCGTCTGCCCACTCAAGATCCTCCGGTGTCGCTTCCGGGATCTCCTTTGTTGCCTCGACTGTCGCTTTCCATGCTTCATTGCCTTCGATAGCTGATTCAGGAGCCAGTTCTTTCACTTTAAATACTTTGACCTCAGCTCCTGCTTCTTTCGCGCCTACTGCAGCCCATTTGGATAGCTGCACATTCGTACCACTCATGCTGTAAAAAATCACTGCTAATTTCACCATTTTATCTGCCTCCTTTTGTACTATGTTTCCACAAAGGTCCAGTCCGCAAACTCGGCTTAAAGATACTCTTTTTCAATATTGCGAGTGCTGCGGACTGTATCAATCGGGCGCACGAAGTCCTCGATCTGTTCCCTCTTCGATTCGAGGAACGGCGGCAGGGACAATTTTTCACCAAGAGTTTCATATGGCTCGTCACCCATGAAGCCCGGTCCGTCGGTTGCCCATTCGAACAGGATTCCCGGCGCCACACGGGCATACAAAGATTCAAAGAAGAAACGGTCGACATACCCTGATGTGCCAAAGCCGGCTGCCTTCATGTGGTCGATCCACTCATAAAGAACCGATGTGTCAGCAACACGGAATGCTGCATGGTGGACCGTTCCGAATCCCTGGCGCCCGGCCGGAAGCACTTTATTGTCCTCAACAATGACCTGCGCACCGTTCCCGCCTTCGCCCATTTCAAATAGGTGCAGGGAACCCTCTTTTCCGACTTCGCGCATATGCATCACTTTTTCCAGTACCTCTTTAAAATAATCGAAGCGTGCAATGCGGACGTGAAGCGGTCCAAGACCGGTAATCGCGTACTCCAGCGGTACAGGACCATTTTGCCATGGCGTTCCCGATGCCACACCTTCATTGTGCTCATCGGATACCAGCATATATTGCTGATCGTCAAAATCAACGAACGAAATCGTCTTCTTGCCGAACAACTCCTTGACGCCAGTGTGCTTGACTTCATACTTATCAAAGCGTTTGACCCAGTAGTCCAGCGCAGCATCTGTCGGTACCCGGAACCCTGTTTTGTAAATTTCATCTGTTCCATGCGAACCCTTTGGAATCCCCGGGAAATCAAAGAATGTCATATCCGTGCCCGCAGACCCTTTGTCATCCGCAAAAAATAAATGATACGTGCGGATATCATCCTGATTGACTGTTTTTTTCACAAGACGCATCCCAAGTACATATGTGAAAAACTCATAGTTCTTTTCAGCGCTGCTCGTGATTGCTGTTACGTGGTGTAAGCCTCTTAATTCGTTCATGTTCTCTCTCCTTTATCTTGAAATCGAGATATACTCCCAAAAAATTTTCTATCCTTACTATAACCTGTTTCCCCTTCGAAAAAACAAATTATCTTGAATTCGAGATAATTTTATCACGCACCAGCATAAAGTGCAAGAAAAAAAGCCTTTGGCAACCCAAAGACTCACTGCTTTAAAAGCTCGCTGTATTCCGGCTTCCTCTCCAGCTCTTTTTTAGCATAAGAGCAAACAGGATCAATTTTCAGGCCTTCATTCTTCGCTTTTTCGGCAACATGGCGGACAAGCTCCTCCGCTATGCCCTTGCCACGGTAATCTGGATCAACTCCGGTGTGATCGATCACGAGGAAATCATCGCCATCCCTCGTAAAGGTCACTTCCCCAACCTCGAGTCCATCTGCATCCTTCGCAACAAACCGGCCATCTTCTTCAACATATTGGAATGACATCCTTACACCTCCGATCATACGTACAAGATACTTAATTATACCCCTATAACCCTCATTCATGCATATATCCAGCTTGAAATCGGTAATCTAAGAAAAAACAGAACGGATGGTACCTTTGGAGAAAGTCAGGATGAATGAGTTTGATAAGATCGTCGAGCTGGGGAAAAAAGGTCAAAAAGCCTTAAACCAATATTGGCTGGACTATTCCCTTTATGCCTCCGTTGAATATTGGATGATGGTCCTGTTCTTTGCCGGCCCGCTCATCTTATTGTTATTTAAAATCGATCGGACAAAGATTTTCAGGATCGCTTTCTATGGCTACAGTGTCCATGTCTTTTTTGGATATGAAGATCTTTTCGGCAGGAATATGGGTTACTGGAATTATCCGTTCCCCGTCATCCCGGTCCTGCCTGGCATCTCTATGGACTCCAGCCTGATCCCGGTCACTTTTATGCTTGTGTACCAATGGACCCTCAACCACGAAAAGAATTACTACCTTTATGCAACCCTGACCGCAGCCATCCTTTCATTTGCGTTCAAGCCAATCCTGGTTGCTCTGGGGCTTTTTAAAATGTATGGGAACGTCCATTATTTCCACTTATTTTTAAGTTATTTTTCCGTGGTCATTTTGGCAAAAGTGATAACTGATTTTTTTGTATGGATGAAATCACACGCAAAAACAGAGCAAAACGACGGGAGTACAACATGACGTCAACCTTTTACAGCAGCGAAATAAGGCCCGATTCCTCACAAGGATTCGGGTCTTATTCATTCATCGAAAGACACTGGATGGCACATCAAACTGATTCCACAAATACAGGACAAACACCGCGGAGGCTATCCAGGCAAACAGGGGATTATGAAAATGAAGCTTTAAAATAAGGAACATAACGGAATTGAACAGCGCAGACCACCACAGGTTCCAGCCATTGAAGTATTTAATCAGGTGAAGGTTAACGTCCACCAGCTCATTCAAAAAATAGACGACTACCCATGCCAGAAAATAAAGGATCTTTTTTATGAGATTTTGCCTGGGAAAATGCGCCAAATAGGCCAGGCATGTCGCCGGATACTTGATTGCCATGATCGAAAAAGAAATATGGGTATTCGTGATTCCAGCAGCTTCGTCACCAGGCGAAGGATTGTACTTCCACATTGGAAAATGATCCGCTAATAAGTACATATAAAGAAAATCACCCAGGATAAAGAAAAGAACGGTTGGATAGTACATTTTCCAGTTCTTCCAGTCTCCCCACTTCACCAAAATCCCTGCCCAAACCAGTCCATAAATTGTATTAACCATAAGTTCGCCTCTTTTTTACAAATAAAGGAAATCGATTTTAGTATATCCAACAGGCCCGCTTGACAGTCATCGAATAATTAATGGAAGCAAGGATTGAGGATTTGATGAAAATTTAATAAAACCCTCGGATTCCCTTAACATTCATCCTTTAAACTCGAATCAAAGCGAGGAAGGAGATGAACGAATGAGGGAAATCCTGACTGCGAATGAAAAACAGAAATTGGCCGAACTTAAATTGAGGCTGCTTAATGCAAAGAATGATGAGGAAAGAGGTGCCTTACTCTCTGCCATCGAACGGCTTCTCAACAACGCAAAAAAGCGCCATAAACTCATGGCGACATTGGAAGGCGAGTAACAGTGGATCTCACTGTTATTTTTTTTGCCCATTAAAAAAGAAGAACAGGGACACCCCCATTCTTCTTTCTTCACTTATTTAACTTATTTCAGTTTTTCCAGTTCAGATAATGTTCCCTGGATGTCATCATCAGTCAATGGTGCAAAACCAGTTTCCGATGCGACTTCCTGTGCGTTTTTCATCGTGTAGATTGCGTAGTCAAGTACTTGTGCATTTTCTTTAGCCTTGTTCACATTCAGGTAAGTGAACACCGGGCGTGTGAATGGTCCGTATTGGCCATCTTCCTTGATTGTTGATAGAGATGGTTCAACTGGTCCGTTGCCGAAATCGACGTTCACTGCCGCTAATTTATCTTTGTTGTTCGCATAATAACCGTATCCGAAGAATCCGATTCCGTTCTTATCCTTGGAAACAAGATCAACCAGTGTAGAGTAGTCCTGCTGCAGGTTGATGCCTTCAACCAGGTCTTTTTCTTCTAGAATCTTTTCAAACATAAATTCGTATGTTCCATGGTTTTCGTTCGGTCCATATGTGTTGATCTCTTCAGCTGGGAAGTCAGGGCGTACATCAGACCATTTCTTCTTGCCGCCTTCAGCCAAGAAGATATCGATGACTTCTTCTTTCGTCAGTTCCTTCGCCCATTCATTGTCCTTATTGATGACAATCGTCAAACCGTCCAAAGCGACCTTCATTTCTTTTACATCGATGCCAAGCTCTTCTGCTTTTGCCTTTTCTTCGTCTTTGATCTGACGTGAAGCATCATTGTAGTCTGTACCATTTTCAACAAGGAATTTCTTGAAACCAGCAGAAGTCCCTGAGCGGCTTACTTCCACAGAAACATCTTCCTGCTTGCCCATATAGTTCTCAGCCATTTTCGCCATGAATGGATAAACCGTACCAGAACCATCAATCACGACGCTGCCTTCAAGTTGAGTTTCATTTCCATTAGAACCATCCTTTGCTTCAGCGCTGCTTTCCCCATCCGAACAAGCTGTTCCGAAAGCCATTACACCAGCAAGCATTGTAAACATCGCTAACTTTTTAAAACTCTTCATTCCTTAATTCCCCCTAATATTATGTCCGTTGCTACAAGTAAAAGATTACTAGAGAGTTATTAAAGAGGTTTTAAGGATTTGTAAATGTATTGAAAAGGATTGTTAAGAATTGTGAATCTCTTTGATCATCCACACCTGTTCTTCCCATTGTTTGAAGCCAATCGCTTGTAATAGCTCCAATAACCCGGTATCCTCCTCAGGTGTGTTGACCGTCGTCCTTTGGAATGATTTCTCCAGTGGCGAGAATAAGTGCTTCAGAAGCGTTTTCATAACATCATCCCTGTCTTCACGGCCTGAAGCCACTTCCAGCTGCAGCAGCCCGATATTCGCAACTTCTCCCTCTTTATAAAACTTTTTAAAAAGAGAGTAACCGACAACCTCATTCTGCTCATCACGCAGGATGACCGCGTTTCCACCGATGACATTGTTCTTGTGATTTTGCCACGGAGTTTCATGGCGGTAAAAATGGACCTTGCCCAATTCATTCGGTGCCACGTGCTCGACATGATAATTGCTTGCAGTGTCAAAAGCGTTGTCTGAAAATGGCTCATTGTACTGAAGGAATTTCAGCTTTTTCACCAGCTTAAACCCGAGAGATTGATATAGTTGAATCGCACCTTCATTTCTGGAAATCGCTTCAAGGGTCGCATACTTAACCTGATTTTCCTTGTAAATATCCAGTGCCGCGTTCATCAGCTGCTTTCCAATCCCCTTTCCCCGCAGCTCCTTCGCAATCCCGATCCCGCCATTCCAGGCAAACACGTCACCACCAATCTTCTTGATCCCGCTCAGCACAATCCCGGCTGGCCTGCCCTCATAGTAAGCGATGACAGAATGCTCCGGTGAAATTCCATCGAGCCCAAAACGCCCCGCGAATGTCTCAATCGTTTTCGACTGATCGTAAAAATAACCCTCAAACCCACGGTTATAGGCTTCCACCCCATCTCTTAACGGACAATCACTCAGTCTCTTGATTTGAACTTCCATGAACAATCTCCTCTTTTCGTTTAAAATAAACCGACTGTTTAGTTTATTTTATGATTTATTTTCATAAAATTGCAAAAATATTTTTCGACAGCATTTAAATTTTGCATTACCGCGGAACTTCTATATGCTCATATTAAAGGATGTGATTTGATGAACTATGTACTGGAAACCACCAATACTGGGCAAACCATCACCCTAGAAGAAGCCATAAAGGGCAGACCTACCATGGTCGTATTTGTCCGCCACCTTGGCTGACCGATCTGCCGGGCATATCTTGCGCAGTTGCGTGAGCGAATAAAGGAAGTAGAATCTACAGGCTATCAGGTCATTGCCGTAGCTCCATCCAAAGGAACTTTTATCAAGCAGTTCGTTGACCAGTTCGGTCCTTTTCCGTTTCCGATCCTTGGCGACCCTTCACGGAAAGCGTACCGCGGCATGGGCCACAAGACGATGCCAAAATGGAAACTGCTCGCGAAAGCCGGTATCGGATTCATTACCGGCCAGGTCAAAGACTTTATCCCTAAAAATGAAAAGCAAAAAGAGTTTGTCATGAAATCGATGAAAACACAGGACGTCTACATTCAGGGGGGAACATGGCTTTACTCAGCCGAAGGGAAACTCTTGTGGAAGCATGTCGATGAATCACCTGAGGACCACGCAAAAATCGATGAAGTCTTGGAGCAAATGAAAAAACGCTGAATCGCCAGTTTCGCGATCAGCGTTTCTTCTTGTCTTTTTTATCAGTAGCCTGTTCAAATAGTTGAGAAAGATAACCCTTAAGCTCAAAACCTTCTTCATTCATAAACTCACTAATTTGTTTCATTGTAATCTACCTCCGTTTTAATTTGTTGTTAGGAATAGTATTCCCACTCTAGCAAACTTTTAATCAGCCAAAGTTTGGAATTCTATTATTTAGACGGATGATAGTTGGGAAAGTTACATAATTTTTAGAAAAAAGAGGGCTGAATCAAATGCCCTCTCACTTATTCAACTTCCACATGCTGTAATTGAGCCGGAGCGCGTAGGACACCCAGGCAATATAAGGCAGCATCAGCCGGCCAGCAATTTTATCCTTTTGGTAGTATTGATAAGTGGTCAATGTAATCATCCCAAGCAGCAAGCCGATCTCCGCCAAAGCCGTCCCGCGCAGATTCCACTTGAAAAATAAGAACGACCAGAGAAAGTTCAAACCCAGCTGGATATCATATAGACTCTCCGCCGCGGCCGTCGGCTTCTTCTTCATCGAAACCCGGTAATTCGCAAGCCCCATCGTCGCATACAATCCCGTCCACACAACCGGAAACACCCACGACGGCGGCGCAAAATCAGGTTGCTTCAGCTTCCTGTATTTCTCCTTCGCATTCCGCGTCGCCAGCATCCCCGTGACCATCCCGCCGACCACAGGAATCAATAACTCCTTCACCAACCTACCCTTGTCCACCCTGCCATTCACAGACAATACACTCATGTTTCTCACCTTCCTTTTTCTTACTTTTACCTAATGCTTGAGAAAAAAACATTTGAGTGTGCAAAAAGGGGTGATGATCCGGTCACTATTTTGACAGCTTTACGCTTTGGGACATCCAACCTGTCATAATAACCGCTTGATCTTGACAGCTTTTAACCTTGAGACCTCAAACCTGTCATAATTACGGCTTTATTTTGACAGCTTTTNGCCTTGAGACCCCAAACCTGTCATAATTACGGCTTTATTTTGACAGCTTTTTGCCTTGAGATCCCAAACCTGTCTTAATTACAGCTTTATTTTGACAGCTTTTCGCCTTGAGATCCCAAACCTGTCTTAATTACAGCTTTATTTTGACAGCTTTTCNCCTCCAACCACCAAACCTNTCCGAACTTCGCCTTTCTTCTGACAGCTTTTCTCCTCCAACCNCNAAACCTGTCCGAACTTCGCCTTACTTCNGACAGCTTTCNNNNTCCAACCTCCAAACCTGTCCGAACTTCNCNCTACTTCTGACAGTTTTTCGACCACCACCCCAGCCACCCCAGCCTGCCTAAAAACAAAAAAAGCGCCAGCCTATATGGCTGACACTTTCTCCGACGCATCCTATTTCCCAATCACATAAGGATTCCCGCTGATGGTTTTTCTCACTTCTGCTGTAATCGTGATGGTTCCCTGCGGCGGGGCAGCACTGGTAACCTGCTTTGTTTCTCCGTGTCCATCATAATAAACTGGCTTTGAATGCATCTTAAATCCCCCTAAAATGGTTTGGTTGATATGAGTACGATGAGCAAAATGGCTGCGACGTGTGCGATGCTGTTGAGCTTGGCTGCTTTTTTATCCAGCTGATGATACTCGGCTGGCAGTTCGCTGTCTCCGCTGTTCATGACTATAGCGACTAGCTTTTCAATTGTTTTTGGCAGCATGGCTGCGACGACTGGTTGAATCAGCACGTAAATAACCAGTGATCCGATGAACCATCCCTGCGACCACAATGCCGGATTGACGATGGCCATCAGGATTCCGCTGGCTAACAACGTTAGCGATCCGACCTTCACGAGCATTTCTATTTTTTTATTGATCTCAAAACATACTTTTGCATTCGTTACTGACTTAGCACCGAACTTAGCTACCACTGGCATTCCAAAGCTCGCTCCTAAACCAACAACCGCCGCGATGACATGGACTAACACTAATCCTCCATATACCCCGCTAGATCCTTTTACCTATATATTGTATAACATAAATATTCCCTTAACGGGTAGAAAATTCTTACTTTTCTAACTTATCTATAGTGTTATTCTCCTATAACAATGAAAAAGGAAGCATGAACAATTATCCATGCCTCCTCTCCCTTACTCCCCGGTGCCCAGCCACATTTCCATCGCCAGCTCGAGTTCGTTATTCAATTGCTGTTTCCTGCTATACATCTGATCCAGCTCCACATAATCCTGCTTGACGCCCATCACCAGATCAAGCTCGATGATTTCCTTTTCCAGGCTTTCGATTTTCCTCAACAGGGCTGCGGCAGGGCCTGGTTGCGCCACCCGCTGCCCCTTTTCCTTATTCGCGCCAGGGTCAGCTTGCGCCAATATCTGCACCTTTTCCTTCCTCTCCTTTACAACCGGCACCGCCTCGCACGCCGCTCTCTCCCTTTTATAATCATCATAATTCCCTTCATAGCTCTTCAGGCCGCCATCCTCGACGGCAACCACGCGCTCGCCGATTTTATTGATAAAATAACGGTCGTGTGAGATAAAGAAAATCGTCCCTTTAAAATCGTCTAACGCCGCTTCAAGGGTTTCGATCGAGTCGATATCCAGATGGTTCGTCGGCTCATCGAGGATCAGCAAATTGATATCCTGGAACATCAGCATCGCCAGCTTCAGCCTGATCCGCTCACCGCCTGAGAGGAATTTCACCTTCTTGAAGACACTCTTTTTATAAAACATGAACTTCGCCAGATACTCGCGCGCTTTCCCCTCTACGATTGAGATATCCTCCCGGAAGCATTCCAGCACCGTCAGCTCTTCGTTTGAAAAAACAATCTTCTGGGGAAGATAGGCGGCCATCACATTCGCTCCCAACTCAATCACACCCGAATCAGGCTGCTCTTCTCCCAGAAGCATCCTCAGGAATGTCGTCTTCCCGCTTCCATTCGGGCCAACCAGACCCACTCGCTCACCATAATGGACCATCAAATCGGCACCATCAAAAATCACCTTATCTCCATAGCGCTTAGAAACCCCAACCGCCTTGATCGTTTCATTCCCGGACCTCATCGTTTCGTTAAAATGCAGCCTCATATTCCGTCGCTCAAAAACCGGTTTATCGATGCGGTCAAGCTTATCGAGCTTCTTCTGGATGCTCGCCGCGCGCCTGAAAAATGTCCGCGCGCATCGCCCAGTCACGCAGGCTCGTCACCTGCTTCTCCATATTATTGACCTTCTTCTGCTGCTCGCGGAACTGCTCATATTGCACGCGCATATTTTCTTCCTTTTGGCTGATAAAACTTGAATAGTTCCCCCTGTAGCTGATGGTCTCCATGTCTTCGATCTCGACGATTTTGTTGACAACGTTATCGAGGAAATAACGGTCATGCGAGACAATCAGCACAATCCCCTTATAACTTTTCAAAAAACCTTCAAGCCATTCGATCGATTCCATATCCAAATGATTCGTCGGTTCATCCAGCAGCAGGATATCTGGCTGATGGACCAGAATCTTCCCGAGGCCTACAGTCGTCTTCTCGCCGCCGCTCAGCAAATCGAAATCCCTCTGTAAAAAGTCCTCGGAAAACTTAAGCCCGGTGCTAACCTTGCTCAGCTTCTCCTCCTGTTCGTACCCGCCTCTTGCTTCATACAGATTCACTAGATCGCTATATTTATTGAGCGCTTTTTCCAGGGCGACATCTTCCAAAACCTGCATCTGTCCCTCCAGTTCGCGCATCTGTTTTTCAACCTCCTGGACCTCTTCAAAAGCAAGATTCAAGACGTCGATCACTTTTAAGCCAGCTGGGTATGAAGGCATTTGCTCCAAATAAGCGAATGATGCCCCCCGGGGCCGGTGGATCAGCCCCTCATCATAACCAGGACTCGAGGTCTGCGGATATCCCGGATAATAATGCATCTGCTCAATCCCGGCAATCACCTTAAGAATCGTGCTTTTCCCGCTGCCGTTCGCGCCGACGATCCCTACCTTATCCCCTTCGAACGCCTCCAAGGTAAAACTGTTCACGACGAGCGTCGCTTCCATATATTTTTTGATTCCGTGCACTTTCAGTTCTAACATATCCATTCCTTCTTTCATCCATAATGAAGCTACGCTTTTATGGACAGCACAAAGAAGAACCCATTTACTATGCTTTTTTTCCAATATAAAAAAGACTGCAGAAATCCCTACAGTCTTGAATCAACATTTTCAGCAGGCCAAGAAAAGCCATACGAAAATCTACGTGTCCCGATTCAGTAAAGTAAGTTTTCTTCTAATTGCCGATTCCATAAAGAGCATAACGAAATAAACCTATGCAAATAGGCTTTTTACACTCAATACAAAATTCTTATTAATAAAATTAATAAATTAGCAATTAGATGTTGGTTCCATAAACTTACTTTCCCTCCTAAACCATTTGCTTTATTATCTCAGCATTACATAATTTTGTAAATACGAGAATTTTCATGCTTCTTCTTCCTCCGGGACAGGCATAGGATGGTATAAAACTTGTCCTCAGAAAGGATCCCGTACTATGTTTCCGTTTCGAACCAAGCTTACTGCTTCTTTATATGCCTTGCTATCGATTAGTTTTTGGGGAGTTTCCTTTGTTTCTGCGAAAGCCGTCCTCGGAAAGCTTGACCCCTATTCCCTGCTGGTGCTTCGCTTTGGCATCGGCGCATTGTTTTTGCTGATGATTTTATTGCTCAACCGTTCCCGTCTCCGTATTTCGATTGGTTACATCCCACATCTGGTTGTACTCGGAATTCTCGGTGTGTTCATTCACCAGGTGCTGCAGGCAACGTCCTTGTTGACGATCAAGGCCTCATCTGCCGGTTGGCTGATTTCGTTCTCACCGATTTTCACCGTCCTTCTTTCGGTGCTGTTTTTGCATGAAAAGATGGATGTGAAAAAAGCTCTGGGAATGCTGGTGGCGATCACAGGCGTTTTTATCGTCACAACCACCCGCAGCGGCCATTCTTTCGAATTCGCCATGAACATCGGCTTCATCCTGATGATCCTCAGCACGCTGAACTGGGCAGTGTATTCCATCCTTTTAAAAAAGCTGCAAATCCCATATCCCGCTCTCGTCGTTACCTTCTACATGAGCTTGATCGGCTTCGTACTCACTCTCCCGTTCATGATCCGGAACAAAGGCTGGGAGGCGATTCCTCTGCTGACGCAGACAGAATGGGCCCATCTGCTGTTCCTCGGGATCTTCGTATCTGGAATTGGGTACTGGTATTGGGGGAAGGCGCTTGAGGTCCTGGATGCTTCGAGGGTATCCATTTTCATCTACCTTGAACCGTTGGTCACCCTGATTGCCGCCATTATTCTTTTACATGAAAAATTTATCCTCATAAGTGCGGTCGGCGGAATCATAATTATGATAGGAGTGGCGATTGTCAATGGCGGCCTTGCGCGTTTAGTGGCGAGTGCCATTTTTAAAAAATGAGGAAGGCGGGAGTGCACATGGCATTGAAGCCTCAGGCAAGGAATGTGTTAGATTCTTTAAAGAATCCTTCCAGGCAAGAGATGAAGGATGCGCTGGCAAAAATCAATATGACGATTGAAGAGTTGGAGCCATTGCTTAAAAATCCTTCTGGAAAGCCTTATTATCGCAAGCTCCTGTACAAAAGCGAGGATGTCGAGCTTCTGGTAATGAACTGGTCGGATTTAGAATGTGCTCCCCATGATCACGGCGATTCCCACGGATGGATCCATGTCCTCGGCGGGACTTCCATCAACTACGTGTACGAGGTCAAGAACAGCAAGCTTCCAAAGGAAATCTTCAAGGAGTACCATCATCAAGGACGGCTTTTTTTCGCACCTAAAAAAGGCGTCCATAAAATGCAGGGAAATGGTACAGAGGGACTTGTTACCCTCCACCTCTACTCCCCGCCAATCAGCGGAATGAAAGTATACGACCTCGAAAAATGCGCAGCCTGTGTTGTTTCGGATGATTGCGGAGCATGGTGGCCAGATGAACAGCGTCAGAAACTGAAAGATATCAAGCTGAAAAAAGAAGCATGAGGACGCTGACATCAAGCGTCCTCATGCTTTCCTATTCCCTGTGCTTCAAGGTCAGGCCTTTCAGGAAGTTACGGGCAAACTTATCGCCGCATTCACGGTAGTTCTTATGCCCTTCCTTCCGCAAAATCGCTCCAAGCTCCCCTTTGGAAACCCGGACACCAGCAAGATCGAAAAGCTCCAGCATGTCCTCGCTCGTCAGCGACAGGGCAATCTTCACCTTCTTCAACAGCTGATTGTTCACAGGCTCCCCTATCAGCGGCGGAGTGCCAGTTTCCCCTGGACGCTTTCCTCTTTTAAATGTGACAAGCCCATTTAAGAACTGCTCCATCATTGCATTGTTGACTCTTATGTAGCCCTCTGGAACTATCTCTTCACCATATTCATCTTCATCTATCCTCTGCAGCATCATGCGGACATCGTCTTTCGCCACGTTCACGCCGCCAAGCTTGAAGATCTCAACCATATCAGTATCTTTAATATCCAGTCCGTACCGCAGACGGATCATTATGTCATTGTTAAGCATTTAAAAAACCTCCTATAAAAAAGCTGTACCGTTAGTATTCCCGATTAACTACTGCAGTCTACCATTAATTGATGAAAAAGCCTATAGATTTCACCATAGAAAGCGCCTTTGTCCTTTTCTGCATATGTAGTTGCCTTATGGATGATCTCTAGAATGTCAATATTCATGATCACCTCTGATCGTCATTCCCCAATCTGTTTGGAGCTGAATAAGTTCCTCGGAATTAAATCGTAATGATTACGAAAATCATTTACAAACATGATTTTCTGTTTTACACTTTAAATCGTAATCATTTCGATTAACAAATAAATTAGTTAAGGAGTTCACTATGAAAATAACTAAGCTATCACTTGGTTTACTGCTGTTAGTGGGGTTTACACTAGCCGGATGTTCTTCCAGCAAGGAATCAGCCACAGTTAAAAATTCAGAAGCTGCCAAGCTGACGGTCTATACAACCATCTACCCTCTTCAGGATTTTGCCAAAAAAATCGGCGGTGAATTTGTGGATGTGGAAAGCATCTACCCTCCTAATGTAGACGCCCACAGCTTCGAACCAAGCACGAAAGATATGCTGAAGCTTGCAGAAGCTGATTTATTCATTTATTCCGGTGCCGGAATCGAAGGATTTGCGGAAAAAGCCGAGCAAGCCTTGAAAAACGAAAAAGTCAGGATTATAAAAGCCGCAGAAAACGTGGAAATGATCGAGTCCACCCATAATCATTCTCATGAAGGAAAAGAGGCTCAACCCGAAGACGAGCACCACGACGAAGAAGCTCCTCATTCCGAAGAAGAGCACCACGACGAAGAGGCCGCTCATTCCGAAGTCGAGCACCACGACGAAACAGCCGCTCACCCCGATGAAGAGCACCACAACGAAGGAGCCGCTCACTCGAATGAAGGACATCACGACGAAGAAGCCGCTCACTCCGATGAAGAACATCACGACGAAAAAAACACTCACCCGGACGAGGAGCACCATGATAAAAACTTAGATCCACATGTATGGCTTGATCCCATCCTGTCTATCAAACTGGCATCAAATATCAAAGATTCCTTGATTGAGCTTATGCCTGATCGTGAACAGGAATTTGAACAGAATTTCGCGCAGCTTGAGAAAGAGCTAAAGGAATTGGACCACGAATTCAAGAATGTGATTGACCGGGCTGAAAACAAACATCTGCTTGTCGCCCATGAAGCGTATGGATACTGGTCAGATAGATATGGAATCATCCAGATTGCTGTCAATGGACTTTCTCCTACCCAGGAGCCTTCACAACGAGAATTGACAAAGTTGATTGAAGAAGCAAAAGAACGTGATTTAAAATACATTGCGTTTGAACAAAATGTTACTTCCCGCGTGGCAGAAATGATTCAAAAAGAAATCGGAGCTGAGACAGTTACCCTGTATAATCTCGAGTCCATCTCAGCTGAAGATATGAAGAATCAAGAAGACTATTTTAGCCTGATGCGGAAAAATCTTCAGACGCTGAAAATAGTGTTAAATTGATAGTCTTTTTGCTAGATTGCACATATTTTCTTCATTCAATTAGTACAATCTAGTAAATGTAACTAGGAGGAGAAAATGATTCGATTAATCCGATCTAATTTATTTGACATTACAGGTTTTGCTGTCATCCTTGCATTTCTTATGCTGTTGAGCCTCGGGATGGGGTTTCAAAGTAAGCTGGAAATCCCTTCTTCCATTCTAAATCTGAATACCATATTCCTCAGTATTTTAATAGAAGCCTTCCCGTTTGTTCTGATTGGGGTGCTGATTGCAGGAATGATTCAGATTTTTGTCACCGAGGAGCATATCAGCAGGTGGATTCCGAAGAACAAATATTTGGCGATTGTCATGAGCTGCAGTGTAGGCGCTCTTTTTCCAGCCTGCGAGTGCGGAATCGTACCAATCATCCGCAGGCTTGTTGGTAAAGGAGTTCCTATAGCAGCAGCGATTGGTTTCATGCTGACTGGCCCCCTTATTAATCCGATTGTCATTGCATCAACTTACATGGCATTCGGGAATGATTTTAAAATTGCAGCCTTGCGCATGGGCATAGGTTTCGTCATCGCGATCATCATAGCCTTGCTTGTGGGGATGATTTTCAAAGGGACACAATTTAAATCTTCCGTTTCTATTGGAAGTCACAGCCATTCAAAGAATCAATCTTTTCTTGAGAAGTTTTGGGCCATGCTCCAACATTCCATAGACGAGTTTTTTGATATGGCCAAGTACTTAATCATCGGGGCTTTCCTTGCGGCCCTGGTCCAGACATATTTGCCGGCGAAAACTCTGCTCGAAATCGGAAGCGGAACTGCTTCTTCTCTGGCCGTGATGATGGGGCTTGCCTACTTCCTGTCTCTTTGTTCAGAAGCTGATGCTTTCATCGGTGCATCGTTCAGCAGTATCTTCCCTTCTACTTCAATTCTCGGCTTCTTGATTTTCGGGCCAATGATTGATTTGAAAAACACGCTGATCATGATGAGTGTGTTCCGTATTAAATTTGTCATGACCGTTTTGGCGCTAGTGGCAGGAACTGTATTTACCATTCTGATGCTGTTCAGCAGCATGCTTTAGGAGGCGTTGTCGATGCAATTCCATGCACAACAAGCCGCAAGGGCCATGATCCTGCTCGGCTTTTCCATTATGATCTATTCCATGCATTTCACGGATAAAATTTACTTGTTCATCAATCCGAAGTATTCGCTGCTTAGCCAGGCTGCTGCGTTCCTGTTCTTGATTCTGTTTTTCATTCAGATTACTCGCGTCTGGACTGTAAAAAGTTCGGATGACCATGCTTCGTGCAGTCATGGAGACCAATGTTGCTCCCACGATGACCATGAACATCATCATGACCACGGAACAACACCTTTTACGGCAAAAAAACTAATATCCTACTCCATCATCGTCCTTCCTTTGCTCACAGGCTTCATGCTTCCAGCAAAGGTTCTCGATTCTGCTGTCGCTGACAAAAAGGGTGCGATGCTTTCGATTGCCGGTTCGAGCAAAAGCGGGCAGGGTAGCCCGGGGACAAATGAAACGGCGGAACAGGCAGATAGCCTGGGAACCGGTGATGAAGGACAGCAACCTGAAGAGGGCTATCCCCAGGCCGACTTAACCGAAGGCACCGGGACTGCCACAGGTTATGAAAATCTAATGACTGATGAAGAGTACAATAAGAAGATGAAAGAGCTGGAAACAGGATCCACCATCCTTTTTAATGACAGTATCTATTCTTCCTATTATGAAGCAATCAGCTCCGACATCGATAAGTTTCAGGGCCGGAAGGTAAGCCTCTATGGATTCGTCTATAAAGAAGAGGGCTTCTCAGAAGACCAGCTGGTTGTATCCCGGTTCCTTGTCACCCACTGTGTCGCCGATGCAGGCATCATCGGATTTTTATCAGAATTCCCGGATGCAGCAAAGATCGAAAAGGACACCTGGATTAAAATAGAGGGTGTCATCGAAACAGGCTCCTATATGGACACTCCCCTTCCGCTGGTAAGAGTATCAAAATGGGAGATCAGCGAAGAACCGGAATCTCCTTATCTATACCCGGTCAGCATTAAGAGAAATTAAGGCAAGCTTGCTTAGGCCCCACCAAGAGTCTTTAAGCCAACACACATACAAGAATTATTCCAGCAAAAGAAGGAGAATAGACAGCTGATTGGCCTGACATTCGCCTGGTTGCTTTTGCCACTGCAGGCTGGGAGTTCATCACATTTCTCTTTTGACAGGATTTTATCCCAAAAAGAGCCATGATCGTTCAAGATCATGGCTCTTTTCTGGATCAAAATACAAAGGTAAGGCTTATAAAAATAATCTGCACAGGAAAATTTATAGCTCATCAAATCCATTCTCATCGGATGTTTTCGTGTACTGTCTCGATTTTTGCTCAAAGAAGTCAGTCTTGCCAAGATCGACTTCCTGATAGGCGATGATCCATCTTAACGGATTGGTCCGATATCCTTCGAAAGGCGCTGCAAAGCCCAGCTGTTCTGCACGTTTATTGGCCATGAATTTTATATAGGCTTTTACATCTGACATCAGCAGGCCATCGATATTGTTGCCGATAATATAATCCGCCCACTCAATCTCAAGGCCAGCAGCTTCCCGGAAGGCTGCAGTTCCAAACTCCCTCAATGATTCTGAGTCATACTCAGGATTCTCACGGAGAATCTCTTTGAAAATCTTCTCGAATAACCCAACATGCAGCTGTTCATCACGGTTGATGTAGTTAATCATCGTGCTGGTGCCGACCATTTTCTGATTCCGCGCCAGATTGTAAAAGAACGCGAAGCCTGAGTAGAAGAACAGGCCTTCAAGGATGACATCATAGACGATGGAATGCAACAGATTCTTAACATCAGGATTTTCGGCAAAATCTTTGTATCCGTCTGTTATAAACTCATTCCGCTTGCGCAGGATTGGCTCAGTCCTCCAGTAATCGAACACTTCCTGCTGCTTCGATTTGGATACGATGCTTGACAGCACATAGCTGTAGGAATGATTATGGATTACTTCCTGCTGCGCCAGTATGATCATCAGGGCATTTAAGCTGGAATCGGTTAAATAATCAGCCACTTTGCCGGCGTAGTCGGTTTGAATGCTGTCAAGGAGCGCCAGAAGCCCGATAATTTTTAAAAAGGCATCCTGTTCTTTTTCGGTTAGCATCGAAAATTGCTTAACATCCTTTGACATGTTGATTTCAAAAGGGGTCCAGAAATTGCCCAGCATTTTCTTATATTTTGGATAAGCCCATGGAAAGCGGACATCATCCCAATTCAGGATATTTGAACTTTGCCCATTTATAATCCCGGTCGAAGCATTTGGCGCATCGGCTTCGACAAGTGATCTTTTCTTCAATAGTTTCATCGTTTTCCTCCCCTTCATCTTAACTATGGCAGCTTTCACATTCGTCCCAATCACTGCTCGATGTTGAGCGGACGTAATAAGTTGTTTTCAAGCCAGATTTCCAGGCATCCAAATGCAGGTCCAGCAGCGCTTTTGCCTTGATTGTATTTTTCACATAAATGTTAAACGAAATGGATTGGTCAATATGGCGCTGCCGCCGTGCATTCTGCCTAATGCTCCAATGCTGGTCCACATTGTAGGCCGTTTTGTAAAACCACATCGTCTCAGCTGATAGATCAGGTGCTGTCACCGGAATCTTGTAATCTTTCTTTTCTTCTGAGTACTCGAGCCTGAAAATCGGGTCGATGCTTGCCGTCGAACCTGCCAGAATCGATGTTGAAGAGTTTGGCGCGACTGCCATCAGGTAACCGTTCCTGATGCCGTGCTTTTTAATTTCCTCAGTGAGATTCTCCCATCGTTCACCAGCATACTGTCTCTTCTTGAAAAACTGTCCTGTACACCAATCGGAACCTTCGAAATAAGGATATGCCCCTTTTTCTTTTGCCAGCTCAAGGCTTGCACTGATGGTTAAGCAGGCGATCTCTTCATAAAGAGCATCACAATATTCTACCGCCTCTTCGCTTTCCCACTTGATTCCTTTCAGAGCCAACAGATGATGCCAGCCGAATGTTCCCAGTCCGATCCCCCGATAATTCTTGTTGGTCATTTGGGCCTGCAGCACAGGAATTTCATTGATATCGATGACGTTATCCAGCATCCTGACCTGAATACGGATTACTCTCTCAAGTACATCATCCACCACACTTTTCCCCAGGGAAATCGAGGACAAGTTGCAGACGACAAAGTCACCAGGTTTTTTATAGATTAAAATCTTTCCATCCTCCACTGTTTCCTCTTCAAGGAGAGTCGGGCTCATATTCTGCGTGATTTCTGTGCACAGATTGCTGCAGTAAACCATTCCTTTATGGTGGTTGGCATTCAGCCTGTTCACCTGATCCCTGTAAAACATGTAAGGGGTGCCGGTTTCAAGCTGGGAAATCATAATCGATTTAAAGATTTCTATCGCAGGAACGACCTCACGTGACAAACCTGAATGATTGACGCAGGTCCAATATTTTTCCCTGAACGACCCAGCTCCCTTTTCCTCATCAAAATGATCTTCAAGCGAAAATCCCATTACGCGCCTTATTTCGTGTGGATCGAACAGATACCAGTCGCCCCGTTTTTCTACCTGCTCCATGAATAAGTCCGGGATGCAGATGCCCGTGAATAAATCATGTGTCCGCTGGCGCTCATCTCCATTATTGAGTTTTGCATCAAGGAACGGGAAGATGTCCTTATGCCACACATCGAGATAAACAGCAATCGCACCCTGCCGCTGCCCTAATTGATCGACCGAAACTGCTGTGTTGTTCAGCTGTTTCATCCACGGGATCACCCCGGAACTAATCCCTTTAAAGCCTTTAATATCGCTGCCGCGGCTTCTGATTTTCCCCAGGTACACGCCAATGCCGCCGCCATTCTTGCTCAAGGTGGAGATATCCGTGTTGGAATCATAGATGCTCCTTAAATCATCTGCTACCGTATCAATAAAGCAGCTCGATAACTGGCCATAGCTTTTGCCGGCATTCGCAAGCGTCGGTGTCGCCACGGTCATATAAAGATTAGAAAGCGCCCAATATGCCTCCTCAACCAATCCAAGCCGTTTTTCCTTCGGTTCTTCAGCCAGCAAGGTCATTACGATGATCATGAACCGCTCCTGGGGCAGCTCAGCAAAATCGCCTTTTTGAGTGCGTGCAAGATACCGTTCCGCCATCGTGACAAGCCCTATGTAGGTAAATAATTTGTCTCTGTTGGGATCGATTACTTTTTCAAGGTATTCGATTTCTTCCTGGGAGTAGGTTTTTAATATTTCGCTATCATAAATCCCGATCTCTATCAGTCTATTGATTAAATCATAGAAGGATCCATAACCAACTCCTTCTCGAAAGCCTGCACTAAGCTTGTACAATTTTTTCAAGTAAAACCGTGCAGCTGCATATGTCCAGTCAGGTTCATCCCGGCCGATTCTTTCGACTGCTGTCAAAATTAACATGTTATCAATCTGGTCGTCTGTCATATTCTTGGCTTCAAGGCCCTGGCAGACCTTTTCTTTGAATGGTGAAAAATCTAATCGAGGGAACGATTTTTCGATTTCTGTAATCAGTGTGGCTGCATGATCATCCTTTACTTGAATTTTCATCGATGACTCCTCCTGCTTGTTTACTTTTTCTCATTTCCAGCCTATGTTGCCTTCTCATGTCCGCCGTGTTGAATAGCTTCCATTCCTCAATACTTTCCGGAATGACCCCGGCGACCGGAACAGGCACACCATTTTCATCCTTTGCCACCATGGTTAAAATCGAGGTGGTCGTCAACGTCTTTTTGCTAGTCTTTAAGTTTTCACTTTCCACTTTCACGAATACTTCCATTGACGTCCTGCCTGTTGAAATCACGACGGCTTCCAGCGTTAAAATATCGCCGACTACCGCGGAAGACAGGAAATTCACCGAGTCAATCGAGGCTGTGACAACTGCTCTTCTGCTGTGCTTCATCGCTGCAATCGCTGCGATTTCATCAATATAGGACAACACCGTTCCGCCGAAAATCGTTCCAAGATGATTCGTGTCCGGAGGCAAAACCAGCCGGTTTTGCAAAGTCCTGGACACATTTGTAGATAATCCTTCCATTACTGACCTCCTGTGTGTAAAAAATGCTCCCTGAAAAATGAGAAAAACCCATCTCGGGGAGATGGGTTTAAGTAACGTTGATCAATTAACAACTCACATATGTATCTGCAAAAAATTCATGAGCCTATCAATTTATCCCCGTAATACCTTCCCAATTCCCGAAGAAGATAACACGCATAAATATGGCAGGTCTCCTGACTTGTGCTTCACCCTACTTTAAGGCCTTCCCATCCATTTTTAGACAGTGGTTCTTCCTTATTTCGTCAGCACTTACAGTTGCGGGAACAGTTCTGGACTCTCACCAGATTCCCTATTAAGTCTTGTTCAGACACCATGTTTACCGGTAAATACAATATTTAGTTGTGTTTTAATTAAACAACACAATATATCGTGTTATGAATTGATAGTAAATCATCTGCCTCGTAATTTCAACTAATTTCATAACAACACTAAATTATGGGCGTGGTCGATATATTGCAAAAAGTGTTCGATATCTCTTTAAATATGGTCGATAAAATCAAAAATCCGCTGATATATATCGAAATGTGGTCGATATAATTTGATTTTCGCAATTAGGGTAAAAACAGAAATAAGGGGACATACCTGTGCAAAGGTGGTACCTTCACCGCAAATAAAATATAGGGTATTTCCCCGATTCCTTTTCAACCCATCAATAAAACGCTACGCAACAAGCTTATATACCCTTATGAGCATTCTAAGCATCCCATAATTGCCTTCTTGTCAAAAAGTGTTCAAGACTTTTTGACAGAATTGTGATGGTGTCTCCAAATGTGAGGTTCGTCACACCTTGGCTGTGATATAAATGGTTTATTAATCTTGTAAACATTCAATCACATATGGAGGAATTAAAATGGCTCGCATAAATACATGGAATCCTGAAGACGATCGTTTCTGGCAATCTGAAGGAAAAAAACATGCCCAACGTAACTTGTGGATTTCGGTACCTTCCTTGATGCTCGCGTTCATTGTCTGGCAAATCTGGTCTGTGGTTGCAATTCGTCTTAATGATATTGGTTTTAATTTTACTGATCAACAGCTTTTCGCATTGGCTGCCATGCCTGGTCTTGTGGGTGCAACGCTGCGATTTGTGTACACATTCGGAGTGGGAATGATGGGCGGACGCAACTGGACAGTCCTGACAACTGCCGTGCTTGCGATTCCTGCTGTCGGCATCGGCTTCGCGGTACAGAATCCTGACACACCATACTCAGTGATGCTTTTACTCGCTGCACTTTGCGGATTGGGTGGCGGAAACTTTTCAAGTTCTTCATCCAACATCAGCTTCTTTTTTCCGAAAAAAGCACGTGGAACGGCGCTTGGCATCAACGGCGGTTTAGGCAACATGGGTGTATCTGTCGTCCAATTCGTAACACCGTTAATCATTACCACTGGAACATTCGCTTTCATCGCTGGCGATGGACAGAAATTATCTAACGGTCAGGAAGTTTTCCTTCAAAACGCAGCATTCATCTGGCTGATCCCGATTGCAATCGTCACAATCGCAGCATGGTTTGGCATGGATAACCTGCCTGGCACAAAGCAATCATTCGCTGACCAATTCGTCATTGTAAAAAGAAAGCACACTTGGATCATGACATGGCTTTACGTGGCAACATTCGGATCTTTCATCGGTTACTCAGCGGCATTCCCGCTTTTATTGAAAACACAGTTCCCTGAATATATTTCCTTAGCATTCTTAGGTGCTTTCCTTGCTGCAGCTGCACGCCCTATCGGCGGATGGCTGGCTGATAAAATGGGCGGCGCCAAGCTGACATCCATCGTTCTGGTTGTGATGATGGCTGGTGCTGGAAGTGTCATTTACTTCTTGGGTACAAAGCAATTCGGCGGCTTCCTGGCTTCATTCATGCTTCTGTTCATCGCTTCTGGTATTGGCTCTGGTTCAACATTCCAGATGATACCTGGAATCTTTGTTCCAAAAGAAGCTGCACCAGTCCTTGGCTTTACGGCAGCATTCGCAGCATATGGATCCTTCCTGATTCCAAAGCTGTTCGGCTGGTCCGTGAACATTTCCGGAGGTTATGCCCCTGCATTCTTCATCTTCATCGGCTTCTACGTGCTGTCCATTGTCCTGAACTGGTATTATTACCAGAGGAAAGAGTCTGTAGCAGTGTTTGAAGCAAAGAAGACAACAGCGTAAGTATGAAATCCTCTCCCCATTCCGGCGGGAGAGGATTTTTACCATTTTTTATGTTTAAAAGAAAAAACATTGGGTATTTTGTACTATATACAGAGAAAGAGAGAATGATTGTTTCACCAAAGGGGGAGATTAAGCTGCTTACACTTTTTCTATTCCAACGGGAACTGAGCCAACTGAAAAACGACTATCAATCAAGTGCCGACACAGCCATCAAACAGCAAATCCTCAAGGACATCGCGCTCCTGACAGAAGCCATAAAAGAAATGAAAAAGAAGTTGGAAGCAAAGCGTTCCCTGCATTATGCCGATGATATATAACCTAAAAAAGAAACCGTCACATGAACGGTTTCTTTTTTTCATCCTTCAACCAGACTGCTAATTGGCGCGGGTTTGCCGAACAAGTATCCCTGGAACAGCTGATATCCTTTCTCCTTTAGCCACTCAAAATCTTCCTCTGATTCAATCCCCTCCGCAAGCGGAACAGATCCCAGCTTCTTCGCTTCTGTTAAAAATGCAGAAGCGGTCCGCTGCTTTTGAGGATCGGCGGCAACTCCCTGGACATACTTCATATCCAGTTTCATGTAATGCGGCTGAAGATTGGAGAGCAGCTCCAATGTGCTGTATCCTTCACCAACATCATCAAGCGCATACCGGAAGCCCTTTTCTTTGTAAAAAGTGAGGATTCTTTTCAGATGATCTGTATCCTCGACGTTTTCCGTTTCAACGACTTCAAACACAAGCCGTCCCGAATCGACTCCCAGTCGGTCAGCCAGCATCGTGGTCGACTTGAGGCAAAATTCCGGAGAATAAATCGATGTCGGGATAAAATTGATGAACGCCTTCTTGTCGGTAAATGAAGCTGCCCTGACCGCGGCCATCCGGCAAATCCGGTCAAGTGCATATAACCGGTCACGTTTCCGAGCGGCACCGAAAATTTCACCGGGAAAAATCACGGAACCGTCCTCCCGGTAAAACCTGGCCAGCATTTCATGGGCATAAATCTCGGCTCCCGCGTCAACAATCGGCTGGGCATGGCTAGTAACCTGCTGCTTGCGGATGACTTCGTCGATCCACTCGCTTTCGAGGATGTCCTCCGCCTCCGAAAGAGTTCTCCACTTTCCTTCATCCAGCCGAAAAACCACTTCATCCGGTTCCATATGGTCTTGGCAAAAATCAAGGAAATCCTTCATCCCTGCTTCGCTTACAACCAGCGAACCGCCTTCCGCCCGCATCAGTTCACCATTACGCTCCATGTGACGAACCACTTCAGGATAGATGGACAAATTTTGGTCCCCTTCTACTCGTATCTCAAACTGTAAATTTCCAACCAAACACGCATTGCAACTCATATAATATAGCGTCCTCTCAAGTTAGTTATTTATTACTATATCACTGTGCAGATAATAGGTAAAATAGACCATAAGGTGAATTATATAGAAAGTAGATTTACAATTCCCAGCTGAAGCACATATGGAAGATAAGCCATTTTACTGAACTCTAAATCGCGCAAAAAAAAGCGCTTCATCCGTTTTATCGGAAAAAGCGCCCTTTCGTTTTACTATCTATCGTTATTATTTGAGTTCCTCAGCCAGCTTCATCACAACAGATGCCGCTCGCTCAGCGGATAGCAAAGCTCCTTCAAGATGGCCGCCATGCCCCGGTGCTGTTTCGGTACCTGCAAAAACAATCTTATTTTCCCACGAACTGACTCCAGCCGGCAGGCCATAGTCCGGGAAGCTGGTCAACGGAGGAAGGTCTTCTTTTACTGCTGTTTCAGGATCGCCTGACCAATCTTTGTAAAGGAGAGCAATCGGTTTTTTCGCCATCAGGCCAAAAAGCCGGGTCAATTGCTCCAAGACAAGCATATGTATCTGTTCCTCACCTAGTTCTTGCCGAATTTTTGCCGGAATGCCGAAGAAGCCAAAAAGTGCACCAAAGCCATTTTCAGGCGAGGCATCATGGATTTCCTGCAAAGGGCCGGCCCAGCTGGTGACCTGTCCGGAAAGACCTTCTTCCCTCCAGAATGGACGCTCATAAACCGCAACCGCCTTGGCTTGTCCTGCCATCCATGTCGGCTTGTCCCTAAGGCTGGCCAAGACATCAACAGGGAGAGAAGGTGAAAAGTCGATCCTGTCTGCGACAATCCTAGGCGGCAATGCCAGGATTACTGCTTCAGCACGAATGCTCATCTTTTTTCCATTGAATTCTTCCGCTTCAATTGTAACTTGATCATCGAGTTGGATTGCCGTAACCCGTGTATTCAGCTCGATTGTGCCCGAAGGAAGCGAGTCCGCAATAGCATCAATAAGAGACTGAATCCCGCCAGCCAGCCGCATAGACCTCTCAACAGCCCCTTCTGGCAGAGCATGCCGCTGAATCGGTCCGGATTGCGATTGCTCGAATAGCATGGCGCCCGAGGTATGCTGTTCTATGGTGGGCAACCCAAGTTCTTTGACCAGATCCGTAATGACAGGTTCATGATCCGGCCAGTACCAGGTTGGACCCAGATCAAACCTGCCGAGCTCCGGCATAGCTTTGGCCCCCATGCTCAAAACCCTTCCCCCAACTCGATCACGCGCCTCCAATACCCGGCAGCTGATTCCATTAGCTTGAAGCAAAGCAGCAGCACGAAGCCCTGCCAATCCAGCCCCGACAATAACGACCGGTTCCTTCATAGTTGTTCCCTCCAATCATTAACACGCTCGGGCATTTCTTCGGTTCTTTCCGCTGATTTTGTCCGAAATTGACCCGGGTTCGGACATTTCTTCGGCTCATTCCGCTGATTTTGTCCGAAGTAGANCCGGGTTCGGACATTTCTTCGGCTCTTCTCACTGATTTTGTCNGAAGTNGNCCCGNGTTCGGACATTTCTCCAGTTCTTTTCGCTGATTTTGTCCGAAGTAGCCCCGGGTTCGGACATTTCTCCGGTCCTTCTCACTGGTTTTGTCCGAAGTAGCCCCATGTTTTCTAAAACAAGCCAAGTACCCTCACATCACTTCAAACACGTAACCTTCCGCCTTACACCTCAATCTGTTTAATCACTCTAGCCGGGTTGCCGCCAACGACAACATTATCCGGGACATCCTTTGTGACGACTGCGCCTGATGCAATCACTACATTATCTCCCACCGTCACTCCTGGATTTATGATGGCACTCCCGCCTATCCATACATTGTTTCCAATCGTGATCGGCTTTGCATATTCCTTGCCAGAGTTCCGTTCAGCCGGGTGGAGCGGGTGCGTGGCCGTATAGATTTGCACGCCAGGGGCGAGCATGCAATTATCGCCAAAACGGACTTCACACACATCGAGGATGGTACAGTCGAAATTGGCAAAAAAGTTTTCACCTACATGGGTGTTATAGCCATAATCAAATCGGATATTCGGCTCCATAAAAACAGCGTCTCCGGTAGAACCTAGCAATTTCTTTAGTAACTGCGTTCTTTTTTCACCTTCTGTTTCCAGCGTCTGATTATAGATCCTGACTCTTCGTCTTGCTTCCTCACGATCTTTTACCAAAAGCGGGTCAGCAGGGTTGTACATTTCCCCGGCCAGCATCTTCTCTTTTTCAGATTTCACTTAAATACCTTCTTTCAACAGTGATGAATGGCTATTTCCCGCAGCATTTCTTATACTTTTTTCCGCTTCCGCATGGGCAGGGGTCGTTACGTCCCACTTTCTGCCTGGTGCTAAAATCGATTACATTCGAGGCACCCTGTGGCTGGCTAAAAGGATGTACCGGCATGGACTTCAAATGTTTTTCCTTCTCTTTTCGCAGCTCCGTTGGTTTGTAACCTTTCAGGGCCCACTGACGTGTATTGTTGTAAACTTCCATGATATGTGCTGTCAGCTGCTGCACAAATTCGAAGGTAGGAAATTCGAAACCACTTTGTAAATACTCGATCAATTTGGATGGCGGATCATTTGAATTGATCATGTAGATTAATGCTTCTGCAATTTCATCCTTGTCCTCTGCTGTCATCTCAAATGATTCAGCTAAAAACCGGAGGAATTTTACCATTTCGGGAGATCGATCAATGAATCCCGGCTCACCGGCATTTAAAAGCTGTTTCTTGGTAAACGGATAATTGTTCTAAAAGCTCAACTGGCATCGCATATTGCTTTTGGCCATCCAGAGTGACCGGAAAAACGGATCGCGTCTAATTCAGCTTTAGTCTGAGCTGATAAAACATCAATCAGCCGTACAGGTGCCTCAGCGTGCTTCCAAAACTTTTTTTCATCTATTTTTGACATCTTTGACTCCTTTTTTATCGCATTTTCCAGCATCTTTACGTGTCTTCTTCAAAACTTTGTTTACACAGAAAAAGCGCACCTCAATTGATGTGCACTTTTATCTTATCTTAATACAAAATACCACTGGAAGCAAAAGGACTTCCCCATGCTCCCAGTGGTTGTGGTCAATCTATTCCAAAAAGTGGGTAATAGATCTATAAATATAGCCGAAAAAACCGAAAACCCGCTGATCTATCATCGAATGTGATCGATATATATTCTTTTTCGCCAATAAGTGAAAAGCGTACCGGCCATCCAGCCAATTTACGATGCTTTTTTGATGTCGATGACTTTTCCATCCTTGCGCCATTTCTTGAATTCTGCAGCAGCGGTGAATAAAACGTCTGTTGACGAGTTAAGCGCAGTTTCAAAGGAGTCCTGGAGAACGCCGATGATAAAGCCTACTGCAACCACCTGCATGGCGACATCATTCGGGATGCCGAACAAGCTGGATGCAAGCGGGATTAGCAACAGCGAACCGCCGGCAACGCCTGAGGCACCTGCAGCACTGATGGCAGCCATGACACTCAGAATGATGGCAGTTGGAATATCCACCTGAATGCCGAGTGTATGGACTGCAGCCAGTGTCATGACGGAAATCGTCACAGCTGCTCCAGCCATATTGATCGTTGCGCCCAATGGAATCGAAACAGAATAGGAGTCCTTATCAAGCCCTAATTCTTCACAAATTTTAATATTCACAGGGATATTGGAAGCTGAACTTCTTGTAAAGAAGGCGGTGATCCCACTTTCCTTCAAGCATTTAAAAACAAGCGGATATGGGTTTTGCCTGATCAACGTGAACACGATGATTGGATTGACGACAAGCGCAACAACAAGCATGCAGCCAATCAGGACGGCAAGCAATTTTCCATAGCCAAGCAAGGAACTGAGGCCATTTGAAGTTATTGATTCAAATACGAGGCCCATGATACCAAGCGGAGCGAATTTTATCACCCAGGCAACGATCTTGGACATAGCATCGGCTAAATTCCCGATCACCGTTTTGGTTGAATCTGCTGCATTTTTCAGAGCAAGTCCAATCAGGACGGCCCAGGCTAAAATACCGATATAATTAGCATTTATAATAGCGTTAACCGGATTATCTACAATGTTAAGCAATAATGTTTTAAGCACCTCGACGACACTGCCAGGAGGCGTCATGCCCTCAGCGCCAGCTGTAAGCTTTAGGGTAACCGGGAACATGAAGCTTGCGAGGACGGCAATAAGTCCAGCTGCGAATGTTCCTAAAAGATACAGGGAAATAACCGTTTTCATGTTTGTTTTCTGCCCGCGTCTGTGCTGGGCAATCGCCGACATCACCAAGAATAATACCAAAACAGGAGCCACTGCTTTCAAGGCACCTACAAATAAGGAGCCTAAAATAGCAACCGGCTTTGCGGCATCCGGAATCGTCAGTGCCAGGATCACACCAACTAACAAACCGACAATGATTTGTTTCACCAGGCTTACTTGATTCAACTTCTTCAGTAAATTATTCATCGTCATCTCCCCCACAAGTAATTTCTCTTTGATTGCATAAGGTCAGTTAAAAGAAATCCATCAACTGTCCTCTTTAAAAATACAACTGTCCGTGTACTATGTATTATAGAGGTTGAAATATTATATTACAATATAAATGTTTGAATATATAAAATTCCAACTTTCTAAATACTCAATTAATCATACCTTAACTAGAGACCAGCTGTTAATAGATAATTGTTCCCAGAAAAAAATGATTGTTGGGGGTTCTTAAATACTACGATTTGAACCCTCCAACCGCTCTCCCTTTTGGCGGCAAAAAAAAAACAGCAGACCATTTTACTGATCTGCTATCTTTCAAACTATTATTTTATTGCTAATTCTGATGTCTCATGAGCATTTGCATGGAGATCAAAACGGTCTGCATTCATGACCTTGACCCATGCTGAAATAAAGTCGCGCACAAACTTCTCTTTGTTATCGTCCTGGGCATACACTTCCGCAATCGCACGCAGCTGTGAGTTTGAACCGATAGCGAGATCGACCCTGGTCGCGGTACGTACCACTTCACCGGTCTTACGGTCACGACCTTCATAAATACCACCATCTGCAGGCTTCCATTCAACCCCCATATCCAGCAGGTTCACAAAGAAATCATTGGTGAGTGTGCCGACACGGTCGGTGAATACACCATGTTTTGTCCCGCCATGGTTTGTACCGAGCACACGCATACCGCCAATCAGGACGGTCATTTCAGGTGCACTGAGGTTCAACAGCTGCGCTTTGTCCAGCAACAGCTCTTCCGGACTCACTCGATACTGTTGTTTCTGATAGTTGCGGAATCCATCGGCATATGGCTCAAGCACCGCAAAGCCTTCTGCATCGGTTTGCTCTTCTGTCGCATCCCCGCGCCCTGAAGCAAACGGAACGGTTACATCAAAGCCTGCATCCCGTGCAGCTTTCTCGATCGCGGCACTGCCGCCAAGTACAATCAAGTCGGCTAAGCTGACTTCCTGATTCAGCTGGCTTTGAATGTCTTCGAGAACATTAAGCACCTTCGAAAGCTGCTCAGGCTGGTTCACTTCCCAGTCTTTTTGCGGTGCCAGACGTACGCGGGCACCGTTCGCTCCTCCGCGGAAGTCAGATCCACGGAAGGTGCTTGCCGAGGCCCAGGCCGTTGTCACTAACTCACTGACGGTAAGTCCGGAGTCGAGAATTAGTTCCTTAATCTTGTCTACTTCCTTATCAGTCAATTCATACTCCACATTAGGAACAGGATCTTGCCAGACGAAATCCTCTTTTGGAACTTCAGGACCGATATACCTTGATTTAGGTCCCATATCACGATGCAATAACTTGAACCATGCCTTGGCAAAAGCATCCGCAAATTCATCCGGATTCTGATGGAATCGGCGGGAGATTTTTTCGTATGCCGGATCATGCCGTAAAGCAATATCGGTTGTGAGCATCATCGTCGGTACTTTTACAGAAGGATCTTCCGCGTCCGGGGCCAAATCCTTCTCGGCTGGATCAACTGCAAGCCACTGGTAGGCACCAGCCGGACTCTTTGTCAGCCACCATTCGTAGCCAAAAAGCAAATCAAAGTATCCATTATCCCACTGTGTCGGACTTGCCGTCCAGGCTCCTTCAAGACCGCTCGTGATCGTATCACGTCCCCTGCCGCTTCCATGTGCGTTTTTCCATCCTAAGCCCATCTCTTCAATCGGAGCTGCTTCCGGTTCTGCACCAACTTTGGCCGCGTCCCCTGCACCGTGGGCTTTTCCAAATGTATGGCCGCCAGCGATCAGGGCTACTGTTTCTTCATCGTTCATTCCCATCCGCGCAAAGGTTTCACGAATGTCCTTAGCTGCAGCAAGGGGATCCGGCTTGCCATTCGGCCCTTCAGGATTCACATAGATAAGACCCATCTGCACCGCAGCAAGCGGGTTCTCAAGCTCACGGTCACCTGTGTACCGTTTATCGCCAAGCCACTCTGATTCAACACCCCAGTAAGTGTCCTCTTCCGGGTGCCAGATATCCGGGCGTCCTGCGCCAAACCCTACTGTCTTTCCGCCCATCGACTCAATCGCAACATTGCCTGCCAGCAAAATCAAGTCAGCCCAGGAGATCTTGTTGCCATACTTCTGCTTAACCGGCCATAACAACCGGCGAGCCTTATCAAGGTTTCCATTGTCTGGCCAGCTGTTCAATGGAGCAAAACGCTGTGAACCGGTTCCGCCGCCGCCCCGGCCATCCCCAATACGATACGTACCTGCCGAGTGCCAGGCCATCCGGATGAACAAAGGTCCATAATGTCCATAGTCAGCCGGCCACCAGTCCTGGCTTGTTGTCATGAGTTCATGAAGATCCTGCTTAAGTCCGTCATAATCCAGCTTCTTGAATTCTTCATTATAATTAAAATCTTCTCCCATAGGATTGGATTTGCGATCATGCTGATGGAGAATATTCAATTGCAGCTGGTTCGGCCACCAGTCTCTATTTGTCGTCCCACTCGTTTTTTGACTAGTAGCACCCCCGTGCGTAAACGGGCATTTTCCAACCTTTGCAGTATCCTTGTCCATTTTCTTTCCCCTTTCGTAAAAATAAAAATGATTAAACTATCAACATTAATATCTATGAAAGAGACAAGGAATTTATTATCTATAAACGAAATCTTTTATGATTTGAAGCTAATGAGGATAGACCGGAGGAACATAGGGTTGGAGTAGATGGAGGATCGCTAACCAAAATACACTTCTACACTTTCTTCTTTTTGTGCTGTTGCCAAACAACTTTGGATAAATTTCAGGATTTGTTTTTGATCCCAGGATGTACAATCACTTTCCGATGGTGAATCACCAGTTTTAAAAAACTTCTTGTAGTCATTCATTGCCCTTTCTATTTGTTGTAACGAAAAAGTCGAGAACTTTCCTGATCCACTGACACCAGCATAAAACTTAAGTGAGTCAAGTAAATTGTAAAGCAGCAGTGCATTACGATTCCCCATGCTAAAACGCGCATAAGCAATTTCTTCCCTTGCTTTATTCAAACCGTATATATCATGACCCATTCATAATCCTCCTTCAAAAATAAAATGAAATGCTTAAGAAACCTTAGTAAAGCTGATAACAGTTACATGGCTAATCACTCCTTTCACGTTTGAAGGGAATTATTTTAAAAACAATACGAGAGTAAGAGATATTCGAAAGACAATCTCAGGATTCATATATGAGGTATTCATGAAAGGTAAGAAATCAAGGATTTTAAATAAGGAGAAAATCGAGAGCGGCATACGAGGAAATTTCTGAAGGTAAGCTGTCTGTCTACAGAAAAAATAATACCATATTACGTATTGTTTCAATTCAGTTTTTTTCAAACTTATCAACAATTATGTGAACACCTTCTATTTATACAATGATTTAGTAGTGTTGCAACTAAAAATCCCTCAAACTCATAGTCTGAGGGATTTCAGTGTAAATGGATTAGTAGATTCCCACCGCGTCAAATCCAGCGTTAGCAGCTGCTTCTTCCTCGCTGCCTTCACCATAAAGATCGATTGCAGACTGGACGACCGCCTGTCTTGCATCGCTAAAGTCGGAATTCGCAGTTAAGTATACCGTTAACGCGCGATAATAGATCTTCCCTAGTTTTTCTCTTCCAAGGTCTTGAGCAATCAAGTATGCCGCATGGTTCGTGATCGATGAGTTAACATGGACTCCGCCGCCATCTACTGAAGTTGGCATATTATAAAACTCGTCCATATGGTCTGGATAGACTCCGCCATTTGTGCTGTATGCCCTTCTTTGCTCATTGCTCACAACAACACCGTTTGGATTGCTTAAGCTGCGCAGTACGGTCATGCCGTCGGCTTTAGCAGCTGGCGCCATAATATCTTCGCCCATTTCCCAGTCCTTATCGTCAACCAGCGCACCAAACACATCGGCAAATGATTCGTTTAGTGCCCCCGATTGATTACGGTAGACTAAATTTGCTGAATGAGTGATCACACCATGTGTCATCTCGTGAGCAGCAACATCAAGGCCAGCTGATAGGGAAATCATGAATTCACCGTCCCCATCACCGTAAGTCATCCATCGTCCATTCCATGACGCATTGTTGTAGTTGTTGCCATAATGGACTTTGGAAATGATCGCCATCCCTTTCCCATCAAGGGAATTCCGGCCATGTTCATTCAGGAAGTAATTATAAACTTTTTCGGAATTATAGTGTGCATCGACAGCGGCGCGGTCATAATCACCGATGAAGGCCGCTGAATTCCCAACATATAGTGTATCATTGCTGGCAGTGTTATCGTTTTTGGCATCGTACGTTTCGATTCCGCCCAGGTTTGCATGGGAATAATCCGCTAACGCAAACTTAGTGCCCGCATTAGCTTCTTTTACCTGGGTGATATGCAATTCCCTGTGGTCACCATGTACACCTTTTCCGGCTCCTTTTTGTGTCTTCATTTCATCCGCGTGCATCAAGCCATTGTACTGATCGATTACCTCGCCTGTCTTTGCATCCACGAAGACAAACCAGTTGCCAGGATCGTCTCCCATGAAGTTGACATTTACTTTATAGGCTGTGTGATTTTTTCCTTCGAAAGGATAGACAACCAGTTCAGCTGTCGGGTCATATGTAAGCTCTTCAGATGCGTTGACAGAAGACTTGGCAGCTTTCAATGCAGCTTCACTGCTGATTGAAGCCGTTGTATCCAATTGCGCGTTGTCGATAGTCTCATTCATTCTTCCATTGACAGACACCACTTCATTATTCTTATTAAAATGCACAATGATGTCTGACCCTTCTACGTTCACTCCATTGACCGACTGATTGAAACGGACGTGAGTCATCCCCAGTTCATCTTTCTCTACATTCTTCACTTTCAGTTTTCTTTCTGGGTCCTTAATTCCTGTTTTAGATTCGTTTTTCTTCAAATAATTCAATGCATTAGCTGGAGTACTGGAAGAGAATTTTTCAGCGAACCGCTCTTTCACAAATAAAGGAACACTAGCTTTCTCATTCCACGCCTTGGAAGCTTGTCCACTGCTGGAATCAAGTGGCTGCGCGAACACACTGCTCACTGGGATCGAACCTACCAACATTGCCGACGACAGAACTACGGGTAAAATAAATTTCTTCTTCAAAAACACCATTCCTCCCATCAATTTCCATTGGATGGGTTAATTATATATTTCCACACGCGAAATATCATGAATAATTAGAATTATTTGAATAAATTAAATAACTGGATAATATATACTAATTTTCCAAGCATAAGGGCGTACCTGTCCTTCTATCTTCCTTCATTGACGCGGGCATTTTGGATTACTGCTTTTAAAGCTGGAATGAATGATTATCATTCCCCTGTCTTTTCATATACCTCATCGCGCAGATGAAATCCATCAGCAATAATAGTGTTATCTATATTACTTTTATCTACAGCAATGGGCGCAAGGAAGAGAGATGGTATTTCTAATTTCCCGTTGTTTATCTTTCTATTCGTTGTAATGGTCTCCCCCCCTGCCATTTTGATAGCTGCTCTTGCAGCTTCGTATGCTAAGGTTTTAATAGGTTTATAAATAGTCATTGTTTGAGTCCCTTGCACAATATGCTGAGCTGCTGCTAAGTCTGCATCCTGTCCGGCAACTGGAATTCCCCCCTCAAGACCTTGTGCTTCAAGGGCTTTTATGACTCCTCCTGCTGTCGCATCGTTTGCAGCAATAACAGCATCTATCTCGTTATTATTTATCTCCAAGGCGGCTTCCATATTGGCAAAAGCATTTTCTGGCGTCCAATTTTCAGTCCATTGATCATACACAATCTGGATATCCCCCCTATCTATGAACGGCTGGAGGACATTAAAAACTCCCTTTTTCAATAAATGGGCATTATTGTCTGTACTTGCCCCGCCGATATATACATACTTCCCTTTTGGAACTAATTTTGTTATTGCCTGAGCTTGAAGTTCCCCAACTAACTCATTGTCAAAAGAGATGTACAAATCTACAGATGAATTTTTTACTAAACGGTCATAGGAAATCACTTTAATGCCCGCAGAATGGGCTTTGTTGACGATGGTTGCTACCGCCTCCGCGTTATGCGGAACGATTACGAGCAAGTCCACTCCGTCGCTGATTAAGGTTTCAGCTTGCACAATTTGCAAGGTATCGTCACCCTTTGCTTCTCGTATCACAACTTCCGCTCCTAATGACTCGACCGCTTCTTTAAAAAAGTCTCTATCTCTAGGCCAACGCTCCTCTTCTAAGGTATCCATCGAAAAACCAATTTTAAGCTTTTTATCAAAATCAGTAACACTTTCATTCTCTGCTTTGTTCTCTTTATGTATTGAAGTTACCCCTTCTTCGCATGCCGCCAATAACATTAGAAGGAAGATAAGATTCAATAAACCAACTTTCCTTAACTTTGTCATCACAAGTTTCCCCTCCCTTCCCTGTGGAACTTCTGTTTCAGTTTTTCATTTTACTAATAGAGTGCATTTTTTCAGGAAAGAGACTAATCTTTTATTCCAAGCAATGTTTTACGATATTCTCTTGGCGTAACATTGCACATCTTTTTAAATACTTTGCTAAAATAATTTGGTTCATGATAGCCAACTTCAATTGTAATTTCCTTAATGCTCTTATCCGGTTCTGCCAACATTTTCTTTGCTTTTTCAATACGGCACTCTGTTAAAAAATCAATATAATTAATCCCCAGCTTTTCCTTGAACATCTTACTGATATAAATGGGGCTTAAACCTACTTTATTACTAAGTGTTTCTAATGAAATATTCTGTTGGGAATTTTCCATGATAAATTGTTTGATCCGATAAATTGTATCCGCTTCCAAACTAGTATAATGCTGATCATAGGATTCTTTCATCTCTGCCAGAAGATTGGCTGTTTCAAAACGTAATTGACGGTAATTTGACGCTTGATAATGGTAAATTGGGGTTGCTGCCCCAATCCCCAAATCGCTTATAATCGACCAGATTGACCATAGTGATTCTAATACATATTGTTGGGCTTGCTGGATTTCTATCCCTTCCATCTCGTAGGCTTGAATAAGATGGCTAAGATTCGATTTTATTTGATCCCACTGCCCTAGTCGTATATGGTCGGTTAGATCCTTTTTTAAGTATTTTGCCTGCTGCCAACTGCCGGTTTCATTCAAAACAGGAATATCTTGATAAAACCGATATTTGACCGGTAGTGTCTTATTGCTCGAAGCAATGATTGCCTCTTGATAAGATTGCCGGATTTTCTCCAATGAGTTGCAATCATCCCCAATCCCAATGAACCAGCCAGACTTCTGCTCCTTTGTTACTTCAAATAAAATATCTCTTGCCAGAGAAGTCGCTTGTGCCCGAAACGACTGGCCGTTTCTGAAGATAATAATCGGCAGCTGTCCATCATAAAGAGCACCCATCCAGCCACTTTTTGTTTTCCTGACTTTTTCCTTAATCCGAGAGTAGAGATGTTCCATGCCCTCCGGTACAATCACATTCATGACGAATACCTGACTTGTTGATTGGATATCGAGCATCTCTATTAGCATGTTCAAATGGACTTCATGCACATGGTCAAAAAGCAGCTGCGTTACAACATCTGTTTCAACGAGAGCTAATGTTTTTTGCATCATTTCCCGTTGTAAGCTGCTTGCTGCTTGTTGCTCCCTCTCGTTTTCTATCTCGTTCAATACCTTCCCTACCGTTGCTCTAATTTCACTTACCTTACTAGGCTTTAAGATATAGTCTTTTGCTCCAAGCTTTAAGGCAGACTGCACATAATTAAACGTATCGTATGCTGTTACCATTATGAATTTTATATGAGGAAAATCAGCGAGTATCTGCTCTACGGCTTCCAACCCATTCATGCCAGGCATCTGAATATCCATTAATACTAGATCCGGTTTAAAGCTTGCTGCTAATTCCACTGCTCTATTCCCATTATTGGCTTGTTCAACAATCAGGTCCGGGAATGCTCGATTTAAAATGGCTTCCATCCCTTCCCGTTCTATTTGTTCGTCATCCACAATTAAAATTTTAATCATGTATCTCGCCTCTTTGTTCCGGAATTTTTAATAGAACGGATGTGCCGCTGCCCAATTTGCTTTCAAGTTGAATGACGTCATCGCTCTCATAAAATAGGCGCAGACGCTTTACAACATTACTGAAACCTATTCCTGTGGAATGTCCTGTTGTTTGCACTTGACGTTCCATTAAAATTTGAGAGATGACTTCATCAGACATGCCTATTCCGTCATCTTCAATTCGAACCAGGACATTTCCATCTTTTCCTTGCACACGAATTGTGATGACACCCCCGTTAATCTTGGGCTCAATTGCATGAATGACAGCATTTTCAATAATCGGCTGCAGGGTTAGTGCGGGAATTGCAACATCTAAGCATGAGTCATCAATGTCTAATTGCAGTTCAAGCCGATCCGTAAAGCGTGCCTTTTGAATCTGCATATATTGATTGACAACAACCAATTCATCTCTTAATGTAACGGACCGGTCAATTTGCTTTAAATTGTAACGTAAAAGGTCTGCCACGCTGACGAGCAAATCACTGATTTCTTCAGACCCTTCTAAGTAGGCTTTTTTTGATAGCGTATTAAGTGTATTAAACAGGAAATGCGGATTCATCTGGCTTTGCAGACTGCGAAAGTGGCTTTCCTGCAGCAAAATTTTGTTTTGCTGCAGTTCGTGTTCCAGCTTTGCTTTTTCCTTTATTTGCTGTATTAAATTATTGATATTCGTACGCATATGATTAAATGTTTTAGCCAGAAAGGCAATTTCATCATTCGATTTGACTGTTATTTCATTATCGAATCTTCCCTTCGCCAGTTCACTTGCAGCCTTCGTTAACTGTTGGACCGGCCTTGTGATGCCTAGGGAAAACCAATAAGTAGCCAATAATAGCAATAAGGAGGTTAATAAAACCATCCATATCGCAAGTTTCACCAATTCTATGGATTGCTCCATAATGCCACGATAAAATGGCTCATGTGTTTTGAGTTCCATATCGATTAAGGTAAGCGTCATATCGGAAATATAGTTACTAATACGTGTAATTTCTGCAAGGTCCTTGACCGCTGCCTCGGAATCTCGTTCAAGTCCCATTAATCTGTCTGTTGTTTCAATTAAGCTGCCCATTAAATTTATGTAATTTGTTAATGTAAAATCATTCACTTCATTTCTTACCTTAAATACTTCATATCTAGCAGATTCCAGTGCCTTTTTGCTGTTCTCTAATTTTTGTAAATTTCCTGGTGTCGATTGGTTCATATAGTTATTCAAGTCTGTGATGACTTGATTACTGGACCTCGAAACATCACTTAATATTAAGTATCGGTTTAAGATATCATTATATTTCACTTGTGTTTTATAGTTATAGAATGTCAGAGCAATCCAAATGATGGACATAATGATGATGATTATAGTGGTGAATGATAATATTTTCTTTCTAATGCTATTCATTTCTGCTGTCCTTCAATATGCGTATGTTTGTGAAGTAACCATTAATATCAAGCGGGACCGTTTCTCCGTTCAGCCATTTAACAATTTGCTGCACACTGACTTCACCCATTGTTTCAGGATCTTGCTCAACGACTCCGTCAATCTTCCCCTCTTCAAAGAGAGGTAACGATTCTGGTCCATCATCAAAGGTATAAATAAAATACGGTTCAACCTGGGAACGTTTCCCGATTTCCTGTACCATTGGACCAATCATCTTAGCGTTTACCGCGATAAATCCATTCACATCCGGCATTTGATTCAACTGATCTCTCATCGTCGTAATGACTTGATCTTTTGACTCTGCTGTTTCGGCAAATTGTATTTTAATATTGGGATACACTTTCAAAGTGGCATAGATGCCCTTTAATCTCTCATTCTGGTAATACTCTTTCTGTTCGTCAGAAAGCAGTACAACCTTCCCTTCAGTACCCATATCATTCAATAACTGTCTTGCTATTAAACCTCCAGCACGAAATTGGTCAGAACCAACGTAGGTTCTTCTTAAGCTTTCCTTCATTGGCACATCATTCGCTACTGTGATAATCGGAATTCCATTAAACGCGGCCTTTACTTTTGTAAGTTCTTTAAACTCATCTGTATCAAGTCCTTGTATGATGATTCCATCCACTTTGGAATGGATCGCCAGTTCTAACTTTTTTAAAAATTGCTCTGAATTATTGCTATAGCTTCCCCAAACTTCAAGGCTGGCTCCTTCTTTCACTGCCTGTCTCGATGCTCCTGTGCCAACCTTATTCCAAAACGCAGTGTCCATGTCTCTCGTGATTAGAACTAAGCGATAGCGAGAGTCTGTTTGCTTTATTGCTTTAGGTAAAGCTATGTCATTACTGAAGACAATGTTGGCTGATACAAAAATGAGATAACAAAGGGAGACAAATACAAGACTCAATATGGCATACATATACTTTTTCATATTTGCATCCTCCCCTTTCCGTTCCATTAACTGTTCGATGTTATGTAATTTGATTCTATCAGCCTGGCTGTTAAACTGCATTATAAATAAGGCTGTTTCCGGAAGATTGTTGTTAAAATCCTAAAGCCGATTTTAACGTGATCATACGCCATTTGTAGTTCGGAATTAAGTGTGCAGGCTCTTTTCTCTAAATTAGTTTTTTTGTGAAAAAATATATGTCTTTGAATCCAATTTTGCAGCCAAAAACAACAAAGTTTGAGAAAAGAGCCATAAATAAAGACAATTATGCAAAAAAGGCTTCCCCAATGATCTTGGTGAAAGCCCGCTAGAAGAGGCAGTTAGTTTCCTTTTTTTCTTGTCATAACATCGAAGATTACAGCTAAGGCTAAAACGCCGCCTTTAATCATATATTGATAGGAAATCCCTACACCGAGCAAGTTCATCCCACTCGTTAAGGATGCCATTACGATTGCTCCGATGATGGCTCCTGTTACTTTACCTACACCGCCTGCCGCAGATACACCGCCAACGTATGCTGCTGCGATGGCATCAAGTTCGAATAGTGTTCCAGCAGTTGTCGTTGCTGACTGAAGGCGAGAGGTAAATAGAATGCCTGATAAAGCTGACAGCAAACCCATTGAACCGAATACAAGGAACGTAATCTTGTTAACGTTAATTCCGCTTAAATGCGCAGCTTCCGGATTGCTGCCGACTGCATAAATATGTCTTCCCATTACTGTCTTCGTTGTCAAGAAATGATAGACAAGCACAACTAATAAGATAATCATTACTGTCCAGGAGAAGCCGTTATATCCAGCTAAGATCCAAGTGATTGCAGCGATGATAGCTGAAACAAACACAAGTTGCAAAATGAAAATCTGCTTTGAAACTACTTCGAAATTATACTTAATTTTGTTTCGGCGATTGGAGACTGCACTAAAATTGTAAAATAATATTCCAAGCACACCAATTAATAAAGATAATAAGTGTAACCCACTAACCTGCATAAGAGATGGAATGTAGCCATTTCCAATTGCGTTAAAAGCGTCATTTTGAACGATAATGGTTCCAGACTTTTCTGTTACTTGCAGAATTGCACCGCGGTAAATCAACCAGCCCGCCAGTGTTGCTACAAATGCAGGAATTCCTACTTTTGCAACAAGGAAGCCTGTAAACAAACCGGCAATCGTCCCAAGTATTAAAATGATAGGAATAACAATATAAACAGGTAAACCATGCTGCATCAGAAGAATGGCCGCAATTGCTCCAAGAAAACCTGCTAAGAACCCGATCGATAAGTCAATATGCCGAATGACAATGACCAGCATAACACCGACAGCCAACACCGCAATATAGCCCGCAGAGTCTAGTAGGTTACTAATATTTCGAGAAGATATAAATAAGCCATCCGTTAAAATGGTAAAGATGAGAAAGATGACAAATAGTGCAATGTACATCCCGTAATCACGAATATTTTTACTGATTAACGTTTTCACGTCATTTATTAAAGTCATTGGTTTAGCCTCCTATTGTGTTGCAAGTTGCATTATTTTTTCCTGATCGGCTTTTTCTATTGGCAATTCGCCTTTGATTTCACCTTCGGCCATGACATAAACTCTGTCACTCATTCCCAATACTTCGCCAAGCTCAGAAGAAATCATGATAATACTCATTCCCTCTTCAATCAGCTTGTTCATCACCGTGTAAATCTCAAATTTTGCGCCTACGTCAATACCTCGGGTAGGCTCATCTAATATTAGGAGTTTAGGGCCAACAAACAGCCACTTGCCTAACGAAACTTTTTGCTGGTTACCGCCACTTAGTTTGCCAACAAGCTGTTCTAAAGAAGCAGCTTTAATATGCAATGAAGATTTATAGCGATCTGCTACTTTAATCTCTTCATTGTCGTTAATGACTCCGTTGGCAGAAATCCCTTGTAAATTCGCGGCAGAAATATTGCTTTTAATATCTTGCAGTAAAAACAACCCATCCCCTTTGCGATCCTCGGTAACATACGCAATTCCAGCCTTAATTGCATCACTAGTATGTTTCAAAGCTTTTGGCATACCATCCAACAGCAAGTCACCTTGCAGCTTATAAGCTTTCGCATTACCAAAGATACTAAGGGCAAGTTCCGTTCGGCCAGAGCCCATTAAGCCTGCCAAACCAATGATTTCACCTTTTTTAACGTTTAAGTTTGCATTTTTCACAACATGTCTGCCAAGCTTTGGGTCGTAAGCAGACCAATCCTTTAACTCTAGTACCTTTTCTTCATATGATTTCTTATCGCGTTTTGGATAAATATCTTGAATTTCGCGTCCAACCATATTTTTTATGATTGTACTTTCTGTTATCTTCCCCTTGGACGCATCCAGGGTCGTAATCGTTTGTCCATCACGAATTACAGTTGCACTATCTGCTATTGAAATGACTTCCTTCAACTTATGGGAGATCATTATGCAGGTAATCCCCTGTTTTCTGAGTTCGTCAAGCAATCTCAATAAATTTTCACTGTCGTCCTCGTTTAAAGCTGCAGTCGGTTCATCGAGAATGAGAAGCTTTACATCTTTACTTAACGCTTTGGCAATTTCAATTAACTGACGTTTCCCTACTCCTAAATCTTTAACAAGTGTTTCCGGGTTAATGTCGAGGTTAACTTTTTCAAGCAGCTTTTTCGCTTCTACAATCGTCTCATTCCAGTCGATAAAAGCCCCTTGCTTGATTTCATTGCCAGCAAATATATTTTCGTAAACTGTGAGATCAGGAAACAAAGCTAGCTCCTGGTAAATGATCACGATACCTGTATTAACACTATCGTTAATCTTATTGAATTGCTGTACCTTACCTTCGTAAACAATATCACCATCATAAGTACCGTAAGGATAAACACCGCTTAGCACTTTCATCAGAGTTGATTTCCCAGCCCCATTTTCTCCAACTAAGCAGTGAATTTCACCCTTCTTCACTTTAAAATTGACATTGTCGAGCGCCTTAACTCCTGTAAATTCCTTTGAAATCTGTTTCATCTCCAGAATATATTCGCTCATCCTCATTCCCTCCAACCAAAACAGCTATAATAACTGCGTGATCGTAATCAAGCTGAATACGATCACGCAGTTTTAATTTTTACAGTCCTTTAAACTCACTGGCTTCATAGTACTCTGAATCAATCAGTTCTTTCTTAACATTCTCTTCGTCTACGACAATTACGTCTGTTTGTTTCGCTTTTACATCGACTTTTCCATTGTTGTAAGAACCCGTTGTCTCTGGTTTTTTATCATCCAGAATGTCGATTGCCATATCAATTGCATCTGCAACCAATGTTCTTACATCTTTAAACACCGTCATAGATTGCTTGCCATCAATGATGTATTGAATCGAAGCTTTCTCAGCATCTTGGCCTGTTACGACGAAACTAGAAATGTCAGAGTCTGTTCCGAACACGTCTGCAATGGATCGAGCCGTTCCATCGTTTGGAGCTAAAACAGCTACATCACCTTTTAAATTCGCAGCAGCTGCTGTTAAGTGTGTTTGCGCTTTATTTTTGGCTTCGTTAGGATCCCAGTTAGTTGTTACCTGACCCAGAATTTTCCCTAACTCATCACGAGAAAGCTCTTGCTTATCTTTTAATGCCACTGCTTCTGTAGAGTTAGCGATCACAAAAGTACCATCCGCAATCTTCGGCTGAAGAACTTTCCAAGCACCCTCAAAGAATAAAAATGCGTTGTTATCAGAAGAAGCACCTGCATAAAGGTATAACGGGACATTCTTGCCTTCTACATTGTCAATTAAGTATTGACCTTGAGCGGCACCTACCGCCAAACTATCAAACGTTACATAATAATCGACTGCGTCTGTTTCTGTAATTAAACGATCATAAGCTATAACGGTTACTCCTTCTTTTTTCGCTGCCTCTACCGCAGAACCAGCTGCTGCGCCATCGTGAGGAGCAATAATTAATACTTTGATCCCTTTGTTAAGCAAAGTTTCTACATTTTCTTTTTCCTTGGCTGAAGAACCCTGGCTGAATAAAATTTCAGTCGTGTAATCAGAATCAGCTAATGCATCTTTAAAGCGCTGCTCATCTTGCACCCATCTAGGCTCATCCTTCGTTGGAAGAACAATTCCCACACTCACCTTACTGCTTCCGCCAGTTTTCCCACTGCATGCTCCCAGCATTCCAGTCAACACTGTCATTACGATTAAAACAGAAAATAATTTCCAAGCTTTTTTCACTAATATTTCCCCCTTTAAAGATGAAATTAATTTGCTACAACTCCATCTTATAGCGGTGTATTAACTTTGAAAGCGTTAACATATAGTAATCTTTTATTATCTTCTGTACTTTTTTATCTTTTCTGAAAAAAGCAGTTCGAGTTAGTTTTCTTAAATGGATTAAATGTACCAGACTCCAGCCTTGTACTATGACTTGACTAGAAGAGCCTCCTCCTTCAAAAAAGGAAAAGGCTCTTTTTTCTACCGTATGAAAAAAAGAACGGAACCAGTTTCACCTGATTCCGCTAGCAACATCTTGTTGTTCCTCATTTAGTCCAGATTTTTTGACGCAAATTCACCAATCAATTCCCGCACTTCAGCTGTTGACTTCGTGTTCATTAATTGATTTCTTAATGCACTTGCCCCTTTAAACCCTTTGACATAAATCTTGAAAAAGCGATGCAGAGCCGTGAACGGCCGCAGTTCTAAATGTGAGTACTTATCATGAAGATCCATATGCAGGTTTAAGAGATCAAGCAATTCTTCACTGCTATGCTCTTTCTTTTCCTTTTCAAAGGCAAATGGATTATGGAAAATGCCACGGCCGATCATCACCCCATCAATACCATATTGACGGGCTAGCTCTAGGCCCTTTTGCCGGTCAGGAATATCTCCATTGATCGTCAAAAGCGTATCCGGGGCCACTTCGTCACGAAGCTTCTTAATCTCCGGAATCAGCTCCCAATGCGCATCGACTTTGCTCATTTCATCCCTTGTACGCAGGTGAATGGAAAGATTGACAATATCCTGTTCCAATATGTGCTTCAGCCAGCTCTTCCATTCGTCCAATTCTGAGAAACCAAGTCTCGTCTTAACACTTACCGGCAATCCACCTGCTTTTGCCGCCTGGATCAGTTCTGCTGCCATGTCCGGACGACGGATCAGGCCGCTTCCCTTCCCGTTCTGCACCACATTTGGCACCGGACAGCCCATATTGATATCCAGACCCTTGAAGCCCATTTCCGCCATACCAATGCTCATTTGCCGGAAATATTCAGGCTTGTCCCCCCAGATATGGGCGACAATCGGCTGTTCATCCTCTGTAAAAGTCAAACGCCCCTGCACACTTTTGATGCCTTCCGGATGACAATAACTGTCACTGTTTGTAAACTCGGTAAAATACACATCAGGCCTCGCCGCCTCACTCACTACATGACGGAAAACAACATCCGTCACTTCCTCCATTGGTGCCAATATAAAAAATGGCCGTGGTAGATCACGCCAGAAATTTTCTTTCATAATCGTTCAGTCCCTCTCATCATGGGATACCAGATTGAACCCTGATCCCAAAATTAAAAAGCAGAATGCTCCTGCTCCTTTTACACTTATACCATGCTTAAGCACTTTTTATCAAACTGATTGAAATGGTAATTTTAGCTTTACAACCAATGTAAATTTAAAACCCCTTGATAAATCCTCACTAAGATGCCCAGATAAAAGACTATCAATTATATGATCAATGGCAACCTTAATTTCTTCTTGCAAAGTACACACAAGAATGAATCCATGCATTTAATTCGACTTATAAGCAGATAGAATTTTGAATTGATATGCCCAAAGATTCCAACTTTTCAACTGCTTTATCTTTCAAACTATCATTAGCTGCTGCAATGGCATCTTTAATAACAGTAACTTTGATCCCTTGCTTTTTCGCACCCTTTGCTGTTGCAAATACACACCCTTCAGCAAAAACACCTACTATTATTACTTCATTAATTTTATGTTCATTTACATATTCCACTAATTTTTTATTATGAAATGCATCACCACTTGTTTTAGAAAAATATAAATCATTAACAACATTTACATCCTCATGAATCATTGCTCCTGCACTGCCTTTTAATGCTGCATTATCCCGGAACCAATTGGATATTAATTGGCTCTTTTTAAATTCATTTCCTATATAGATAATATGCCATTTTTCCTCATTCTTTTTTCGAATAATATGGTTAACATTTGAGATCATAGAGGGAACTTGATGTCTTGCAACTGGAAACTTTGCATTTATACCAATGAAATCATTCTGTAAATCTAATACCAGCACTGCTTTCCCCAAGTTATTCATTCTCTTTCCTCCTTAAATCGGATGACTACTTTCAGATAATTTTTGTTAATTAACCGCATGACCCTCTTATTTGAGGGCTTACTCATTTTTCAATCTCCTCTTACAATTAATAAAACGAATAAAAGGTTAATATGTATACAAATATTTACTAATTTTTTAAAAATAAAAAATGCCTCCCTTTGAAAACCAGATAGTTTGATTGGGACAGGGGAGGGTTTATGTGAATCGAAATACCATTTCAATCCGTGAACTTTTACGCTGGCTAAAGAGCCTTATCCACATTAGGATGAGGCTCACCTATTAATCCAGATTTCCAACTCATCACAATGCAAAGAACGAAGATATTGATACAATGGATGCTGGTGTAGTTATGGGCTTTAGTCTTGGTATATCAAGTTCTACTTCTGACGAACATCAATCCACCAACGATCTTTCGCATTCATATTTTCAGTACTGCCAAACCCACTGTAATGGAAAGCATCAAGGAAGATTGAATCCAATTTATCCTCATCAACAAAATAACCTATATTAATCTTCTTCGTTTGACCTGGTTGGATTCTACTTTATCAAAATCGTTCAAAGCAATTTTTTCTGCAAATTCATCCATTTTTCTTGAGTTCTCATATTTTGTCTTTATTTTTCATTATTACCTTGGTAGTAAATCTCTGATGGATAATTCGAGGCAACTGTAATGAATAAGAAATAACAACCAACCGAACCTAACGTATTTCCAATACTCACGGCTAACTAAGGCTTAATTTAACAGCAATAATCATAAGGATGAAGCGGGGGACTAGCCGGGAATATCCACTTTACATTATATGAAGAGTCCTTCCAGTGCCATGCACCTAACGCAGCTGCACATGCATCGATGGAATGGCTTTCTTCTTCTATTTCAACAGGTAATTGTGTAAGCCCCTGCTCTGTAAGCCAATTACGAATAAAACTTCTAGCGGATTGTTCTTGTTTGTACGCCAACACATATTCAATATTTTGCTTGGACAGTCTTGATCCAATTATGGCCCCTGGATGGACTTCCACTAAAGAAATGGGATACGAGGCGTTTAAATTCTCTATTTCTCTGCTAAGCTTTATTCCCCTTAATGTTAAATACACCATTCTATTTAAGGTTGGCGGCATGATCGACCCAGATCTCATCCCTAAGCCCACAATGAACTTTCTTAGTTCCCGATCACTCTTTCGATCTCCGCCGCCATCTTGATAGGATAATGGTGCATCAATTCCGATCACGACCTCATCTAATTGACTTTGCTCAAATACCTCGTTCAATATATCCTGATCATTTAAGTTATTTGCCCACTTAACCAATTGCAGGTGGTTTCCTTCTTGTTTAAAAATAGCGAGGACTGTATCCTTATGATTTTTTGGTCCTGATAGGTCAATTCCGATTATCCTCAAATTAAATCCTCACTTCCGCCATTACAATTTAGCTCAATGTACATTCAGCAACTTTATTAGCCGAATGACCTTTTGATTGTCACCGGTATCGATACGGACGAGCTTTGTACTTTGAATGATTTCATTATAAAAATCTTTCCCTGCAGGATATTGACCATCCCAGCTCCGTGCAGATTAAAGTTCGAAATCTTGTTAATCTCTATTAGAACACTCTTAAAAGTTCTTCAAAACTCTCAATTTTTATATCATATTGGCTTACCTGGCCAAATCCATATTCAGCATAAATAAAGGGAATATTAGCAAACCTGGCTGCTTCTAAATCACCTTTTGTGTCGCCCACATACACTGGATTTGATAAATTATTCCTCTGAATGATCAAGTTAATATTTTCACCTTTTGACAGACCCGTTCTGCCTGGGTTTTCAAAGTCTAAAAAATACTGATCAAACCTATGAAACTTGTAAAAAGCTTCTATGTAACCATCTTGGCAGTTACTGACGATGTATAGTTTGTATTTTTGGGAAAGCTCCTTCAGCACATTCTCTACATTTGGAAAAAGAACCCCTCCGTTTTTTTCTATGAAAGAATGTTCTACTTCGCAACAATCCTTTATTATTTTTTGCCGCTCCTGATCATTGAGAGCAGGGAAGAACCTCCTGCTGATTTCATCCATCTGTAAACCCATCGTACCTTCAAAGTCCTTCCGGGTTAATTCCCTATTTATCTGATTGCTTTTTCTAATAACGCCGTTCCAAGCACTAAGGACTATGTCGATTGGATCCCAGATGGTTCCATCCAAATCAAAAATGATACTATCCAATTCAGTTCATTCCCCTTTCAAGGTAACCCTTTCCTTCAAGGCCCTCTAAAGACTCATACCAATATAACACACCAAAAGATGGAAATGAAATAAACTACTAAAAGAGCCTTATCCACAAAGGGATAAGACTCTCTAGTTTTGCAACAGCTTCACAATTTGTATTTATAAGATTTCATTTACTTCTGGCAATTGGGACAAAAGTACGTTTTCCGAGAAGAGATTTCGCCTTTTATAATGGAAGCATGGCAACGCGAACACGCTTCACCTTCTCTGTCATAAACATAAAATGGATAGCCTCCTGTTTTACCATCCCCTTTATAAAGCGGGTTTTCCATATAACCACCTTGTTGAATTCCTTTTTTAAGAATAAATTGAATCGAATGATATAGGCGTGATAATTGTTGATCATCAAGATCATTGATTTTTTTATCAGGGCGAATCTCTGCATGCCAAAGAATCTCATCAGAATACCCATTCCCTATTCCAGCTAGCACTTCTTGATTGATCAAAGTCGTTTTAATTGTTCCTTTTCTTTTTTGCATGATTTGATGAAAGGCATCCAATGTAAAACCAGGATCAAACACTTCAGGTCCCAGTTTTTTGAACTCTTCCTGAACCTCTTCAGGTGATAAAAGATGCAGGTAGCCCAATCTCAGGCCAATGAAATATAAATGTTGTTCACCGAAAGATAACTTTACTTGAATGGTCCTGTTTGGTTTATCTTCCTCTTTCCCAAAAAACATCCATCCCCCAAGCATCAGGTGCAATAATAAACATTTTCCATTCTGTAATTGAAATATTAAATATTTTGCTCTTCTAGTAATCGTAGTTATAGCTTGATTTGAAACTTGCATGTTAAACGTAGCAACTGGTACGTTAATAGATTTTTCCCGCCCAATCTCGACATTCGTAACTTTTTGCCCGCCAATCAGTGATTCCAGCAAGCTTTTATATGTTTCCATCTCTGGCAATTCAGGCATGATTCTATCCCCCAGATTACAATTTATTTTTACAGTATTTCCTATTGGTGGGTTATTATTAATGGCATGATGCATGAGATATTGGCAGTGATGTCCATCTCACTTGAGAAGGGACATATCATTTCATTTGGTAAAATGAGCACTAAAATAGCCTTACCCACTAACGGATAAGGCTATCGTATTTATGCAAGTACTATCTTTGCAACTGCTTCACAGTGTGTCGTCTGCGGAAACATATCAACTGGCTGTACTTCAACTGTCTTGTACCCGCCATCTTCCAGGATTCGCAGATCTCTGGCTAAGGTGGCCGGGTTACAGGATACGTACACGACTTTCTTCGGTTTCATATCGATAATAGTTTGCAGCAGTGCTTCGTCGCAGCCTTTGCGTGGCGGGTCGACAACTAATACATCTGCAGAGTTGCCTTCTTTGTACCAGGCCGGGATGACTGCCTCGGCTTCTCCTACTGCGAATTCAGCGTTTAAGATGGCGTTCAATTCAGCGTTACGTTTCGCATCTTCGATGGCTTCGGGGACGATTTCGACTCCGAAAACCTTTTTGGCTTTTTGTGCTAGAAATAACGAGATTGTGCCGATGCCGCAGTATGCGTCAATCACGGACTCTTCGCCTGTAAGTTCAGCATACTCAAGCGCTTTGTCGTAGAGCACCTTTGTCTGTTCAGGATTGACCTGATAGAACGAGCGCGCTGAGATTGCGAATTTTATGTCTCCAATATAGTCATAGATAACTTCGCTGCCCCAGAGGACTTCTGTTTTGTCCCCCATTATGACATTCGTTTTCTTTGAATTAACGTTATGAACGATTGATTTTACCTTAGGAAGCCGAGCGATGATTTCCTCGACCAATTTACTCTTATGTGGGACCTCATTTGTCCTCGTCACAAAAACAACCATCAGCTCGCCGGTTTGCCTGCCATAGCGGGCCATGATATGACGAAGGACTCCTTTATGGTTCTCCTCATTATATGGCTGGATTCCCAGATCGCTGGCGATTTCTTTTACCGCCTTGATTGCCTCGTTGATTTCATGCAGATGCAGCAAGCTCTCGTTCGTATCGACGATTTCATGGCTGCGCGGCTTGAAGAAGCCTGCAATCAGCTTGCCGTCCTTCTCGCCAACCGGCACCTGGGCCTTGTTCCGGTAATGCCATGGGTTGTCCATTCCCAAAATTGGGTGTACCACCACATCCTCAAGCTTTCCGATCCTTGTCAGTACCTGTTTCACCTGGTTTTCCTTATACTTCAGCTGGCCTTCATAACTGATATGCTGCAGCTGGCAGCCTCCATATTTATGGGCTTCCTCAGCTGGGCATTCGACCCGGAAGGTGCTTCTTTCGAGAATCTCCATCAGGCGGCCAAAGCCATAGCCCTTATTCACCTTAGTGACTTTGATTGTTGCTTTTTCCCCTGGAAGTCCGCCCTGGACAAAGATCGGGTAGCCATCAACCTTGGCTACACCCGCCCCATCATGTGTCAAATCCGCAAACTCTACATCTATATAATCATTTTTTTTAACAGGTATCGTTTTGCTCATCTCTTCCGTCCTTTGCTGTGAATTAGCTAAGTCAGATTTTATCATAATGCTGGTGTGATTGCGAAACGCTGAACCGTGACTTTTATGCATACTGTGCATTTAGACCAAGATCCATTCGTCACTCATTGATATCTACTCTATCACAAGTAAAAAAGCACAACCAATTGGAATAAATTCGCTGTGCTTCACTTCCAGTTTACTAAATTTAATCTCTTAACATTAATTTTAAAATCCCTTCCGTCCTTGCCAATGTCCACCTGACCAGGGCTGGTCTTCCTGCCATGGTCCTCCTGGATATCCGGGACCTCCGCCATGCCAAGGCCCTCCATGCCAATGGTAATGGGGTCCCAAACCGCCATGCAACGGCAATCCGTGGTATGGACCAAAACCGCCATATTGGCCATATCCTGGCATTCCTGGATAGCCTAAACCACCACCGTAGCCTTGTCCTCCTGGGTAACCGTATCCCCCAGGCTGCATGAACCCAGCTAACGGTCCCATCATACCACCTGCTCCAAAGGTTCTCGCTTCTGGTACAAAATGGGCATTCATTGTATCTGTATACATGTAAACTCTCCTCTCAGGGGGTTTCAATATGTTCCCTTAACACCTTATGTAAATTTAGGCAAATCGCTTAGTGCAATGGCCTAAGTTTGTTGGAAATGGGCACTATGACGTAAATATATTAAGGCATCCAACTCTTTCATCCGTAAAAAGCGTTTTTTGTTCAAGGATACTCAAAAAATAGCATTGGATCTTTTTCTTCCTGCTCCTATACTGAACACGAATTGCCTCTTAGGCATTTCCCTATAGCCGATTTCCTTTTCATGAATATAATTCAGTATATGTAACAATCCCATGGAAAAAGGAATGATCGAATGGAGGGCATAGAAATGGACTCGAATTTTAAAAAAGGGGACAGTTTGAGCAAAGAGGAGAAGATTGCTCAAATCGAAAAACAAATTTCAGTCTCTCTCTTCATCCAGGCTGCCGCCCAGATTACAGAAGCGATTTTATTGTCCAGATTATATGCTCTGAGAGATGGAACAGAAGGAGAAAGTGAAATTGTTGCAGGTGTATGGGTCCAATCAATCGGTCAGACAATCGAAGCTTTAGCTGTCAGCAAAGAGCTATCAACCTTCAATCCGGAGGAGGTGAGAGAACTGCAGAAAATCATCGTCTCTTCGGATTTTATACAATCGATCGGCGCAGCCATAGAAGGCGCGGGTGGAATCAAAGCCCTCAAGGAAACAACAGAATCGTTCATCCCGTAAAAAAAAAAGAAAGCCACCTTTTTGGTCAGCTTTCGATTCCTTGAATATTATTTACGTTCTATTCTCTTTGCTGTAGCTTGTTCGGGATAGCTTTCCCTGATACTGCCGTCAATCCAGAACTCAATATGGTCGCCTTTTTTTAGCTTACCCGCATCATCATACTCCAGCCAGATTAATTCCAATCCTCCTTGGTCGATTAATGCGTCACCGGGAACATCTTTGATTTCATTATATCTTTCCTGATTTATGTTTTTTACGACCAGAATTGCCTCTTCGCTTACCTCTAAAATAAAACCTTCGCCAGAAACCTGTTCATTCGTGCAGGCTGCAAGGCCTAAAGCCAGCAGAAATACCATTAAGATCGCACTTCTTCTTGTTCTCATTTCGATTCTCCCTTTTTATCTGGATGCCGCCCATTTGGACATCCTTAAAGCGTTACGATTAGGTACAAGCCCCTTCACAAAACGGATCATTCTTTTCTTATTTTCGTGGTTTCTCATCACTCAACAGAGAATTCCTTTGTCACCTTGAACTTTTTTCCTTCCTTCGGCGTCATCCAGACAGAAAGGACATACTCTCCTTTATCAAGGGAAAGCTCATGTAGGTCGATGTCATAGCTCAACGTCTCCCCCTGCTTCACTTTTTCCTCTCCTAAAGCCTGTAAAAAGCTGGCGACACTTGAGAATAGGAAGATTTCCTTTCCATCCTTTTTCTCGACCGAATAATCGTACCGCTGGGAACTTGTAAATTCCAACGTTACTTCCTGTTCCGTTTGATTTTTCACTTCATATTGAAAAACCAGCGGGCTCTTCTCTGTCATACTTGCAGCCATTTCTCCTGCCACGATTCCCGCACCTCCATTTTCCTGGTTGTTGTTATTCGAAACCTGGTTCCCCGTACCGCAGCCGGTCACCAGCAAGCCCATAAGCAAGACTATCCATAATTTTCTCATTGTCTTATCCTCCTGTTGAAAAAACTCTTTATCTATTTGTCAGGAGAACGGCTAAAAAGGTTACACTCTTTGATTAACTTAATGAACCATTTTTAAACAAGGTTGTTTTCGTAAAGATTGTTGTTAAAATCCTAAAGCCGATTTTAACGTGTAATAGCCATTTTGTATGTCGGTACTAAGTTTGCAAGCTCTTTTCTCAGCGTAAGCGTTAATTGTGTGAATAACCTTAGGTGATTAAATTCTATTTTGTAGAGAATAGCAACAAAGTTTGAGAAAAAAAGCCTTAAACAAAAAGAGAAGTGCCTGGGCACCTCTCCCTCTTTTAACCTCTTTTATACTTTTTATCAAAATACTTTTGCAGCCCGCTGCTCGTCATGGAGAAGGCGAAAATGGTAATCCCGATGGCGACGGTTCCGGTAATCGGCAGCCATGGATGTGACCAGATATGGTTGGTGATGTTCACAAAGTAGGTTGGCCAGACATTAGACTTGTTCATTGCCTGATAGCCGCCATCGAGCTGGGAAACGAATTCAACGCTGAGGAAGATTCCCACGATGCCCAGCTGGCCGATTAGGAACAATGTTCTTCCAAGGTCAGAGAAAAACTGGACGATAAAAGACGGTCTTAACGGCGGCCAGTAGTAATTTTTCAACATCGTCAACGGGGTAGACCCTGAGACGATCCCCGCTTCCACAAAAGGCTTCTTCGAGATATCAACCATCCCCTGGTAAAAAATATCGGCAACCCGGCCTACTTCAATTACCGCAAGAATGAGCAAAATCCAAAGATATCGATTATCCGAAAACACGACAAACGGAGTGCCAAGAATCAGGATCACAAAGAATATCGGCGGCATGAAGGAGAATAATCGATTCCAAAGGATCAGGACCCTCCTGAAAAAAAGCGAATAAAAACTAGCCATCGCCAGCGGAATCGCGATGATATAACGGATCAGGACAATCGCCAGGATCGTTAACAGCGTTTCTTTCGTACCCAGCAGAACCCTGCTCAATAAATCCACGCCTTTGTCGTCCGAGCCGATTGGGAAATCCGCTGTTGGCGCGAATGGAGGAAGCTCAAACCCGCCGCCTTCCTTTTGCTTCATCACCGTTTCTTTTAACGAGGTATCCACGAACGGAAGATATGGAGCGATAAATGCAATGACCACTAGAAAAGATAAAATGAGTAAGCCGAAAAGTAGTGATTTATTCATGATCCACCTCTTGCGAAACCGGGATGACGAGACTTTTAAAAATCTGGGTGACCAGATTCGAAACTAATATGATTGAGGCAAAAAAGACCGTGTAACCCGCTGCCGAGATCCCGTCCACCATGATTTCCATCCCAACCTTGAAGCCTGTGCCCCTGAGGACAGCATTAAACAGGCCATCCGCCGCCCCTTGAAAGTTCATCAGTTTTTCTACAATAAATAGATTCGATAATACATAGAGTTTTATCGTATTCGCATGCGCCAGGATCCTTGGAAACGAATTTTTCAGGAGATGTATGAACAATATTTTCATACCGGATGTCCCTTTGGATTGAGCGGTCCGGATATAATCATTCCCCGACTGCTCCTGAAGGCTCACATTCGTGATATTCGCAAGGTAGAATACAGGATAAATCAGCAAAAATAGGATTCCAACCACATAGGTTTCCAGCTTTTCACTGCCATATAACGTTACATGGAAAAACAGTCCTTTTTCATATAAAAACATCAGTCCAATCTGGATGATGATGATGAAAAAGAGATCCGGCATCGAGATGAACAGCCATGTCGTTCCATTTCCGAGAAAGTTCAACTTCCTTTTTTGCATCTGGAAATCAAAGATCCCTTTTAGAATGCCAAAAATATAAGCAAAAATTAATGTTGGAACAATCAAAAGCAGACTCTTCCACGCTTTGCCTGCAATCCGGTGGGCATACGATTCGCCAGGGACAAACTCCCCCAGGTCCGGGTTTTCTTTTATAAATGCAAAGAAACCTTTGATATTATCAATGTGCTTGTCCAATTCATAATGATAGCTAGCCGATTCAAATTCCCCGCCCTGCCCAGTCTGGTATTCCGTCGTAACCGGCAAAAACAAAATCCCGATAAACAAACACACACAGACAATCCATAACACAAACTGCTCGATTGCCTTTTTAAAATAAACCATGAAGCCTCCTTATGGACCATATTTTAATTCTGCTATTCTAACTTTCTCTCAATCTCCCAGATCCTCGTAATGAACGCCTTCTTCAGGCAGTTCCGCATCCGGCACCCCAATATCGACCTGCTTGATTTCATCCTCGTTGACAGAATAAGCGTAACTCCAGCCCGGCTCACTGGCGAACCTGACTTCCAGATGATACGGATTATAGCTCCGGCTCGTTCGATAACTGATCTCGAAATCCTCTCCCGGATACCTCTTCTCCAGGTATTCAGTCAGCTGATCCGTTTTGATCCCACGATGATAGTCAATCCATAAAGGACGGATTCCAAAGAAAGCCAGCTCCAGCACTAATACAATCAAGACAACCTTGATCGCAGTTTTTCTCCTTCTGAGCGGCAAAAAATAACCAACACCTAAAATCAGCAGGAGCAAACCCAATGCCATTAAAATCTCAATAACCGTTATCGGATGCATTCTCACACCAGCCCTCTTTTTAGCACTAGTTATATTTTACCAGTTTTAATTTTTCTGAAAAGTGTTATTTTAGTTTGACCTTGGTAAAGTTATAGGATTTTATGCTGATAGAGAGTAAGACTTACCGGAAATTAACCAGATCTTGTGCCCCCGTATACTTGCGAGGTCAAGAATTAGTGCCTAAATTGCTATATCTGACCCGTTTTTCCCTTTCTTCACCTAACCGGGCACATATCCTTCTTTTATATGAGTCGTTTTCCCTTTTCCCCACCAAACCGGGAACATATCACTTCATTATGACCGAACTGACAACTCCTCCCTGGCCAAAGTGGATAACATCAAAAAAAGACGAAGCCCCCTGGCTTCGTCTCATCCTAATGTACCTTCTTTTTGGACATATACAAAAATGCCTTGATCATAAAATAACTGACCTCATCAGGCAGCAGTTCCTTGATTGGCTTGAGCCTGTCGCGGCCGGCTTCTGCCACGGCCTGCTCCAGGTCATCGATGAACCTGGCAGGAATCAGCACGTCATAGTCGACTTCCATTCCCTGCTGGATGCATTGGATCAGGTGATTTTCGACTGTGCTTTCCACCAGTTCGCGCCTGGCGGAAATTTCTGCCACAGACAGTTTCTCCTGGTGCAGCTTGTAGGTTTCTAGATGGGAATCTCCGACGGCCTTCTTTGCCGGTTTCTTCACTGACTCCGCAACAGCATTCATCACGGGCTGGCGCTCCGGGTGCTCCTCGCAGAACTCGATGATCCTCTCAATGAAAGGTGCACCGTACTTCTGTAATTTATGCTCTCCTACTCCAGCCACACCGAGGAATTCTCCATCCGTCAGCGGCAGCTTCAGGCACATATCCTTCAGAGAGGAATCGGAGAAAATCACAAATGGAGGCACTTTTTCCGCAGAGGCAATCTCACGCCGCAACTCCCGCAGTTCTTCAAATAACGGATCATCGTTTGAAACCTGCTTGACCCGTACTGCTTCCTTCCTGAACACCTTCGTCTTTCCAAGCAAAACATCCTTCCCTTTTTCAGGGACATAAATCGTTGGGTAAGTTCCGTGCTCGACACCAATCAGTTCCTGCGAAATCAGGAACTCGATCAAATCATTCACCTGCTTCGTGCTCCGATTCTTCATCAGACCGTACGTCGGCAGTTTATCAAGCCGGAACTCAAGCACCTTCTTATTTCGCGAGCCGGTCAAAACATTCGCCGTCATTGCCTTGCCGTATTTCTGGCCCATCCGGATGATGCACGACAGCACCATCTGCGCATCCTTCGTGACATCCTCCGTTTCACGGGAGTCGGTACAATTGCCGCAGCGTCCGCACGGCTCCGCATCACTCTCGCCAAAATAATGGAGGATATAGGATTGCAGGCATTCTTCGGTATGACAATAGCCTACCATTTGCTGAAGCTTTTCCAGTTCAGGCGCAATCCGCTCACGATCCGCGGACTGGTCAATCAAGAAGCGCTGCACCTGGACATCCTGGGACGAATACAGCACGACACATTCACTGTCCAGGCCATCACGGCCGGCACGGCCTGCCTCCTGGTAATAGCTCTCCATATTCTTCGGAAGCTGAAAATGGAGAACATAGCGGATATTGCTTTTGTCGATGCCCATCCCGAATGCTGAGGTCGCAACCATCACGGTAGCTTCGTCCTGTAAAAAACGCTCCTGTTCGCGGTTCCGGTCTTCATCATTCATTCCTGCGTGATAGCGGGTGGCATTGAAGCCTTCCTTCTGCAGCCACTCATATAGCTGGTCGACATTCTTCCGTGTCGCCGCATAAATGATGCCTGCTTCCTTTTCATTCTTTTTGATGAAATCTTTTAAATATGCCTGGCGGTCCTGGCCTTTCACGACGGAAAAGCTCAGGTTGCTGCGCTCGAATCCTGTGATCACTGTATTCTTAGGGTTTATTTTTAGCGAGGCACAGATGTCTTCCCTTACCTTAGGTGTCGCGGTTGCCGTCAAGGCGAGCACGATCGGCTTTCTCGGCAGGCGGTCCGCAAGTCCCGAAATCTGCAGATAGCTCGGGCGGAAATCATGGCCCCACTGCGAAATACAGTGCGCTTCATCGACGGCAATCAGCGGGATTTCCATATCCTGCAGGTCATCGATGAACTCCCAGGATCCAAGCCGCTCTGGCGCGATATACAACAGCTTGTACTTTCCGTTCCTGGCGTCATCCATCCGGCTGGCAGCTTCTCCAGCAGTCAGCGAACTGTTGATATACGTCGCCGGGATTCCGTGCTGGATGAGCGTGTCCACCTGGTCCTTCATCAAAGAGATCAATGGCGAAATGACAATGGTCGTCCCTGGCAGCACGAGTGCCGGAATTTGATAGACGATCGACTTACCTCCGCCGGTCGGCATGACGCAGACCGTGTTCTTTCCTTCAAGCACAGAGGTGATCGCCTGGTCCTGCCCTCTGCGGAATGAAGTATAGCCAAAATGATTTTGCAATAATTCTTGGGCTTTTTGCAGCATTGTGGTGGCTCCTTTCAGTGAGAAAAAGTGGGGGAGTGATGAGGAAATACTCTTTCATTGTAACAGATAAACAGCAAAAATGCCCTGCCCCGGTTAGGAGCAAAGCACAAATTATTTTTCCGATTCTATACCCAGTAATCTTGGCAGACAGATTTTGATCGTTGTGCCTTCGCCAAGCTTGCTCTTGATATCAATACGGCCCTTGTGGAGGTCGATGATCCGCTTGCAGGTGATCAGCCCCAGACCGGTCCCTTTTTCCTTTGTTGAATAAAACGGTTCGAACAGCCTGTTGATCCTTGATTCCGAAATTCCGCAGCCTTTATCGATGATTGTCACCATAACAGAATCCGTCTCCATTTCTTCAAGCCTAACTTCAATGAGATGTCCGCTGTCCTCTGTCGCCTCAATCGCGTTTTGCAGCAAATTAATCAGAACCTGTTTCATTTGTTTACGGTCACAATTCAAGATGATTTTCGAATCGGACTGCAGCCCTATTTCAATACTTTTCAGGTTGGCCTGCGGTGCCATGAAGTGGATGCATTCCTGTAATAGCTGATTAAGATTGGTTTTCTGAAAATTAACATGTTCACTTGGTTTCGCAATGAACATGAACTCATTTACGATTTCATTGATCCTGTCCATCTCATCCAGCATGATGTCCAGGTACGGCACTAAATTCGTGTCAGACACGCTTTCTTTGACGATTTTCGCAAAACCTTTCAGGGATGTGAGCGGATTTCGGATTTCATGTGCAATCCCTGCCGCCAATTCACCAACTACAGAAAGCTTCTCCATCTGCTGGACATGCTTTTCTCTCGCTTTTTCCTTTGTGATGTCGATCGTCGTCCCAATTACCTCCACAGTCACTCCGCTTTGCCTGACGGGATTCAGTACAGCCAGGTAGTGGATTCCGCCTAAGCTCCCTTCATAGTTCACATGTTCCCCGTTCCAGGCTTTTTCATAAAAAGCTTCCTTACGGAGTGCCTGTTCGGCCGGAAGGAATTCAAACAAGGTTTTCCCCACAATTAATTCAGGGTAAAGACCGACTTTTTCGATCAGTTTGCCCTCAATAAAGGTATGAATGAAGGTGTTGTCTTTCTTTTCGAACTTAAATATAAAGCCCGTTTCTCTTGGAATGAATTGCTCATAATCCACCTTGCACTTCTGGTCATTCACACGGCAACACCCTTAACAAAAGATTGATTCTCTAATAATTCTTTATCCATAGAGAAAATCCCTTTGGAAAAAACAGGTATTTTACAAGGGCATAAAAAGGCTGCCTCCCCCTCAGGAAAGCAGCCTACATGATTAGATATTCTCTCCAGTCATCTCCATGACCTTTTCTTTCACTTCTTCTATATTGCGCATCTTGTTGTCCCAGCATTTCTGGCTGAGGTCCACAGGGTATTCTTCAGGATTAAGCATGCGCGTGTATTCTTCCCAAAGCACGCCGAGGCAGTAGGTTGAATGCTTGCGGACTTCTTCAAGGCTCGGCTGTTCATACACCAGCTTGCCATCCGTAAAAATGTCATGATGCAAATCCCGTGCATCAAAATTGGTGACGAACTTACTGATGAACGTATGGACCGGGTGGAACATTTTCAGGCGCTTTTCCTGCTGAGGATTTTCACCCTCGATTGTGATGTAGTCCCCCTCAGAACGGTTATTGGCTTTGTTGATGATCCTGTACACATTTTTGATTCCAGGCGTCGTCACTTTTTCAGGATTCGAGGAAATCTTGATGGTGTCCTCCATCCTTCCATCGGACTGCTCAACTGAAACGATTTTATAAACAGCGCCAAGCGCAGCCTGTTCATAGGCAGTAATGAGCTTTGTGCCTACTCCCCAAATATCAATTTTTGCGCCCTGGGCTTTCAGGTTCATGATCGTGTATTCATCCAGGTCACTGGAAGCAACGATTTTTGCATCCTTAAACCCTGCTTCATCCAGCATTTTGCGTGCTTCCTTTGAAAGATACGCAAGGTCACCGCTGTCGAGGCGGATCCCGATGAAGTTGATTTTGTCGCCAAATTCCCTGGCAACCTTGATGGCGTTCGGCACACCGGACCTTAGCGTATCGTACGTATCAACAAGGAATACGCAGTCCTTATGCGTTTCAGCGTATTTTTTAAAAGCGGTATAGTCATCCTTGTAGGCCTGAACCATGGAATGCGCATGAGTCCCGGCAGTTGGAATCCCGAACAGCTTGCCCGCACGTACATTACTGGTCGAGTCGAATCCTCCGATATAGGCAGCGCGGGTGCCCCAGAGCGCCGCATCCAGCTCATGCGCCCGGCGCGTACCGAACTCCATCGCCACTTCAGACTTCACCACCTGCTTGATGCGGGAAGCCTTTGTCGCAATCAATGTCTGGTAGTTGACAATGTTGAGAAGCGCTGTCTCAATCAACTGGGCTTCAGCAAGCGGAGCATCCACCCGAATCAACGGCTCATTGGCAAAAACAATCTCACCCTCCTGCATGGAACGGATCGAGCCAGTGAATTTCAAATCTTTTAAAAAGGCTAGGAAATCTTCACCAAACTTTCCTTCCTCTCTTAAATACTGAATATCATCCTCTGTAAAGCCAAATTTCTCGATGTACTGGATGATTTTTTCAAGACCGGCAAAAACGGCGTAACCATTGCCGAATGGAAGCTTGCGGAAAAACAAATCAAACACCGCCCGGCGATTATGGACGCCATCACGCCAGTAAGTTTCCATCATATTTAACTGGTATAAGTCCGTATGGAGCATCAAGCTATCATCTGTGAATTTCGTACTCATCAAAAAACCTCCAAATTAACTGCATCTAATTCATCGTGGCTAATGCATGGATTTCGTTATAACCTAAAACACGGAAAATTGCTTATCCTTTTACCGCTTTCCATCCCATAACCACGTGCGATATCTACCTGACTTCTGCCCCAATCGAGCTCTCGAAATGACGGAGCGACCATTCATGGCCGACCTGGTCGAAAGAAGCCACCGCATTTTTATACACTATAACCTTAAAGCCCTTATTGTAAGCATCAAGCGCTGTATGCAGCACGCAAATATCCGTACATACACCGACGAGATGCACCTCCGTGATGCCTCGCTCGCGCAGCTTCATTTCCAAGTCCGTACCGGCGAATGCTGAATACCTCGTTTTGTCGATATAGTAAACATGGTCCAGATGCTTGTTTTCTTCATAAACCTCTTGAAGGCTGCCGTACAAATCTCTTCCCCTTGTGCCGCGGATATTATGAGGCGGGTACAATTTTGTCTCCGGATGGAACTCATCCCCCTCATCATGGACATCGATCGTGAAAACAACATAATCACCATTCTTGATGAATTCCTTCGTCACGCCAACCAGATTCTCTTCAATTGCCTGGCCCGGATCCCCGCAAGTCAGCCGTCCATCATCCGCCACAAAGTCATACGTATAGTCGATATTGATTAACGCCTTCTTCCCCATTATGTATCCACATCCTTTTTTTCATATTATCTATTATTTTCTTCCAATTATGTTTTTCAGGCAAATTTTTCATATCACCGCATACCAAAGCTTCATTGGTACCTTGCAAAAAATAGGTCGCATTCAACAATAATTTTTGATTTAGGAATAATTTCAGGAATATAGTATAACTGTTGGTTTAAAGAATATATCTGTAATTCTAAGGAATATCCTTCTATACCCTTTTTCAAAATGCAAAAAAACCACTCCAACCTAGGAGTGGTTTCCATTTATTCTGCTTTAAAGTTCAATTCCAGGTTCTCCGGACGATCTTCTGGACGGATTTCGTCGAGCGGCACGTAGACTTCGATGTGCCTGAACAGGTTTTCGAATTCGGCTGGAAGGTTTCCTCCGTATTCTCCGTCGAGATTCAGCTGGACGGTTTCCTTCGAATGCACCTTGATCCGGTTGGCCTGCGTGTAAATTACGCCAGGATCATTAATGTGCTCGCCACGGACTGCCAGTGAAGCAATCCTAATGAAATCAGCCAGATTCGTCTTCTTCAAAATCAACAGCGAGAACAAGCCGTCATTGATCGATGAATGCGGTGCCAGGCGTTCAAAGCCGCCGACAGAGTTCGTCAGCCCGACGAGGAACATCATGACCTCGCCTTCATACAGCTTGCCATCGTATTCAATCGACACTTCAGATGCACGGATCGATGGCAGCATCTCGATGCCTTTTAAATAGTATGCAAGCTGTCCCAGCATCGTCTTGAGCTTGCTTGGAACTTCGTATGTCAGCTCAGTCAGCCTGCCGCCCCCTGCAATATTAATGAAATATTTATCGTTGATCCGGCCTACATCAACCGGGATTGTTTCACCTTTTACAATGATGTCGACCGCTGCCTCGATATCCCGTGGGATATGCAGTGCGCGGGCAAAGTCATTCGTTGTGCCAACTGGAATGACGCCAATTTTAGGGCGATATTCCTGCTCGGCGATTCCATTGACCACTTCATTGATCGTCCCATCGCCTCCAGCCGCAATCACAAGGTCATAACGGCGCTCGACCGCAATCCTCGCAGCCTGCGTCGCATCCCCTTCACATGTCGTTGCGTGGCAGGAAGTTTCATAGCCCGCTTTCTCCAGCTTCCCCAAAACCTCGGCAAGATGCTTTTTAAAGACTTCACGTCCCGAAGTCGGATTATAAATGATTCTTGCTCTTTTCATACCCATCATCCTACTTAATATGGTTTTTGATTCCATCATTTTACATCATAGCTCATATTTTCAATCCAAGCAATGACCCGGATATATCATAAACTACTTTACACCTATTTGCCAAAAAGAAACATAGTATTTAATCAAAGTGTTAACTATCGTATTTTTCAGAAAAACTCTTTCAATCATACCATTTATTTTTTACAATACAGGAAGGGTGGTTACATAAATTGGTAATACCCCAGAAGGCAAAACCATCAGAACATTTAATTTAGATAAAAGGGTGACTTTTTATGATTTGGCTGATTCTCCTGGCTGCATACTTAATTGGCTCGATTCCGACAGCTTTATTGGTCGGCAAATATTTTTTCCATGTGGATATCAGGGACCATGGCAGCAAAAATCCCGGCGCCACCAATACACTGCGGGTGATGGGCAAAAGAGCTGCCACCGTTGTCCTGCTGATTGATGTGGCAAAAGGAATGCTAGCTGCCTCCCTCCCGCTGATTTTCAATATCCCGGTTGAACCTTTGTATGCCGGATTGATTGGGGTCATCGGACACTGCTTCCCGATTTTTGCGGGATTCCGGGGCGGCAAGGCTATCGCGACGACGGCAGGGGCTCTGCTGATCGTTGATTTTGGAATGTTCCTGGCCGTTTACGTGACATTTTTCGCCGTGATTTTTGTTTCGAAATATGTTTTTATGGGATCCATCTCGGTTGGAATCGCAATGTTCATTTATTCGCTCTTCTCTCCAGACATCAATGAACCGCTTATTTTCACTGCTTTTATTATATTTTTAATTTTCCTGCACCGTTCAAATCTGCAGAACTTCTTCAAAGGCATAGAACCGAAGATTAACGATAAAAAAGTGAAGGGAGACCGCCTGCCCCCTAAAAACTTCTGACGAAAAACCATGGTTGCCCAACCATGGTTTTGTTATTTCCTATAGATATATTAATAAAGTAAATTACTATTTATGGAATAGCTTTTTTAGCAAAAAAATAGATTGTTAATCATTCAATTGAAATGATAGAATATTAATTGTATTAGCAATATTTTTTTAATATTTTTTCACAATAACAAAGGGGGAAAGATTATGTCCAATGAAATGTATCAAATCATTGCCATCGGGATTTACATGGGCGCGATGCTTTATATCGGCTGGTATTCCTACAGAAAAACGAGCAATCTGACTGACTACATGCTTGGCGGCAGATCGCTTGGTCCGGCAGTCACAGCGCTAAGCGCAGGTGCGGCTGACATGAGCGGCTGGCTCTTGATGGGTCTTCCAGGGGGAATTTATGTAAGCGGTTTAGCGAATGCATGGATTGCCATTGGATTGACCGTTGGCGCTTATCTCAACTGGCTTTATGTAGCACCTCGACTTCGCTCATACACGCATGTCGCGAATGACTCCATCACGATTCCAAGCTTCCTTGAAAACCGGTTTAAAGATGATACAAAGCTATTGAGAATTGTATCCGGAATTGTTATTCTTCTATTTTTTACTTTCTACGTTTCCTCCGGAATGGTCGCCGGAGCTGTTTTCTTCCAAAGTTCATTCGACCTTGATTACCATACCGGCTTATTGCTTGTTTCTGCAGTCGTAGTGGCTTACACACTATTCGGCGGCTTCCTGGCAGTAAGCTACACCGATTTCATCCAGGGAATGATGATGCTCTTCGCCCTGCTTCTCGTTCCAATCATCGGCTTCGGGAAAACCGGCGGCCCGGCAGAAACGTTCGAAACCATCCGGGCAATCGACCCAACCCTGCTTGACTTGTTCAAAGGCACTACAGTTCTTGGCATCATTTCAACTGCGGCATGGGGCCTCGGGTACTTCGGCCAGCCGCATATCCTCACCCGCTTCATGGCGATTACCACCGTAAAAGAAACAAAAAGCGCCAGAAGAATCGGCATGGGCTGGATGATTTTCTCACTGATCGGCACCATTCTGACTGCATTGATTGGTCTTGCTTATTTTACACAGAATCCAGATATCAAACTGGATAATCCAGAGGCCGTCTTCATCGAGCTTGGACAATTATTCTTCCATCCATTGTTCGCCGGACTTATGCTTGCTGCTGTTCTTGCCGCAATCATGAGCACGATCTCTTCCCAGCTGATCGTTACATCGAGCGCACTGACGGAGGATTTGTACAAAATCTTATTCAAAAAAGAAAAATCCGATAAGCAGTATGTATTTTTCGGACGTATGGCAGTACTAGTTGTAGCGATCATCGCTGCTTCCCTTGCCTGGGTACAGAACGACACCATCCTTGGCCTCGTTGCCTACGCATGGGCAGGCTTCGGTGCAGCCTTCGGACCAATCATCCTGCTTAGCCTGTACTGGAAAAAGATGACCAACTGGGGCGCAATCCTCGGTATGATCGCCGGTGCAGCCACTGTCGTCATCTGGAGCAATGTCGGCCTCAGCAGTGTCATGTACGAAATCGTACCAGGTTTCATAATCAACCTGATCATTTCAGTGGTTGTCAGCATGGTAACTTATAGACCAAACCCTGAGATTGAGAAAGAATTCGATATGAGTGTTGAAAACTTAAAATCGTAATATTAGTAAAGATGCCACAGACATTTCAACTCTGTGGCATTTTTGTATTGTATTTACGAGAATTTCCTATTTAAAACGTTCAATATCGGATTTTCCCTGGTGAATGTTCCACGTGGAGAGTCAGAAAAGTTCGACATTCCCGAGGAGGCAGGAGAAAAGCCTGATACTTTTTTTTTTTACTGTATTAAAGTTTAATTGGCTGAACAACCCCAACAGAATTCCATTACTTTGCAAAAACTTGGTTATTTATTAGTTTATATAAAATGGAAGGCCACCAATCCTTTACTCCCCACTTTTCCCCAAGACGAATTGCGATTGCATTGTTTTTTGGACTAATATAAAGTACTTGCCCTAAGTTTCCTAATGCAAAATAATCATTATTTTCTTCCAGATTTTTATGTCCCCACCACAAATATTTATAATACGCTTTATTTTGTTTGAACCACATTTTTCCCCAAGGATGATTATTATAATAATGGAAATATTGCCTGTCGGATATGACATTTTCAGGACTAGTAGATTCCTTGATCCACTCTGGGTTAATAAGCTGTTCTCCCTGCCACTTCCCTTGATTAAGATACAAGGAGCCAAACTTCGCCAAATCAATGGCTGTCATGACAAGTCCACTTTCAGTTTTTTCAAAAGCATGTTTCTCACTATCTAGAATCCAGTGGCTTTGAAACTCCAAACCCATTTTACTGAGTAGCCGTTGGTACATGTATTCTGACACCGTTTTACCTGTAACTCTTTCAAGAATCAGCCCCAAAATTAGCAGGTGATAATCATTATAGTGAAAAAACGATCCGCTTGAATCCTCCACTACTGATAATGCCAGCTCTCTAGCATTTGGATGTAAATAAACCTTTGCTTCATCGCTCCAAGGAAAGAGACCTTCCTTATATTTAATACCTGATTCCATTTGTAATAGTTGCTTGATCGTCATATTTTTCAACTTCAATTCAGGAATATAGGCATTAATCGGATCATCAATGTGAATTAACCCTTCATTCACGACAATTCCCAATAAGGCAGACATATATGATTTCGTAATAGAGAAAAGTTTGTGAGGGGTTTCTCTATTATAGCCGTTAAAATAATCTTCATAATATATCTGATCATCTTTAATAAGAATGAGAGCTGTGGTTCCAGAGTGTTCCATGAAATCCTTGAAAGGGCTCGTTTGTTTTTGTCCTTTATGCATATATTCGATTTGGATAAATTCACTTCTTTTAAGCGACATTTCATATTCAAAGTACTCATCACTTCTTGGGAAATCTTTTGTCGAGAATAAATGATAATCATCGTGAGCAACAGTGAATCCATTTTTCAGTAAGTAGGAAACATAGGACTGCATGTAACTGTTTTGCTTCAATTGTGCTTTCATGGTTTTCCTCCGCATAAATAATACACACACTACATATTCCATTGTTTGGCGGTAAACTCCTTTGTACCATTAAATATTTCTTAAAAATCCCTTATGGATTTTTTGTTGAAGGCTCAGTTAAACAAGAATTTTTGATATAAAATTATTGAGAATAAATTTAAAACAATGGAATCAAACTTTAGTCTTTTGCAAATGGCTTACCCTTGGTTCTGTCTAATGCTTAGTATGTTTGTAGAAATTTGCATTTATAGGTTTATTCTTCATTAGCCGTATCCCCCTTTCCCGGGAAATATCGACAAAAAAGCTGGCGATTGGTTCGCCAGCTTTCGCTATTATCTCTTATTCAATTCTTCAACAAGCAATTTGTTTACCAGTGGCGGGTTTGCCTGGCCTTTTGTCGCTTTCATGATCTGGCCGACAAGGAAACCTTTTGCTTTGTCCTTTCCGCCTTTGAAGTCTTCGACGGATTGCGGGTTGGCGTCGATGATTTCGGTGATGATTTTTAGCAGCGCACCTTCATCAGAAATTTGCACAAGCCCCTTCTCTTTGACGATCTGCTCTGGATCGCCGCCTTTTTCAACCAATTCCTTGAATACCTGTTTGGCGATCTTGGAAGAAATCGTGCCGTTCTCGATCAGCTTGACCAAGCCGGCAAGCGCTTCAGGAGTCAATGCTGTTTCATGCAGTTCTTTCGATTCAGACTTCATATAGGCAGAGAACTCGCCCATCAGCCAGTTAGAAGCCTGTTTTGGATCGGCCTCAGCTTTGACGACAGATTCAAAGAAGTCTGCCATCTCTTTCGATACGGTCAATACCTCTGCATCATACGCCGGCAGTCCCATCTCCTCGATATATCGCTTCTTGCGCTTATCCGGAAGCTCTGGAATTTTTGCACGGACTCTCGCCTTCCACTCTTCATCAATGTAAAGATCAGGCAGGTCCGGTTCAGGGAAATATCGATAATCATCCGATCCTTCTTTTACACGCATTAAGATAGTAGTGTTCGACGCATCATCGTAGCGGCGTGTTTCCTGCTGGATTTCGCGACCAGCCAGGATTTCCTCTTCCTGCCGTTTTTCTTCGTATTCAAGGCCTTTTCGGACAAAGTTGAAGGAATTCAGGTTCTTGAGTTCGGTTTTCGTTCCGAATTCCTCCTGTCCGACTGGCCTGATGGAGATGTTCGCATCACAGCGAAGTGAACCTTCTTCCATCTTGCAATCCGATACGCCGGTGTATTGGATAATGGACTTCAACTTCTCAAGATAGGCATAAGCTTCGTCAGGAGTGCGAATATCGGGCTCCGATACGATCTCTACGAGCGGCGTTCCCTGGCGGTTATAGTCCACTAGCGAATAGCCATTGCCGTGCGTCAGTTTTCCTGCATCCTCTTCCATATGAATGCGGGTAATTCCGATTTTCTTTTTATAGCCATTGACCTCAATTTCGATCCAACCATTTTCACCAATCGGCTTATCGAACTGGGAAATCTGGTAGGCTTTCGGATTGTCCGGGTAAAAATAGTTCTTCCGGTCGAATTTCGTATGTTCTGCAATTTCACAGTTCAAAGCCATAGCGGCTTTCATAGCGTAATCGACTGCTTTCTTATTCACGACCGGCAGTACACCCGGATAGCCCAGGTCGATTACGGTTGTATTTGTATTCGGCTCGGCACCAAAATGGTTCGGGCTCGCCGAAAAGATTTTCGAATCTGTTTTTAATTCAACATGGACCTCAAGTCCAATTACCGTTTCAAACTTCATCGTTTTCACCCCTTTACAGTTCAGGTTGTTGTTTATGGAATTCTGTTGCCTGCTCGAATGCATGGGCAACCTTATATACTGTGCTTTCATCGAAATGGCGGCCGATAATCTGCAATCCAAGCGGCAGGCCTTTGTCAAATCCGCACGGAACTGAAATGGCCGGCACACCTGCAAGATTGACTGGAATCGTTAAAATATCATTCACATACATTGTCATCGGGTCCCTTGTATTCTCGCCAAGTTTGAAAGCAGCAGTTGGCGTTGTCGGTCCAATAATAACATCATATTGTTCGAATACTTTTTCAAAGTCCTGCTTGATCAGCGTACGGACCTTCTGGGCTTTTTTATAATACGCATCATAATAACCAGAGCTGAGCGCAAACGTACCAAGCATGATCCGTCGCTTTACTTCCTCACCGAAGCCTTCTGCACGAGTCTTTTTATACATATCGATCAGATTCTCGGCGTTCGGTGTGCGGTAGCCGTAGCGCACGCCATCAAAGCGCGCTAGGTTCGCAGACGCTTCGGATGAAGATAATAGATAATAAGTAGCCAAGGCATACTTGGAATGCGGCAGGGAAACCTCTTCATATGTCGCTCCAAGTCGCTCAAGGACTTCGAGTGCATCCATAACCGATTTACGGACCTCTTCGTCGACACCCTCACCAAGATATTCCTTTGGAACGGCAATCTTCATTCCTTTTATATCGCCAGACAGGGAACCGATATAGTCAGGGATGTCCACTTTTGCAGAGGTGGAATCCATCTCATCGTGACCCGCAATTGCTTTTAACAAAAATGCATTGTCTTCAACATTTCGTGTGATCGGGCCGATTTGGTCCAAAGATGACGCGAAGGCAATCAATCCGAAACGGGAAACGAGGCCATATGTAGGCTTCATGCCAACCACTCCACAGAACGATGCCGGCTGTCGGATTGATCCGCCTGTATCAGAACCAAGCGAAAACAGCACTTCACCTCCGGCGACTGAAGCTGCGGACCCACCGGAAGACCCACCTGGTACACGCTCAAGGTTCCAAGGGTTAAGCGTCTTTTTGAAGCCGGAGTTTTCATTCGATGACCCCATCGCAAACTCGTCCATGTTCAGCTTGCCGATGGTCACCGTATCGGCCTGTTTCAGCTTCTGGATGACCGTCGCATCGTAAATAGGATTGAAGTTTTCGAGAATCTTGCTCGCTGCCGTCGTGCGCAGGCCATTTGTTACGATATTGTCCTTGATTCCAATTGGCAGGCCGTATAATGCATTGGTTGGAGCGTTCTGCACTGCCTTCTCATCCAACGCTTTCGCTGCTGCTCTGGCATTTTCTTCATCCAATGTCAAAAACGCCTGGACCTTGCCTTCGACATCGCCAATCCGCTTGAACGATTCGTCGACCAGGTCGGAAACGCTAAGCTCTTTTTTATGTAAAAACTCATGAAGCTCCGAAATCTTATGTTCGAATAAACTCATTGCTGGTCCTCCTACTCCATAATTCCAGGTACTTTGATCTGCCCATCCTGGTGCTCAGGCGCATTCTTTAAAACCTCTTCGCGCGGAAGGCCCTTTTCGGCACGATCCTCGCGCATGACATTCTTTATCTCAAGCACATGAGCAGTCGGTTCAACATTATGCGTATTCAGCTCATTCAACTGTTCTGCGTAGGTAATGATTTTATCCAGCTGGTCTGTCAGCATTTGCGCCTCTTCCTCGTTAATCGCCAGCCTCGCCAGGTGTGCGACATGCTTCACCTGATCCTCTGAAATCCTTGACATATAAACACCTCCATTTTAAATCGTCAGACAATAATAATGATCATAGCAAAGTTTTCCGCGTTAAAGCAATACAAGCCTTGCTGTTTGTACTATTTTAACATGAGAGGTGGGTGATCGCAGAAAAAAAGAATAAAAGAGCCGCCTGAATTGAGGCCGCTCTCTTCACCCTACCTTTTGAACAACTTTGAAAAGAAGCCCTTTTTCTCCTTCAACTGAACAGGTGATGCAATTGGGCTGACTTTTTCCGTGAGATAAATCTCCTCTTTATCAATCGCATAGTCATGTGCCAAAACCAGGCCAAGCTCGGAATCATAATCTTTGTTGGTAACAATCGTAAACTCGATGCCGCGTTTTTCAGCCGCTTTGATGTACTCTGACAAATATGGATATGAAATATTCCCATTCAGAAAAAGATGGGCCTTCGGGTTTTCTTCCATCAGCTGCACGACCTGCGGCTCCACACCCTTCTTCATCACCTGCCCCTGAGTCAGCGCAATGACCACACGCTCCCTCAAGGTCGTCAGGAATCTCCTTCTCTCATCAGGCTTCGTCTGCTTCGCCCCATGGATCCCCTGCTGTAAATAATCATCCAACTTGCTGTTGTTCAAACCGATCCACCCCCAACTTAATACAGCTTCCGTATTTACTCTTATCTTAACCTTTTCTCAGCCTCTTGAGTTAAAGCTCTGCTTTCCCACTCTTTTATGACGGACACTTCTTTCACTTTTCCTTCGATTTTTGTCCATCATAATCTCCATGACGGACTAAAGCCACACCGCTGCTCCATTTCTGTCCATGATCGCAAATATAGCAGCATACTTCCACTAATACTATGTATGTTCCCGCCCATTTGTCTGTGCTAGTTTAAGGTTAACCTATTTTGAGCAAAAAAAACCTCCTCTTCGCAGCGAAGAGAAGGAAACAAATAGGAGAATGCAAGGTAAAAAAATCAAAACCTACTATGGTGAATCTTCGCCTGAGTTGGAGAGCCCAGGCGAATAGAAAACCCGTAATCAAGAAGTGGTGAACTGCGCTTCTTCCGTAGATCCTTTTAGTGCAGTCGTTGAGGAAGTTCCACCGGAAATGACCATTGATACATCATCGAAGTAGCCTGTTCCGACTTCGCGCTGGTGTCTTGTTGCTGTGTAGCCGTGCTGTTCGCTTGCGAATTCAGCCTGCTGCAGCTCGGAGTATGCAGCCATGCCGCGCTCTTTGTAGCCGCGCGCCAGTTCGAACATGCTGTGGTTCAATGCATGGAAGCCTGCAAGTGTAACGAATTGGAACTTGTAGCCCATCTTGCCAAGCTCAACCTGGAACTTCGCGATTGTTTCGTCGTCCAGCTTTTTCTTCCAGTTGAATGATGGTGAGCAGTTGTAAGCAAGCAGCTTGCCAGGGAACTTTTCATGAATTGCTTCAGCAAAACGGCGAGCTTCATCTAAATCAGGCTCGGAAGTTTCACACCAGACAAGGTCAGCATATGGAGCATAAGCCAAGCCGCGTGCGATTGCCTGGTCAAGGCCAGCCTTCACACGGAAGAATCCTTCAGGAGTCCTATCACCAGTGATGAACGGAGCATCATATGGATCTACATCGCTCGTGATTAAATCAGCAGCGTTCGCATCAGTACGAGCTACAATCAAAGTTGGCGTGCCCATGACATCTGCCGCAAGTCGGGCGGCAATCAGGTTACGGACTGCTGTCTGTGTAGGAAGCAGTACTTTTCCACCAAGGTGTCCGCATTTCTTTTCAGAGGAAAGCTGATCCTCGAAGTGAACGCCTGCCGCACCCGCTTCGATCATGCCCTTCATTAGTTCGAACACGTTCAACTGGCCGCCGAATCCTGCCTCGGCATCAGCCACGATCGGTGCGAACCAGTCGATCGAATCGTCGCCTTCTCCATGAGTAATCTGGTCAGCACGCTGCAGCGCCTGGTTGATGCGCTTAACTACCGCTGGAACACTGTTCGCAGGGTACAAGCTCTGGTCAGGATACATATTTCCGGAAAGGTTCGCGTCCGCTGCAACTTGCCAGCCGCTCAGATAAATCGCCTTCAGTCCTGCTTTTACCTGCTGGACTGCCTGGTTGCCAGTCAAAGCGCCAAGTGCATTGACGAAGTCTTCTTCATTTACAAGCTTCCACAGCTTTTCCGCACCGCGGCGAGCCAGTGTATACTCGATATCAATCGAACCGCGAAGCTTGATGACATCCTCCGCAGAATACGTTCTTTCCACTCCTGCCCATCTGCCATCCAATTCCCAGCTTTCCTGCAATTGCTTTATACGATCTTGAGTCATTTTTGTTCCTCCTAATGTTTGGTTTATATGAATCTATCAATCTATTAAGCTAAAGCCTGATAGCCAGGCAATGTTAAAAACTCAACGAATTCGTCATTTAAAATCAACTGATCAAACAGCCCTGCTGCCTGCTCAAATTTTCCGTTCTCAAATACCGCATCGCCGACTTCCAGCTTGATTTTCTCAAGCTCCTCTTCCTTCAGTTCCTGATACATTTCAACTGTCACTTTGCGCCCATCTTCAAGAACTCCTTTTGGATGGCGAATCCATTGCCACAGCTGGGCCCTGGAGATTTCCGCTGTGGCAGCGTCCTCCATCAGATTATGGATTGGCGCTGCGCCGCGGCCATTCAGCCAGCTGGCCACATATTGGATGCCGACATTGATGTTCATTCGCACGCCCGCTTCTGTTATCGTGCCTTCTGGTACAGCAAGCAGGTCAGCTGCTTTTACCTCCACATCCATCTGCTTTCCTGATTCAATCTGGTTCGGCTGCGGCATTTCTTTATTGAATGCCTCCATCGCTACCGGTACCAGACCTGGATGTGCGACCCATGTGCCGTCATGTCCATCACGGGCTTCGCGTTCTTTGTCAGCCTGCACCTTTGCGAATGCCTCAGCATTTGCTTCCTCATCATTTTTAATCGGGATTTGCGCCGCCATGCCGCCCATTGCCGGTGCCTTGCGGCGGTGGCATGTCTGGATTGTCAGCAAGGAGTATGACCTCATGAACGGAACCGTCATCGTCACTTGTGAGCGATCCGGTAAAATTACATCATCCTGTGATCGCAGTTTTTTCAGATAGCTGAAAATATAATCCCATCTTCCGCAGTTCAAGCCAGCGGAGTGCTCTTTCAGTTCATATAAAATCTCATTCATTTCGAATGAAGCCAGAATCGTTTCGATCAAAACAGTTGCTTTAATCGTTCCCTGTGGAATGCCAAGATAGTTCTGTGCATAAACGAACACATCATTCCATAGGCGCGCTTCGAGGTGGCTCTCCATCTTAGGAAGGTAGAAGTATGGGCCTGTGCCCTGCTCCACCAGCTTTTTCGCATTATGGAAAAAGTACATCGCAAAATCGAATAATCCGCCGGAAATCGGGTTGCCATCGAGCAATACATGTTTTTCCTCTAGGTGCCAGCCTCGTGGGCGAACCATTAAAACAGCCGTTTTTTCATTCAATTGATACTTTTTTCCATTGGGATTTTCAAAAGAGATTGTCCGGTTGACAGCATCCCTCAGATTGATCTGGCCTTCCACAATCGCTTCCCATGTCGGCGAAGTCGAATCCTCGCAGTCTGCCATGAAGATTTTCGCTCCGGAATTAAGTGCGTTAATGACCATCTTCCTGTCAGTCGGACCCGTGATTTCCACCCGGCGATCCTGCAAATCCTTTGGCAACGGTGCGATTCTCCACTCGCTTTCACGGATATGCTTCGTTTCTGGCAGGAAATCCGGAAGCTTGCCAGCGTTGATTTCTGCCTGGCGCTTTTCCCGGGCTGCCAGCAATTCCACCCGACGCTCGCCAAAATGCCTTTCTAGCCGCTCTACAAAATCAAGGGCCTCTGGTGTCAAAATTTCTTCGTATCCGCTTTTCATGCTGCCTACAATTTCAATTCCTGTAGTTTGTGTCGACATTTTCTGTCTTCACCCCTTTGTTATAGTACAGAATCAATAACTCTAATATGTATTATATAACAGGGTTTTTAGATTGCAACTATTTTGCGATATTTTTCTGAAAATTTTTTTAAATAGGGCTATAGTCCTTCATCCATAAATAGGTAAACGGTGCGATTATGCTTTTGAAGCGTGCAATTATGTCATCAGAACGTGCAATTCTTCCCCTTTTCGGTGCAATTAAACGCGGTGATGGTGCAATTCCTGGTCTTGACCGTGCAATTAATATTACCAACACAAAAAATCCCCCTCTCTCAACGAGAAGGGGATTCCAGATCTGTATTAATACATTTCAGAAGTAGTCTTTGCTTGCATGTGAAGCATCAGGTAGTCAGGTCCGCCAGCTTTTGAATCCGTTCCTGACATGTTGAAGCCGCCGAATGGCTGGTAGCCAACGATTGCGCCTGTGCAGCCGCGGTTGAAGTAAAGGTTTCCGACATGGAAATCTTCACGTGCCTTTTGGATGTTTTCACGATTGCGAGTGATAACCGCTCCAGTCAGGCCGTATTCTGTGTTGTTCGCAATTTCAAGAGCATGGTCGAAGTCCTTCGCTTTTGCGAAAGCGACAACTGGTCCGAAGATTTCTTCCTGCATGATGCGAGCCTGTGGATCGACATCAGCGATTACTGTTGGCTTGATGAAGTAGCCTTTTGAGCTGTCTCCTTCTCCCCCAGTCATCAAACGGCCTTCTTCCTTGCCGATTTCGATATAGCTCATGATCTTGTCGAATGCACCCTGGTCATTTACAGGGCCCATGAATGTACTTTGATCAGTAGGATCATCAAGCTTAAGCTCATTTGTCAATTCAACGACACGGTTCAGAACCTGGTCGTATACATCTTCAACGATGACTGCACGTGAACATGCAGAACATTTTTGTCCTGAGAAGCCGAAAGCAGAAGCCGTGATCGCTTGAGCAGCCAATTCAAGATCAGCATCGCTGTCGACAACCATCGTGTCTTTTCCGCCCATTTCAGCGATGACGCGCTTAAGCCAGATTTGGCCTTCGCTCAATTTAGAAGCGCGCTCGTAAATACGCAGACCCACATCACGAGAACCTGTGAAGCTTACGAAGCGAGTGTCTTTGTGGTCAACAAGATAGTCGCCCACTTCTGCGCCGCTTCCTGGTACGAAGTTAAGGACGCCGGCAGGAAGGCCTGCTTCTTCCATCACTTCAACGAACTTAGCCGCAACAACTGGAGTAGTTGAAGCTGGCTTCAATAGAACTGTGTTTCCTGTAACGATTGCTGCTACAGTTGTACCAGCCATGATCGCCAGCGGGAAGTTCCATGGAGAAATGATGATTCCCACTCCAAGAGGAATGTAGTCATAACGGTTATATTCATTTGGACGGCTTTCTACTGGCACACCGTCTTTGATTCGTAGCATTTGACGAGCATAGAACTCAAGGAAGTCGATTGCTTCTGCTGTATCAGCATCTGCTTCGTTCCATGGCTTACCCGCTTCTTTTGTTAAAAGCGCTGAGAACTCATGCTTACGGCGGCGAATGATGGCAGCAGCCTTGAATAAAACATCTGCACGTGTCTCAGGTTTTACTTTTCTCCAAGTCTTGAACGCTTCGACTGCCGCCTGCATTGCTTTTTCAGCTAGATCGCGGTTTGCCTTTGAAACGCGTCCAATAACTTCTTCTTTATTGGATGGGTTGTAAGATACAATCTTGTCTTCAGTCGAGATTCTATCTCCGCCGATCACCAAGTCGTAATCCTGGCCAAGATAACCTTCAACTGTCTTCAATCCTGTAAGGTATCCTTCACGGTGATCCTCATTTTTAAAATTCGTGAAAGGCTCGTGTTTGTATGGCTGAACCATTCTATCCCCTCCTATGTAGTAAAACGTTTTCATTCCTTCCCATTCTATCATGAGAATCTCATAGTGTTCAATGACAACGTACTAGCAAGTCTTGGATTGCGAATTTTCTTGATATTTATTATGGCAATATTGTAATTTGGCCAGATTTATGGACTTGGTCGATATATCGGGAAAAGTGGTCGATATAATTGTAAATGTGGTCGATATAATCTAATTTTCCCCGATAAAAGGATCAGAGCGAGAAAAACATACTGAATATCAGCAGGTATCCCCTGAATCTATTGAAAACCTTTCTATCAAAGAACTGTCTCTTTGCTTTTTCTTCTCTACTCTCCAGCAACCTCTGCTTCAATTTTCTTAATCAACTTATCTACATGGATTGTCGGATAATCAAGGGCTTTTATCTCGGCAAAGTAAGGAAACATGTCTTTAATATCATTCGCATAATAGCTCCCATCCCTTGGAATAGTGTGGCTGATGACTTGTAGGGAACCTTCTGTCTGATCAATCTTCAGAACCATCGGGACAGACATACCGGTACCTTGCTCCATTTTTGAACCATCCTTATAATATTCCTGGATTAACGCCCAGATGTATAGTTCACCTTTCTTCTCGTTGGATCCCAGTATCTCATAGGCGGTGAAAATCTCTCCATCGAAGTTTGGCGACATCACTTCTTCCCGGATGTACCTTTCAATCTCCTGTTGATTTTCCGCAGAGAGAGAGATTGAGCTGGATGATCGTGCATAACCCGCCACTAGTAAAATAAGGAGTATTCCTCCCAGAGCCCATAGCCTCACCATGTATTTCCTCCTCAAAGTGTTTCTAATAAAGACGATATGCACAGCCTGTTCGATACACTTTGTCAGAAAAATATGTATCCCGCCCCAGCGAAGCACTTTCAGGAATCCAACCAACTTCAGCAATTCTGGTGAAGAATGCAAAAAAGCAAAGAGCCAATCTGCTCTTTGCTTTGCTTTGCTTTTACTCATAAATATGAACAAATGGTTCATCCTGGTCCGGCTTCTTGACGATCAGCGCTTCTTGTCCGAGGACGGAGGAGACACTGACCTGCACGGAGACATAGTTTGGAAAATGCTCCATGACGAGGCCGGTTAAGTACTGGGTGAATCCAATCGCTTCTGCTTTTCCGTAGAATTGGATAGGAATTTCAATGTTCAGTTCCTGCAGCTGGCCGTCGACATAAAATCCCTTGCCGATGACGCCGTTGAAGTTAGGGAAGTATTCTTCGACATCCTGCTTGAAATTCTGGAAGAATGTCAGGTCATCCCTGTGATCCTTCTGGGCCTTGTCGGATGGGAAGAGGATATACTCTTCTTTAACATCCTTCCAGCTGCCGATATCACTGCTTCCCTGAGAAACTTCTGTAAAGGCGAAGAAGTTTCCTGGTACGACTGAAGAACGGCTTTCCTGCTCAAATAATCCGATCGTGATCGGCACATTCTTTAGCTCGTCGATGGTCCGGAGTCTCTTAACGACTTCCTGGGCGATTTTCTTTCCTTCTGTCTCAAGGACGGAACGGGAGATGTTTTTCTCGAAAACCGCTCCAAATGCTTCCTCACGATAATAGTGGACGGAATTCAGCGCCAGGCCAATGGCGATGCCGCCAAGCTGGTAAGTGCCCTTTTCCCCGGATTGGACGAGATAGTCATGCTCGAGGATGTGAGCGAGATATATCGGATTCTTTTTATTCCGTTCATGGACATCTCCATTGCCAGAGTCGATAGGGTTCAGCCCAAGGTTCTTCACTGTGACCTTTTTAGTGCTATTTTCTTTTTTAGCCTTGGCCTGCAGCTCTTCTTCCTTCGCCTTAACCTGGGCAGGGGTCATTTCCCGTTCCAGCCAGGCGGACACAGTGCCTCCATCAAGGTATTGGCCTTCCTTGAACACGTACTTGTCTGTTGGAAAAGAGTTTTGCGCAATCCGCATCAGCCCAGTTTCGAACTCGGTGATGTCGTAGCGTGTATTCAAATTATTGACGACCATGCCGCGGGCCTCCCCTGGCTCAAATGGCATGATGGTACGGTAATATTTGTCCGAAATTTTGTATTTCGGGATAATCGCTTTTTCTTTTGTATCATCATCCTTCTTCTGGACGACCTCTTCCTGTTTTTGAAAATTAGGGGCGCAGGCCGTCAGCAAAAGGACAAGAGATAGAGCGACCATTGAGAGTTTTCTCATGGCGTGTACACCTCTTATTTATTTAATTCTTCAAGCATTTTCTCCTCATTCCACACTTCAATCCCAAGGCTTTCTGCTTTTGTCAGTTTCGAACCGGCATCTTCTCCGGCAATGACCAGGTCGGTTTTCTTGCTGACGCTGCCGGATACATTGCCGCCAAGCGCTTCGATCTTTTCTTTCGCTTCGTTTCGGCCCATTTGTTCAAGCTTTCCGGTCAACACGATCGTTTTACCGGCAAAAAATGAATCCGATTCTTCTGCGGTCACTTTCTTAGGTCCCTTGTATTCCATATTGACGCCAACAGACTTCAGCTCGGAAATCAGTTCCTTCACTTCATCGTTGTCAAAATACGTGACGATGGAGTCGGCCATTTTGTCGCCAATTTCGTTGATGGCAGTCAGTTCTTCCTTCGATGCGGCCATAAGATGATCCATCGTTCCAAATTCCTGGGCCAACGTCTTCGCCGCTTTAGCGCCAACGAGGCGGATACCCAGGCCAAACAATAGCTTTTCCAATGAATTATCCTTCGTCGCTTCAATCGCTGACATCAAGTTGTTGACAGACTTCTCGCCCATCCGTTCAAGGGCCAGCAGCTGCTCACGTGTCAGCTTATAAATGTCGGCTACATCCTTGATCAGTTCCTGGGCAAACAGCTGGCTGACCACTCTTTCTCCGAGACCATCGATGTTCATCGCATCACGGGAAACGAAATGGATCAAGCCTTCCCTGATCTGGGCAGGACATTTTGGATTGATGCAGCGGAGCGCAACCTCTCCCTCAATCCTGACAAGCTCGCTTTCGCATTCAGGGCAATGGGTTGGCATCTGGAACTCGACTTCCTCGCCAGTCCGCTGTTCAACAAGAACATTCACGACTTCAGGAATGATGTCGCCCGCTTTTTTGACGACGACCTTGTCGCCAATTTTGATATCTTTTTCACGGATCAAGTCTTCATTGTGCAAGGAAGCACGGCCAACGGTTGTACCTGCTACCTGTACAGGCTCAAGGATGGCTGTCGGTGTGACAACACCTGTGCGGCCGACGCTCAATTCAATCTCCTTCAAAGTCGTCACGACTTCTTCGGCAGGGAACTTATAAGCGATTGCCCAGCGCGGGCTTTTCGCCGTCGTTCCCAGCTCTTCCTGCTGGTCAAGAGAATCGACCTTGATGACAATGCCATCAATATCATACGGAAGGTCCGGGCGCTTTTCGACCCAGCCGTTCACATACTCGATGACACCTTCAATACTGTCAACCTTGCGACGCTCTTTATTCGTTTTGAACCCGAGCTGTTCCAGATAGTCCAGTCCCTTGCTATGAGCACGGATTCCTGTATCACCGACATTGGCGATCCCATAAAGGAAAACATCAAGATTCCTTGAGGCGGCAATCTTGGGATCAAGCTGACGCAAAGAACCTGCTGCCGCATTGCGCGGATTGGCAAATGGCTCTTCTTCCCTATCTTTCCGCTTCTTGTTCAACGCTTCAAAAGACTTCTTCGGCATGAACGCTTCACCGCGGACTTCAAGCGAAACCGGCTCCTTCAGGCGGATTGGCAGGGAACGAATTGTCCTCAGATTAGACGTAATATCCTCGCCTGTTGTTCCATCGCCGCGAGTCGCACCACGCACGAGCATGCCTTCCTCATAAATCAGGGACACCGCAAGTCCATCGATCTTCAACTCGCAAACATAGGAAACATTATCACCAACACCCTGGCGCACCCGGCGGTCAAAATCACGCAGGTCCTGGTCGTCAAACGCATTTCCGAGGCTAAGCATCGGAATCGCATGCTGCACCTTGTTGAACATCGTTAAAATTTCGCCGCCAACACGCAGTGTAGGCGAATCAGGAGTCTGCAATTCAGGGAATTGCTCCTCGATTTCAATCAGTTCTCTTAAGAGCCTATCGTATTCTGCATCCGGAACCGACGGCTGATCAAGAACATAGTATTCATAAGCATATTGGTTCAGCAGATTTTGCAAATCCTTGGCTTTTTTCTCAGCACTTTGAAAATCCATAAATCCAACCCTTTCATAACCGAAAAGCGGAAGCGCCTTGGTCAGCTCCGACAAGCGATGGAGGGCCTGACAGTGAAGTCGTTCTTTGACTTCATTGGCAGGACCGAACTCGAAAAGCGAAGGCGACTGCCCTACTCCGACAAGCGTTGGAGGACCTGACAGTGAAGTCGCTCTTTGACTTCATTGGCAGGGCCGAAACGTCTCGAGGAGTTAGGAGCCGCAGCTAGACAAGCGTCTCGAGCTGCTCAAAGCTAATGCTTTTCGCAAGATACTCGAGGAAGCACTCGCAGAGACGAAAACTGGCTACGCGCTGGAGCTAGACAGAAATTTAATTGTAAGAATGGTATAGATTAAGCCTTTGTAATCGGCGCGAACTTGGCCAGCAGTCGCTTGATTCCTGTTGGGCTTGGGAAAGCGATATCCAGCTCGGTTCCTTCTCCGGAGCCTTTTACGCTGACAACGGTTCCTGTTCCCCACTTGCCATGCTGGGCTTTGTCGCCAACCTTCCAGTCGATGCCTTCGCCGCCGCTTGCAGCTGCAGCCGGACGGGTCACAGCTCCGCGGGTCGGCATGGACGGTCTTGCTGAAGTACCTGGTCTGCCGCCGCTGGTTGGTGCAGGTCTTCCACCGCTGGTTGGAGCAGGCCTTCTGACTTTTGGCACGGCGTCTTCAACCAAATCAGCCGGTATTTCCTTGATGAACCGTGATTCCGGGTTCATGTTCGTACGGCCGAAAAGCGTACGCATTTGAGCATTCGTAATGAAGAGCTGTTCCTCTGCACGGGTGATTCCCACGTAGGCAAGACGGCGTTCTTCTTCCATCTCATCCTCCTCCATCAAGGAGCGGCTGTGCGGGAAGACTCCCTCTTCCATGCCGATCAGGAACACAACCGGGAACTCGAGTCCCTTGGCTGAGTGCAGGGTCATCAATGTGACGAAATCTGTTTTTTTCTCGCCGTCATCGTCGAGACGGTCGATATCCGCAACAAGCGCTAAATCCGTCAGGAACGCGACAAGGCTCTTATCTTCACTGCTTTCTTCAAAGCTTTTTGTTACGGTTAAAAATTCATCTATGTTTTCAAGTCGGCTCTGTGATTCCAGCGATTTTTCCGCCTTCAGCATATCACGGTAGCCTGTTTTATCAAGAACCTCTTCTACTAGCTCGGTCACGGACAAGTATTCCTGCTGGTGAGTGTAATTGCTGACCAGGTTGCGGAATTCCGCCGCAGCTTTTTCTGCCTTCGGGCTGAGTCCAATCATTTCAATCGTCTCTAGCGCCTGGAACATCGACAGGTCATGCATTGTTGCGAAGTTGGCGATTTTATCAATCGAGGTTGAACCGATCGCACGCTTCGGAACATTGATGATCCTCTGCAAACTGATGTCATCATCAGGGTTGGAAATCAGGCGCAGGTAGGCGAGAATGTCCTTGATTTCTTTTCTGTCATAGAACTTGATGCCGCCGACGATTGAGTAATCGATGTTTGACTTCAAGAAAGATTCCTCGATCACACGGGACTGGGCGTTCGTACGATAGAGAATCGCGATATCAGACAGCTTGCGGCCATTGCGAAGCTGCTCCTGGATTTTCCCGATAACAAACTGTGCTTCTCCCTGTTCGCTATCCGCACGATAGTACATGATCTTGTTGCCCTCAGCATTTTCCGTCCAAAGGTTCTTCGGCTTCCGGTTCATATTGTTCTGGATGACCATATTCGCCGCAAGCAAAATCTTCTTCGTTGAGCGGTAATTCTGCTCCAGCAAAATCACACTCGCTTTTGGGTAGTCCTTTTCAAAAGAAAGGATATTCGCGATGTCGGCACCGCGCCAGCGATAGATCGACTGGTCGGAGTCCCCGACGACACAAAGGTTCTGGAAGCGCTGCGCGAGCAGTTTTACCAGCATGTATTGTGCCCTGTTCGTATCCTGATACTCATCGACGTGGATGTACTGGAACTTTCGCTGATAGTATTCAAGCACTTCAGGCACGCGGATGAACAGCGTGATCGTCGACATGATCAGATCATCGAAATCCAGCGCGTTATTTTTACGAAGCCTACGCTGGTACTCTTCGTACACATCGCTGACTTTCTGTGAAAAATAGTCCCCAGCTGTTTTGGCATACTCTTCCGGCGTGATCAATTCGTTCTTCGCCGAGCTGATCGTTCCTAAAATCGCACGCGGATCAAACTTCTTCGGATCCATGTTCTTGTCCTTCAAGATCGACTTAATGACCGATTGCTGGTCCGTCGAGTCAAGAATCGTGAAGTTGCGATTATAGCCGAGACGGTCAATGTCCCTGCGCAAAATCCGCACACACATCGAGTGGAACGTCGAAATCCAGATATCATCTGCCGCTCCGCCCATCATCTTCTGGATTCTTTCGCGCATCTCGCGCGCCGCTTTATTCGTAAATGTGATCGCCAGGATGTTATAAGGATTTACCCCTTTTTCCACCATTAAATACGCAATCCTGTGTGTCAAAACTCTTGTTTTACCAGAGCCTGCCCCTGCCATCAGAAGCAGCGGTCCATCGACTGTCTTGACAGCCTTCTGCTGCTCCGGATTCAGACCGTTCAATAATTTATCCGTCAAAAATTGCACACTCTTCACCACCATACAAACATTTGTTCTTATTTTATCTCATAATAGCATTCTAAACAACAGAGTTATTACTTTACTGATGCAACTGTCTTCAATGCCTCATCCAGATTGCTGTAGATCACATTCCCAACCACGATGACATCGGCATGTGCAGCCATTTCCGCTGCCTGCTGGGCCGTTTCGATCCCGCCTCCATAAAAGAGGACCGTTTGCTCGAGAACTTCTTTTGCAGCTTTCACATATTCAGGATTGCCGTACGTGCCGCTGTATTCCAAATAGAAAATCGGCAGGTTGAACATTTTTTCCGCCATCATCGCGTAGGCTTGTACATCTTCGACTGAAAGCTCGGTCTTCGCTTCGGTCAGTTTGGCTGCCTTGCAATCCGGATTAAGGATGCAATAACCTTCCATTTTCAGCTCGTCCCAATCCATCAGGTCGCCATATTCCTTGACCGCTTTATGATGCAGCCCGGTAATCCACTCTGGATTGCCGCTGTTCAGCACCGTCGGGATAAAATAAAAATCGAATCCCGGCGTGATCGAGTCGATCGTCGATACTTCGAGAATGCACGGAACCGTGTACCGGCGGACGCGGGCCATCAAATCGAGCACGCCTTCAAGCGTGACCCCATCCGTTCCACCAACCATAATCGCGTCGGTCCCGGACTCGCAAATTCTTTCTAATTCATCATCAGTGATCTCTTTATTTGGATCGAGTTTGAACACATGTCTCCACTCGCGAACATCGTACATCCCAGAATTGCCCCCATTCTATCTATCCATTCCACCATTATAGCATTTGTTGCTGGTATATAAAAAAGGAAACATAAGGTTGTTTGCGAGAAATCCGCAAGCGATGACGCCAGGCTGTTTTCACAGTAAAATTAAATGAACACTCCTATATATGCAGAAAAAAGCGTCCCGCCTTCCGGAACGCTTTTCAGCGATTTCTTTACAAATCGCGATGCTCGTATTGCTCTTTGAACAATTTTGAAAAAACATAGAAGCTGATGCCGCTCACAATCAGTGCGAGATAAATAGGATCAAGCCCGAAGAAACTGATGTATTCCTTTTCGCCAAGATAGACTGCGAGACTGCCAAGGAACAAGGACGCCAGGCTGCCTGCCGGGGTCGCTTTTTCCCAGACATGCCCGAGCACATAAGGAATGAAGGCGCCTCCCGCTCTCAAAGTAAAAGAGAACATCAATAGCGTGATAATATCCGAGACATTCCAGATCGCTGTCAGCAAAGCGAAGACAGAAACGACATACATCGTGTAGCGAACCATTTTCAATAGCTTCCTATCCGCTGCTTCCTTGTTGATATATTGATGGTAAATATCATTGGTGAAAATGGAGCCGGCCGCCAATAGATTACTTGATGCGCTCGACATCGTTGCCGAAATCAGCGCGGCGAACAGGATGCCTGTGACTACATCCGGCAGCACCTCCATCGCCAGTACGGGCAATGCGTACTGCGCGCCTCTTTCCATCAGCATGCCACCGTCGATCTGGCCGTTTTCGACCATGCCATACATAAACAGACCGATCATCGCAGGGATGAACGCGAACAGCACATAGACGAACGAAGTAATATAGGAAGCGTGCTTCGCCGCCTTGCCATCTTTAGCAGAATAATAGCGCTGGACCGCCTCCTGGCCAACCGTGAAGGAAGCAATATACATCACGACCAGCGCAATGATCGTTCCCCAGCCCGCACCGTCGACAAGGCTCCATTTCGCTTCAGGAATATTGGCCGTCACTTGCTCGAAGCCACCGCCTGCCTGGAGCGTGAACGGAATGATCAGCACCATCCCGACGATGATGAAAATCCACTGGACCACATCGGTGTAAACTACACTGTACATGCCGCCCATCACACTGTATAACGTGACAACAACAGTGACAATGATGACCGAAACCGTGTAGCTCCAGCCCGTCATCACCGACAGGATCGTCGCTGAGGCGATGAACTGCACCGCCGTCAGACCGACCATCGGCAGCAGCATGATGATGGATGTTACCAGTGAATTTGCTTCCCCGTACCGCCTGCGGAAGTATTCCGGTACTGTTTTTACAGCCGCTTCCCGCAGCATAGGCGCAAGGAACGCCAGCACGACAAAGGCAATCGCCATTGTGATGACATACCAGACGGCCGACAGCCCCCAGTCTCCATAAGCTTTTTCAACCACCCCGAGCGACGACCCACCGCCCACTTCAGTCGCAGCAAGGCTTCCCGCCAGCAGCCACGGACCCATCTTCCGTCCCGCCACAAGAAAATCCTCATTATCATTGATTTTTTTCGAAGATATGTACCCAATCATGATCATAATGCCTAAATAAATGATTACTATTGCAATAACCGTCAAGCTTGCCCCCATCAACTCACTCCAAAATGTATATTTTATCTACCCCCTACCCTTTTAAAATAACTGGTAACCTAGTTTATTGGCGAAGTTCACAGTTTTATTAACGATTTTCACATGTTTATTGGAGAAAATAAAAATTTATTGGCGATTTTCCGATTTTATTGGCGAACTGGAAATAATCTGTGTTTTTTTTAACTTTCTCAGTAGTTTTTAAGTAGTTTATATACGCAGCTTAGCCAGGTTCGATTTGAAGTATTGCGATATTATTTTTTTATAGCGACTTTTCCGTTTTTATAGCGGAATTTTCATTTTTATAGCGATTTTTTCATTTTTATAGCGAAAAAATCATTTTTATAGCGACTTTTTCATTTTTATAGCGAATTGGAAATTATCCATGATTTTTTCCAATTTTATCAACCCGCAAAAAAGAACGGAACCACAACTGGTTCCGTCCTCTGTCATAAACTATTTCGCTTTTTCGCCATTTTCCTGTTCTTTCAATCGTTCGAGCGCCATTTCGTAGGCGTCGTTTCCATAGTTCAGGCAGCGTTTGACACGTGAAATCGTTGCTGTGCTCGCGCCTGTTTCTGTTTCGATTTTATGGTAGGTCTTGCCTTCACGAAGCATGCGGGCCACTTCAAGGCGCTGCGCGAGTGACTGGATTTCGTTCACTGTTGCCAGGTCATCGAAGAAACGGTACGCTTCATCAAGATCCTTAAGCGATAAAACCGCCTTGAATAATTGGTCTAGTTCCTTGCCTCTTAATTTATCAATTTGCATATAGTCTACCCCTTAATTCACTCAGAATTTTATTGTTGAGAGTCGAATGAGACATCGCTGATTGATGGGACAATGTTGATCCATGTCTTCCCGGGAACGAAACCAGCTTTTGACCCATCTTTATAAGGGACGATCCTGCCAGCTTCATTTTTCCATTGTATCTCATTCACTTTGCCTTTTTGGAACAGATAGCCCTTGCCGCCGTACTTCATATCGATTTCCCTGCGCCCGGCATTATCGACGATCTTATGGTTCATTTGCACGACAAGGATGTTGTCGAGCAGAACAGGTTCCTTCGACTCAAGGTCAACTGTTTCTTCACTGCCGTTGAAACGGTGGTACTTCTGCTGGTCAGCATCATACTCGTAAATCACATCGAACGACGGCGAACCGTAGGATACCATGAAGTCTTCCGCCGGAGTTCCCTCCAGCTGACCGGCTTCCTCACCGATCAAGAATACAGCAGGTTCAGGAGCTTTGTCCATCCCATATCCTCTCATCTCCGCGCCCTTCAAGATATTCTTAAAAGTGATATACGAATTATGTGGTGCCTTACGGAAATCGGCTCGCTTGAACAAGGTACCGTCATATTGCATTCCGTTGATGTTATCTATTTCGCCGCGTTCTAACATTTCCTTCGCTTCAGGACTGTATCCATGGGCGATGAAAAAGCTGTCAAACCCTGATGCCAGACCGATGAAGTATTCCCGCGCACTGCGGACCGGGCCGACTTTTTCAGGCTTCTCGCTCTGGAAAAGCGCCACGAATCTTGTTACGCCGCCTTCAGCCAGAACTTCGTATACGATGTCAGCTTCAGGAAGGCCAGATTGCGGCCTGGCTTTCGGGTGGTTATTGACAATCACTGCTACTGCCCTGTCCGAGGATTCCTCTTTGCTGCCCACTCCAGTCAGCGGGAATCGGTACGGCAGCTCTTCTGTTTCCTTTTCAACTGTTTCTACTTCTTTTTCTTTATGTTCTTTAACTGTTTCTTTTTTCTCTGTCTCTTTGCTGCTGCATCCGCTTGCAAGCACCATTGCCGCAACCAGCACAGCGATCCATGTTTTTCTCATTTTCGCCACCCCTTGAACCTAGTTCATTCATGGCTGTCTATCTCTAGAAGCACTTTTATATTTTAACGCATTATCGTTGGAAAGAGTACCGTTTTTTTCATCACGTCATAGATGCCCTGCTGGGTGATGCGGATGTACGGCAAATGCGTTGATGAGAAGAATAGCAGGGAATAGATCGGATCGGCAAATTTGTAGCCCTTATCCTTCAAATATTCCAGCAAATGCTTTTCCTCCGCCATCAGCTCCGTTACCGGATGGCTCGACATGATGCCCTGGAGTCTCAGCGGGATTTCCCTGACAGGGATTCCATTTTCACAGGCAACAATGCCGCCGCCAAGCTCCTTCATCCTGTTAAAAGCAGCGATCATATCCTGCTTGTTTTTTCCGATTAAAATAATGTCACCGGTATTGGAGAACGAGCTCGCAAGCCCCTGCAAATCGGTGGCAAAGCCCTTAAGGACCGTATTGATGCGCCAATTCCCATTGCGGTCGATCAGTGTGAAGAAGCATTCATCATGCTTTGAGGACAATTGCTCTTCGGACACATCAATCGAGATAGAATATGGCTTCGTGATCACTGAATTCTCCATCTTGATTCCGAATGGCATCGAAAACTGCAGATCGTCCATCGTTAAATCCCAATCCATTTTCAACGGAGCAAAACCCATCTCCGGCCAATTCAATTCTTTTGCTGCATCAATTGCCTCACCATCGCGCTTCACCCACTGGCCCTTTGCCAGCACCGAAACAGGAGTAGGGTTCATCTCATCGCTCAGGATGTTGATGTTCGCAATCCTGCCGGTCGCAATGTTCCCGTGCAGATGCTCAAAATTATAATAGCGCGCCACATTGATTGTCGCCATATTATAGGCATCGATAACCGGAACTCCATGATCGATGGCAATCCGGATCAATTCATCGATCACACCATTTTCGTAAAACGCCGTCGATGCCCCGTCCGTTGTCATCATAAAACGGTCATACACTGCGATGTCCAGCTCATGGATTTCATCGAGCAGCTTCGGTAAATCAGGCCGGATCGATGAATGGCGCAGCGATACCATATATCCCTGCATCAGTCTTCTTCTGACTTCCTCGCCCGTCATCGCCTCATGGTCGCAATCCGCGCCGAACAGCATCATTTTTGCCAGTGTTTTCTCTGATGCACCAGGGAAATGCCCCTCGATCTTCTTGTGCAGACGCTTCGTTTCCTGCATCCAGTGAAGGATCATGTCATCTCCGTTCATCAGCTTCGGCCAGCAGGTCAGCTCGCCACCCTGGACAACATTTTCATGCTCAAGCCATGCTCTGACATTGCCGTTGGAGAATACCTCCTCCTCATGCTGGATTTCCGTCTGCGCGTCAAAACGGCTCCACCAGTACATCGTGACCGGGTTGTCATTCAACTCATTGATAAAAGAAAACGCTTTCTTTTTATCCAATTGTAAAGCAAGCACCATATTGTCATTGATCAGTGTAGTCGTCCCCGTCTGCGATGCATAGGCAGCGAAAGAATGGGGATTATAAAGTTGAAATGGGTGGGCGTGAGGTTCTATATAACCCGGCACCAGCTTCATTCCGGCGCAATCCACTATTTCACACCGCTGCGTATTTTCCGGCAGGTTTTCACCAACATACACAATCCTGTCATTGTAAATCCATATGTTCGCAGTCATCCACTTGCGGAATGTCTGGTTCAAATACGTTGCATTTTTCAATAAGATCGTCGGTGAAAGGGTGCCGTCCAAAACAGCAGCATGGTTGCGCAATTGTTTGTTTTTCCAGCGATAACGTTGTTCCATACCATGTTCCCCTTTTCTCTATGTTAAAACGAAAAGCGCAAGCGCCTTGATCAGCCCCGACAAGCGCTGGAGGGCCGACCAGTGAAGTCGGTCTTTGACTTCATTGGTCGGACCGAAATCGAAAAGTATAGCCGACTGTCCAGAAACGCAGAAACTGGAGACTCCGCCGGCAGAAGCGCTTTTTGCTTCTGCCGGCGGAGTTGAAGTTTCGGAGTTTCTAGGAGGCGAAACTGGACAAGCGACTCGAGGGGCTAGGCGCTGGAGCTGGACATTTCTCGTTTTTTTAAAAGAAAGCCCTTACATTATTGTACTATCGTAACATATTTCGCTGTTTAACGCACTAAAGAATTTCAAATTAACTGTAAATGTATTTAAAAAGGAGCGATGGAACATGAAGGTACGTCCGAATATTGGTATCATCAATTCACTTGTGAGAATTACAGCAGGTTTGACGATCCTGGCATGGTCGACCTCTAAAATGGTTAAGCGTCCATGGAAGGATTCCTATCTTTTTGTTGCGATGCTTGGTGCGATGAAAGTCGGGGAAGGAATCGTCCGCTACTGCCCGCTCACTGCCGCCTATGAAAAAGGCCAGGACATGATGGAGCAGAAGAATTCAGAGGATGAGGACTCTGAGGGTTGGATCCAGTATAACCCTAGTTGATTGTTGTATGGTTCAAAGCAAGAACAAAAAGCGCAAGCGCCTTGTTCAGCCCCGACAAGCGCTGGAGGGCCTGACAGTGAAGTCGTTCTTTGACTTCATTGGCAGGACCGAAGCGTCTCGAGGGGCTAGGCGCTGGAGCTGG
>NZ_CBCSFH010000012.1:0-149180 GCF_965138835.1 Mesobacillus thioparans | reverse complement strand
CAAATTTTTGTTTGAGCTAAGATTCAGTAAAAAGATTTTGGCAGAGAATATTTCAAGGCATTATAGCAATACTAAAACAGTACCGATATTATTCAGAAAGCAGGGGATACGATGACAGTTGGAGCTCAGGTAAAACAAACATTGGCAGGTTTGAAAAGCGCTCAGGCAAGTTTGGAAACTTTTGCGCTCGGTACAGAAAATCAGCAGGCAAAACAGATTTACCAAACTGCAGCTCAGCAAACACAGGCGGTTATTGACAGCCTTCAGCCTCGTGTGCAGGAGATTGAACAAGAGGAACCGCAATATAAGCAGTAAATAAACAGGGAGGGCAGGGCAACCCGCCCTCTTCTCCATTATAGAGGTGATGATAAATGACAGTAGGTTCAAATGTTAATCAAGTGTTATCGACGATAAAAGGGATCGAAGCCCAGCTTTCTGCACTGGCATTGAACTCAACGATTCCCGAAGCAAGCAGGGTTTTTCATGAAACCATGCTCGTAATTTCTGAAATCAAAACGGATTTAGAAAAACGAAAAATCAAGGTGGAAATAGAAGAGCCCCAATATAAAAACTAGAAGGTGATGCAATGAATGATTACACACATATTATCGTCTCATCTATATTATTTGCAATCACATTGTATGCAATTACAAAGATAGGCGGGAAAAAACAGCTTTCCGAGTTGTCTTTTTTTGAATATATATCAGGCATAACGATTGGGAGCATTGCCGGGGAAGTCATCATGGGACTGGACGGGAATTTCTTTCATGGAGTTTTAGCGATCATGATATTTGGTGCGTTTACATATTTGCATGATTTTATGGGAATCAAGAGCAAGAAATTCCGTGATGTATTAGAAGGGAAAGCAACGGTTTTAATTAAAGACGGGAAAGTCCTGGAGGAAAACCTTAAGAAAGAAAAATATACAATTGATGAGTTGAACTCTCTTTTGCGCCAGAAGAACGTATTTAAAACGGCAGATGTTGAATTCGCCATTCTTGAACCAAAAGGAGACTTGAGCGTCCTGCTTAAAAAAGAATTACAGCCTCTTACCGCCAAGGATTTGAATCTGCAGGTCGCTCCGGAGAAAGAACCATACACCGTTATCATGGACGGAAATATTCTTAACGATTCATTAACTTCGGCTGGCAAGAATAGAGGGTGGCTGGATATGGAATTAGCAAACTTAGGTGTAACGCTTGATAATGTCTTTATGGGACAGGTGGATTCATTCGGAAAACTAACCATTGATACTTATGATGATCAATTTGAGATACCGTCTCCACAGCCGAGAAAACTATTGCTTGCCATGATGAATAAGTGCCAGGCCGATTTAGAATTATTTGCTCTCGGAACAGAGTCTTCTGAAGTAAAACAAATGTACAATAAAAACGCTGAAAAACTGCAGAAGGCTATCCAGAAAATCAAACCCTTCCTAAACGAGTAGCCGGTGTAACTGTAAAACTTTTACCGGTATATTGAATGACCAGAACCCAATACTAAAGGGTGGAGGGGATAGTTCTCCTCTAATTCAAAAAGGGGTGCTGCCAATGAATAGATCTGCGTGGATGTCTGCGTTAATGAAGTCGAATATATCTCAAAATTTGATGAAGATGTTCGGATATAAACGCAAGAAATCTCGTTCTATGACGTACTCGATCATGGGCGTTGTAGCAAGTGCTGCTGCAGCATACGCTTTCCGAAACCGCGATGGAATGAGGCAGCTGTTTCAGAATACAAGCACTGGAAACTCATTCAATCGGCCGGTTTCTGCAGGATTAACCGAGTTCGCAAAAGAAATTACTTCTGGGATGGCGGATACCCAATCAACAAACAAGAGTTCAGGCTACCATGCTACAAGTTCCACTAATCCGGAAAGCAGCCAGCTAATCAGTCAAATTGCCTCGGCCGCAAAGCAAGAAGGCAACAGCGGTCAAGTTGATCAAATGACTGACAAGTTAATTAAACGAAACATCTGACCAGAAAAAAAGCAAAACCCACTGTGATTCCACAGTGGGTTTTGCTGCGTTGGTAATCAATAAAGATTTCACATAGAAATGAATCACTGTAAATTATTATAGAAAACTCGGAGTTTAGACACCGAATTAGTCCATTCTTCCCTTGTAATAAAATTTTAATAGGATTAACTACATATAGTATTTAAGTTACAGCAAGGTTAAGCTTATGTTGCAGAAATATTACAAACTAATGTTTGTTAGTGGAAAAAACAGGCTGGAAACCCTTTAAATATAAGGATTTAGGGGTATTTTGGAAAGAAAGCGAAAGATTTACCAGAGGAAAACAATTCCTTGAGAACCAAATTTTATAGATTCAAAACTAGTTTGGGAAACTCTACTATTAATTTGTAATCGAAATCAAAGGGAGTTGCTCAACATGAAAAAACAGATTCTGACGATGGCTGCAACAGCCGGATTTTTATTTACATCCTTCAATGGTTCTGCAAGTGCACACGAAAAATTACACACAGTTCAACCTGGTGATTCTTTATGGAAGCTTTCTAACACATATAATGTTGCAATAAATGATATTCAAAAATGGAATAATCTATCAGGCTCTACTATCTATGTGAATCAAAAACTATCAGTCCTGGCTCCTCATAGCCACTCAACCACTGCTTCTGCAAGCACGACTGGAGATACGTATATCGTGAAGTCGGGCGATACTTTATGGGGAATATCAAAATCATACGGAATGTCTATCAGTGGATTGAAATCCCTAAACGGACTAACTTCTGATGTCATTCATCCTGGCCAAAAGTTAAAGGTATCAGGATCTGCCGCTGTAACGTCTTCTGCTGCACCAGCAAGTACAGCTAGCACTTACACAGTCCGTAGCGGTGACAATTTGTCAACGATTGCTGCTCGCCATAATGTATCGCTGTCTCAATTGATGTCTATTAATAATTTGAAGTCAGACTTGATATTCCCAGGGCAAGTATTAAAAATATCTGGGACTGCTGCAACACCTGTTGCTACAAATGTTTCCGCAGCATCAGCACCTGTTGTGGCAACCTATAACTCAAGTTCCCAGGTGGATTCATTGATTGCTGAAGCAAAAAAGTACATTGGAGTTCCATACGTGTGGGCGGGAAGTAGTCCATCTGGTTTCGATTGTTCTGGATATCTGAACTATGTCTACAATAAAGCGGGAGTCTCCATCCCGAGAACAGTGGCTTCCATTTGGGATGCAACTAAGACCGTTTCATCACCACGTGTTGGAGACATGGTATTCTTTGAAACGTACCAAGCAGGACCATCCCATGCAGGGATTTATCTAGGCAATGACAAGTTTATCCATGCTGGGTCATCCAGAGGAGTAGAAATCAGTGATATGAATAACTCTTACTGGAAGCCTCGTTATCTAGGCGCAAAAACTGCTTTTTAATTCATACCCGGATTAATAATATTTAAAACCTCCGATCAGGAGGTTTTTTTAAATTTTTTTTTCTTTCGATCTATCCAACAATTAGTTTTTACAAAGACAGCTTTTAATTTGTAAAGCACTTCTTATATAGCGTATAATCCAATTAAAATCTTATTTGTGAATGTAAAAGAGTATTTCTGGTGAGTTTAACGATTTGGAGGCATATATAAAGTGAGAATTCCTATATTAAAACTAAAAGATTATCTGTTGGTTTCGATACAAGTGGAGTTAGATGATCAAACCGTACTGATGTTTCAGGAGGATTTGTTAAATAAAATAAAAGATACAGGAGCAAAAGGTGTTGTAATCGACCTGACTTCTGTTGATATGATTGATTCATTCATTGCAAAGGTTTTGGGTGATGTAATTGTAATGACAAGCTTAATGGGCACGAAAGCCGTCTTGACCGGAATACAGCCAGCTGTAGCCATTACGTTGATCGAATTGGGCATCACTATGGAAAATGTCCATACTGCCCTTGATCTTGAACAAGGAATTTCGATATTAAGCCATTTGTTAGAGGTTTAGCCATATGACAGAATCGATTGTGATTAATATTAATAATGAATTTGATATAGTACTCGCCCGGCAAAAAGGGAGAGAAGTTTCAAAAGAACTTCAATTTGGCGGGGTTGATCAGGCCAGGATTACGACTGCGATTTCTGAGCTTGCCAGGAATATTTACCTTTATGCAGGCAGCGGCCAAATCACCATACAGGTCTTGAGTGAAAATGGAAGAAAAGGGATCCAGATATCTGCTGCTGATAATGGACCTGGAATAAATGACATCAGAATGGTTTTGCAGGATGGCTTTTCAACATCGGGTGGACTTGGTGCGGGCCTTCCGGGGGTAAAAAGATTGATGGACAGTTTTGATATAGACTCCATTCCCGGGACCGGCACGAAAATCACCATTGCGAAGTGGGCAAGGTAAAGGGGCAGTCGATGAAGTTAGAAAAAATTCATCATGTTGCCATCATTTGTGCTGATTATGAAAAGTCAAAGAGGTTTTATACAAAGATTCTTGGCTTTGAGGTCATCTCTGAAATATATCGAGAAGAACAGCAATCCTTTAAATTGGATTTGGCAGTAGGGGACTCTTTCCAAATTGAATTATTCTCTTTTCCAGATGTTCCCGCACGCGCCAGTTATCCAGAAGCTGCAGGACTCAGACATCTGGCTTTTGCTGTGAAGGACATAGCCGCATTTGTAAATAACCTCACAAGTCAAGGGGTGGATGTTGAAAAGGTCAGGGTTGATCCTCTGACTAAAAAAAGGTTTACCTTCTTTTCTGATCCCGATGGATTACCGATTGAACTGTATGAAGAGTGAATTTTAAGCTTCGAACTATATACCTCCTTTCCTCATAGGCAGATTTGGATGCCAACCCCCTATGAACATCCGCAATCTAAGAATATTAACTCGCTTTTTACTTTTATAAGCAAAATACAGGAAATAACAAAGAAAGGGATACAGTTTGCTAAAACTGTATCCCTTTTTTGATTATTTTTTTAAATGGCTCTATTCACGCTTACTTTAATATCACATTTGGTAAATCGGATTAAGGTGCAATTTTAGTTTGCAAACTGTAACTAAGGCACTGGTTTTACGGAAAAAATTGGGGAGATTAGAGTAACCACTGCTCCTGGACTTGCTTCTTTGCCATCTCCATGATTTCATCATCCGATGTGTCACGATCTGCGATGACATTAGTTAAATAATTCTTCCCCATTAAATCAACAGTTACTGTAATTTCTCTCATAAAGCATTTTCCTTTCTCAATGTAGTGCATTTTGATTTTCCATCTGTGCTTTATTAATTACCATCTAAACATAAGAAGTAAACATATTAACTGTATATGGATTAAGAGAGTTTGATTCATTTTTATACGGGAAAGGATGAATAACAATGATAAGGAGGTAAATGCGATGGGTAATACGAAAAGAAATCATCAGAGCCTTGTCGAATATGACCGGGAAAAATTAGAAGAAGCAAAAAAGGTTGATGAGTTCAAAGATCAAGGAAGGGTTCCCGATCAGCAAAACAGATTAAAGAATGAGGAAAATCAAAGGAAGTAAAACGAAGCAAACAAGCCGGCAATGATTCCGGTTTGTTTTTTTATTTCGAGACCTTGCGGAAAAATAATTTCACAGCCGACTTTGATAAAAAGATCTGGTTTGCGGAAGGAAATTTTTTACTAATGGTGAATATATATTATGGAGATATAGAATTAGAAAAGGGGAAAATGATTTGAACGCACATAATGCTGATCGTGCAGGGAGTCTATTGATTACAGCTGCTGTAATCCTGCTCTTTGCATCTGTACCAATTGGAATCTTTATCGTTTCATTCGTGCATCAATCAATTTATCTGGATAGGTCAAACTGGTTTTTTGACAGCCCGATGTCATCTTATATTTCGATGGTTTCAGTTCTATTGATCATTCCGGTCTTTTTGATCATCATCGCAATCTACCTTTTCAGGACAGATGAATCGAGGAAGAGAAATGTGAATGTTTCGATAGCCTCATTTGCAACCTTGCTCGTCATGGTTGCAGGCACCTACCTGAGCCTTGATAATTATTATTATATTGACAAGGATGGATTGTATTATGACGAGCTGTGGAAGCTTGACGAAAGTTTTTATGCATGGGCGGATATAACGGCTATGAAGCAAGTCAATAAAAATGAAGGTGGGACTTTGACACCTGAGAAATTGATCTTTACTTATGGTGATCAAAACATTGAATTGCCATTGACTCCGAAACTCCGCAATGAAATCGACCCTGTCATTGCGTTTGTTGAAAATGTCAAAGGCATAGAACTAATCATGGAGAATATATCCACAGAAAATTAAAAAGGACCTTCCATTCATCGTGATGGAAGGTCTTTGTCATTCTATTGGAAATTATTAAAGCAATTAAGTGTGAAAAGGTAATGTGGATGTCATATTCCAGCGACAGCGCCTAGCCCCTCGGTCCTGCCAATGAAGTCAAAGAACGACTTCACTGTCAGGCCCTCCAGCGCTTGTCGGGGCTGATCAAGGCGCTTGCACTTTTTTATTTATCGTCTGTCCCCTCTGAAATAATATTGGAATCCATATGCAAGGATGGCAAAGGAAGAAATAATGCTGAAGAAATAAAGCGGCTTCAACCTGTCCAACTGGTAAATATTCATTTTCTTAAAAAGCTTGCTGACAGGGTATGCTAATAAATAATCCATCACCAGATTGATGCCTAAGTATTGCCAGATACTGCCGTAAGCGAGCCGGAACACCCAGAGATTAGCCGTAAAAAACGGACCGAGCGTAAAGCTTAGATCATTGAAGAGTTTCGATCCTAATCCTCCTGATACCCTCCAAAGTCTATATGGATTCGATAAAATCAATAATATAGATACCATACCTGTGACGAATACAGTAACAGGCAAATATCTTTTAAAATCCCTTTTTGGATAAAGCAACAAAGTGGACCAGGATATTAAAACCATGATCAGCCTAAAAAGATTATGTATCATGTTTGCTCCTTTTTAATTCAATTCGTTATGTATAGTTTCTCCAGATTTACAAAATATAATAATAAGAACAAGAAAAATTTCGTTGTGATGTAGAAATATTTATGTTAAGTTTAACCATACATGACTTTTGTCCTATTAAGGAGAATTTTGCCATGATCAATGAAGAAGAAAAATTAATTTTTCTAAAAGAACTTGGGCGCCTGATTGATGATTATAAAAGATGCTGTGATGATGAATATCAGGAGCAGATTTATGAAGACATCATGCAATTGATTAATGTGATTAATTAAATTACTGCTTCTATTTGGGAAGCAGTTATTCGCTATACAAAATGGGTGTGTAAATGTATGATAGAAAAGTAGAAGGTATGAGATTACTGTGTTTTTAGGAGGTTTAGTCCAGCTTGGAGACGAATAAGCTGAAACAGCTAGAGGAAAAAATACAAGAATATGAAACGATCATTTCTGAAATGTCCGCGCCAATCATTCCATCAATTGTGCCTCAAACGATTCTTGTACCAATTACAGGATTGATCCGTGCTGAGCGATTCGAAAAAATACGGGTGAATGTGCTCAATTTTATTTCAAATAAAGATGTTGAAACAGCCATTATCGATTTGACTGATATAAGTGGAGAAAGAGTAGAAGGTGTCTGTCTTGAAGAAATCGGGAGAGAGCTTCATGAATTGTCTTCAGCGATTTCTTTGATGGGAGTAAGGACCTTATTTGTGGGACTTAATCCTGAGCTAGTAAAGAGAATAGTTCTGGATGGCATTCGATTGGAAGCGCAGACCTTCGCGGATTTCCAATCTGCTTTAACCCATCTTATGAAGGAAAAAGGTTTGGAATTCAGGAAGATAGCAGAATAAAAACCCCATTATGACGGGGTTTTTTTGTTGTTATATTACTTTTCAGGTTCAGAAGGCGTGGAAATATCCTCTAAGGCACTTCCTGCATCATCCTCTAAACTGTCTGTTACGGCAAGATCCCCCAATGAAACAATCCCGATCATTTTTCCATCTTCTACGATAGGCAGTCTGCGAATCTGGACATCTGCCATCAGGTCTGCTGCCTCTTCTGCAGACATATGAACAGTGCCTCGAACAGGATCGGTTGTCATTACCTCTGATATCGGGGAATCCATTGAAGTGTTTTCAGCCACTGCCTTTAAAACAATATCCCTGTCCGTTGCTAAGCCTCGTAATTGGTCTCCCTCACAAATTGGCATGACTCCAACATCCAGTTCCTTCATTTTCGCCGCCACTTCATGAATCGGTGTATCAGGACTGCAATATTCTACATCTCTTGTCATTACTTTTTCTATATTCATCAGTAAATCTTCCTCCTTGTAAGGCTCTTTTTAGACTTTGCTGCATTCAAAAACTAGTGATATTTGATCTTCTCTGGGATTATCATAAAGTATGTTAATTGATATGCAGCCTATTTTGTTCAACCAGCCTTTGTTTAGGAGATACCCGAAGGAATGTGATAAGAAACTGTTAGTTTTTTGCAGGTGGGGTTGTTAAAATAGATATAATAGTAAACTTTACATAGAAATGAGGGGTAAGGAATGATCGATCTAAGAAGTGATACCGTTACGAAGCCAACTGATGAAATGCGAAAAGCCATGTATGCTGCAGAAGTGGGAGATGATGTATATCAAGAAGATCCCACCGTAAACGAATTAGAGGAAATAGCAGCTGACATTCTTGGAAAAGAAAAAGCGTTATTTGTCACAAGTGGTACACAGGGAAATCAAATTGCAGTGCTTTCTCATTGCCGACCGGGACAGGAATTGCTGCTTGAAGAAGAATCCCATATTTTTTACTATGAATCGGGAGCAGTAGCTGCACTAGCCGGAGTCCAAACGAGAACAATCCCCGGCAAAAGAGGTGTCATGGATCCCAACGATGTTCTAAACGCAATACGTACTGAAGATATCCATTACCCTGAAACAGGACTGATTTGCCTGGAGAATACCCACAATAGGGCAGGGGGAGCAGTCATTCCAGCAGAAAATATGGAAGCGATATACAAAATAGCAAGCGCAAATAATGTACCAGTCCATCTTGATGGTGCCAGATTATTCAATGCTGCTGCGGCTGCGGGAGTGGATGTGAAGGAATTTGCTAAATACACGGATACTGTGCAAATATGCCTGTCAAAAGGATTGGGAGCCCCTGTTGGTTCCATCATAGCAGGCAGCGCTGATTTTATAAAAACAGCCCGGAAATGGAGAAAACGATTGGGCGGCGGGTTGAGGCAGGCTGGTGTCATCGCTGCTCCTGGAATAATCGCTTTGACGAAGATGAAAGACCGTCTTGGAGAAGATCAGTGGAATGCACGGATTCTCGCAGAAGGCATTGAATCCATTCCTGGGATGAAACTTGCCAGGCAGCCTGAAACAAACATTGTTGTTGCCGATGTTGCAGATTTGAAGGTTACTTCAGGAGCTTTTGTAGAAAAACTTCGATCAGAAGGGGTAATATCCGGAACGTTTGGACCAACTTATGTCCGGTTTGTTACCCATTATGATGTAACTGAAGATCAAATCCAGAAAGCAATTGATGCAATCGCAAAGGTTGTAAAAAATTAAAATCAGGGCTGGATGAACGGCATCCAGCCCTGATTTTTATCTACGGTTATTTTCGCAGGAATTGTTGCTTTTCATATTCATATAAAGTCTTTGAAAAGAGCCTTATCTAAACATTGTCCACATGCCAATATCGACAAAGCCAAGCCGCTTGTAAATCCGGCCAGCTTCCGGATTATCATAGAATAGGCAAAGAATCTTTCCTTCATCCATTACATCTTTAAAAAGCTTCTGCATCACAGCAGTCGCCAGCCCTTTACGGCGGTAATCCTTATGTGTACAAACACCAACGATCATGGCGGATTTAGAATTTTCGGCAGCAGTTGAGGCTGATGCCGCCATTTTTCCATCCTTTTCTACATAGTAAGTTCTCCCAGTGGCTGACTTCAGCGATTGTAAAAAGATTTCACGTGCATTTGGATTGGGGAAGAATTCCTCAATACTGCCTCTTAACTCGATAATTCGATCAACGTCCTCAGGAACTGCAGTTAAAATTTCCAGATCAGTATCTTCTAAGAATGAATCAGTTGAGCATTCCGCGAAATATGTGACCTGCTTTTTACCAAGATCCAATCCTGGTATTCCTTCAAATTTTTCAACAAGTTCACTCTTTCCAGATAAAAAGATTTTTCCGGAATACTTCAAGATAATATCTGAAAATTCCTTGACAGGGATCCTGTCATTTTTTGCGTAAGGAATGAAAGAGTTATGGAAACGAAGCAATACCCCAGACAGCTCACCCTTATGGAAGAAGCCCCACAATTCCTGGAAATCAGATTCATATCCAAACGCTTCAATGTCACCTATGATAAAAAGATTGAGGGCAGGTTCCTCCTTTAAAAACATCATAACTGCTTCGTTATCTGTGTCTCTGAGTTTTCTAATCATACCAAAATCTCCCTTTAAATTGCTTTTTAGTATGATAGTATATGTGAATGAAAATAACAAGAAGTTTTTTCCATAGGAACGCTTAATTTGATAGGGAGTGAAAGGAAAGGTATAATTGGTTCTATGTTTGCAGTAAAGAACAGGAGGAGATGGAACATGTATATCGTTCATTCAACCGTGGTGATCCCGGAGGACAAAGTTGATGAAGTGATCGGCATCTATCAAAAAAGATCTAGATTGGTAGATGAGTATGAGGGGTTCATTTCCTTCCAATTGCTACAGAACGAAAATAATCCAGCAGAATTGACCGTGCAAATTTCATGGGATTCCAAGGATAATTATATAAAATATATTACAAGTGATGCATATAAAAAGGTTCATGAGCTAGAAAAGAATTACCCTGACCAGGAACTTGCAGCCATTCGCCCATCAGTCGGCCGGTATAAGGTGGTAGCAAAATGAATAAGGCTGTATTCTCGGCGATAATAGAGGATGTTACTGAAGGAATTTACAAAGACTACCCTATCCTGCTTGAAAAGTATGGCGAGCGTGGCCGTCAGAAGTGCAAGGAAGACAATGAACACCACATCAAGTATCTGCAAACAGCAGCAGATCTCGGTGAGGAAAAATATTTTACTGACTATGCACACTGGTTAAATGGGATTTTGACTTCCAGAGGAATGAAAACAGAACACTTAGTAGACAATTTTGCGAGATTGAAGATCGCTTTTGGCAATACAGAAGATGAAGAGCAAAAAGATGTATTTATCACTATGCTTGAAAGTGCGATTAATTCATTAAGGGGTGTAAAATAACACCGGATTGAGGTGAGTGCCGATGGAAAAAGCTATGGAATTAGCACAGCTTTTGATCGATGGCAACCAGGATGATTCATGGGCACTAATAGAACAAGAGTGCGAAGAATCAAATGAAAGTTTATTTATCTATGAAGAAATCTTCACCCCTGCAATGCAGCATATTGGTTATTTGTGGGAAACCAACAAAATTACCGTCGCCGATGAGCATTTGGCTACAGCTACTTGTGATTATTTGCTGGCTCGTTATAGTTGGGAAAAAAGAAAGAAACAGCAAATTTTCCCGAATGGGAAAAAAGCGATGTTTCTTTGCGTTGAAAACGAACAGCACTATCTTGGATTGAAAATGGCCAGCCAACTGTTCTTTGAATATGGTTGGGAAATAAAATTCCATGGTCCGAATCTTCCGCTTGAATATGTGCTGAAAGCTGCACAAGAATCGAAAGCTAATGTAATTTGTCTTTCTTTTTCAATTCTTTACCATGCTGAACATCTGAGCCCATATATCGAAGCATTGGAAAAGCTTCCAAACCAGCCCGTTGTAATAGTTGGAGGCAGGTTGCTCGATCAATATGAGTTTCATCGCTACGGTTCGGATCGGACAATATTCCATAAAAAATTAGAAGACGTGAAAAAGTGGCTCAGCCATCAGCATGGAGTGAAAATGAATGTCGGATCTTAAATATTTACCATTGCCATATTTTTTAATAGATGCCGAATATAATATCCTTGCTAATTCCGCTGCAAGTGAAGGGATTTTTTCTGTTGGGAAAAATTTTCTCGAACTCGTGGATTGGGAAAGCCATAATAAGATGAAATCAATGTTTGTTAACCAAATAAACAAGGCAGAAGGCGAATTGATCATGAAAACGAAATACTCTCCTTATGCCTTGTTTGACATTAACATAAATTGGCATGAACACAAGGGCCATATTATTTGTATTGAAAAAGATCACCGATTATCCGAATTAGAGACTATTGTTGAAAAACATAGAATCAGGCTGGCAGCAACCGATTTGGAGCTTCTTGAAAAGAAAGAGCAGGTTGAAAAATCCCTGATGGAAATTAAAAGCCTCTCATGTCCCTTTATCAAATTAACGAAGAGTTCGGCTTTAGTTCCGCTTTTTGGGAATTTAGATGATGAATTGATCAGACAAAATGAAGGTCGGGTATTGAATAATTCACTGGAAGGCGGGTATCAGGAGGTCCTATTTGATCTAAATGGGGTAGGAGAACTGACTCTGGAGGGAGTAGAGGCATTTGTTTCCCTGGTCACGGAATTGCAATTAATGGGTCTGAAGCCGTCTATAATTGGAGTTAAACCTAATCATGCCTTCTTCCTGAACCATTCAACTGTGGTTCCCGATGTTCCGTATCTTAATAGTCTAAGCAAAGCCTTTAAAATATCAAATTAAACCAAAACACTTCGATGCGAATCGAGGTGTTTTTTCATGCTGTAAAGTTATAGGAAATAGATATTGAGCAAGCGTTTTCCCAATAGATTTTGCTTTGTTTTTACCAGTACAATATTTTTATTAGGTTTCATAGTTCAGAGCAATTCCACGGGATATATATTGAAAAGGTTAAATTCGTAGTGATGATTTCATTGGAGAATGAATGTATTATGAAATGGGAATTTCCGATGGGATAATTTGTAAATCTAGCTTAAATTCTGGCTCTTGCCTTAGCGTTTTTCCCAATCATGAAGGCTTGTTTATTCATTGATAAACACAGAAAATTTGAAATATACTTATTTCTGCAGCCCGGCAAGCTGCAAATCTTTCAAAGGTGAGAGGAGCAAAAGGATGAAAAAGAAAAGAGTTTTCGGATCCGCTGTACTTAGTTTGGCAATGGGTGTTTCCATGTTCGCGACAGGTGCTTTTGGCGCCGGAGCACAGGAAAGCCAGGATACTTATCGAGTGTTGATCCAGGGTCCGAGTGCAGAAAAAGCAAAAGTTAAAGAACAATACGGCAAGCGTTGGGATTTTGGAAAAAAAGGTTTTACTACTGAAGTGAACAGCAAGCAGTATCAGGCGCTGTTGAAAAACAAGAATATCGAAATTTCACAGGTTGGTACTTATACAGTCGATGGCCGAGTCGAAGGACAAAGTAATGGAAACGGCAAAGGCAAGGGTGACTATACGATTCAGGCATCTTACCCATCCGACCAGACACCATGGGGCATCCAGGCAATCTATAACGATAACTATATCCAAGCAACAAGTGGAGGGGACGGAATCAAGGTAGCTGTCCTTGACACAGGCATCAACCGAAACCATATTGACTTGACTGACAATGTTGAACAATGTAAGGATTTTACCCAATCCTCCTCCTCAATGGTCAATGGAACTTGTACTGACCGCCAGGGACATGGTACGCACGTAGCCGGAACTGCTGTAGCTAATGGCGGTTATGATGGAGCCGGTATCTACGGCGTCGCTCCTCAAGCAGAGCTCTGGGGCTATAAAGTGTTGGGCGATAATGGATCTGGATACTCCGATGATATAGCAGGTGCAATCCGTCACGCTGCTGATGAAGGTGCCCGAACTGGATCTAGGGTTGTCATTTCCATGTCATTAGGTTCAAGTGGTAAGGATTCGATGATCGCAAGCGCAGTTGACTATGCATATAGCAAAGGTGCTTTAATTGTTGCTGCGGCTGGAAACAGCGGTCCTAGTGCGAATACAATCGGATATCCTGGTGCACTTACAAATGCGATTGCGGTTGCATCACTTGATAATACGTTCGTAAATGGTACCCACAAAGTATCAGACTTCTCTTCTCGCGGCAATCCAAATACTGATGGTGACTATTACATCCAGGAAAAGGATGTAGAAGTCTCAGCACCTGGCGGCGGAATCTACTCCACTGCGGTAGATGGCAATTACACGACAATGAGCGGAACCTCAATGGCTACACCTCATATCTCTGGACTTGCCGCTAAACTTTGGTCATCAAATAAGTCATGGAGCAACGCACAGCTCCGTGCTGAAATCCAAAGACGAGCTAAACTTTATGACATCAAGGGCGGGTCAGGAGCTGCAGCTGGTGATGATTACGCATCAGGTTTCGGCTTCCCTCGCGTAAAATAATTTTATTGCACACACTTGCAAGCCATCCGGATTAAATGATTGATTCGGGTGGCTTTATTGTCTTATTTGAGGTAATATATGAAGAAACAATTTTTAATATATAGAATTTTATAAAAATGGTTCTTTTGGACTGTTTAAATTGTTGGAAAAAATGGTAGATTAATAAGAAAACGGAAGGTGAACGTATGCAGTTTGGACCACTCATTAAATTTTACAGGATCCAGCAAGGGTTAACGCAAAAGGAACTGGCTAATGGCATATGTTCAGTTCCACACTTAAGCAAGATCGAAAGCAACTCAAAAGAAGCAAATGAAGAAACCATGGGCCTCCTGCTTGAAAGACTGGGAGTCAACCTTTCATCCATCACTGAAAATGAAGAACAGATTAAGCAGCTTATTAATGAATTGAATGAAAAGATTGATTACTATTTAAGTGACCAAGCAGATAAAGTCATGACGAGATTAAAGAATTATGAGGGTATCATTCCTTTTTCAACTAATCTACATACATATGAGCTTACGAAATACAGATATCTAATATTCAAAGGCGCACTTACAGAAGCAAAAAAACAATTTGAACTGTTAAATAAACAGAAGAAAATATTTTCCCAACCTCAGATGGCTTTATTTTCCTATCTTTATGCTGTATGGTTATTAAAGAAAGGGAATTTTAAGGATGCAGATAAAATTCTTGAGTCCATAGGCAGAGGATCCAAAATTGAGATATCCAGCGGTGAACTGTTGTACCATCGTGCATTAGCAAAGAGTTCACTAGAAGAACCAGGCTATGCTATCTATTATGGGAAACTCGCTCATGAAGAATTTATGGAAGACCATAATTTTAAACGCATATTGCATGTCATGATCCTATTAGGTATCAACTATTCCCACTCAAAAATCTATGAAGAAGCTCAAGATTGCTTTAACCACTTAATTAGGAATGCAGAAATCCTAAATGAAACAAAATTACTGCCAGAAATTTATCACAATATGGGCTTTCTGCAAAAAAAGTTAAATAAGCTTCAAGAGGCTACTGTATTCTTTGAAAAAAGTTTATCTTTACAAGAAAAAAACACTGTGAATTACCTTATAACTCTCTATTCTATCGGAGAAGTTTATTATCAAGTTAATGAGTTATCGAAAGCTTTGGATGTTTTTCAGGAAGTTAACCATTTATCTAAAGAATTGAATAACCGGAAATATAAGATACTGGCTAACTATTATCTTATGAGTTTAGAAGAACCAGAAAAATCACTTATATATTCGGAAACAAAGGTAGTACCTTTCCTCGAAGAAAGTGATGGGAAAAGTGAAGAATTAATTTGGTTTTACAAAATGCTATCAAATCACTATCGGCAGATGGGAAGGTTTGATCAAGCAGTAAAATATATTGAAAAAATCAACTGAGGAGGAATGTTTTTATGAAAAAGATGTTATCTGCGTTGATGACAGGTGCTATGGCGCTAGGAATATTAGTAGCAGGAATGCCACCAATTCAGCCTCCAGTATGAGAACTAGGAAAAGGCCTTTAAATAAGGGCCTTTTTGTTTTATTTAACTGACTTACAGTTAATCATTAGCGAATGTGGACAAAAGTACAACAACTTGGGAAAATTTCACTCCGTTAAATGACCCCCAGAACCCTCATATAATATACGAACTATTTTCACGAGGCCGGCAAAAGCAATTGAAGGCTAAAATGAATGAGGAGGTTCGGTATGGGAAGAATTAGCATGGATATTGACGAGCTGTTGGAAGATACTATCGAAATTGCTGAAGATGACATGAGTTTTTCGCTGAACCCGATTGAGATTGACAGTTTACTTGAAAATACACGCCATTGGTAATAAGATATCAATCCGTTCCAGGTTTACTGGAGCGGTTTTTTTATTATATTGAACATAAGGGAACGTATGTACTATAATGAAGGAGAGAACCGAGCAGGGAGGTGGACAGGATGGAGCATATTATAAAAATTCCGGTTAGGATGCTGGCCGAATATGTATATAAAACTGGAAGTATTGAATCGGGTTTTAAAACGGCCTCATCTTTCACTGAAGGCTCAAGGATTCATAGGGAGATCCAAAAAACTTATCAAGAAATGGATCAGAGTGAAGTTTTTTTAAAAACAGAAATTGAATTTGATAACCTTTTATTTATCATTGAGGGCCGCTGTGACGGTTTGCTTTTTTCAGGACAGATAGTCACCATTGATGAAATCAAATCGACTTCTTTGCCTTTGGAAAGTATCGCTGAAAACTCAAATCCTGCCCACTGGGCGCAAGCAGTATGCTATGGATATATGTATTTAAAGGAGCATCACGAAGAGGAGATCGATATCCAGCTTACCTATGTTCACAAAACTTCAGGCCACAAGAAGATTTTTAAAAGAACACTAACAATGGAGAAGCTTGAAAGCTCTGTTAATGAAATGGTCGCGGAATTCGCACCTTATGCAAGGTTGCAGGTGGAACATAAAATAAAAAGGGATCAGAGTATAAAAAAATTAGAATTTCCTTTTCCCCGATACCGACAGGGCCAGCGACAGCTAGCCGGGTCTGTCTATAAGACAATCGAGGAAGGAAGGACTCTCTTTGCCAATGCTCCAACCGGGATAGGTAAGACGATTTCAACTTTATTTCCGGCAGTAAAAGCTATAGGTGAAGAGCAGATTCAAAAGTTATTTTATTTGACTGCCAAAACAACGACCAGGCAGACGGCAGAGGAAGCATTCAGTCTCATGCTAAAAAAAGGCTTGGAAATAAGGACCGTGACCATTACTGCAAAAGATAAGGTGTGCTTTACAGGGGAGGGGAAGTGCAGCAAGGATCACTGTGAATTTGCAGATGGATATTATGACAGGATCAATGGTGCGGTACTTGATATTCTCAGGAATGAAGCGACCCTGGATAGAAGCTGTATTGAACAGTATGCAAAAAAACATAGAGTTTGTCCTTTTGAGTTTTCATTGGACCTGGCATACGCAGCAGATGCCGTCATATGTGATTACAATTATATATTTGATCCAAAGGTCTCATTGAAAAGACTGTTCGATGACCAAAAAAAGAAAACAGTCCTCCTTGTAGATGAAGCCCATAATTTAGTGGACAGAGGAAGGGGTATGTTCTCTGCAGCAATGGATAAAACACCTTTCCTTCATTTGAAAAGGCAGTTTAAAGATAAAAACCAGTCTTTAGCTGATAAATCTAAACGGCTAAATAATTTTTTTATCCAATTAAGAAAACAGGCTGGTTCTTCAAAAACTATGGAGTACAAAGAGCCACTCGAGGAATTGAATCAGTTAGTGGCTGAGTTCATTGAGCATGCTGAAAAAGAGCTCCTAAGAGGAAATGAAGGACAAGACTTGCTGCTTGAAACATATTTTGTTGCCCAAAATTGGCTAAGAATCAGCAAGTTATTTGATGAACGCTTCAATTTATATGCTGAAATTGAAAAAAATGATGTGCGCATTAAGCAGTTTTGTCTCGACCCTTCTTATTTGATTAAACAGGCTGGCAAGAGCTTTAAGTCCAGAATCTTTTTTTCGGCTACACTTCATCCCATGAGTTACTACAGGGATATGCTTGGTGGTGATTACGAGGATTATATCGCTTTGATTCCTTCTCCTTTTTCCAGGGAACAGACTGACGTGAAGATCCAAGCGTTATCAACAAGATACAATGATCGTACAAGGTCCATTACACCAATAGTCAAAACAATGTCTGATCTTGTTCACAATACTCCCGGAAATTACCTGTTTTTCTTTCCGTCCTACCAGTATCTTAATATGGTGCTGGAGGACTGGAGCATTTCCAATGAGGAGATACATACGATTATTCAGGGTACGGGTATGGACGAGGACGAACGCGCTTCATTTCTTGAAACCTTCTCGGCTGATAGACAAGAATCACTTGTAGGGTTTGCTGTTCTTGGAGGTATATTTTCTGAAGGAATCGATTTAAAGGGCGACAGGCTTAACGGCGTGGTGGTTGTAGGGGTAGGACTGCCACAGATAGGATACGAAAGGGATTTGATTAAAAAGCATTTCGCTGGTATTGGGAAGAATGGCTATGATTATGCCTATATCTTTCCGGGAATCAACAAAGTGCTGCAGGCGGGAGGAAGATTGATCCGGTCAGAAAGTGACACAGGCAGGATTGTATTGATCGATGATCGCTACCTGCACCAAAAATATCAAGCCCTTTTGCCTGATGCATGGAAAAACTTCACACTTTTATCATAAGGAACATCCTTTTTTTAGGATGTTTTTTATTTTTATTTACTTTCTAATTTGGAGAGCAAGCCTGGCTCTTTGCATTTTTTTACAGGAAATGAAAGCCAAGTTAGCGAATCTAACGTCTAATGGTTAACAAGGAGTTCAAGGGAGTGCATCGAATGCAGAAATTGATAAAAAATGCACAGAAAGGCAATAACAAGGCGTTTCTGGAGCTATTCCAGCAATATGAACAGGATTTATACAGAATGGCGTTCATTTATGTGAAAAACCAGAATGACGCAATGGATGTTGTCCAGGAAACTGCTTACAGATCGTTCAAGTCCATCAAAGAGCTTAAAGAACCTAAATATTTTAAAACCTGGCTGATTAGAATTGCCATTAGCTGTTCCATTGACTTATTGAGAAAAAGGAAAAATATTATACCTTTTAAACCGGAATTTGAGCAATACACATCAGAGTCACCTCAAGAGGATGTTATTTCAGGAATTACGCTGAAGGATTTAATAGAAAAACTCCAGGAGGAAGAAAAAAGTATCATTCTCCTGAAGTATTATCAACAAATGACTTTTAAGGAAATAGCGGACACACTCCAACTCCCTCTTGGCACAGTAAAGACAATACTTTATCGAAGCCTTGGGAAACTTCGAAAGAATATTAAGGAGGAAGAAGCGAATGAACAATAATCTCCAATCAGAACTTAATAAAATCGAGATACCCGAGGGTTTAAGCAAAAGAAGCGAACTGGGAGTTCAAAGGGCTAAGAGCGAAATGATCAGCAAAACAAAAAAACGGATGTTGCTCGCTGCTCCGGCAATCGCAGCAGCCATCGCACTTTCAGTTGTTGGAGCTGCCCTGTTATTTGAAAATACACCAGTTAATCCGGAAGTACAGAACATATCGACTAGCTATGCGTTTGATGTGACGGACCAAAAACAACTCGTTGGATGGGCTGATAATGTTTTTATCGGGAGAGTAAAAGAGGCGAAGGGAACAAGTAATGAAGACGGATTTCTTGAAACTCAATTTGAAGTTGAGGTTGCTGAAAATATCAAAGGCGAATTGAATGGCAGTATTACAGTGAATCAGCAGGGGGGATATGAAGGAAACAAGCTGCTCTTGGTTGAAAATGATCAACTCCTGAAAGAAGGGGAGAGCTACTTATTCGTGTCACGTTATAATAAAAAACACGGTTGGCATACCATTGTTCCGGCATATGGAGATATTCTTATAGAAAATGAAGCGCAAAAAGATGATATCATCAGCATCTATAAAGCGGCCTATGAGAAGGAAGTTCCGTTTGAATAATAGACCGGGTGACTATTAAATTGGCGGTTTGAGGCTATGGATCATAGCCTCTTTTTATTGATCTTATAATGCTCTTACAGTAATACAGAAATTTAAATGACATTTCAGGAGTGGGAGCNGAGCAAAATGTCCAAGAAACTGTATTTAATAGACATTTCAGTANTGNGAGCNGAGCAAAATGTCNAAGAAACNGNATTTAATAGACATTTCAGGAGTGTGAGCAGGGCAAAATGTCCAAGAAACAGCTTTTAATAGACATTTCAACAGTGAGAGCTGAGCAAAATGTCNAAGAAACTGTATTTAATAGACATTTCAGTACTTAGTGTCAAACAAAATGTCCAATAACCGCACTTTAATAGACACTTCAAGAATAGATTCCTGTTAAAATGTCCAGTAAGGCGAAAAGTGAAATTGAAGAAACTGGAACTAGCTATTCCGAAATAGTCCATAAAATTATTATGTAAACAAAATACAAAAAATTCTATTGACCCTAACGCAAGGTAACGGTTTACGCTATAAATATGGAGGTGATCAAGACTTGTTCAAAGTGAAGGAAGTTGCCAATCTGACTGGGGCGAGCATACGGACTCTGCATCATTATGACAGGATTGGTTTGCTTAAGCCTGATGCATTCACTGATGCTGGATATCGGCTGTATTCAGAAAGTGATCTCGAACGCCTGCAGCAAATCCTGTTCTTTAAGGAAATGGATTTTACCCTGCAAGAGATCAAGGATATACTGGACCGGCCGGATTTTAACAGAAAAGAAACCTTGAAGGAACATAAAACCCTGCTGATCAAAAAAAGGAAGCGGTTAGATGAGATCATCAGGACAGTGGAGAAGACGATTCAGTCGATTGAAGGAGGATATCACATGAAGGAAAAGGACTTGTTTGAAGGCTTTGATATGAAGGAAATTGAAGAACACCAGAAGAAATATAGCGACGAAGCAAAGGCTAGGTATGGTAAGGAGGCAGTCGAAAAGGCAGAAAAGAGGACGGCGAATTATACGTCAGAAGATTGGGGAAATATCCAGGCGAAAACAGAAGAGATTTACCAAAGATTAATCACCGGTATGGATGATGGACCAAATGATCCGGCTGTTCAGGAAGCAGTTGCAGATTGGAGGCAATTCATTACCGATCATTATTATGATTGTACCGTTGATATTTTTAGAGGGCTGGGGGATCTTTATGTCGATGACCCTCGCTTCACAAAAAATATTGATAAGTATCAGCCCGGACTGGCTGCATTCTTCAAAAAAGCGATCCATTATTATTGCGACCATCAAGATAAATGAGTAACCGATCGGCGGCCATTGACATGGCTGCTTTTTTTGTGAACTCTGTGTTAACTACAGACAAAAGAAAATTTTTGGTTTGGCATTTAAAGCAAGCAAAGTTGTTTACGAAAAGATTCTGGGGGAAAATGAAACGAATCCGCATCTTAATCGTAAATAAGTTATAGCCTGTAAATGGTCAAATACGGATAAAATAGTTCCTTGGAAAAGGTGGGGTATAATGAAGAAGTTTTTTAGACGTCTCCGATTGGTTTTTAAAGTGAAGAAGTTCATTCCTTTTCTTATTGAATTTTTCACTTCTGGCAGCGTTCCTTTCAAGCAGAAAATACTTTCAGCAGGCCTGATTATAGGTTATCCATTGCTTCCATTTGATCTTATTCCAGATTTTCTGACACTGATTGGAGTCGTGGATGATGTTGGTGTGCTTTTATTCATTTTTCAGCAAATTATTAAGATGGCACCTGCAGAATTAAGGGAGAAGCACAAACTAGAATAGAGCAGCGCCTTTAAAATTTTTTAATAGGAAAAGGTTTGTTATAATTGTATTAGGCTGAGTTCAGCACTATACATATTTTTACCATCTATTGCTTCCAGACAAGGGGGATTTCTTTGTATAGAAATCAGGAATTATACAATTTTTTGAAGGAAAATAGCCGGAATCTGACTGAGGAATGGCATGAAAATATCAATAAACAAAATACAGCAGGTGTATATGCCTCTAATGATCCAGATGTTGTACATGCATTGAAAGAACAAAATCATGAGTTTCATCTTCATTTCATTGAATTATTCAAAAAGGAAGAAGGTGAATTCTTTCAAGACTTTAAGCCATGGATCGAGAAAATTGCTAGTGATGTCGAGCATGTTAAAACTCCGATTCAATTTGTGATCAAGGAATTTAAAAATGTAAGAAACCAATACTTCGATTATATCCGCCGATTTGCAGAATTACATCCTGAAATAGCTAGAAAAGAAGTCGATATCTGGAGTGATATCATTCTTAAAGAAATGGATGAAGTAATCTTGCGTTTCATTGAGACTTCTTTTAAATACTCCCAAGGAGTGTTGAAGGCCCAGCAGGAAACAATTAATGAGTTAAGTGCACCCGTAATTTCACTGAGCAACCACCAGGGGTTGCTGCCTTTGATTGGGGATATTGATACAACAAGGGCAAAAATGATTCTTGAAAATACATTGCACCAGTGTTCCCAAAGGGATATTCACCATTTATTTGTTGATTTATCAGGTGTTGCCATGATTGATACCATGGTTGCCCATCAAATATTCCAGTTATTGAACGCCTTGAAATTAATAGGGGTAAAAGCGACACTTTCCGGCATGCGCCCTGAAATTGCCCAAACAGCCGTACAGCTCGGAATTTCCTTTAAAGAAATAGATATTAAAACGAATCTTGCCCAGGCTATTGATAAAGGTAAATAAAAAAGGATTTCCGATATCTTATTCGGAATCCTTTTTCATTTATAAATATTTTATACCATCACATACTGATCTTCCCGAAAACCAGATTTGTCCTGTACGATTTCATCTACTTCTGTGCCTTCTAGTGTTTCTTTCTTTAATAATGCATCGACAAGTTGGCCAAATTGATTTTGATGGGATCTGATGATCATTTCTGATTTTTCCAATGCGTCATCAAACAGCTCTTGCATTTTTGTTTCTTTCAATCCTTTGCTGAAAGTGAGCGAGAAACCTTCCTGCAGCAAGCCAGTATCCACCATTTGTTCAATGATTTGTTTAGCCTGTTGAACATCCCCGCTTACCCCGATACTATGCTCTCCAAGGAACATCCTTTCTGCGACACCACCAGCCAGGATCATAGCAATGCGGTCAATCAGATCGCTGTGAGTCGATAATTGCAGCTCCTTCGGTATCGGAGCGACGTAACCAAGTGCCTGGCCGCGAGGGATGATGGTCGCTTTTCTGACAGAACCAGGCTTAGTGACAGCAGATACGAGAGCATGTCCAGCTTCATGGATGGCAACTCTGCGCTTTGTGTCGGCATCTTGAAGTGTTCTGGATGTGCTGCCGAGGATTGTTCTGTCCAGGGCATAATCAATATCACTTTTAGAAATGAAATCCTGTCCATTCCTCAATGCACGTCTGCTGGCATTTTCAAATAAGGAGTTCAGCTCCGCACCTGAAAATCCGGAAGTGCTTTCTGCCAGGTCATCCAGTGATGAGTGGACATCTGAAGCAAGATTCTTTCCTTTGATATGGATGTCAATGATTTCCCTTCTGCCTCTAGTATCCGGAAGAGGGACATTGAATGAGAAATCAATTCTTCCAGGGCGAAGGAATGCATCATCCAGCATGTCTTTTCTGTTTGTCGCTGCAATGAAAAGGATTCCATCGTTGGAATGTCCGCCATCAAGCTGGACAAGAAGCTCAGTGAGTGTCTTTTCTCCTTCTTCCCCGCCATGAGGTTTACGCTTGCCGGCAAGCGCATCGACTTCATCAATGAAGATGACTGCAGGACCTTGCTTTCGTGCACTTTGAAACAAGCTTCGGACTCTGGAGGCACCTACACCGATAAACATTTCATTGAATGCAGATCCGCTGGCTGAGAAAAAGTTGGCGTTCAGCTCACGGGCAATTGCCTGGGCAAGGAGAGTCTTGCCAGTACCTGGAGGGCCATATAATAGGATCCCCTTTGGAGGCTTAATACCCATCCTGGCTGATTTTTCAGGATTTTTCAGGATGGATAGTGTCTGGCTGATTTCCTCTTTCATTTCATCCTGTAAACCGCCAACATCGTTTAAAGTTATGGACGGTAATGGATTTGGCTTGGACAGGCTGTTCTTCATACGGTTGCCCGTACCAATTCCACCGGTTTTCTTCTGGATCACATAAGCAGTACCCATCAAGAGGAGCAATACACCTCCAAGGATCCAAGCACCATACTTACTATTGTTCGTATATTCATAACTTATATTATGTTGTTCTACTAATTTATCTACCATCTGGCTTCCCGGAGGAACTTGGGAAACAAGTGTTGTATCTTTCGTTTTAAGCAGGAGAGTTCCATCCATTTTTTCTATCAGGGTGGCCTTTTCGCCGTTAAGACTTTCTACTGACTTGACAAGTGAATTAAATGGAACCGAAACCGGATCATCATTATTTTGAACGACAATTGTCGCTGCTATTGTAACCATTACCATAAACGCCGCAAAAAGCGGAAGGACCTTAGAAACAAATTTCGGATTTGAATTCATACTTTCAGCTCCTTATCGAATCTATATACCATTATAAGTAATATACCTATGTTATGAATGGGTAAATTGTCTCGGAACAGGTGGTAAATATATGAAACTATCGAATGAGGAGTTTAATGGCCCTGTAAAAGCGGGTATAATCCATATTTTGAACTTTTATGTTGGGAAAATTTATGTGGACAAATTGTGACAAACAGTTAAAATGGAATAAAATGTAAGTGAAAATGAATCTGTACTTGAAACTTTTGGAAGTTACCGATAGGATGAAAGAGAAAAAGATTGAAAAGATTCCGACAACTTTGTTTATGTTCAGGAGGGGTTTGCTTGAAGGGATGGAAAAATCCCATACTATTGATACTTGGAATTGGGATTTCGAACATTGGTAACTGGATTTATTTTGTGGCAATAAACTTATTGGTTTTAAAAATCACAGGCTCAGCTGCTGCCATTGCTGGCTTGTTCATCATCAGGCCCCTGGCCATCCTGGTGACCAATACATGGGCCGGAAGCGTAATCGATCGCGTTAACAAAAGAAAATTGATGATCTGGATTGATATTATACGAGGGATATTCATTGCAATCATTCCTTTTTTTACGTCTCTTGTTCCAATTTATCTCATCATGTTTTTGACAAATATCGCTGGTGCTTTTTTTGGCCCCACTTCGGAAACATACATAGCAAAGCTGGTGCCGCGGGAAAAAAGAAAACGATTCAATTCCATATTCTCTTTCGCGACCTCAGGTGCAATGCTCGTGGGCCCAAGTGTCTCGGGCCTTCTGATCATGTATGGGAGTATCAATACCAGCATTTATATTAATGCGGTAACCTTCTTTTTCTGTGCAGCGGCCATATACTTTCTGCCAAATGTCGATGGGGAAATCAAGAATGAGAATTACAGGGACAGCATTACATTGAAGATGATCACAGCTGATTGGAAAGCAGTAGTCGATTTTGGAAAGACCGCAGTCGGATTCATGGTGGTATTCATGATTTTTCAAGTCATCACTTTGATCTCCTTTGCGCTTGATTCACAGGAAGTTACCTTTATCCAGCAAGTCATTGGCTTATCGGAAAAAAATTATGGCTTACTAGTCAGTCTTACTGGTGCAGGGTATGTGGCAGGTTCATTCGCGGTATCCGCATTGGCGACCAGGCTATCGGTCCGTACGCTGCTTGGGTTGGGCTCATTTTTATCAGTGACAGGATACTTAATGTTTTATTTGGCCACTTCTGAAACGATTCCGATGGCTATAATTGGCTTCATCATCATTGGATTTTTCTCACCATTTTCATTTACTGGTTACACAACGTTTTTTCAGAACAACGTACCTTTAGATTTGATGGGAAGGTTTAGCAGTGCCTTCGCATTTTTTCAGGCGATATTCCAAATCCTTCTGACACTTTTGTTGGGATACATGGCGGGAATTGTGAAACTGCAAACGGCCGCCATCGGGTTTTCGGCAATTGGGCTGTTGATGGCAGTTGCCTTGACATCGATTGTTTTTCTCCAGTCAAAAAAGAATCTATTTATCCTTGAATCTGAAAGGAATCTTAATTGACTAGGTTAAAAAGGCTGTTATGGTGATTTAATTACCATGACAGCCTTTTTTTCATTTTCGGAAAGGATTATTTCTTCATACATAAAAAAGGAATAATTGTTGAAAAATACCTATGATCAGGAAGTTTTTTCATGTGTATTTCTTGAAAAGAACTTTGATTTTTTGCAACTGCATAATCGATTATTACTACCTGGGGAAAAACATCCCCCTAAAACACTAAAGTCTCAATGGTCCTTAGTTAAGGAGGGTGAATTCTTGTTCCATGCTGCAGTCATAGTAGGCGGAGTTTTGTTGTCATTGGGTATCGGGAAGTGGCAAAGATGGAGAGAGTTTTTGCCAACCTTTTATTACTGGGCCTTGTTTAGCTGTTTCTATGAATATATATCGTACATAGGCAACAAACATTTGTGGGAGTTTGACAGGAATTTCATCAGCCTCTTTGTGACGGAAACTTTATACACATTCCTATTTTATCCGAGTATGATCGTTATGTTTTTGGGAAATTTCCCTGATGGCCGAAACAAAAAGATATGGCATTATTTCAAATGGGTCTCATTGTCTGTACTGATAGAAGCGCTTGCGTTAAGGTTTGGCGCGATTAAATTCAACCATGGATGGTCAATCGTCTGGGAGATCTTCTTCTATAGCACGATGTATCCCATGCTAAGATTCCACTATAAAAAGCCTTTGCACGCGTTAGTCTTATCAGTCTTTTTTGTACTCTTCTATCTTGTGATCTTTGATTACGATCTTTTCTGACTGAAACATAATGGGAGCTGCTTAACAATTCAGGGAATATTTTCTGTAGTTGTGCAAATCTTATAAAGGCGAGCTTGGAATTTGAGGTGTAATGTGATTTGTCTTATTTGCAGGAAAAAGAGAGTAAATACATCATACTATCTCTTCTCGTGATTTCACTCTTCGTATCACCGTATTTTGTTTTGGGGAACGATGCTCATATTCGTGTCCATGATAATCTGGATTCCAATTTGGCATGGTATAAAATTCTTGCCGAGAGTGGTCAAATTGCTGGATCAGCGGAATCTCTTCTTCCTCAAGTCATCAGTGGGGTTCCAAGGAATGCGTTTGGAACTGAATTTAGCTTAATTGTTTGGCTTTATGTATGGTTCCCGACAATGATCGCTTATGGAGTCAGTCAGGCAATTACCAGGTTTTTTGCCTTCTTCGGGATGTATTTGCTTTTAAAGGACCATTTCATTCCAGAAAAGGGTAGAAGCCTGATCCGCATCGGTACAGCATTAGCATTTGCCTTAACTCCTTTTTGGCCATCAGGGATGCTGAGTACATTAGGAATGCCCCTGGCATTATGGGCTTTTTTGCATATCAGACAGGGCAATGGAAAGTGGAGTCATTATCTTACCCTGACACTCTTGCCATTTTATTCTAGCATTGTTTTAGGCTTTTTCTTTTTCCTCAGCGCAATGGGATTACTCTGGATCAGTGATGCCATCCGGAAAAAAGCGTTCAATTGGCGGTTCTTAATCGCGATTGTGTATATGACAGCAGTTTATCTGATTACAGACTACAGACTGGTATATTCGTTCCTGTTTGACAGTGAGCCGAATAGCAGGGATGAGTATTTTCACGCACGCCTGTCGTTTTTTGAATCTGTAAGGCTCACCTTTAAGAACTTCATTCTCGGTCATACCCATGTGATGACGCTCCATACCTTAATCATCTTGCCAGTCACTATTGCTGCCATGCTCCTGGTATGGAAGCATCGGAAATTGAAAAACGAGCGCATTTTTGTTTTGTTATTCCTCCTGAATTTTCTATTGTCTGCATGGTATGCATTCTGGTTTTATAAAGGCTGGGTCACATTAACCGAAAGATTCCATTTCCTTGATACTTTCAATTTTGCCAGGTACCATTTTTTGCGGCCATTGATTCTGTATATACTGTTTGCAGTCGGTCTTAGGATCATATGGGAAGAAAAGTTGTTTCAAAAGGCTGTTCCCTTGTTGCTTGGAGCACAGATTATCTTATTACTGTTCAGCAATGAAGAAATCGTCCATCGCAAAAAACCGAGTGTAAGTGAATTTTATGCTGTTGAACAATTTGAAGCAATAAAGGACCATATTGGGAAACCGCAAAGCAGCTATCGGATAGCCAGTATCGGACTGCATCCTGCAATCGCCCAATATAACGGATTTTACACACTTGATACCTATAATAATTTTTATCCCTTAAGGTATAAGTACCAATTTCGTAAGATTATCGAAAACGAGCTGGAAAAGAACCAGGAAATTCGTACATATTTTGATGAATGGGGTGGTCGCTGTTACCTCTTCACAGATGAGTTGGGCAAGCATTACATGTTCAAGAAAAACTCCAAGAAAAGGATCAAGGATCTGGATATCAATATCGAGCCTTTCAAACAAATGGGAGGCGAGTATATTTTTTCAGCAGTCCCAATCGATAATGCACTTGAAAATAATTTAAGTCTTGATGCTACTTTCACTTCAGATGCGAGTGCCTGGAAAATTTACCTTTATGAGGTTTTATAACACCAAGGAGGCTCACCTATGAATTTGCCAATCCTATCTATTATCGTTCCCTGCTACAATGAGCAGGAAGTTTTGGAAGAGACCACCAAACTGCTGAACGCAAAGCTTAAGCAAATGATAACCGAAAACCTGGTATCGCCAAAAAGTAAAATCCTGTTTGTTGATGACGGGAGCAAAGACAATACATGGCATTTGATTTATAAAGCAAGTCTAAAAAATGAGTTGGTAAAAGGCTTGAAACTTTCAAAAAATGTTGGCCATCAAAATGCATTGCTTGCAGGGCTGTTTGCGGCAAAAGATTCTTCAGATTGTCTCGTGAGCATCGATGCAGACCTGCAGGATGATATCGATGCAATCAATGAAATGGTAAGGAAGTACATTGAAGGATACGAAATTGTCTATGGTGTAAGAAGCAGCAGAGAGGCGGATACATTTTTCAAACGTTTTACGGCAGAAGGTTTTTATAAGTTAATGGACAAGCTTGGGGTAAAACTGATCTTTAATCATGCCGATTTCCGATTGATGAGCAGACGCGCAGTAGGTGAATTGGAGCAATTTGCAGAGAGTAATATGTTTTTAAGAGGCATTGTTCCTTTAATTGGATTCAACTCCGCTAGTGTTTATTATGAAAGAAAGGAAAGGCTTGCAGGAGAAACAAAATATCCACTGAAGAAAATGCTTGCATTTGCCTTTGATGGAATAACCTCGTTTTCGGTCACTCCGATCAGGCTTGTCATGCTTGTAGGATGCCTCTCATTTGTCGTCAGCCTGATATTTGGAATGTACTTCTTGGCATTAAAGCTTTTTGGAAATACAGAGCTTGGCTGGACGTCCTTGATCACTTCTATATGGCTTATTGGCGGGTTGCAACTGATAGCACTTGGGCTGGTGGGAGAATATATAGGGAAAATCTACAAAGAAACGAAACGCAGGCCAAAATATATTGTCGACGTTGACCTGTTCAACTTGCCGATACCAAGGAAATTGGTGAACATGGAAGGGGACGAGCATGGGTCAATCATTGAAACACGGAAGCTATCTGAGAACAACTAGCCAGCTGAACAAGTGGATTAGTAGACGCTTTGCAGATTCCAAGCAATTCTGGAGATTCCTGCTTGTCGGTGTGCTCAATACAATGATCGGAATGGGACTGATGTTCCTGCTGAAAAATGGGCTGGACTGGCCATATTGGCATGCCACCTTTACCGGCAACACAATAGGTGCTGCAGTCAGTTTCCTATTAAATAGGGCATTTACCTTTAAAAGCAGAGTTCCTGTACGTACAGGGGCGCCACGATTTGTTTTAGTGGTCCTAATCAGTTATATGCTTTCATTCTCGTTTAGTCACAGTATAACGGGAGAAATGAATGGAATTGCGATAGGTGAGATTTATTTGAGTCCAGACACTATTGCAATTATTCTAGGGTCAATTTTCTATACTATAACGAATTTCATCGGCCAGAAATTTTTTGTATTTAAAGAAGGCGAATACTGCAGCTCTTGAAGCTGCATTTTTTTATTGACTATTTTTCCTTTTGGGGATAAAACAGAAAGAGTGCATGCTGATTTGTTTACTAGCGGCGGGAACAGCAAGCAACATACTTTCATCTTCTAAAGGAGCAATATACTTAATGGATATTTGGGAATTGTTTGTAGCATTCATACTTGGTCTGGTAGAAGGATTAACCGAGTTTGCTCCTGTTTCATCAACAGGGCATATGATTATTGTCGATGACCTTCTTTTGCATTCTAAAGACCTATTTACTGAACCTGTTGCCAATACGTTTAAAGTCGTCATCCAATTAGGATCTATACTAGCAGTGGTAATCGTGTTTAAAGATCGATTCATAAACCTGCTGGGCTTGCAAAAAGGGGTTTCTATCGCAGATTCCAAGGGAAGACTTAGTCTTTCAAAAGTAATTGTTGGTTTGATTCCTGCAGGTGTAATTGGTGTTTTATTCGAGGATTATATTGATGAGCACCTATTCTCAGTGGAAACCGTCATAATTGGGTTAGTAATCGGTGCCATTCTGATGATCATTGCCGACCGCCTGCACCCTCGTGTGGTTAAGATTGATGATGTAGATCAAATCAGCTATAAGCAGGCACTTGGTATCGGTTTATTCCAATGTCTTGGTTTATGGCCAGGGTTTTCAAGATCAGGCTCCACGATTTCAGGTGGTGTACTGCTTGGCTTGAACCACCGTGCAGCTTCTGATTTCACTTTTATCATGGCTGTACCAATCATGCTTGGTGCAAGCGCGATCTCTTTAATGAAGAATTGGCAGTACTTTACGGTGGATGCCCTGCCATTTTTTACGGTAGGATTCATTAGTGCATTTGTATTTGCTTTACTTTTCATTCGATTTTTCCTTAAACTGATCAATAAAATTAAATTGGTGCCATTTGCGATTTATCGAATTATTTTGGCAGCTGCCATTTATTTTATTTTTCTTTAAACCATGTCAGTTTGAGTTTTTATGAGAAAAGACGCCCTGGGGCGTCTTTTCCTTTTTGTTTCAAAAATTCAAAAACGATGTGCTTTCGCATTACTTCTTGCAAGTATAGTGTTTTTAGTTACCTGAGTTTCACCATTGACCTGCGAATTGGTATGCTTCCGCCTAGTCCAAGTGTGGTGGAATAGTTGTGAGTGTGGATCTAAATGATCTTTGTAACTCATACAATCACCTCATGATTGGATTTTTGAAACATAGGATATTCGCTTGAATATCAGTTATATCGTTTGTATTAATGACGGGCAATATACAGGCCATTTCGGAGGTCAAATAGAATCTTTTTTAGCTTTTTTGTAACTTTTTACAATATTTTTCGTATTAATCATTGGATAAACGTATTTTTTTCATGAAGAGAGGAGATTCTATGTCGCATTTTGCATTAGAAGTAAAGTCACTGACCAAAACGATTGGTAAAAAGACAATCGTGGATGACGTCAGCTTTCAAGTAGAAAAAGGCGAGATATTTGGACTTCTTGGCCCAAATGGCGCAGGGAAGACAACAATCATCCGTATGATTGTCAGCCTGATCAACCGCACGGGCGGGACAGTGCTTGTGAATGGGCACGATCTGGACAATTCATTTACGGCAGCAATGAATGAACTTGGTGCCATCGTAGAAAACCCTGAGTTTTATAAGTACCTTAGTGGTTTTAAAAACCTCAGGCATTATGCCCGCATGGCATTGGGGGAGGTAAGTGAAGAGCGAATCAATGAAGTCACAGAACTGGTGGGACTGGAGAATGCAATACATGATAAAGTTCGTACCTATTCATTAGGGATGCGTCAGAGGCTTGGAGTGGCACAAGCTATTCTGCATAAACCTTCCATCTTGATTTTGGATGAACCGACAAATGGACTGGATCCCCAGGGCATCAGGGAATTCCGAGATTATTTGCGTTTACTTACCAGTCAGGGAACATCCGTATTAGTATCATCTCATTTATTGTCTGAAATGCAGTTGATGTGTGACCGATTCGCAATCATTGAACATGGAAAGCTGATACATATCTCTTCCATGCACGAAAATGAACTGTCAGAGACAGAGAAGCCAAGAACGGTTGTTGTCGAAATTTCAGACCCTGTCATAGCGGCCAGACTGCTGGCAGAGCACATGCCTGATATTAAAGTGACTTCAAAAGAAGGATCGCGCCTGACATTATCATTGAGGAAACAACAAATACCTGGCCTTAATAAACTTTTAGTTGAAAATAATATTGATGTTTTTGAAATATTGAATGTGAAAGCCACGTTGGAAGATCGTTTCCTTGAAATCACAAATAAAGACAGAAAGGAACAACTGACATGATTGCTTTGATCCAGAATGAATTGATGAAGATTTTCGGGAAAGTGGCAAGCTGGATTTATATGGTCATTATTGTTTTGGCTGTATTGATTGCTGGGATTATCTATATGAAGTTCAGTGCTGATCCAAATCCAAATTGGCGTCAGGACACAGAGGCCGAAATCACCATGCTTGAAAACCAGTTGGCTTCTGCCTCTGATGATGAAAAAGCGATGATCCAAACCCAAATTGATCAAACACAGGAGTTTTTGAATGAGAACATCAATCCAAATGCAAAGACAAACTGGCACTTCATGAACGATGTCGTTGTTGGGGTCAGCTCGCTTGTCACGTTGTTCGTAGTTGTAGTAGGGAGTGCCAATGTAGCAGCAGAATTCTCTGATGGAACGATAAAGCAGTTATTGATCCGCCCCCACCAGAGATGGAGGATCCTGCTGTCAAAGTACATAGCCGTCATCATCTATGCATTGCTGTTGGTCATTACGTTGATCGTTTCAGGCTATATAATTGGTTTGGTTCTATTTGGAAGCGGTGATTTTAATATGAAAATTTTTGAAATCACATTAGAGGGAAGGAAGGTTGCCATTGTAGGAGAACAATTCCTATTGAAAATGCTTTACTTCATTCCGAGCCTGCTCATGATCATGACGATCGCATTCATGCTTTCGACGTTATTTAAAAGCCAGGCTCTTGCAGTCGGAATCGGCATTTTTGTCCTTTTCTTTTCATCTACACTGGGTGGCATAATCCTAATGCTTGCTGACAAGTATACTTGGGCGAAATTTTTAATTTTCCCTCATCTGGATTTAACAGTCTATGCTCTTCAAGAAAGGATCCTGGAGGATATAACACTGCCAGTATCACTGTCGATCCTCGCTGTATATTACGCAATTTTCATGATGTTAACCTTTTTCTTTTTCCAAAAGAGGGATATCAGCATATAGGGAGAATAATTAAGGAGCGGCTTTGGCCGCTCTTTTTATATGGAGAAATGAAAGAAAGGAGAGATAAGTATGGTGAATCCTATTTTATTGGAGTTTCCAGGAGAATTTGAAACAGACAGACTTTTGATCAGGATGCCGCTTCCCGGAGATGGTGCGGTTACATGTGAATCAATCAACGCTTCTTTAAAAGAACTTAAACCCTGGATGCCATTTGCCCAAAAGGAACAAACAGTTGAAGAAACAGAAGTGGTGATCAGGCAAGGCCACCTGAATTTTTTAAATCGCACAGATCTCAGGCTGCTGGTATTCAAGAAGGATACTGGGGAATTTGTGGCCTCATCTGGTTTACATAGGATTAACTGGGACGTCCCCAAATTCGAAATCGGTTATTGGATCGACACTCGTTATAGTGGGAAAGGTTATATGACAGAAGCGGTGAAGGGGATCACAGACTTTGCTGTAAAGGAACTTAAAGGTCGCAGGGTTGAAATCAGATGTGACTCATTGAACCGTAAGAGCAGGGCAATACCCGAAAGATTAGGATTCTCCCTGGATGGTATATTGAAAAATGATTCAATTTCTGTTGAGGGTGATCTGCGGGATACTTGTATTTATTCCAAGACTTTTTAAAGCTTTAAGGTACAGAATGAAAAATGAGAGCAGCTCATCAAAGCCGCTCTCTTATTATTTACTGACCTTTCCATTCACGTAATTTATCGATGACTTTATCGCCGACTTTACCGGCATCTTCCTGCATTTGTTCAAAAACCTTTTTCCACTTCGGTGCTTCCTCTTTTAATTTATCTTCAACTTTGCCAGCACGGTTTTTTAATTCTTCTTCTAATTTGTCCGCTTTATCCTTGATTGCTTTTCCGGTTTTATCATAATCAATGTTCCCGGACTGACTTTCGTTGATTGATTTGACTGTGAATTCTTCCTTTTCGACATGTGGCAGAGTTTCCTCCATGATGGCCCGGAATAACGGAACCACATCCTTCGAACTGCTGCTGGATAAATAATGATTTCGATCTGTTTGATCATATCCAAGCCAGACAGCCCCGACGATATTCGGTGTATATCCAACAAACCATTGGTCCTTTGTACCGTTGATATCGGCATAAGGGAGCTGCGTGGAACCAGTTTTGCCGGCTAGATCGACTCCCTCAATATAGGTTCCCTTTCCGGTACCTGATTCCACAACATTCAATAACATGGAGGTCATTTTATTGGCCACTGACTTAGAGGTTACACGTGTCGTGGAGCCATCATGCTCGGCTATTACTTTGCCAGTCGGCCCGACTATCTTCGTAATCAGGTGACCATCTTGCCTTTTTCCGCCGTTAGGGAATGCAGAGTAAGCTTCAGCCATCTTAAGCGGAGATACTCCATTGTACATACCGCCGAGAGCTAGCGCCAAATTCTGGTCTTTTTTCTCGACTTTGATGCCGAACCTCTTGACTGCATCAATTCCTTTGTTCAATCCAATTTCATTTAAAAGCCAGACAGCAGGGAGGTTGATAGAATTTTCTACTGCCTCATACATTGGCACTTCTCCCTTGTAGGTATCTGAGAAGTTTTTTGGATTGTAATTTTTAAAGCTCATCTTTTTGTCGACCAGCATAGAATCATATTCATAGCCTTCTTCTAATGCAGGTGTGTAAACAGCCAGCGGTTTCATGGTCGAGCCTGGCTGGGCCCTTAAATGCGTTGCCCGGTTGAAGCCGCGGAAAACCTTATCGCCTCGACCGCCGACCAGCGCCCGGACTCCTCCGCTTTTAGGGTCCAACAGCACCGATCCGCTTTGTACCAATACATCACTTGCCCGATCGGGGAAATGGTAGTTTTGACTGTACACCTTCTCCAGACCCGATTGAATATTCTGGTCAAGTTCTGTGTAAATTCGATAGCCTCTTGTCATGATTTCATCCTGTGTGAGACCGTATTTGCTCGTAGCTTCATCCAATACAGCATCTACATAGGAAGGATATTTACGATCTGCAAGTGAACCGCCGCCGTCTTTTAATTGTATCTGCTCAGCCTTTGCTTCCTTGTACTCCGAATCGGAAATTTTTCCTAATTCGTTCATCTTTGCAAGAACGACATTTCGGCGCTTGATGGAAGCCTCATAATTATTATATGGATCAAGAGCAGATGGAGCCTTAAGCAAGCCCGCGAGCAGAGCAGCTTCGCTGATCGTCACATCCTGAATATCCTTGGCAAAGTATTTCTTGCTGGCATTATTGATCCCAAATGCGCCACTGCCGAAATAAACCTGGTTCAGGTACATTTCGATAATTTCATCTTTTTCGTATACCTTTTCAAGTTTTACGGCGAGAAAAAGTTCTTCCACTTTACGCTTGTAAGTCCGTTCAGAAGAAAGCAAGGCATTCTTCGTAAGCTGCTGAGTCAACGTACTCCCGCCTCCGGTAATCTGTCCTGCAAACAGGTTTCCGAAGAACGCACGTGCGATGCCCTTGACATCAAAGCCATTATGTTCGTAGAAACGCTCATCTTCAATGGAGACGACCGCATTAGGCACATACTCTGGCATATCCTCAATCGGCACCCCGCCAGTCCGGTTAGTCGCAAGCTTGCTGGCTTCCTCTCCATTTTGGTCATAGATAGTGGTTGCCTGGCTTAAGCCATCCTTTAAAGTCTGGACATTGGCCCTGCTGGCAATAAAAGCAAACCAAAGTATTGAAAGCAATATAAAAACCAATAAGATCAATAACAAAATTTGTGTGAGGTGGCGTCTTTTCCAGAATCGGACAATAGCCTCCCATAAACGGTGCAACAATTGCATATAATTTCTCCTTTTTAAAATGAAACTTTATGAAATCAGGTGGATCTTTGACAGCTTTTACTTCTGTACCTGAAAAGCTGTCAAAAAAACGATGTAATATTGACATCTTAGACTTCTGATCAAGAAAAGCTGTCAAAATAACGATGTATTCTCGACGACTCGGCTTCTGATCTTAAAAACCTGTCAAAATAAAGACGTTTCCTGGGCAGCTTTTGTTACTTTTCCTTGAATCCTGTAAAAATAAAAATTAGGCCGGCAACCTAATTTATCTTTCATTATATAATTTTTTTCAGGAACGGAAAAGCTGGAGCCGTTTTGCCGTGTATTGTTAGTATGACAAAAAAATGAAAATACTTGTAAAATCCAGTCACAATCTGATTTTTAGGCTTCGGACAGGTTTTCTCCTTTTACCCCTAAACCTGTCCGAACTTGAGGCTACTTGGGATAGCTTTTTTCCTTTTTTACCTTAAACCTGTCCGAACTTGGGGCTACTTCGGACAGGTTTTCTCCTTTTACCCCTAAACCTGTCNGAACTTGGGGCTACTTCGGACAGGTTTTCTCCTTTTACCCCTAAACCTGTCCGTACTTGAGACTACCTCGGATAGCTTTTCTCCTTTTCTCTCCAAACCTGTCCGAACTTGAGACTACTTCGGACAGGTTTTATCCATTTACCCCTAAACCTGTCTGAAATTGAGGCTACTTCGGACAGGTTTTCTCCTTTTACCCCTGAACCTGTCCGAACTTGGGGCTACTTCGGACAGCTTTTCTCCTTTTACCCCTAAACCTGTCCGAACTTGATGCTACTTCGGACAGCTTTTCCCCTTCTTCCCCCTAAACCTGTCGGAACTTGAGGCTACTTCGGACAGCTTTTCGCTTTTCCTCTCTAAACCTGTCCGAACTTGAGGCTACTAATGATGGCAGGGATTATTTCACTGTATTTTTACAGAGGAAACATTCATAAAAAGTGTTTGTGATAAGAAAACTATAGAAAGAAGGTTTCAGCAAGGAGTGAAGGTATGAAAATGATAGAAGAAATGCTAATTTTGCTGGGCAGGGTGGTTACCATACTTCCTTTGATGTTATTCGCGACTTTGTTCATGGGAAGGCGTTCGATTGGAGAATTGCCGATTTTTGACTTTCTGATTCTGTTGTCCCTCGGTGCTGTGGTTGGCGCTGATATTGCGGACCCGAAAATTCCTCATATACATACGGCAGTGGCAATCATTTTAATCGCAATACTTCAGAAGCTGGTAGCCTATCTGAAATTAAAAAACAGGAGATTGGGACGTTTGCTTACATTTGAACCGATCACAGTGATTTATGAAGGAAAGTTAATTGTAGAAAATCTGCTTAAAACACAGTACTCCATCGATAATATCCTGTTAATGCTTCGGGAAAAAGATGTATTCAATATTGAGGATGTAAGGATAGGAGTTCTTGAAGCGAGTGGAAACTTAACGGTGATGAAGAAAGCAGCCAAATCAGCAGTCACTTTGGAGGATATGGATATCGAAGCAGACAGAGATGATCTGGCTCTGCCGTTGATTGTTGATGGAAAGTTATATGAAAAGGTGCTCGAACAGCTTGGTTTGAACGAAAAATGGCTGAAGGACCAATTAGCCCAGGAGGCGGTACATGAGCTGAAGGATGTATTTTTCGCGTCCATCACAGCTGATAAAGCCTTGCAAATTACCTTGAAAAAACAAACATCAATTACCATACCTGCGATTTATCATTGAATCGGCTTCCCTTTTCGAGTCGAATTGTCCCCCTGCCGGCACATTTTTGGGTTAGGCTGTTTTCGCATTTAAAATCCTAAAGCAGATTATAACGGTATAAAAAGCCGTTTTGTAGTTCGGAAGTAAGTGTGCAGGATCTTTACTCATCAATAACTTTAATGTTGTGATGAAAAATTCAATCCAATTTTTTCAGCCAAAAGCAACAATGTTTGATAGAAGAGCCTCAGGTTAAGCTCATAAATGAACAAAGCGATTTTTTATAGTAGTTCATTGAAAATATCATTGTACTTTAACTCAGTCAGGAGTAAGATGTAAGAGGTGAAAAAAGAGAGGAGTTGGTATCTTTGGGTTATTCAATAGAACCTGATCCCGAAAGGCCCGGGGAAGTCGATAATCTAGTAGATTTGATACAATTGAAAGCTGGAAGACTATCAACTCTGATAAACGGTAATTGACTTCCTCATTTAAACTCGAGGAGGTGGCGAAGAATGTTAGAAATCTTCAAAAGCAATGAAGCCAGACAATTAGCACATATTGAAGAAATATCCAAAGGCTGCTGGATCAATATGGTGCATCCTTCAGAGGATGAAATTGCCAGAGTAGCCGGTGAAACGGGTATAGCGGTTGATTTTATCAGGGACGCCCTTGATGATGAAGAACGCCCTCGTATTGATAAGGAAGATGGCAACGTTTATATTATTGTCGACTATCCATATATCACCCACGATGAATCGGGATTTCCCATCTATGAAACGATTCCAGTAGGGATTATCCAGACATCGAGCTGCATCATTACGGTTTCATTAAAAGAAACTCCGGTCCTGGAGGAATTCCGCAATAACAGGATAAAGGAGTTCTATACTTTCAAAAAAACGAGGTTTGCTCTGCAAATCCTTTACGTTATTTCAATTTATTATTTGCGTTACCTGAAACAAATTAACAAAAAGACGAATGAAATAGAGCGTGAGCTGCACCAGTCCATGAAAAACAAGGAATTGTACGCCTTCCTTGCTCTTGAGAAAAGTCTGGTATACTTCACTACTTCTTTAAAATCCAACAAAGTAGTGCTCGCTAAAATCATGCGCTTTAATTATTTGAAAATGTACGAAGAAGACAAGGATTTACTCGAGGATGTCATCATTGAAAATACTCAGGCGATTGAAATGGCTGAGACTTACAGCTCGATCTTGAGCGGAATGATGGATGCTTTTGCTTCTATCATTTCCAATAATCTTAATATGGTGATGAAGTTTTTGACATCGATCACCATCATCCTGTCATTCCCGACCATGGTTGCAAGCTTTTATGGGATGAATGTGGACCTGCCTTTCCAGCATAATCATTATGCGTTCATTCTGGCCATCAGCATGGCTGTGCTCTTGGCAGGAATCACTGCCTTCATCTTCTGGAAAAAAAAATATTTTTAATGTGATAGGGAAGTTCTTAATTCGCTTTCTAATGATTTATATGATTTCTATACACATAAAAAACAGCGTCTGGCCATATGTCCAGGCGTTTTTTAGTCTAAATTCTTGTTTTTTTCATATTCATGGAATAAAAGATCTTGTATCACATGGAAAAGGTGATTGGATGACCGGTTTGTTTTTAAACATATACAGAAAAATCATGATGGTTGTTTTCATTGTGATCAGTACAACGGTTTTGTTCCTGATTGCAGGTCTTCTATCTACATCGAATATCAGCTTTTTTAAGTTTAAAGTGAACGGTGATATTGGAGCGGAGGTGTTCCTGCGGATAATCGGTTATGAGAATCCGCTGATCGGACATGCTTTAACAGGTGCAAATACTGACTACCCGATTTTTTCAACAGGATTTCGATTGCTTACAAATGTTGAAATGAATGATATCAGGAGTCTGATCAGGAGTGAGATTCCGGGATTCAGTGCCTTTGATTCGAATTTCCTTATCGCGGAAGAAGGTGTGGATTTTACAGATATCCCGATCGAATCAGCTCCGCCTATAGATGTGCTTTTACAGGAAAGAAATATAGCGGCGAATGAGCTGAAGGAACTCAATAGCGGTAAAGTGTCTTCTGGTGACTCGCCATCTGAGAAATCTGTTTTCATTTATCATACTCATAGTTGGGAATCCTACTTGCCTTTGCTAGGCTTGGAGGGGGCGAAGAATGAAAATGAAGCTGTTGATGGAAAGACCAATATAACGATTGTAGGTGAACTGCTTGGACAGGAGTTGGAAAAACGCGGTGTTGGGGCTAGCGTGGATAAGACCAATATTGGGCAGGAGTTGGATAAAAAGGGCTGGCTGAGTTATAAGTCTTATGAGATTTCACGTTCACTTGTCCAAAACGCGATGGCGGGCAATGATAAATTAGAGTATTTCATCGATCTGCACAGAGACTCAGTCAGGAAGGATTCAACCACAGCAATGATAAATAATCAACCATATGCTAGAATTGTTTTTGTCATTGGGGAGGAAAACAAGAATTTCCAAAAAAACCTCAAGTTCGCCAATGAGCTTCATAAAATTTTGAATAAGCAATATCCAGGGATAAGCAAGGGAGTTCTCCCAAAAAAGGGAATTGGTGTCGATGGGATTTATAATCAGGATTTGAGTGCCAATTCTTTGGTAGTGGAGGTCGGCGGTGTCGATAATAATATGAAAGAACTAAAAAACACTGTCGAAGCATTAGCGGAAGCCATCAGCCAGATTTATTGGAAGGCGGAGGAGGTTAATGGCTGACCATCTGGAAAAATATCTTTGGCTGTTGCTGACCGTTGTCCTTACTCTTTTGTCTTTTCATTTTCTAACCTATGAGACCACAATTGCGTGTTTCCTGTCCGGCCTCATTGTCAGCAGTAAATGTCTCGTGGAGGATTTTATCCACTTCCATGAAGATGAAGAATAGCAAAAAGAAAAACCATTTAAGAATCGGCTTAAATGGTTTTTGACTTGAATAAGCACCTTACTTAAACCAGCCCTTCTTTCTGAACCAGAGAAACATGGCCAGTCCGATGATGAACATAGCTAACAGAGCTCCAAAATAGCCAAATTCCCAGGATAGTTCAGGCATATTCTCAAAATTCATTCCGTAAATACCGGCAATGAAAGTCAGAGGCATGAAAATGGTGGTGATTACAGTAAGTACCTTCATCACCCGGTTCGTTTCGTGTGCATTCATCGATAGATAGCTATCACGGATATCCGTTGTCAACTCACGGCTTGCTTCAACCTTTTCAGCCAATCTTAATAAATGGTCATGGATGTCCGCAAAATATTCTTTTTGTTCAAGAACACCAGAAAGACGGTGTGAGTTAATCATCCTGTATGCCAAATCCCTCATTGGTGTGATGGTATGGCGGAGTGAAAGGAGTTCATGTCTTGTGTCGAAAAGGTCTTCAAGCAATTCTTCCATTGAGCGGTCCGCTGAATTTTCGTCTATTTCGTTCAATAAATCCTCAATACGATAGACATGCGGGAAATAATTATCGACTATTTTATCCAAAACATGATAAAGGACAATCGAGGGATTCCACTCTTCAGGTGTTTTGGAAAGCTCAAATCTTTTCCAGACATCCTCCACCTCACGTGTATTGTCACTATGGAAAGTAATAATATAGTTGGAACCCAGGAACAGGTCAACTTCTTCTTTCTGCATGGATTCAGAATTCAATGCCTGAAAAACAAAAAAATGATAATCATCATAATAATCCAGCTTAGGTCTTTGCAGAGTATGGATGCAATCTTCAATTGATAATGGATGGAACCCGAGCGGCTCCTTTAGAAATTCGATTTCTTCATCAGTCGGTTGATTGAAATCAATCCAAAACCATTTATCTCTTCCTGAAATTAAAGTTTCTATAGTTTGTCCAGTCTGGATCTGGCCCGAATGACTTACAGAAATTGTACGTATCATAAATTCTCCCTGAATGTCTTAATCATTTCCTTTTAGTTATTATATAAACAAAGGTGTACAGGAAGCAAAGCTTAAGGTTTTGAGGAACTAAGGGACTACTCATTTATTTTAAATCCTGAAATGATGGATGGTGGAAATAAAGCAAAATGATGATAATCGGGATTGCAAGCAACAGCCCTGCCAATGGACGTTTATAGTGTACACCCAGTACAGTGAACATAATCATATTGAAGATTGCTGAAGTAATGATTCCCCAGCCATTTTGATATATAAACAAGTCCTTTTTTTGAAAAAAATACTCGATGCTAGTGAATAATATAACCCAACCTGCACCATATAGGATTTTTCTGGGGAAAATTGCGGGGATATGGTCAAGATAGATCATGATGATGATTGGGATGATGATCAAGCTGAAAACCAGATCGATATAAGTGTGATTCAACCAAGGGGTCCTGGGTTTATAAGCCCATAAGGTATGGTTGAAGAAAATAAAGTTATACATTAAATTGCATATTATATAGAATTGGATCGTAGGATAAAAATCCCGCCAACGTTTCCAGTCTACGAGAAAATAGCCGAGAATGAGATATACAGACACGGTCCCAATCAGATTCATAACATGACTTCCTTTAAGATTTTATGATATTGTTTCCAAAAATAAGGTTTCCGATTCACTGGATTAAGGGAAAGGGAGGAGGGATTAGTTGCTGCATCATGTTGAAATCAATGTAACTGACCTAAAAAGGACAATTAAATTCTGGAATTGGTTTTTGAAAGAATTAGGATATGAGGTTCACCAAAAATGGGATATGGGCATCAGCTGGAAATATCAGTCGACTTATCTTGTTTTCGTACAGACGGATAAAAAGTATATAGAGGCAGGATATCATCGTTCGAGGGTCGGACTGAACCATCTTGCATTCCATGCAATGTCAAGGGAACAAGTTGATAGGTTCACTGAGAAACTAAAGGAAAAAAATATCCCTATTCTGTACCAAGACCGGCATCCTTTTGCAGGAGGGAATGGTCATTATGCGGTATTCTTCGAAGATCCTGATCGTATAAAAGTAGAATTGGTTGCTCCGTGATTGTGCAAACTGCCACTTTGACGTAATTATGTAGAGTGTTGATCTTAAAACATTGGATTTGTTACGGCGAAAACAGTCCATAACTTGCCAGAAAGCTAATCAGTCGATATTTAGTCATGGAAACGTAAAGGATGTAAATTGAAGATATGAGCGGGTGTCTGTTATGCTAACGGTATACATAATAAGGAGGGATTTCTGTGGGAGAATGCAAGATTGATCACAGCAAGGAAGATGTCCAAAAAAAGTTTGAATCACAACAGGAATATCTGCCCCAGGATATACAAGGTTCATTTAGCAATTTTCTGATGGAAGAACATACTCAGGATATCCTGAATGAAGTTTTTCATCTGCTTAAAAAGTACGACCTTGCGAACGAAGACGAAAGAAATGAACGTAACAACAGATTGAATTTGATCCTAAAAAACCTCTAATGGGAAAGGAGCTCAGTGCTCCTTTTTTTTATGTCTAAATATAGAAATTAACAGAATAATCTTTGTTTAATTAATGTGTGAATTTCTTATTGCCAGTAAAAAACAGAAAGAGTAAAATTAGGTGGATATTTCGATATACAAAATAATTTGAATCATTTGAAGAAGGAAGAATGCATATGCAAAGTCCAGCTGAACAGGCACTGCAGAATGAAAAGAATAGTATCTTCAATGGTGTTGCTTCGACGATCGTCATGAGCATGAGCAACAATTATTTTGCCCTTTTCGCAATCGGTGTCCTTGGTGCGACGAATTACCAAGTAGGTTTAATCAGTTCCCTGCCGCAAATAGTGGGCATGTTCGCAATGATCCTTGGGACTGTCATCATGAGCAGACTTCAGGAAAAGAAGAGGTTCACAGGGCTGTCGATTTTATTTACCCGCTTCTTTTTGCTTTCGATGTTCCTAGTCATTTACCTGCCTCAGGAGTACAGGGCATGGACGTTTGTTATTTTGATCGGTCTTATGAATCTTCCAGGCTCATTCGCGATGCTAAGCTGGCAATCGTTCATTGGAGACCTTATTTCTGATAGCAGGAGGAGCGGTTTTTTCAGTGAAAGGAACAGAATACTGACAATCGCTGGCATGTTCACCACATTGGTGATTGGTATAGGACTTCAGTGGTTTGATAAAGCCAATCCATTGCCATATCAGATCCTGTTCATTCTGGCATTCCTTTTTGGCATAGTAGAAGTCTTTTATTTGAATAAACATATAGAACAAAAAAAACAATCGAACAAAGTACTGAAACGGGTCAAATTCGGCTGGGATGCCTATAAACATAAACCATTCATCTATTTTCTGATCTGCGGCTTATTCTTTAACTTTGCCTGGCAGCTGGCCTGGCCGTTGTTCAATATTTATAATATTAAAATTGCCCATATGACCGGGTTTTGGATCAGCATCATTACCGTGGCAAACCAGGTAGGACAAATCATCAGCTTCAAATGGTGGGGAATGATGTCTGATAAGCACAGCAATGCAAAAATGCTGGCAATTACGGCTATAGGGATGGCGACGGCACCATTTTTAACGATCCTTTCGACGAATATGTATTATTTAACATTTGTGAATTTCACTTCAGGCTTGTTTGTCTCAGGAACGGTGCTTTTATTATTCAATCAGCTGCTCGAAGTGACCTTGGAGGAAAACCGCAGCAGCTTCATTGCGCAATATAATATCAATTTGGCTATAATCGGTTTTATCGCTCCGCAAGTGGGTGTGTTCTTACTACAAATGAGTTCCATCAATACAGCTATGAATCTTGCAGCCGGCTTGCGTTTAGTCAGCGGTGCTGTATTTTTGGTATTTTATTATTATATGAGAAAGCAATATTTCAGGAGCACTGTTGCTTCTGTCCCGAGATCCTAGAAAGGAGCCAGTCAAAGGCTCCTTTTTGTCATTTGAAGGAATTTCTGATTTTTTACCGAATATGCTTTATAAATAATTGAAGACAGGTTGTGTCTATATGGCTATAATTATTTTTTTCTTATGTTCATACTTGCTTGGCAGCTTGATGGCAGGGTTCCTGGTAGTGAAGCTGCTAGGGAATAAGGATATAAGAGCGGAGGGCAGCGGAAATGTAGGGGCACGAAATGCCGGCCGGGTAAATGGAAAGATTTCGTTCATCCTGACATTTCTTGGCGATGCCCTTAAAGGAGCGAGTGTCATCATCGCAGGCCATTATTTTGGTTTTTCATCAGAGTTAACCCTGTGTGGATTGGGATTTGCAATCCTGGGTCATGTTAAGCCCATTACCTTGAAATTCAAAGGCGGGATGGGGATCTCCACATTTATTGGCGGGATGCTCGCTTTTGAACCATTAAGTGCACTGGTCATCATCACTGGCTTCCTCTTTCTCTATCCATTTTTGAAAAGCTTTACATTTGCAGGCCTTGGTTCTTTTCTACTGATCCCGATCAGCTTTTATTTCCTGAAGACCTCCACTTCAACAATCGTGATCACCATAATACTCGTCATGGCCATCATTTATATCCACCGCGAAGATATCATGGAAAGATTAAGATAATTTATCGCATACAAAATTGCTATCAATACCAATGTTTAGCTTTTGCACATGTTGAGGTAAAGAGTTGAATAGGATAATATATCCGTTCGAAAGGAGCCTGTATTATGTGGAACTGGGTTTGGTATTTGGTTCTGCCAGTTGTACTGTTGCTATTAATAGAAGAGGTAAGCCAGTTCATTTGGCGCCGATATTTAAAAGATCCGGAAGAAGAGCATGACTCACTTTTTTCCCGAATTCGCAACAACATGAAAACAACTCTGAAAAAATATCGAAAGGATCCTTCACATTAGAGTGACGGATTCTTTTTTAATATAATATTGGATGGTCTTTGTTGAATTATTCAGTGTATTAAATTATGATATAGATATTCAGAAAATTTTGACATGTATAGAAGGGATGATACTATGAGTAAAGTGGTTCCTGAAAGCTGGTGGGATCAATTGACAGTACCCGCAATAGCAGCGCCGATGTTCCTTGTTTCCGGCCCGGATCTGGTGGGCGCATGCTGCAAAAACGGAGTGATTGGATCTTTCCCGGCACCGAATGCCAGGCCGATTGAGGCGCTTGATGAGTGGATGGGCAGGCTGAATGAGGATTTGGCAGAAGCGAGGAATCGTGAACCTGAAAGGAAAATCGCACCGTGGGCTATGAATATGGTCGTGCACAGTACATACAGCCGTCTTGATGAAGAGCTGGAGTTATTGAAAAAGCATAAGCCGCAGCTCGTCATCACCTCCCTTGGAAGCCCAAGAAAAGTGGTTGAAATTGTCCATGAATATGGCGGACTGGTGTTTTCTGATGTGAGCGATGTGAAATTTGCCAGGAAAGCCGCAGAAACTGGAGTAGACGGCCTTATTTTGGTTGCTAATGGAGCTGGGGGACATGCAGGGGAATTGAACGGCTTTGCTTTTGTGGATTCTGTCAGGACCTTCTGGGATGGAATCATAGTACTTGCAGGTTCGATTACTACCGGAAAATCGATCCTTGCTGCCCAGGCTGCAGGCGCGGATCTTGCCTATATGGGTACTAGATTCATTGTGGCAGAGGAAAGCATGGCAAATGATGAATATAGGAAGATGGTAGTAGACGCAACACAAGATGACCTGATTCTCACGGATGCTTTTTCAGGTGTAAAGGCTAATATGCTAAAGCCGAGCATCGTAAAAGCTGGATTGGATCCTGAGACACTTAAGAAAAAGAACAGTGTCAATTTTGATTCAATGCAGAGGGAGACGAATGCAAAAGCGTGGAAAGACATCTGGTCAGCTGGCCAGGGTGTTGGGGCAATCAATGAAATTCAGCCTGCTTCTGAGATTATCAGACAATTAGAAGATGAATATCATAAGGCTTTATCGGTTTTGAACGGGAAAGCGGGCAAATTGGCTGCGAATGCCATAAAATAATGAATCCGGCCCTCACTGAATCTTTTATTTGGTGAGGGTTTCTTACTAAAAGACTAATTAGCCGGAGCTTGGAGTAGAATGCAGAACTGTCATTAAAATGAAAAATAAGTTTAATCGATTAATGGAAGGAAGTATGATAAAATTAAGGTTATATCTTGAATAAGCGAATTCATTGTTTGTTTCCCTTGAATTCAGGAGGAGACTGATAACAATGCAAAATAAAATCCAGGACCTGATTACAGCTGTTGAACAGTCTGGTGCCCACATCTTTTACTCATTCAAGGATGAGCAAAAATATATTAGCAATCTTTTAGTCTATGTAAATGCAGCAATCGGACTTGGCAACCATGTCATGATTATAGATAATGACCGGTTCATGCCTGAAATCCAGAATAGGATCAAAAAAGAGTTTGATGAGAAGCAGCAAGAAATGATCCATACACTTAATAATTATGATTTTTATTGCTATCGAGGCAATTTCCATAAAGATACAATTTTAAGTTACCTGGAAAACATGATTGAACCCTTCCTGGAAAAAAACATCCCAATCCAGACCTGGGCCCATGTTGAATGGAGAGATCAGGAAGAGATCTTCCAGAACCTTGGCGAATATGAAAGGGAAGCCGATCTGATGCTTCAGGCTACCAAGCTGATAACGATTTGCGCGTATGATTTTGAAAGGGTGCCTGAATCCCTTGAAAAGGTATTGAGGGATTGCCATGATTATCATATGTCAGATGACACCATTGAACTGATCGAACATAAGAGCAGAATAACCTAATGAATTACCTGCCTAAAAGGCAGGTTTTTCTTTTGTCCAAAAAAGATGTCCTCTCTTAAACGGAACCTCTTTCAATTAATTTAAATGGAAGAGTGATCTTTTTCGCAAATTCCTTCTCCGCTGATCGCCTGATCAAGGCTTGCAAGGCGGCAATACCTAATTGTTTAGTGGGTATGTGTATTGTCGTGATATGAAGGATTCCTGAAATTGGATGGTTGTCAAAGCTGAGAATGGCCAAATCTTCAGGGACATCGAGACCATTTATTTTTGCAGCGGTCATCATTCCTGCTGCGACCTGGTCATTACCAACGATGAAAGCAGTCGGCCTATCCTCCATTTTAAAATATTGATCAATCACTTTTTTTCCATCTTCTATCTTTAAGCATTGCCCAATGACCCACTCTGAACGCACATCCCTGCCGATCATCTGCATCTTCTTCTCATATGCATCCTTACGTTTCCGGCTATTTGTCCCCTCGAGTCTTCCAAGGCAAATTGAAATTTTTTCATGACCTTTTGAGATTAAATAGCCGAGTCCGAGATTGAAGGCATCAACATGTTTTATCGATATTGAAGGAAATTCGTTTTGATCAGAGTCTTCACACAACACGATTGGCCCAGCAGCTTTATAGCTCAACAATGTGTCAAATGAAAGTGCGCGTGATGCAAAAATGACTCCATCAATAAGCTGGCCTCTTAATTGTTCCAATGCTTCGAACTCTTTTGCCTCATGATAGCCTGTCTGGAATATAACCAGCTGGATATTATGATGCATCGCTTCTTCGGCAATACCTTCGAGCAGCTCCGAAAAATATGGATGGTTGATGGTTGGCAGCACGACTCCAACCATATTCGTCCTGCCGCGCGACAAGTGGACAGCATTAATATTAGGACTGTAATCCAGCTTCTTCATCGTTTGCAATACTGCTTCCCGTTTCTTCGAGCTTACATATGGATGGTTATTCAGCACCCGGGATACGGTTGAAACAGAGACACCAGCCAGTCGGGCAATTTCTCTTATATTAGCCATTTTAAAAACCTCGCAAAAATATTCTTGACCTGAAACGCGTTCCATAAATTATGGTATAAGCAAATAGAGTTCAAGGAGATGTCGTGATGGTTACAGGAATTGTTACGTTAGCAGGATTATGCCTATTTGAAGTTATTTTAGCAAAAATTGCACTGGGAAAGTCAGAAATAAAGGATTTTAATTTTGAGGAGTTCTTTAATGGGGAATCTTAATTGCAGAAGGGATTTGCGTTTCAGCTTCTATAAGATGACCGATCGCGTCGGAATTGTAGAGGTGAGTGTTGTTCAAAATCCCTTAAAAGCAGCAATCTTCTTCACCGAAATGTTAGAATGAATCAAAGATGTATTTTAATTTTGAAACTTTTTTCTTAGGTTGCCGTAAATATGTGTTGAAACGAAAGAGGTGAAAAATATGAACAAGACCAAGAAGGTCATGGCTGGGATTTCAGCTGCAGCCCTTTTAATGGGGGCGACAGCATGCAATAATCCACAGTCGCTTCCAGACAGAGATTGGGATGATGGCACATCTGGAGGTGCCGATGGACAGGATTGGAGTGCCTCGCAGGATCAGGATATCCCTCCGGAGCCGGAAGGGACGGATTGCAGTGATTGGCAATGGGATGATGAGGATGGGGTATGGGAATGTGACGATAACAGGTCACCATACTTTGGGCATTACTTTTTTGCAGGAATGTTCTTTGCAAATCGATCGATGCTTTATAAGAGCAATGATTATATGAAATATAAGAACAGCTCGTCATTTAAGGGAGCCAGGCTGGACAGCAACTATAAAAACAGGACGCCAAAGGGCAGCTCAGGATTCGGAAGCGGTTCAAGAAGCACGACTGGCGGTTAAGGGAGAGAATGAATAATGAATTTATATGTGAATTTTGCCTCATATTTAGGACTTGGATTGCTTTTGCTGACAGCAGGGGTAGGTTTATTCGTCCTGGCGACTCCTAAAATCAAGGAATTCGAACTGATTGGCAAGAGAAATGTTACTGCTGCTCTTTCGCTTGGCGGGAAAATGCTGGGACTCGCCATTGTCCTTGGGGCTGCAGCGGAATATTCGATATCCCTGCTTGATATGGCAATTTGGGGTTCTATCGGGATCTTCACTCAAATCCTGGTATTTTTTGTCGCAGAGGTTGTAACGATCAGGTACAGCCTGCAAAATGCAATTGAGGAAGACAATCGTTCTGTCGGCGTCATTCTCTTTTCACTTTCCCTCTCTGTTGGCTGGATTGTGGCCAAGAGTCTTTCGTATTAAGGAAGAAAAGCAGCCATGAAAAAACTGACTTATTTTATCCATGATGGAAAAGACGGCTACGAACCCTTATATGAATATATGTCTTCGTCTGTTGGCATCGATGAATTTTATGCCCGACAATTATGCACTTATTTCGTGATCAAAGGAAGTCAATATGAATTAGTTTCCAATGAAATGAATGGGGAAGATGAAATCCTTGTTCTTGAGGATCGGGGAAGGAACAACTCAGTCATTGACGAGAAAAACTATAGGGGTCTGGGCATCCACGTGGAATTCCGGATGCACCTTGAAAGTGAGAATTACAAATTGCTCTCCACTGTTCCTTGCCAAACCCATCTCGATGTCATCCGCTATCTTTTGAAAGATGTCACGGATATCCCGGAAATCGGGCAAATGGAGGTCACTTCAACGGAAATTGATGAAGACCGAGGGGTATATGTTTTATACGTGAAGGACCTGCAAGAACATCACATGGAATAGGAGGCATTCCATGGAAGACCATCGAATCAGAAGAAAGAATTTCTATAGAGAGGTCAGGAATTTCTGGCCTGATTTATACGGGGAAGAGTACGCTTTATATGATATTGCCGCTGTTCCCCAAAAGGAAGCGGATGAAATCAGGCTTTGTACTTCCAGGATTGGGAAAGTGTTTTTCAAAGTCTGTGAACTGCTGAGAAAGGTGGATAAAGATACCTTACGCGAGCTAGGATTTCCAGAGGAAACCTTAGAGTTTATCCAGCTAAAAACTCTTGCTCCAGAGAGTGTCATTGCCAGACTTGATCTCATAAAAACACATGATACATACAAATGCATTGAAATCAATGCTGATACTCCCACTTTCATCAAAGAATTGTTCCACGTGAATGGGCTTGTGGCACAAGATTTTGGCTATTCAGATCCAAATGAATCGAAAGAACAACAGCTAGCCGCAGCTGTAAGGAAAGCCATTCAGGAATCTGCCAAATGGATGGCAGAAGTAGAACCTTACGTGGTTTTCACAGCGCATGAAGACAATATTGAGGACAAGAATACTGTTCTTTATTTACAAGAATTGTACGGATTGCCTTCAGTGTTTATTTCATTGGATAAATTGAGAATCCAGCCAGGAGAGGGCCTTTTTGATGAAGATGGACGCAAAATCGACATTCTGTACAGGCAAACCTTCCCAATCGAGAGCCTGATCCTGGATGAAGACCAGTCAGGGAATAAAATCGGGCTCTGGCTGATGGATTTAATTAAAACAAAGAAACTGGCCGTAATTAACCCTCCATCCGCGTTCTTATTGCAAAACAAAGCAGTTCAGGCGGTAATTTGGGGGATGCATGAAAATAAAGATCCTTTCTTCACCAAAGAAGAGCACCAATGGATTGAACAATACTTTCTGCCGACGTACTTGGAAGCAGACCATTTCCTCGAAAAAGAAATCTCGTTTGTCAAAAAACCGATTTTTGGCAGGGAAGGAGATACCGTCCAGATTTTCGATTGTAACGGTGAATTGGTCCTTGAAGAGCAACAGAAGAATTACGATCAAGTACCATCAATTTTTCAGCAGTATATCAAATTGCCTTTTGCCAAGTACCTTTCGGAAAACGGGACACGAAGCGGTTATATATTGACCGGGAGCTTTCTTATCTATGGGGAGCCATCGGCTTTTGGTTACAGAGCCGGCGGTGAGATCACAAACAACCTATCATACTTTTTACCGGCAGGATTGACCGTTTAGGATAGGAGGTACATATATGTGGATTATACAACGATTATTCACAAGGATGATGAAAATCAGTCTGTGGAAAATCACTTTGATTGTTATGTCGGTGATTCTACTGAGCAGTCTGATCATTAAAACATTGGAACCCGAAACTTTCCCAAGATATCTAGATGCCGTATGGTGGACGATGACGACCGTCGTCACAGTCGGTTACGGTGATTACTCGCCAAGCAGCGACTTGGGAAGGATTTTCACAATGGTACTGCTCTATACAGTTGGTATCGGGGCAATGGGCATTATCATCGGCAAAATTTTTGACAGCCTGGCACTATATAAAAAAATGAAGGAGGAAGGGAAATTGGCATACAAAGGAAAGGCCCATTATATTTTAATTGGTTCATCCAAAGATAAGCTGAATAATGTTGTTGAAGAAATCCTGAACTCCAATAAGAATTGTGATATCGTAATTGTCGACCATAGCAATGAGTCTCCTGTGAAGCATGACCGGGTGCATTTTGTCAGTGGCAACCCTGCTGAGGAAGAGGTGCTGGTCCAGGCGAATATCCTGGAGTCAAAGTCAGTGGCAGTATTTACAGATGACCGAATCGAGCTGCCGGAATATGCCGATGGAAAAACATTGCTTATTGCTTCAAGAGTGGAGCATATATCAAAACAGTATGGAAAAAATATTTACACAATTGCCGAGATCATGAAGGAAAAGCATATTGCACTGTTTGAACATGCAAATATTGATGAGTTCATTTTATCGAATGAATCTGTTTCCAAACTGATGGCTCAGGCGGCAATCTTTCCTGGGTCGAGCAAGCTTTTCAAACAATTGCTCAGCAACATGGAAGGTGAAAATCTGTATGAGGTCAAAAAGAAACCGCATTGGGATACATACAAGCAGGCTGCGATGGAGCTATTCGATTTAGGAGCGACACTTATCTCAGATGGCCATGCGCTCGATATTGCCAGAAAGCATAATGAACCTATTCCAGATGGAGCAAAGATGTTTGTCATCTGTGATGAAGAAACTTTTAAGAAAATCAGCAGCTGAAAATGAATAGAAATCCGTTGTTAGTTTATTGTCCTTCCTCAAAAAAAATTTGATTTTATAGTTTAAAATAAACATAAATGGATATAATAATCACGCAAGGTTAAATTGCAATTTTTTTAATCGCTAGGAGGCAACAATAGTGGAACGTGGTAAGGTAAAATGGTTTAACAGTGAAAAAGGCTTTGGATTCATTGAGCGTGAAGGTGGAGAAGATGTGTTCGTACACTTCTCAGCAATCCAGGGTGAAGGTTACAAATCTTTAGATGAAGGACAAGAAGTATCGTTTGATGTTGAACAGGGCCAGCGTGGTCCGCAGGCAACAAACGTACAGAAGCTCTAACTAAGGATATCCAGAACAGACTCAATTATTTGGGTCTGTTTTTTTTGTATTCAAAAAAAAAACACATTCTTGGTGTGCGGGGCTTAAAATCCAAAAAATGAACTAATGAAGTTTTTCTTTTTAAATTTCCTTAGAGTAGAAATTGGCGTCGGTAATTCTGTCTGTTCCTCTGCTGTTTTCATTTCCCTTTCAGAGGCAGCTTCCTGCATGCTGGCGATAAAATTCTTGAGACCGGCTATCTCACTCTGAAGCTCATCTATTTCCCTTCTGTGCTGGAGAAGTTGATAGGCAACCACCTCATCGGCTTTTCTCTCAAGCTTGTGTTCAAATTCATCCATCCGCTTCACCAGCGTCCCCAGACCAGCCTCACTTGTACCGCTCTTAATGGTCGCTCTCCTTTGCTGTCTCCCTTTGATTTTCAAATCCTGAAGCAGGACACCGCTATTGAGCTGTTCTTTGATATCCTTCAAGATTTCGATGCTCTCATCTGAAAATTGATAATGCCCCAACTCGGTTCGTTCCATTTGAAGGTTTGCCTGTTTCACCCATCGCTGGATCGTACTTGGTGACACTCCAAGCAACTTTGCTACCGCACTTGTGTTCATATCCATCCCTCCCATGAAAAAATTTCGCCGTTACAATAGACGATTCCTTTATGCCTGACAAAACTAGTTGTCTTTCGTCAAAGATAGTGAAGAAGCAACAGAATCTGATGTGGAGTTTAAAATAATGTACAGTTGGCAATTGAATTACAGACAAATTTTCAGGATTATTTTTACAGAATTTCGAACAATCGAATTAATAGGATGGTAATATGGAAGTAATCAATCGAAAGACAGGTAAATGATATGAGGATAAATAAACTTAAAGATCATAAGGTTCTTAAAAGATGGGTCACTTCTGGTGTGATTATTTCGCTTTTATACGGTGGGTTCCTCCATTACCAGATCATTAGCCATGCCGATGGAGAAGTACCGCAAGAGGCAGACTACCTGATCATTCTGGGGGCGCGGGTAAAAGGGACAACGCCATCACTGGCACTTCAATTCAGGATTGACTGTGCGGCAGACTATTTAAAAGCAAATCCGGGCACAATCGCCATAGCCTCCGGAGGCAAAGGTCCTGGTGAGGATATTTCTGAAGCAGAAGCGATTAAACGAGAGTTGCTTGAATACGGGATTGAAGAATCAAGGATACTCCTAGAGGATCAATCGACAGATACATATGAAAACATTGGGTTCTCGAAAAAACTGATACCGAACGGCGCGGAATCAGGACTGATTGTAACGAACGATTTCCATATTTACCGCGCTGGCATGATCGCTGAAAAAGAGGGGCTGGCCTTGAAAGGACTGCCGGCTGAGACCCCCGTGCAAGCAGTATTCAAGTCATATGTAAGAGAATACCTGGCCTTGACTAAATATTTCCTGGTCAGAGCTTTCAGATGAAATGATGCAATGGGATTAGAGGTGTATTTATGAACGTCACTATTTTTGTTATGAATATTGTCTCCTGGGTACTGATTTTATTTACAGCGGTCTGGATATATCGGAAACAGGAAATCAAACCGCAGATATGGAAAGCGGCAGCCGTTATTTTAATAGGATTATTCTCGTTTTCTATTAATTTGCCATATTTCGATCAGCAGTTAAAAGTTGCTGTCCTTCCGCTTGGGCTCTGGATCTTGTATGCTCTTTATCATAAAAGAAACGGGGGAACTGACTGGGCAAGATACCGGAAATATGCTTGGTTAGGATTCCTGGCTAATTATTTGTTCCTTGTAGCAGCGTTATTGAGTCCTCTGGTTCAATCCAGCATTTATCCTGATGGTAAGCTGTCTACATACCTTTCGGATACAAGTGAAGCTTATATCTTTAAAACTCATCCTTCAGGAGCCAATAAAGTGCTGGACACAGAGGTGCTTCGATCTGAAATCCCAAATATGGAAAGACAGCAAATCTCAATTGATACCTGGTACTATGAATCAATTGAGAACGTTGAACATCCAGCACAGGCTCCCGAGAAATTCCCCTATCAAATGTCCGGTGTAAAACCGATAATGGGAAGCGGGATTCACCCGGTGATCTATGTGGAAAAGGATGGAAGAGGGATCTTGATTTCAACAGCACAGGAACAATTTTATTTTCGCTCGCAAAAACCCTTTTTAAAGGAGGGAGAGTAGGATGGTAAATAAAAAAAGAAGACTGCTCCTTGGAGGTGCGGCCACGACCCTCATATTGATCTTTGCTGGCTACTGGTTCTACTTTGCTCCCCCTGGCGAATTTCCGGGCAAACAACAGGCCATTAAAGAAATGATGAAGGATTTTCCCAACGCAGACATAGAGTTGGTCCAAGATATCATTTTCATTGATTCAGAACATGTATTGGCCCCTTTTGTAACTAAAGATGATGGGTACGGACTGAGTTTTTGGGAGTGGAGAAAACATAATTGGGAATTTGTCCGTATTGACACAGGTGCGACACCTCAACTATGGAAAACAAATCCTAAAGAACCGGGGAGTTACTATATTATCTGGAATTTCCATCCAGATAATCGACTTGATTCCTTGAACTTTTACTTGAAGAAAGATGGTAACTTCAGTATTTCTGATGGCAAGCACCGTTATTTTCCAAAGGTGCAAATGGAATTGAAAGTAGATATAGACGAGAAGTCTAGTTACGGTTTTACTAAACTTCCCGATGAATGGATAGAATTCATCCTAACAGAAAATCAGTTAATCAAATCCAGTATGCCGAATTCGATTTTTTCGGACTTTTTCCCGCCTGATCAGTACTACATAGGGTGGCGCTCCATGAATAAGGATGGAAGTGATGAGTATCCTGCTTTTCCTCAAAACTCAGATGGTTTTGGGAGCGGAGACAACCAAATTGAACCTCTCATGTACATGGATAAAATGGAAATTTACAAATGATACTCTATAATCCAAAACGAAGCGTCATCGTTATGAAAGAGCTGAAAATAAACTAGCGTGAAACTTTTATAACATAATTTTCGTACATATATATGTACAAAACAGGCAAGTGGCCGGAAAGGTAGAATCTGAAGGCAAACTAGTTTGTTATTTACTAATTGTGTAAAAGGAGAAACATATGATGAAATCGAAACATTTTTTTAAAGTCGCAGCATTATTCAGTCTGCTCATTTTTGCTCTTGGGATGATCGCTGTTCCAGCACTTGCTTCCAGTGATGATGATGAGGATGCAATAAATGAAAAATATGGTCTTCCGATTGTTGTATACGGTGAAGCTCTGTCTGAAAAACAAAAGGCAGAAGTCAGGGAGCTGCTCGGCATAAAGGATCCCTCAAAAGTTAAGGAAATCATTGTAACAGGGAAAGACCTGGTAAACTATATTGACGGTGATGAACATTCAAACATGTACTCATCTGCGAAGATCACCAGGAAAGATGCTGGAGAAGGACTCGTGATCAACCAGGTTACTCCGGAAAATATCACAGAAGTAACCGATGAAATGTATGCCAACGCCCTGCTGACTGCAGGAATAGAAGATGCAGTCGTGGACGTAGTTTCCCCGGTAAAGGTTACTGGACACTCAGCACTCGTTGGAATTTACAAGGCATATGATGAAGGTGATGGAACCTCACTCAATAAGGACCGCACAGAAGTAGCGAATCAGGAATTGAACCTGGCAACTAAGCTGGCTAAAAAAGAAGGCCTTGACCAGGATAAAGTCAGTGAACTCCTGACTGAAATCAAGAAGGAAATAGCGGATCAAAATCCAGCAACAAAAGAAGATATTGAAAAAATCATTGATGAAAAATTAAAGACCCTTGAGATCCAGCTCAGCCCTGAAGACAGGCAGCTGCTGATCGATCTGTTCAATAAGATGCGGGACTTGAACATAAACTTTGACAATGTAAAAACCCAATTAGAAACACTTTCAGGTGATATCCAGAAAAGAATCGAGGAAGCAGTGGGCGATAAAGGGTTTCTGGAATCGGTCTCCAATTTCTTCAAGGAACTAATCGAAAGCATCAAAAGCATATTTTCATAAACAGAGGAATTTTCCTCTGTTTTCTTTTATTAATGCTGTTTTCGTAAGCCTTGTTGCTTTCACAACAATAGTAACAATCAATACGAAACCAGCCTTTTTTAAAACTATTATATAGAGGTGTTTGTATGGAAATCAGACAAGCTGAGGAACGTGACGCAGATAAGTTTGCAAGACTAATGCAAGAAGTGGAAAATTCATCTGATTTTATGCTTTTTGGGCCAGGTGAAAGGAAGTTCAACCCGGATGCCCAAAAGAAAATGATTCATGTACTTACATCAGAGCCCAACTCAAATATCTTCCTGGCTGAGACTGATGGTGAATTAACCGGATATTTAATTGCAAAAGGCGGAAGTGCGCCAAGAACAAAGCATTCAGCTTATCTGGTAATCGGAATAAAAGATCTTTACCGAGGAAAAGGGGTAGGGTCAAGTCTATTCACTGAATTACTGGAGTGGGCGAGCATCATAGGGCTGCGCAGACTGGAACTAACCGTACTCACGAAGAATCAGGGAGCAGTCGCCTTATACAAGAAAATGGGATTTGAAATTGAAGGAACGAAGAAGGATTCAATGTTCATGGAAGGTCAATTTTATGATGAGTATTATATGTCGAGAATCCTATAGCTTGTGAAATTCTTTCAGTTTAACACTTGCTTGATCATTGGTGACCACCTTTATGGAAAATCGCAAATTTTGGTCACCAATAAGCGTCATTGGTGACCATTTTAAATGAGATTCCCAAAATAAGGTCACTACTATAAAACGAATATGTGATGATCACTGAAGCCTGGCTTCCCACTCTTCACGCAATAACCCCATCTTGATTGAATCGTAGAATTTTCCGTTATATAGCCTGCATTTTCTGATTCTTGCTTCCTCGACCATTCCAAGTTTTTTTCCGACAGTCAGCATCCTGGCGTTTCCAGACCAGGTTGTGAAGCCAATACGGGGAATGGGGAAGGTATCGAATAGATGCTGGATCCAGACTTCTAGAGCATCAGTACCGTATCCTCCATTCCAGAATTCAGGGAGATAGATGACGATCCCGAATTCAAGCCACTGAGAGGATTCATGTTCCCAATAATAAGTGACCATGCCAATGATTTCATCATCGACTTTTATTAGATATTTACGATCATAGCCCTGTTGTATCAGGTTGCTCATCTGTTCCCTGAATTTTTCATATTCAATATGCCTTAACGGATAATAAGGAGCATCCCATTTTTTCCACTCCGGGTGTTCATCGTTATGGATAAGACTCCACCAGTTTTCTATATCTTCTTTTTTCACCTTGCATAGGACGACCTGTTTTCCTGGCAAAATATCTGGGGTTTGCATGAATCCGTACCTCCTTCATTGAAATGAGGCTAGCAGTTTATGCTTTAGTATTTCTCTTTTATTCTATTATTTCCTGCGACAGCTTAAAAATACAATAAAAGTTTCAAAATTGACACAGAAAAAAGAGACGCTGTTGCAGCGTCTCTTAGTTAATAGCTTCGTCATCTATAAATGCATTTTCATCATTAACTGCAAAGAAATTTAATCCAGCGGCGATTGCGAAAGCTCCACCAAGTAATACAAATGTAGTAATCATTATGTAATCGCTCCTGTCATTGTTTTATTACTTATAATATTCCCAGATATAAAACTATTAAACCTCATATTACAAAAGAATGACAAAATAACAAAAATTTTTTCTGAATGGAGGAATTCCTTCTTACATCCTGAATTAATAAGTTTGTTGAAGAAACTTATTAAGGGGGAGTAGAGTTGGAACTCATGAGCAAAAAGATGACTAGGGACTTTGCTGTGACAATCCTGAACTGGAAATATGACTCACCATATGACTTGTATAATAATGAGGTCTGTGATGAATCAATCAATGAACTCATGTATGGAGGTTACCGGGCTGTCGTGGATCGAGAAGATGCATTAATCGGTTTTTATTGCACAGGTCCTTCTGCGCAAGTTCCGGCAGGTAGAGGAGCCGGAATGTATCCAGGACAGGCAATCGATATAGGGTTAGGCATGAAACCTGAAATCACAGGAAATGGCTATGGGTATACATTCTTTACTTTTGTGCTGAAGGAATTGGAAGGCAGGGAGCAAATCCATATGTTTAGGCTGACAGTAGCAGCCTTTAACAAAAGAGCTATTAAATTATATGAAAAGATGGGGTTCAGCATAGAAAGGCGGTTTAGTTCAGAAACCAATGAATTTATTACCATGGTAAAGCGCTGAAAAGTTAATACATAGTTGCTTTATAGAAAGTAGGGACTTTTTTATAAAACGGTGATAAAAAATTTGATTTATTTTAAATAATCCCTTTATAATGAAAAAGCTGTGTGTGGAATTTGGTTTTCACAACAAGCATATATAGATTAAAGGGGAGTATAAGAATGAAAAAGATTTGGATTTTACTTACTGCAATTACTTTTGCACTTGGGTTGACTGCGTGTTCGGCGGACGATAAAGCAGAACCTGAAAAAACTGAAAAAGCTGAAACAGAAAAAGCTGAGCAGCCTGCGGTAAACCCTAAGAGCGCCATGTACAAATTCTACATGAGCATTGTAAATACAATCAATGAGGCAGATGCTGACTTGAATGCATACGAAGGAGCAGAGGAACCGACACCTGAAGATAAGACGGCGGCAAGTGAATCTGCAGCAGCAGTTGCAAGTAAAGTTGAAGGCCTTGAAGTCCCAGCAGAATTGAAGGATCAAAAAGCAGACCTTGACGCTGCTCTTAAAGATCTTGCAGAATCATATAATATGAAAGCAGAAGAACTGAAGAAGGATGCACCTGCTTTTGAAGCAGCCGATGAGAAATTCACACAAGCTGAAGAAAAGATTGGTGCAGCATTTGAAAGTGTTGACATGAAAAAACCTTCTCTGGCAAAAGAATTGTAAAAACATAAGAAAAGCTGTGCCAGCCGGCACAGCTTTTCTTATTGTTAGGAAATTATAAAATTATTTTTGTGTGGGTAACAACATATGGGAGTCTTAATCCAGCTCCAGCGCATAGCCAGTTTTCTCCCCTGAATAAACTTCCTCGAGTATCTTGCGATAAGCGTTAGCTTTGAGCAGCTCGAGACGCTTGGCTAGCTGCGGCTCCTAACTCCTCGAGACGTTTCGGTCCTGCCAATGAAGTCAAAGAACGACTTCTCTGTCAGGCCCTCCAGCGCTTGTCGGGGCTGAACAAGGCGCTTGCGCTTTTTATTCTTATTCATCTTTCGGCTGGTCTGATGGGTTTTTCATGTTGAAATAAGCATCCATTACCGCACGGCCGATTTTTTTATTCGCTCCGTGGTCCACACTTCCCTGGTATGCCCACGGAACGATGACCGCCATCGCGATTTCAGGATTATCTGAAGGCGCATAGCCAACGAGGCTAATATTCATTGTTTCAATCAGGGGGTCACCTTTTACTCTGTACTGGCCATCATAAAATGCTTCTGCTGTACCGGTTTTTCCCGCCGGGGAATAGGTGGCGTTGCCAAAATATCCGTAAGCAGTACCGCCTGGTTCCTGCATGACTTTTTTAAAGCCCGTGTGGACGCGTGCAAGCCATTGATCCTCCATGCCAATATCATTGAGAACTTTTGGCGAGAAGGCTTTATAGACGGGCCCAATCGGATCGCCATTCATGGCTGGTTCACGGATTTCCTGTACTATCCTTGGCTGCATCCGATGACCGCCATTGGCAATCGTAGAGATATACTGAGCTAACTGCATATTTGAATAGGTATCATACTGACCAATTACCAAATCGAGCACCTTACCGACTGGAGAGTTTGCTCCTTTGGCACCGGTTTGTTCACTTGGCAAGTCAATACCTGTCCTGATCCCCAAACCGAAGGATGCAAATGAATTACGAATAGTATCCCAAACCTGAGGATCTAGATTCAATGGCTTTTGATAGCGGTAAACCCCTTTTCCAATCCGGATGGCAGTATGGAACATATATACATTGGAGGACCTTTTCAAAGCATCGATATCATTCAGGACTCCTAAATAACTGTAGGATTTCTTAATCGGTGTACCTTGAATATCAAGTGCGCGATCATCGAACCTGGTCGTAGAATTGATAGCACCAGCTTTATAACCAGTCAGAATGGTCGCCCCTTTGACGACAGACCCTACGTTGTATGTGTTGAGAATGTTACCCAGGGCATCATCTTGCATGGATAATTCTTTCGTTTTTTTGTCTTTTACGAGCTTTTTACCGGCCATGGTCAATACTTCACCAGTATTGGGGTTCATTAGAACGACATATGCACTGTCCAGCAGTCCGGTTCCTGGAGACCTTTTGGCAGCCCATAATTCCTTTTCAATGATTTCTTCAACAGCGACCTGCAGGTCCATGTCGATACTGAGAATTAAGTCTTTACCCCGCTGGCCTTCGTTTATTAGTTCCTTCTCTAGCAACCCGCCTGATTTATCGGTAATATTCATGATCCTTTCTTTTTTTCCTTGAAGGACATCTTCATATTGTTGCTCGAGATAGCTTTTACCGACCCTGTCATTTCGGGTATAACCACGTGAAATGTAATAATCGATCCTGTCTGCCGGAAGCCCTTCATTGCTTGTTGTGACCTTCCCTAAGACAGGTTTGAAAGTTTCATCATATTTATACTCCCGGTCCCAGTCTGTCGTGGCGTTGACCCCGGGAAGGAGAGCCAGGTTTTCGTTCACTACGGCAAATTCTTTTTGTGAGACATCATTGTTTTTAATGATTTGCGGAACGAACTTATAACCGCTGTTCATGATCCTGAAAATGGCCAGCTCTTCAATTTCCTGTTTAGTCAGCTGCTTAAGATGCTTTTCTGTAATCCTCTCAATCTGAAGTTTATATAAATCCTTATCTTTCAGCTTTTTATTTCTGAACAGCTCCATTTCTTTTTCAGTAATCAGGTCTTCTGCTTCCTCGGGGTGTTTGATGATCCAGAAGTCCTTCATATCTCTTTCCCGGACTTTATCTGTATCTTTTTCGATGATAACAGCCAGCTTTGCTGCTACATCGAGCATTTCCTGCTGGGAAGCACCCTCATTTGTATATGTAATTGCTTTCAAAGGTTTATTGTCCACAATGAGTTGCAAATTTCTGTCCAGCACTCTTCCCCGTGGAACCGGGTTGTTGACTGTAACATCTTCTTTCCGGTTGATTTCCCGTTTATAATCCTCACCGTGAACGATCTGAACGATTCCGAGACGCAGCACCAGCAATGAAAAAAGGATGAAAACAGAAAAAAATAAAATATTGACTCGAATGGGTGTTGAATTCTTTTTTTTCGGCAAATATCTCACATCCTATGACATTATATTTCTATAAAATTAGTTCCTTGAATATGGCAGCTCTATAAACAGAATTTGTCTGTATTACCTCAAAGCTTCCGAGGATGGGTAAGGAGAAAGGACCGGTACCTACTAAGAAAGAGCTATATTAAAACCATCTATTACCAATAGTTTACGGAATTATTAACTCTAATGTAAAGGTTTTCCTGTAAAATAAAAGGAATCCTCATTAATTTAGGACCCCTTTAGCATTTATATTGGTTCTTCAGGAATGAACGTGTTGCTGTCTGTACTGGGTACTTTGTGTTTTTCTGCATTGATCTCTTCGGATGAGTATATCAAGACGACCATTTTTCCAGGATAGGTTTTTGCCCTGATCAAAATCGGCTGGTTATGTTTGTTTTTAAACGTAAAGTCCGGTCCATACCAACTGACAGTCGCGTCTCTCCCAGGAGGGACATAGGGCACCTGCTTGCTGTGAGAGTATCGTTCGAGAATTTTTAAACCTGAGCGATCTGCTGCATTGAAAAGAGTAGAAGATACCTGGCAGATCCCTCCGCCGATTCCTTCCGATAATTCTCCTCGCACGATGATTGGAGCCGGCTGATAACCTCGTGACGCAGTTCTTTTTCCGACAACTTTATTAAAGGAGAAGATTTCACCTGGAAAAACAACATGGTTATTGATTGCTTCTGCAGCAAGAGAGATATTATGGGTTCTTTCTTTATTGGCACTATTGAAATAGGTTATGTAATGGCCAATCAGTTTTGTCCGGATATTGGAGATTATTTCACTGTCAACTTTGGGATACACCGGAAGCGACGGCACATAGAATCGTGAATGGCCGGAATCAAAAAAGCTCTCGGTGAATTTTTCATTGAATTTTTTTCCGTCAAGAATGTATCCAACATCCTCCGGTATGATATTCCCGTGATCATCCAGTCCTGCATTCTTTGGTTCCTTTTTGATTTGGATGGAAAGCTGCTTATTCAACGTGTCAAGCATCATATGGTTAAGGATCGGGTAACCAAACCAGGGGATTGAAAAATCCGAACGATGGACTTCCGCAACCGCCTCATCTTCCCATATCATTGATATATCATCCTGACTGTCTGAGATACCGCTAGATAATATAAGTCCCAATGCCAGCAACCATTTCATTTAATTTCACCTCCCATAATATTATGGATAAACACATCAGGTTTCATGTATTTTGGGATTGATGGTGTTTAATGGAAGGGAGGAGTTAAGGTATTTTGTTGAAATAAAATGTAACCTTGCTATGTTTTGGCGTATCATTGTGGATGTATAGAATGTCCAGGAAAAATAGGTTAAAAAGTGTTTTGCTTATAAAGGAACACATAGATGATGATGGATTTAATAAATTTAATTTCATCGCTCTAGTTTATACTAGGGCGTTTATTTGTATTTTCAAAAGATAATCCAAAATCATCCAAAAAAGTATTGAATTTAATGTTAATAATTGTGTAAAATTACACTAATGAAGAAAATCATTCTGTAGTGTTTTAAATTCTTAATTTTTCTTAAGAATTTATTAAGAATATTCCCCCTATCTTTTTGGAAGAGGTTGGCATATAATTTAACTGTATTAATAATAATAGTACACTTAGTACAGATAGGGGGTCATTATGTTTGAGCTTGATCTTAGGAGCCGAAAACCGATTTACGAACAACTGGTTGATAAGATGAAAGAGCTGATCATCCATGAAGTGCTCAAACCTGATGAACAATTGCCTTCCGTACGACAGATGGCACAGCAGTTGACAATAAATCCAAATACAATTCAGAAGGCATACAGAGAACTTGAAACACAGGGGTTCATTTATTCGTTAAAAGGCAAAGGTAGTTTTGTCAATCCGATGGACACCGGAAAAGATATCGAAAAAATCCTGCAGGTGAGGCAGGATTTGGAAAAACTTCTGCAAGAGGCACTATACCTTGGTGTTTCTGCAGAAGAGCTCCATGAAATGGTTGACACCATGGAGGCAGTGAAAGGGGGAAGCGGGCAGGATGATTCAAATGATCAAAATAAATAAATCATTTGAGAAACAAGAAGCCGTAAAAGACGTCAATATGACGATAAATAAAGGCTCAATTTATGGGCTAATCGGTTCGAATGGGGCAGGAAAGACTACCATCATAAAATTGCTTGCTGGCATATACAGGCAGGATTCAGGAGAAGTGAAGCTTGAAGGAAGTGCCATTTATGAAAACCAGGCTTTAAAGCAAAAACTTTATTACATATCAGATCAGCCTTACTTTTTTCCTCAATACACCGTCAGGCAAATGGCTAATTTTTATAAAAGCATCTATCCAACATGGAATGAAGAAAGATTTGTAAAATTAGCGGAAGTCTTTGATTTCAGCATGAAGAAGAAATTGCAAACTTTTTCTAAAGGAATACAAAGGCAGGCAGCTTTCTGGCTTGCGTTATCCACGATGCCAGAAGTCCTGATTCTTGATGAACCAATGGATGGGCTGGACCCGGTGGCAAGGAAAAAAGTTAAAAACCTACTGATTCAGGATGTGGCGGATCGTGAAATGACCATTTTGATTTCTTCTCATAATTTGCGGGAAATCGAGGACATCTGTGACCATATCGGAATTTTGCATCAAGGCTCACTTCTTTTGGAAAAAGACCTTGATGACCTTAAGTCTGATATTCATAAAGTACAGGTTGCCTATAAAGGGACAGCGCCAGGATATCTAGAACAACGCCTTACAATGCTCCATTGCGAAAAAAGAGGAAGCGTAATGGTATGTATTATCCGGGGGAAAGAGGACGAAATCGTAAAGGTCTTCCATCAAACCCAACCTGTAATTTTCGATCTTCTGCCATTGACTTTAGAAGAAATTTTCATATATGAGATGGGAGATATCGGCTATGCCATCAAAAATATCGTTGTGTAACAAGGAAATGATCCTCCAGGTTGGAAGGAACATTGGCTGGATTTCAGTCATCTATTTTCTTGCATTATTTTTCGCCATTCCATTGCGGATCATGATGCTTTACTCAGGTGATGACTACCGTTATTTTATGCCTGCAGAAGGATTATTTGACTTCGAGTTCGCGATACAGTTAATCATGATCATCACAGTACCTGTGGTGATGGCAATCTTTCTGTACCGTTTCCTGCATGTTAAGCAGGCAGCTGATCTGATGCACAGTCTGCCTTTAAGACGTGAACAATTATTCCATTTCTATACACTGACGGGGTTTGTATTCCTGGTAATCCCCGTAATCTTGATTGCTTTGATTACGGTCATGATTCACAGTGCATTGGACTTGAATTTATATTTTCAGCTTGAGGACATTTTCAGCTGGACAGGAATCGTCATTTTGTATAATGCTGTTTTTTTCCTTTCCGGAGTATTGATGGCAATGGTTACTGGGATTTCGGTGGTTCAGGGAGTTTTGACATTCATCATGCTATTGTTTCCGGCAGGTTTTACCCTGCTGATCATCTATAATCTCGGGCTTATGCTATATGGGTTCCCTAGTGATTATTTTCAAATCCGGAATATCGAATATCTATCACCTATTTCGCATCTCGCCCTGCTTGAGAGTAATTCGATAACCGCAAAAGCAGTACTCATCTATTTGTTCATTGTGGCAGCAGCATATATCCTGTCACTATTAATCTATAAGAAGAGGAATGTGGAATCAGCTTCCGAAGCCATTGCTTTTAAAGGGTTAAAAAAGGTCTTTAAGTTTGGAGTTGCATTTTGCATGACGCTCCTTGGCGGCATGTATTTTGATGCAATGCAGAATGAATTTGCCTGGCTGTTATTCGGTTATGCAGCAGGGGGTATAATCGGTTATTTCTCAGCAGAAATGGTCCTTCAGAAAACGTGGAGGGTATTTCGCAGTGGAAAGGGACTTGTTTCCTATGCTGTTGTACTGGCACTCTTGATTATGATCACACAGGCATTCACACCATATGAAAAAAAGGTACCTGCACTTGATGAAATCAAAAGTGTAACGTACGCGAACCAAATTTATTCGGATCCAAATGACCCTTACGCACCAAAACCACTATTCCAGAGAGAAAACATCGACGCTGTAAGAGAGTTTCATAGGAGAATCATTCAAAATGAAAAAACAAATGAACAGACAATGAAATCTCAAGAGAATGCACTTATTATCTATCAATTAAAAAACGGCGACAGACTGGTCCGCCAATATAAAATTGACCCGAATGATTATGAACCACAACTAAAGGAAATCCATGAATCACTGGAGTATAAGCATGCGCATCTTCCAGTATTCAACCTAAAAACTGAAGATATAACTTCCATCAGGATTAACAAGAGAATGACAGACGTCCCGTTGACCATTTCCGACAAAGAGAAAATCAAACAGGCCATGTCGATCCTGAGGAAAGAACTTGAGCAGGAACCATATACCCTGGACTATCCGGTCGGGAATATGTCATCGATTGAAATCCTGTCCAGCATCAATCAATATGAAAACTTGGAACTTAAACAGTCTTACTCAAGCTTCATCAATTGGCTGGAGGAAAACGGCATGCTTGAGGAAGCCATGGTGACTCCCGAGGATTTGGAGTACATTGTCGTGACAAATGAATCCATAAAAGCAGATGAATTCAAAGAATATCAAGACGAAGAATTTATGAATCGAATTTTGAAGGGTAAAAACACGCTTAAAATAACAGATGATGACAAGATGGGTGCCGCAATCCAGAAAGCGGGTTATGACTGGTACAATGAGGAACCTTATACCGCTGTTTTTGTCTACAAGACAGGAAACCTAAAGGAAATCAGGACATTCAGCGATAGAGATGTTCCAGCATACATTGAGCAGTACTTTAAATAGAGACTCAGCGCAGCCACGAGGAAAGCGATGCGCCTGGAACGAAAATCAACAGCCTTGTTTATCAGGGGCTAAATAAAAGACAAATAGAGAAAGGAAACGTTGGAGTTGAATGAGATTTCAACTCCAGGGCAAGGGGGGATCGATATGGCTTATATTGATTTTGACGAACTCTATAGGATACATGGCAAAAAACTTCATCAAATCGCTTACAGGATAACAAAAGATCGACATTTAGCAGAAGACGTGGTCCAGGAAACATTTATAAAGGCATATAAAAAAGCAGATACCATTGTTGATGAGCATAAGATCGGTTCCTGGCTGTCGGCAATAGCAGCCAGGACAGCAATTGATTATTTGAGAGCAGAGAAGAGGAGAAGGTGGCTTCCTTCCGACCAAAGTATCATGGAGCAGATTTTTAGCGATTGTGACGTTGAACAATCGCTTGAGAAAGAAGTGGAGATCCTTCTTTTCAAGGAACAAATCCAGCATCTTTTATATCTTCTGACACAGGAATATCAACAGGTTCTTGTCCTTAAACTCCAATACGGCTTAAAGGAGAATGAGATCGCCAGTAAACTGAATATTAAATCAGGAACAGTAAAAACGCGGCTGCATAGAGCCAGGAAACAATTGAAAAAAGTCATGTCAGAGAAATACCCTGCCTGATAAGGATCTAGGCGATGAAAGTATCGCCTATTTTTTTCGTCTCATTAGCTGGTAGATAATGAATAATATTCAAAAAAATGTATTAGGAGTGGAAGCATGATCACAATTAACCATTTAAGTCATGAATTTGAAATTGGTAAAAAAGGGCGAAAGACAGTCATCCCAGTTTTGAAGGATGTTTCGTTGCAAGTCAGGAAGGGGGAAATCGTCACGATCGTTGGCAGGAGTGGTTCGGGCAAATCCACGCTTCTTAATCTTGTGAGTGGCTTCATCCGTCCAAAACAGGGTGATATAGCCATCAATGGAATCAAAACATCAACATTGTCTGAGGCGAAGTTTGCAGATTTCCGGATTCAGCATCTCGGTTTCATCTTCCAAAGCTTTCAGTTGATTACAAGTATGACTGCCTATCAAAATATTGAGCTGCCATTGATTTTAAAAGGTGTGAAAGAGCAAGAAAGAAAACTTCGGACAAGTGAAATTCTAGATATGGTTGGATTGGCAGACTATCAGGATCATTACCCCGGAGAACTATCAGGTGGTCAACAGCAAAGAGTGAGTATTGCCCGCGCACTGATTGTCAATCCTCCGATCATTCTAGCGGATGAACCGACTGGCAGTCTGGATTCGGAAACCGAAGAGGATTTGCTCAGGTTCATCAAAAAGTTGAATAAAGAACTTGGCATCACTTTTTTGATCATTACTCATGATGAAAAGGTTGCAAAAATTGGACACAGAACGATTGAATTAAAGGATGGAAGAGTTGTTGAGGAGGTAATTGCAAATGAGGCTTAAAGACCAATTCCGTTTTGTCAGGCAAAACATGAAAAAGAACAGGACAAGGCTGTTCATGACCATCCTGGCTACTGCAATGAGTGTGGCATTCCTGATCGTTCTTGCTTCCGTGGGATTTGGACTTCACAAATCAATCGTCAAAGAAACTTTGGAAAGAAGAGTTGTAACAGAAATCGAAGTCCCGGGGAAAGAGGATTCTCAAAATGGTTATAAACAGCTGGATGAAAAGGATGTTGCTTTTTTTGAAACAATTAAGGATGTCAAATCTGTTACCAGAAGGAAAAACCTCCAGGATTATCAATTTGAAATTGGTGAACACCAGACCAATGCGCGGGCAGTTGTTGCCGATATGCCTTCTGAAACGAAGGCAGGACTAGAATTATCAGAGGGCCATCTTCCAAAATCAGCTAATGAAGTGCTTGTTGGGTATCATTTTGTTGAAGCTTTGCGTCCTGAAGTTGAAACAGAAGATATATATAATGAGAACGGCCAGATAAAAGAAGAATATCAATACAAAGGTGAACTTATAGGAAAGAAAATCATCATGAATGTCATCAAGTTTGAAAAGGGCGAAGAAATAAAGGAAAAGTTGGAAGTTACCATTGCAGGAATCCGCAAAAAGCCCACGAAGGAATGGGTCTATGACAATGTGGTATTTGTTTCCGATGGGGTTCTTAAGCAAGTAGAGGAGTTTACAGGAACGCCACGGGGAATGATGAAGGACCCGAACAATCCAGACATGGAGCTCCCAGCCATAGCAGCAGACCATTTTGACGAGGTTAAAATATACGCTAAAGATATGGAAGCAGTCAAAGATATTACCGTTAAGCTAGAAGAGAACAATTATCCATCCCATTCTGTGATTAATGAATTGAAGGATGTGAATGTAATGTTCACGATCGTGAAGGCTGGACTTATTTTCATCGGAACGATTGCCATCATCATAGCCTCGATAGGAATTTATAACACAATGACCATGGCCGTAACTGAAAGGGCTCCAGATATCGGGATCATGAAAGCGATTGGTGCCAATCCAAAGACTATCAAAAGGATCTTCCTGCTGGAAAGCAGTTATATAGGCTTGATCGGAGCATCGATCGGCACGCTCGTGGCCTATGTTATAAGTATGATTGTTAATTTTGGCTTGCCGATCATCATAAAGCAGGCATTTGGTGAAGAGCCGCCAGAGGGCTTGATATTTAGTCATATTCCCTATACATTGCCAATAATCAGCTTCATAATTTGCTACCTTGTCACAATCCTTTCAGGTTTGCGTCCGGCACAGAGAGCCACAAAGGTAGATGTGCTCCAGGCTTTGAGAAGAGAGGTATAAAAAGTCAACCTGCATCCTTAAAATTCGCTGATAGGATATGTAATGAATAGATTTTCTATGTTTGGAAAAATCTAATCCTATCGACCATTTTACAGGGGGATAAGGATATGTCAGTCATTGTCATTCAAACATTTGAATTGAAACAAGATAAGTTTCCGGATGGGATTAAGAATCTGCGCCTGATTCAAAATTTCCGGAATGAACATTATGACCATAGGGTGGAGCTATTGTCCCCGATCTCAGGCGAAGACCATACCTATGCATTGGTTTCCACCTATGAAGGATTGGCGGAGATGGAGCTTCAAAATAAGAAAATGTTTGAAGATGAGGAGTATAAAGAGCTTGTAGGCGAATTCTTTCTCGAGAATATCGTGCAAGGAAGCATGTATACACAGTTGTATCGCACGATGACCGGATTAAGCAAGGAATCGGAAAAAGATAAAGGAAAAAAATAGTAAGGGAAAAGTCGATCCTTCGGGATTCGGCTTTTTTTCTGCCCATGAAAGTCCTTACATAAAAAAGAGGCGATACTCGAATGATAATCTTATCGAGAAAGGGGCGAAAGGAATGGATTTTTTTCTGCCGTCTGTTAAAGCAAAAGGCGGGTGTAACTCGAATGAAGGAGATCTAAAATGGTGGCAATTATCCCTTATCGGTGTGGGATGTACAATAGGCACAGGTTTTTTCCTTGGTTCTGCAATTGGAATCAACATTACCGGACCGTCCATCGTTATTTCCTTTATCCTGGCGGCAATTGGTACGTACCTGGTCTACAACTTATTGGCCAAAATGACAGCTGAAGATCCTCAGGCTGGTTCTTTTTGTTATTATGCCAATAAGGCTTATGGAAAATGGGCTGGTTTTAGCTGCGGCTGGAATTATTGGAGTTCCAATATCCTGATCATGGGAAGCCAGTTAACTGCTCTATCGATTTTATCCCAATTCTGGTTTCCTGACATCCCTTTATGGATTTTCGCAACAGGTTATGCTGTGCTCTCCATCGGTGTGGTCCTGACTGGCAATAAAGGTTTTGATAAGGTGGAAGATTTGCTGGCGGTCATAAAAACAGCAGCCATCATTATGTTCATCCTTATTGCCGCAGCAGCCCTTTTCGGATTGTTCAACCTTGATACGCATAAAGTATATACGCCAAACTCAGCTCAAAAACTCTTTCCTGGAGGCATAAGAGGCTTTTGGTCATCTTTGATTTACGCTTTTTATGCATATGGAGGAATAGAGGTAATCGGATTGATGGCGACAAGGCTGAAGAATAAAGAAGATGCCCCAAAAGCAGGGGTAATAATGCTGATTTTACTGGTGGTTGTCTATGTACTTTCTCTGGGCCTTGCTGTCATACTGGCCGCACACGGGGCATTTAACGATAAGGAAAGTCCGTTTGTGACTGCTCTTGGTCAATTCAAGCTGGATTTCTTTCCGCATGTCTTCAATGCAGCAATTATCCTTGCAGGCTTTTCGACCATGACGGCTTCATTATTTGGAGTGACAACCTTGCTCGTCACACTGGCAGAAGATGGTGATGCTCCGAAGGTTTTCGCCAAGAAAATCAAGAAGTGGAAACAATTGCCGCTTCCGTCGCTAGGTCTTGCAGTGGTGGGACTGGTTGCTTCCATTGTTACCGCACTGCTGCTTCCAGGAAAAATTTACGAGTATATAACTACCGCCGCAGGAATCCTGATTTTATTCAACTGGGCTTTCATTATCCTGTCAGGACTTAAATTAGTTGAATTGAAGGTCTGGGGTAAGATACTCTCATTTTTTGGGATACTCCTTATTCTCGCTGCCGTTTCAGGAACCCTTGCTGAAAAAAGCATTCGGATGGGCTTTTTTATCAGCCTAATCGTTGTGGTAGTTATAGGGATGATCTCAGTTATCTTACAGAGAAAGGTATGGAATAATGCTAATTGAGCCAAATAAGTCCAAACTTTAAATTGGAGGAAATGAAAGTGAAACACCTAAGAGCCATTGCTGTAAAATTCATCGCAAGCTTTGCACTTCTTTACGTGATCCTTGGTGCAATGTATGATATGTCATTTACCAATGTACTATTGATTTCCTTATTGCTCAGTGTTGTTTCGTATGTTATAGGCGATTTATTCCTTCTGCAAAAGACCAATAATACGATTGCAACTTTAGCAGATTTCGCACTTGCCTTCATGATCATTTGGGTTGTGGGGGAAAGCTTGACCTATGGAGAAAGCTTGTTGCTTCCATCACTGATATCGGCAGCAGGAATCGCCATATTTGAATATTTCTTCCATAAATATGTTTCAGGCAGGACTTTGGAAGAAGGACATGAGGAATTCAGGGCTGCAAATTATCGATTCCAAATTGAAGCAGCTGAAGAATTATCTCCTGTCAGACCGGATGTCAGGAGTGAAGAAGATGCAGATAAATAAAGCAAGCGACAAAAAGCTATTAATTGCAGCTTTTTGTCGCTTGCTATTTTTAATCTTTAACGTAAACAGTTTCTGTCCTTTTTGAAATCTTATATTCCAATACATCAAACACTATGCCATATATGAAAGATGTCAAGAACATGGATCCGAACATATCAAGGATATAATGTTGTTTTACAAATAGCGTGGAAATTATGATCAGGGATCCCATTAGCGGAATGAAAATCTTGTGGATCATATGCTTGTTTTGGATGTGCAGACTGCCTAGAATGATTGCGAAGGTGGTCAACACATGTATACTAGGGAACGCGTTATATGGTTGGTCATGGCTATAGATCATTCCCACGAGGTCTGTAAAAATGCCATCCCCTGCCAAATGTGGCCTCGGAACCGTCGTCTGGAAGAAGAAATAAATCAGGAAACAAATTAATTCTCCTATGGCGATCAATGTTAAAGTCCTCATGTAAATCTTCGTGTCCTTATACCAAAAATAAAGGAGATATCCGAATATAAAAGCGTACCAGATGATATAGGGTACGATAAATATCGGAAGGAAGGGAATCACTTTATCCAAATCAGTTGAAAGGATCACTGCCTCCCTGGGATTGTTATTTATAAGTTTGTAAATCATGCCCAATACTGGCATGACCAGTAAAAATAAAAGATAAGGCAGATCTTTCTTTTTATTTTTCATATCGTTTCCCCTTTGCTGAGTTGCTCATGGTGTATAAATACCACAAACAATCCATTTTAATCCCCGGTTAAAAGTTTCCTTTGCTCCAACCAATTATATAGACGCGATTAAATAAGTCTTAGTTCCAAAGTTCTTGAACAAATATGTTATTTATTTTTAAGCTCTGTTAATCAAGGCTGTTGATTTTCGTTCCAGGCGCTTCGCTTTCCGCGGGAAGAATATGAAAAAGACCAACTGCCGTCTTTTTCATAAACAATTCTTCCTCGGGGCTGGCGCTGGGCCTCCTCGTCGCTTTGCTCCTGCGGGGTCTCATCTGACCAGCTGCGCCCGCAGGAGTCTGCGCGCCTTCCACTACAATCAACAGGAGTTAAAACCAACATTGGGCTTTAACAGAACCTATTTTTTAAGAAGGGGTATTTTAGAAAGAAGTTTTATTAAATATCTTATTCTATTTCTATTGCTTAATAAGGAAGGTAAGAAGGTATGTTTTTATAATCGGAGTCAAGTCGGCCTATCCAAAAAGCTCGGAACGAACCAATTGGCTTAGCCTGTGAGTTTAAATAATTGAAGTATCTGATACAAATAAAAAACCTTGATTAATATCAAGGTTTTTTAAGCGTCCCAGAAGAGATTCGAACTCCCGACCTACAGTTTAGGAAACTGTTGCTCTATCCTACTGAGCTACTGGGACAAGATTTTGGTTTGTGCATTTCAGCGACTTAATTATTATATGATGAATTCAATGAAATTTCAAGATAAATTTTCCTGTAATTTTTTTTTTAGGAATCAAGAAGCTGATCGTTCAGCTTCTTGATTGGTATTTAATGTTGTTTTCGATGGAAAAGACCCATTACTTCCAGGGTTTCGGTTATATTTACAAATGCTTCTGGGTCGATTTCTTCTATCAATGTTTTTACTTCTGTTAGTTCATACCTGGATATGACCGTAATGATGACGTTGCTTTTCTCATTGGAATATCCGCCAAGAGAGTCTATTACCGTTACACCCCTATAGACATTTTTTAGCAGATGCTGCTTCACTTCCTCGCCTTTTCTGGTAATGATCATCAAGGTTAGCTTCACATGATGAGTATGCACTTTATCAATCACTTTTCCCAGTACGAAAATGGAAACAAGCGTATTCAATGCAGCATCCCAGCTGAATAAAAAGCCTGATAACAAAATGACAATAGAATTCATCGCAAACAATAGCGTTCCCATCGGGAAGTCTTTACGTCTTGCCAGAAGCATTCCGATGATATCGAATCCTCCTGATGAACCTGATGAGCGAAAGATTATACCAATTCCCAAACCGACAATTGCCCCTCCGAAAATGGATGAAAGAATCGGATCTTCCGCTAGTTTGAATACTGGAATAACAAAAAGCGTGATGGAGATTGTAATGACGGAAAGGATAGTGTATAAGATGAATTTTCTTCCCAATTTCAAATAACCAATAATCAGGAGCGGGAAGTTCAATAAAAAATTGTAAATCCCTGTGTTGACGGAAGTTAGCATCGACAAGATGATGGAAAGACCACTGATTCCGCTGCTCATGATACCATGGGGAATCAGGAATAGGTTGAATGCAAATGCAACGATGATTGAGCCAAGAATAATTCCAGCTGTCTTCAAGAAGGACGCCTCCAAATTACAGTGTGTGAGACATATTATATAGGTGAAAATAAAGAATGGGATTTAAAAGTTTATTTTAAATTCATTCATTATTTTGATTTAGAAGTGTTATTTTCAACCCAAAATCGATGCTGAAAATTTATATCTCCGGCCAGAGAAGGGGAAAATAAGATGATTTAATGTTGGAGGTGATCAGTTATGGACCATGATTCAGTCAGGGACCTGGTAACTGTAAGGGATGATAGCGGAAATGAGAGGCAGTTCGAAGTAGAAGCATTATTCGAAATGAAAGGACAATCTTATGCAATGTTGAGAGAGGGAGACGAAACTGTGGTGATGAAAGTTGAGGACCATGGTGAAGACCAATTTCTCGTAGGATTGGAAAGTGAGGGAGAAAAGTCTAATTTACTGGATGCCTATCAAATTGCTGTTGATGCAGCTCCAGCAGAAGAATGATGAGGCTGTCAAAATCCTTGATGGTTAAACCAAAAGCCCAGATATGCTCTGGGCTTCTCTTATTTATGCTGAATAAATAATCGTTAATGGATATTTCGTTTTTTAAATCTTCCTCCGCGGACTTCCGCAATGTTTCCTACGGCAAGGAACGCAGTTTCATCGAGCTCCTCGACAATTGATTTTAGTTTTGCTTCTTCGAGACGGGTAATGACACAGAAGATCACCTTTTTGTCATCTCCTGTATATGCCCCCTCACCGGACAAATACGTCACGCCACGGCCGAGGCGGGCAAGGATAGCTTCACCGATTTCCTTATGCTGATCACTGATGATCCAGGCTGCTTTCGATTCGTCCAGTCCAGCAATCACGATATCGATAGTTTTAAAGGCGATGAAGTAAGCGAGAATCGAATACATTGCACGATCCCAGCCAAACACAAATCCTGCGGTCCCAAAAATGAAGATATTAAAAAACATGATGACTTCACCGACTGAAAATGGCAGCCTTCTATTTGCCAGGATTGCCAGGATCTCAGTACCATCAAGAGATCCGCCGTAACGGATGACTATTCCTACACCAGCACCGAGAACAATCCCGCCGAAAACGGTGGCAAGCAGCAAATCTTTCGTGAAAACGGGCCAATCATGGAGAAAACTGGTTGTCAAAGATAAAACGGTGATTCCAAGAAGAGTGGATAATGCGAATGTCTTTCCGATTTGTTTATATCCTATGAAAAAGAAAGGAATGTTCAATACAAAAATAAAGAGGCCGAGGCGCCAGCCAGTTAAATGTGAGAGGATGATTGAAATACCAACGATTCCGCCGTCCAATATTCTGTTGGGTACGAGGAATTCCTCGATTCCTACACCCATCATGACGGCTCCCAAAATGATGAAAAAGATTCTTTTGGCTAGTTTTGTTTTTGTTATACCCTTGTGCTGCTGCCGGGTAAAAGCTGCTTCTTGACTGCTGTTCATTTCTTCCCCCTAAGTCTTTCTACCGTTTAGAATATATAGTTTATTTTATCATAAAGGATTTAAATGGACTGTTTGAAAGTATCGTTTCATTAAATGGGTGAATATTCAAGCATACACATCCAGTCAGTGAGTAGTTCAATTTTCCAGTGTTGAATTGCAGAGAATTGGGTAGAAAATAGGATGATAAATGCTTTTAAATATACGAAAAGGTGATGTTTGGTATTGAATTTGACTCTGGGCATTGGATTATTTTTATTGGTGCTGTTCCTGATTGGCATGATTGGCATCAAGATCATCAAAATTCCTGATATATTATTATATATTTTACTTGGTCTGGTTTTATCCTTGGTTATAAAGGAATCCAAAGTAATCGAAGCAGCAGGGGAGATCGGATTGGTCCTGTTGTTTTTTATTCTTGGAATGAAATTCCCGCTTAACCGGCTGATATCGAACAGTGCCAGGGTATGGAAAGCTGGACTGCTGGATGCGGTGCTTGGGGTTATTGTCACGGCGGTGATCAGCTTCATATTCGGACTGGATTGGGTATCATCCTTGATAGTAGGAGGGATTGTCTATGCCACCAGTTCTTCGATCACCGCGAAACTGCTCGAGGACAAGAACAGGACTGAGAATAAAGAATCCGAGTTCATGCTCCTGATCCTGATTTTCGAGGATTTGATTGCTCCAATCCTTGTAACAGTTCTTATTGGGCTTTCGGGAAAAGGAATGACAGTTGCTGATTTTTTACTGATTCTATTGAAAATCGGACTTCTCGCTGGTATTGCCGTCTTTTTTGCGAAGGTTGTCTTTAAAAAGGCAGAATCATTATTAAAAGAAATCAACCAGGATGATATCTTCATCGTTTTGATTACAGGCATAGCCCTCACCTACGGGGGAGTTGCCATTATGCTGGGTCTGTCTGAGGTGATCGGTGCCTTTCTTGCTGGCATAATGCTTTCTGAGTTGTCCATCAAGGATAAGGTTGAAAAATTAGCACTGCCGGTAAGGAATATTTTTCTGCCATTCTTTTTCCTGAACTTTGGTCTTCACATTGAACTGACCAGCGACATTCCTTATTTAGGGCTGCTAGTGGTGCTCGTATTGTGGTCGTTGCTGTATAAATTGATTGTTGGCTTCATAGGAGGACAATGGTATGGCCTTTCTAGAAGCGATTCGCTAAAAGCAGGGCTATCTCTGACTCAGCGTGGGGAGTTTTCTGTCATTATTGCTGCACTCGCGACTGGTGAGTTAAAAGTTTTCGCGAGTATTTACATCTTGGTGATTGCTTTTATCGGAACAATCTTATTCCAGCTGGCTCCGCGATTGAATACATTGATTGTTGATAAAGTCAGAGAGAAAAAAAGTTAAGCATTAAAGGGGCAACTCCCTTTAATGCTTTTTTTTTTGCGGCCTGATAGGAGGAGGAAGAGATCCTTTTATTCGAGGATTTCTTTAACACGTCCGACCTGGCCGTCCGCCAGCCGCACTTTTATTCCGTGTGGATGAGTGCTGGAATTGGTCAGGATATCCTTTACCACACCATTAGTGAGTTTCCCGGACCTTTGGTCTGCCTTCAGTACTATATTTACTTTTACACCAGGCTTTATATCAACCCTGTTTTTTCCGTCTTTGCTGTTTACCATGATTTTTTCCTCCTGATTTTATCTCAAAGAATTTAGAGTATTCTATTCTACCATTATTTACATTATTATAAAGAAAAAAGCAAAGAGGGATGGACTTGAAGTTCTTGAGAATACCAGGGTTGATATTATTTATTTTATTGTTTGCCGCCATTTTTGTTTATTTTCAGCATATGCGAACAGAAAAATACGAAGGGCTTGACCTGATTCCGGAACGCACAGAGGATATCCCCCTGTATAGCGGCCTGGAGGCAGACAGCCCAGTCTATAAAATAAAGGGTGATCATTGGGATGAGATTTTGAATTTTTATGAGCATGCGCTTCCGCAAAATGGTTGGAATCTTATCATGAAGCAGGCCTCAAGTGATCCAGCTGAAGATGGAGCCGGCTTCATTTCAAACTGGGAAAAGGAAGGGAGAAAATGGGTGTTGTCAATCAGCGCATCCTATTTTAGAAATACGGACCAAACGGAAGTCACATTTGATAAAACCGAACCTTTAAAAGCTGCCAAATGGATCAATTCTGATGTGCCTGAGGTATGTATCAATGAACAGCCAGAGCGAAGTGAAGACTGCTTCAAGATGACTGACAGGAAAACAATCGATCGCATTGGAGAAATGATCAATCAAGCACCTGAAGCGGGCGGCCATCAACTTTTTTATAAAAATAAAAGCACAATTGAGTTTGGTGATTTGAAGATCATGGTCTATTATGATCTAGAAAAAGGGATATACTTTGTCTCTGATAAAGGAACTAAATGGATGAAGCCTGAGAGAGAGTTCTTTGAGTTGACGCGAATTTCAAAAGAATATTAATTAGACGAAAAGAAACCCCGTATCCTGCTCGGTACTATTTGACTAGGCCGACTTGATTATTTTCAAGTATCTTCAAGATTCATGGGGTTCAAGAGAGATTATTTTTTACTTAAGGTGTATTCTAATGATAATAAGTATTTGGCTATAATTATCATGAAGAAAAGGGAAGTGACCTTTGTGAATCCTACAGCTGCGGTAGCAAATGAATTACAACAAAATGCCGAAACAATCGCAAAGGAAATGGTGGATTCAATTATTGAAATGATTGGTGTCGAAATTCCAAAGCAGGAAATTGATCAGGCAATTGTTGTTTATACTGAATACCTTGGGTTTCTTGGTGACTCTATTAGGAATGCCGACGAGTTAACCTCGGTTGGATTACTGGAATGGAGCAAGGCAAATGGAGAGAGGGAGGCTGCCAGAGATGGCCGGATATCAGATATCCTTCTTAGATATCCTCCTACAAGATTGGTGTTCATCGATAAGATGGCAGAAATATGCCTAAAGCATGAAGTGGAAATTGAAGATTTTATCTGGATCAATAAAAGAGTCAACAATATGCTGGATATCAGTATCAATGAAACAGTATTTGCATTTGAAAGGCAAACCTCCAAACTAATGAAAGAAGTCCAGGACGAAGTGGATATTTTGTCTGCTCCAGTTGTACCGGTACAGGAAAATGTAGCGGTCCTTCCTTTAGTTGGAAAAATGGATCATGATCGGGCAAGATTGATCATGGAACGGGCAATCCCACAGGTTGCACAGGAGAAGGTCCAGTCATTAATCATAGACTTTTCAGGGATCGTAACGATAGATGCCGCGATTGCGAAGCATATTTTTGATATCCATAATATATTGCGCTTGCTGGGAGTGGACTCGTTCGCGACTGGAATGCGGCCTGAACTTGCACAGGCTGCCGTAGAAGGTGGTGTGGACTTCTCAAGGATCAATACATTCGCAACTGTCAAACAAGCAATTGATATGATTAATAACGACAATTGATGCGCTGTTAGGAGGATGGACTTGAACAGAAAAGAACTAGATATCAAATTAATCGCCCTCGATATGGACGGGACTCTTCTCAATGAACATCATGAGGTGACCGATGAAAATAGACAGGCGATCAAGGAAACTGAAAAAAAAGGGATAAAAGTAGTCCTCAGTACGGGACGAAGTCTTAAAACAGCAAGGGATTATGTATTATCGCTCGAATTATCATCCTATCTTGTGACAGTTAATGGCGGGGAAATATGGGGACCGGATGGTGAACTCATTGAAGTGAATCCGGTTGATACAGAACATATCCAATGGATGTATGAGCTGTCCAGGAAGCACAGGACTGGATTTTGGGCTACAAGCAGTGAAGACGTGTGGAGAAATGATATGCCAGAAGACTTGTTTTCACAAAAATGGCTCAAATTCGGTTTCCATATCGAAGAGGATGAGATCAGGGAAAGTGTATTAAAAGAGTTAAAGGATAAAGGTTTATTTGAAATAAGCAATTCCAGTCTGAAAAACATTGAAGTAAATGCATTAGGAATCAATAAGGCGAAGGGCTTGCAAAAGGTTAGCGAATTATTGGGGATTTCAATGGAAAACGTGATGGCAGTTGGAGACAGTCTTAACGACATTGCGATGATCACTGAGGCTGGATTGGGAATTGCGATGGGAAATGCCCAGGAAATTGTCAAGGAAGCGGCTGATGATATTACAGCATCGAACCGGGAAAGCGGTGTCGCTCAGTCAATTCGTAAATGGGTCCTTTAATGAATGGAGGAAGCAGTGGTGCACTGCTTCCTCTCTCTGTTTCAAATTATCAAACTGAAATCTCATTACCGGAGTTTATCGATATATTTTGCTTGAAGCCTTTTGACTGAATATCCTTTAACACGGACTCATCTCCAGCGATTTGTACAACTGTCCGGCCATTGACCGCCTCGGCGTAAACTTTTTCCACTGAGAATGTTTCTACACCCTTCCCGATTTCAATTGCTTTAGGTGCAGAATGGGTTGTGACCACATTGCGGATTTTGACATTGTCAGCATGATTGCTGCCGCCAAAAACCTTTATGTCTGTTCCAGCTTTTGTAAAACCGCTTAATTCTATATTTTTTAATATGACATTCCTTGCCCGGTACTGGATGGCTATGGCAGGATCGCCATTGTATTCGTAGGATGGGTCACCGATTGCCGTAAAATGGTTCACGGCTACGTTTTTATAGGCAGAAACAACCATCGCCCTGGGTGAAGAGTTTGCATAAAGTTCTGTTAGAATCGGATAAATCGAGACGATATTTGCTGCCATAATATTGATGGCTGTTTTGGATTCAGGATCGGTCTCTTTGTGATGACCGATATGCCTAAAATTATAAGAACGATTATCGTTCACGGATAGGTGGCCAATGATGACCACATTATTAGCGGCTGAAGAGGTATGATGTGCTTTGATTTCAATACCGCCAAAACATCTAGCGGATGAGTTGTTCAACAGCCAAACATTCCTGGAACCATCATCGATTTCGATTCCGTTGGAGTTCGAAAACCCCTTTTTATGTGCTTTTCCACTTGGATCACTCATGTGGCAATTTGAAATGAAGATGTTATCGCTATGATGAGTTGTTATCCCATCATCGCCAAAACCATAGCCAGTCAGATTGTCCAGCCAGATATACTCGCTTCCGCCGCGGGCTCTGTATCCATCCCCGTAGTAATTGTAGAGAGTCGAAGAAATATCGAAGCAGTGAAGCCCTGGGTTGATTCCTTCAACATCTTTCACCCAGCCGTATTTTACATTGGCATACAGCAGACAGCTGGAGTGATTTCCCCAGGTACTTGTTTTTTCGACATCTCCGAGACGTTCAACATTCCAGTCCAGTGTCATTCCGCTGACATAAATGTTGCGATTGCCCGTTCGGTGATGTTTATTCGTGACTAGTCTCTTTCCTTTAGGGGCAGAGTCATGAAGCTTGATGACTGTTTTACCTTTTCCGGCGCCGACAAGACTGGAATAGGAAGGCAGTTTTATTTCTTTCACGGCGAAAATACCTTCTGGTACATATACTTTCACATGCCCATGGCCAAGAGCCATCCTGAAGGCTTCTGTATTATCTGTGATACCATCTCCGACCGCTCCGAAGTCTTCGATATGAACCTCCCGATTGAGTTCTTTTACCAGATGTTTGTACTCTTCATTCAATTTTCCCATCCAATCAGGAAAGACATTGCCATTTGCGTCAACGATCGTGTCATAATACACAGTATCATCAAATGCGGATTTCGTTTGCAAAACCCGCCTTAAGTTAGTGCGGAAATTAGTGAATAAAGAAAATAGTTTTTTATTTGAATTCGTAATTAGCGGTTTGTAATCTGCACTTGCTTCCCTGAATAATTGATTTGTTTCACTGACTAATTGATCCATCGATAAGTTTTTCCCAGTGATACGTGAGATTAATTCAGCATTTTTCCTGGGGTCATGATTTCGATCTAATTTCAGCATCTTGTTCCCACCTTTTAAAAAAGCTGCTAGAATATTATTCCCGCTAAAGGGAAGGATAACCTCTTTGTATGGTAAAAACATGATTTTTAAGAGAGTGTAAAGACCCAAAAGAGTTTTTGTTCTGCTTATCAAGGTAAAGATAGAATAGATGGATTTTCTTTTAAGAGAAAGTGGGTTGTACATGATTACTCTAGGTCCAAGAGTGCTAAAAACAGGGATCGCAGTGGCCCTGGCATTATATATAACAAAATGGCTCGGATTAAGCCCGCCAGTCTTTGCGGCAATTGCAGCTACTTTTACCGTCCAGCCCTCGATTTATCGCTCCTGGAAACAAGTATTAGAGCAATTCCAGGCAAATTTGCTTGGAGCGATTATCGCTGTTGCCTCTATATATTTATTCGGAAACAACCCTATTGTCATCGGCCTAGTAACGATGATTGTGATTGTCATTAGCCTGAAGCTTAAAATGGAAAGTTCAATATCGTTAACGGTTATTACTGTTTTGATCATGATGAGTTCGCAGGAGTTTGAGGGAATCATTACAGCAGCCAATAAGTTCCTGATCGTCCTTGTTGGAATGGGATCAGCATTCCTTGTGAACCTTACTGTTTACCCGCCAAATTTCAATAAACATTTCACAGACAAAATGGAAAGCAGCTTTAAAACCTTGTCTTTGTTGATCAGGACTGCGATTTCCAATGAACTTACGGAAAAGACTTTTCAGAAACAGTGGAGAGAGCTGCGAAAAGATATTGCCAAGTTGGAAGAACTATATAAATTACTCGATGAGGAAAGAGAGAAAATTTCCAAAGTCAAATCTCTTGATGTAAGGGAGCTTGTAGTGTTTAAGCAAATGCTTGCCTGCCTTCACCATGGAATGAGACTTCTTGATATTGTCGAAGACCATTTCTTTCAAAGCAGGCCACATAAAATGGAGACAAACGAGTTTGATGGCCATCTGGAAGAACTGATTCATTACCATGAAATGATCCTCTTGAAATACTCAGGAAAAATCAAGGAATTTGAAGTGGAACAAATGGTCCAGGAGAGTGGATATTTCCTGGAAACGATTATGGAAGATAGGGCGATGGGACGAAGTGAAAGACTGCGGCTTACAATAATAGGAGCAGCGATTTATGACTATGCCTTCCAACTTGACAGACTCCATGATTTGATCGATCAGTATCAAAAAAGAAAAATATAATCTATAAAAAATGCGTTATTCATTAATTGAAACAATTAATATGTATTGTTGCCTATCAAGAAAAAAGGAGAAATTTAGCAATAAACTATTCCATTTAATTAACTTTTCCTATACTCTAATAGAAGTGAATTGAAATCATTTGCCATTAAGACCGGCAGTGGTAAAAACTAATGAGAATAAATAATCCATATTTGCATTAAGTATTAGTATGTATGGTCACGGGAGCGCTCCGTGCGTTCTTGTGTGTAAAATACAGCGGATTCATTTACTTCTAGGAGGGAAAGTTATGGGCAGACCAGCAGGGTTCTGGGTAAGGCTTGGAGCAGCAATTTTGGATGGATTGATCATCGGGGTACCACTTTCGATCATTAGCTACCTGATAACAGGCAACATGGAAGATAACGCATTTACTTCCACATTGAACTTGCTATACACTGTTCTTGTGCCGGTAGTATGGTCAGGTTATACAGTGGGAAAGAAAATTGTAGGAGTCAGGATCGCGAAGGTCAATGGCGAAAAGCTTGGTTTTGGTACGATGCTTATGCGTACAATTGTAGCAGGCCTTGTTTATCTTTTGACATTAGGTATTGGTGTGATTGTCAGTGCCTTCATGGTAGGATTGCGACAAGATAAAAGAGCCATTCATGATTTTATTGCCGGAACATATGTAACCTACGACAAACCGGATGAAATAAACTAGGGACAATAATACTGATTGCAGCTATAGGCACCTGGGAAACCAGGTGTCTGTCTTTATGTGGAAAAACTTGGGTCATGATAGTATGATAGATTGAAATAATATCTGAATCAAGAATGGGAAGTGATCAAATGGGTCCAATTTTGTTAGGTATTTTAGCTGCCTTCTTTTTTGCTTTTACCTTTGTGCTTAATCAGTCAATGGAATTATCAGGTGGAAGCTGGATATGGAGTGCTTCATTAAGATATATATTCATGGTCCCCTTCCTGCTGGCAATAGTAATGGCAAGGAAGAATTTAAGGCCACTGCTTCAGCATATAAAAGAAAATCCATACTCATGGTTTTTATGGAGTTTTATTGGATTTGTCCTATTTTATGCACCACTGACATATGCAGCTGCCTACTCCCCTGGATGGCTGATTGCAGGCACTTGGCAAATCACGATAATTTCAGGCGCTTTTCTCAGCCCCTTTTTCTATGAAACAAAACAGACAAACGATGGTTTAGCAGCTGTCAGAGCGAAAATTCCTTTTAAAGGACTTTGGATGTCCATAGTCATCTTATTGGGCATCATGCTTATGCAGATCGAGCATGCAAAGCAGATTCCTCTCCGATTGGTATTGCTCGGGGTCATTCCTGTATTGATTGCATCATTTGCCTATCCACTTGGCAATCGAAAGATGATGGAGGTTGCCAATGGAAGTCTTGACGCCTATCAGCGCGTGCTCGGCATGACCCTGGCAAGCCTGCCATTCTGGCTCATACTTGCTGGTTTTGGTTTTGTTACGGAGGGGGCTCCCTCAATGAGCCAGAGCCTGCAATCACTATTGGTTGCCATTACCTCAGGGGTGATCGCAACCGTATTGTTCTTCAAGGCAACAGATTTAGTGAGAGGAAATATGGCCCAACTTGCTGGTGTCGAAGCAACCCAGTCAATGGAGGTCCTCTTTGCGTTAGCCGGTGAATATTTAATCCTTTCTATGCCGCTGCCATCTCCTTTATCCTGGGCAGGTATCGTGTTTGTGATGCTCGGGATGGCATTCCACAGCTACTATACGCTTAGAAGGGAAGATGAGAGCATGAAAATAAATGCTTAATCTGAAAACATCCTATTACTAATTTTGTACTCTATTAAAATGAAGAGGGTGGATGGCTGATGCAGTTCCAGCTAACTGAACAAATGGTTAAAGCATTGGAAATCGCGGAAAAAGAACGGAAGAATTCAGGAAGTCCCTGCATTTTGCCCGGTCATCTCTTGCTCGGCTGCCTGAGTGATGGTCCGTTCCCAGTCTGGGAAGCAAAGCAAAAAAGCGGGATCGACATTTCCTTGTTAAGGAATTTTATAACCCCTTATGTAGACAGCTTGTCATATGAACTATACCAGCCATTAAAACTGCAAGTTTGTCCATCAACAAAACTAGTAATTGAGCAAGCAGTAAACTATATGAAAAATTATAACCAAATTTTTCTCAATGAAGGACACGTCCTGAAAGCATTGATTAAGACCGGGCAAACGAAAGGTTTATTAACAGTGGTTCAGGAAAATGCTCTTTTGAATATAGCAACTATTTCAAGGGATATGATTTTATCTTTGGAAGGGTACACTTCGATGGTGGGAAAATACAAACATATCAGGATGCTAAGTAATCGGGATGAGGAAAAGCTGATGCGTTTCATCCATATGGAATTTGGCTCTCGCTGGACGGAGTCAATCCAGCAAGCCATAGCACAGCAGAAATCATCTATATTTGTTGCCTTGGATCATGATTGGGAAGAAATTGTAGGATTTGCAGCCTTTGATATTCGAAAACCAGGCTTTTTTGGGCCTATGGGTGTTGCGAAGCACAAAAGAGCGGAGGGAATAGGGGAATCCCTGCTTCATTTTTGCCTGGAAGCAATGAAAAGAAGAGGATACAAAAAAATCGTTATTGATCATGCCGGCCCAATTGAATTTTATGAAAGGACCTGTAACGCTAAAGTCATTCCTGCGACCGACTTAGGCTACAGATGAGACCATTGTTGGTCTCTTATTTTTTTTAGTCAGGTGTTACTTATTTACTATATATTCCAGAAAATGTCTAATGCTAAATAATCATTTTTAACAGAAAAGTGCAAATATTCAAAATTTATAAAGGTTTTTACATATTTTTGCAGTATTTCTTCGTTAATCAAATTTTCAGGGGGTGCAAGAAACTTGGGAAGATTAACGAAGAAGAAGACTGCAAGAAAGCTTTCGGCGGTAATACTGGCCTTTATTATGGTGTTTTCGACATATTCTTCACAGCTAGCCATTGCTGCGACACAGAAACCAGCGAGTTTTTCAAAAGAAGAACTTGTATTGGAGAAAGAACGGGGAAAAAAATATGAACCAAGCAAAACAGCAGGGAATGAAACTGCGTCAGCAGATCATAAAGAGCTGACAAACCTTTTAGATGGACTGGGCATAGACCCGCCACCATTGAAAGGGGATAAACAAACTGCGCCTGAAAAGGAAAAGGAAGCTGTTCTCCTTAAAGCGTTTGAAAAGAAGCAAGAAATTGATGTGATCATCAGGATGAAGGAACAACCTGATCTCAATAAGATCTATCCACAGGTGAAAGAAAAGAAAAGCCGGGCAGAAAAAATAACCTCGATTCAAGACCATCTCAAGGAAAAAGCGGACAATTCGCAAAAGGGAGTAAAGCAGGCTCTATCGGCTTTGGAGACAAAAGGAAAAGCCAAAGAGAAAGAGACACTCTGGATCATCAATGGAATAACTGCTTCGGTCACAAAGGAAGCTCTGGATGAACTGAAGAAACGTGATGATATTGCGGAAATTTCTCTCGACGAAACTCTCAGCCTGCCGGAGGTGACTGTGGAAGAGTCTCCCCCGCGACTGCCAGAATGGGGACTTGAAAAGATTCATGCCACAAACGTGTGGGGACAATATGGGTTGAAAGGCGAAGGGATTGTTGTCGGTATAATGGACTCCGGGGTCGATGGAAACCACGAAGCTCTGAAGAAAAATTACCGTGGTCGGGATGGAAACCATCAGTATTCATGGATTGACCTGTCAGGACAGGGGTATAAAACGCCAAATGACGGATTTGGCCATGGAACCCACGTAGCGGGTACTGCCGTTGGCGGAGGGGACGGAGAGCCGATTGGGGTAGCTCCTGAGGCTGAGTGGATTGCCGCCAAAATCTTCAACGACGGCGGTTCGACAACCCTATCTGCCATCCATCAGGCATTCCAATGGTTCATGGCTCCAGGCGGGGACACTTCAAAGGCTCCGGATGTGGTCAACAATTCATGGGGAAATGCTAATACTTACAATCTCGAATTTTATGAAGATGTCAAAGCGTGGGTATCAGCAGGGATTTTCCCAGCTTTCGCAGCTGGAAACGATGGCCCTGGCTCGCAAACTATTGGTTCACCGGGAAGTTTCCCGGAAACATTCGCTGTAGGGGCAACGGATATTTATGATCAAACTGCTTATTTTTCGAGTCGGGGTCCGGTTTTTTGGAAGGATGAGAATGGAAATGAGCAAAGACTTATCAAACCGGATATCTCTGCGCCTGGCCACAAGATCTATTCAGCCTGGCCATCCAAACGAAATGAAGGAAAATACAATACAATCAGCGGTACTTCGATGGCCACTCCGCATGTTACCGGGGCAGTCGCTCTGTTATTGCAGGCAAATCCCAATTTGACAGTCGACCAGATAAAGGAAACACTCAAACAGACTGTTAGAGTTGAACCGCATATGGGCACATTGCCCAATGATTCATATGGAAGTGGAATCCTAAATATTTACCAGGCTGTCACTGAAACAGCTTTCGCTGGTGAACTCGTCGGAAAGCTGACTGACAAGGAAGGAAAGCCGATACGAGGGAAACTTGTGGTAGCAGAAGAAGGTCTGTCCTATGACATTGGCAAAGACGGGACTATTAAGTTAAAGATCAGGGAAGGCATTCATAAGGTGAAGGTCACTTCTTTTGGCTATAAGAATTTGGAGACCGCAATCCAGCTGAAGAAGGGAAAAACAGAATCTGTGAACTGGGTATTAGAGAATGCCGATACTTTTAGTGTAAAAGGTAGCATATTGAGTGAGGAAGGAAAAACGATCCCTTATGCCTTTCTAAGTATAAAAGGGACACCTCTATCCTCCTATCGAACAGATGCTGACGGCAAATTTGAGATTAAGAATCTTCCAGCCGGGAAGTATGTTCTCCAGATTTCTGGAGAGGGAATGACGGGACATGCAAAGGAGATTGATGTCACAAAGGATATCTCGCTTGAACTTCAGGTCAAAGAAAGTGCATCACAGACCAGTAAGGAATGGAGTATGGCGAATGGGAATATACACCGAAATGCTGTCTCTGGAAATGCAATAGACGTGGATACGCTTGTTGAAGGATGGAACTACGATACAGCAGGTAAAGGAAAAATTTTATTTTCCACTCCTGCAACAGCCAAAGGTAAATTGATTCTGGTTACTGACAGCGGTTCAGTTATTGCCGTGGATACTGTAACGGGAAAAGAGCTATGGACAGTGAAAATTGGAAGCTCGAATAGGTCTTCACCAACAATAGAAGGAGACAAAGTCTACCTTTCTGGCGGGCAGGATGGAAAGATTTATGCCCTCGATTTAAAGTCAGGCAGCATTGTTTGGACAGCAAACACAGGTGCAAAAGGAGTCTATGAATCTCCTTTATATATTGACGGGACACTGTTTGTTGCATCCGATCTTGGAGAAAAGGCAAAACTGTTCGCGTTGAATGCTGAGACAGGTGAAAAGAAATGGAACGTCGAACTTGGCGGCCCTGCCTATTTCGGCCCAAGCGCAGGCGGTGGAATGCTATTTATCGGCAGCTATGATAATCAAAAATTAAGAGGGCTAAATGTAGAGGACGGAAGCGAAGTATGGAGTAAAACTCTTGTCAATGAAGGAATTGCATCCAAGCCGGTATACGATAAAGGAACACTTTACGTTGCAGGTACCAATTTCAATACAGAAGGTGGCACGCTGTATGCCCTGGATGCGAAAACTGGGGAAGAAAAGTGGAAAGCAGCCGGAATTGGAGATACTCAGGCTGGTTCTCCAATCGTCTATGAAAATATGGTTGTGATCGGTTCTGCCGTACAGCCAGCATTGCGAGCTTATGACGCGAAAACTGGTGAGGAGATCTGGAATAACCGTGCTGTCGGAACGACGCTGAACACTGGTTCTGTATCCGCTAACGGGCTTCTATTCTTCGCAGGCACAAGCGGAAACCTGTCTGTCCTTGATGTGTATACCGGAGAAAGATTGAAGGATTTCAGACTTCCTGCTTACAGTACTTCTGGGATACCGGTTCTTCCAGGACAAGTATTCGTGCCTTACCAGAATGGTGTTCAAAGTTACATTTCACCAGCATCTGTAAAAGGAACATTGAAAGATACCAGTGGAAATGCCATTCAGGGTACTGTCACTGTTACCGAAACAGGAAATGCTATTGAAACAGACCAAAATGGAGCATTTCTATTAGAACAGACTCCAGGAGATTATACAGTCCGGATCTCATCCTACGGCAAAAAACAAATAACCGAACAAGTTAAGTTATCTTCCGGTTATGTTTTAACAAAGAGCTATGAACTTAAAGATGCTGCTAAAGGCTCATTTTCCATCCAGGTAAAAGACCAACGAACCGACAAACCTGTAGAGGGAGCAACGGTTGAATTAAACGAGTCGCCAGTGAAGGGGAAAACAGACAGCAAAGGAGTATTTTCACAAGAAGAAGTGTTTGAAGGAACGTTCATGGCGTCGATCTCTATGAATGGATTTAAATCTGGCAGCAAGGAAATCGTGGTAAACGCCGGTCAAAATACGGATATTACGTTCGAGTTGCAGCCAATTGATATTGCGGTATTGAATGATTACAAGAGCGAAATCACGACCTTGCTGAACGTTAATGGGTATACAGCTGAAGAGCGGGAATGGGACGTGATTGAGGAAATCGGACGTTATAAAGTGATTTACTTGAACGGAGGCTATGGTTCAGATGGAATCAAGCCAACAGAGGCACAGTTCAAGGAATTGGTCGAAAAGGCAGAAGCGAATCATGTCAGCATCATTTTCACCGACCAGTGGGGCTCAAACTATGGATCCATTCATCATTTGAAAGATTACTATAATAATCCTAAAGAGCTTGGCCATGATTATGATGTGGGGGAAGTAAGAATCCAGGTTGAAGCTGAACATCCAATCTTCAAAGGCTACAAAGCGGGTGACAGAATCAATGTGTTGGAGAGAAACGCAGATTTTGCCTGGTTCAATCAGTATTCCGGAAGGACAATCGGGAAAATCGGCAGCACCGATCTTGGTTTTGTTGGCGCGGGAATTGCTTATAATGCTGTCTCTGAAGACAGTGCCCATTTATTGTTGTCAAGTCACTCTACAGTTCCATGGGAATCGTCGAAAGCCTGGCTGCGAGGACAGCAGCAGATTTTGTTCAATAGCATTGACTACCTGTATAAAGCGAAATATGGAAAGGTCACGGGAAAAATAACCGGTCCAACAGGAGAGTCAATTGAGGCAACAATCGAGGTATTGGAGACAGGAGTAAAAGCTGAAACTGATTCAAACGGGAACTTTACTATTTTCCATGATGAAGGAACATTCAAGCTGGAGGTGCGGTCGAAGGGCTTGGGCTCCAAGTCAGAGACAATTACAGTTGCTAATGGTTCCCCGCAATTGGTGCAGATTTCTCTAGGAGATTCAGAGAAGGGCAGCCTTGAAGGCAGTGTCAAGGATTCGGTTTCTGGTATTGAGCTTTCCGGCGTCCAGGTTACAGTCAAAAACCAGGCGGGTGATACTGTAGCAGAAGTTCAGACATCAGGGAATGGACGTTATAGAGTATCTGGATTAGATGAAGATGTTTTTGTCATCACCTTCATCAAGGAAGGATACATTACCCATAAGCAAAGCATTGATGTAGCACGTCATACTGGAGACCTGGATCTCCAAATGAATCCAATGCCTTCTGTGGGTGTCGTGGGTGACTACTATTCATCAGGAGATAACTTCAAGGCTGTATTTAAAGACATCGGGGTAGAAGTCAGGGATGTGCAGCCTGCAGACTTAATTGGAAAAATGAATGAGTTTGATGTTATTTTCTTCAATGACCCGAATTCATCAGCCATAACCGACGAGATGTTTGCTGCTGCTGACAAAGCCCAGACGAGCCTGATTTTTGGTGATGCAGTTTGGGGTGGGGGAATCAAACAGCTTGTGAGTTACAGGAATGATCCAAAAGAACTGAAAACGATAAGGAAAACGACAGAAGCAGCTCAATATAAAGTTCTCGAAGAGCATCCAATCTTCAATGGAGCAAAGGATGGAGAATTGGTTGAAATCCTGTCTCCGGCTGCCAGCTATATTGGATATTTCAAGGACTACAGCGGTTATCCTCTGGCTGAAATCAAGCATGAAGGTTCTGATGCCTCCCATGGTCTTGGCATCGCTTATAAGCCAAGGTCAGCCGGAAGTGCAGAATTGATGATGAGCGGTCACGGTTTTGCTTATTATCATGGAGCGAAAGACTACACCGTGGAAGGAAAACAGCTACTGATCGACTCTGTAATATGGGCTGCCAATGTCGAGTATCCTGTAATCAGCGGCAAGGTTGTCGATGATCAAGGCAATCCATTGAAGGCGGATATCAAGGTAAAGGGACAGCCTTACCAGACTAAATCAAGCAACGAGGATGGAGGTTTCACAATCGCTATCCTGCCAGGTGAATACGAGATTGAAATCAGTGCTTACGGATATGCTTCAAGAACATTGAAGGCTAAAGCTGAAAAGGATAGTGAACCAAAGGAAATGATGCTTCCTCCGGCTGAGAATGTTGGAGTGATTTCCGGAACAGTCGAAGATTCCAGGGATGGAAATGCGTTAGAGGGTGCAACGATAACGATCCTGGGAAAACCAAGAGAAGTAGTGTCAAATTTGCAGGGACAATATTCGATTCCAAATGTTGAGCCGGGAGATTACAATGTAAGGATCGAAAAAGATGGATATGTACGACAGGATGTTAGCCTGAAGGTAACAGACAAACAAAAAGTCTCCCTGAATGTAAAATTACGACCTTCTCCAACAATCGGGGTGATCGTAGACCTGACTGCTTCGGGAACATCGTATAAGCAATATCTTGAAGAGAGAGGTTACAAGGTGGTGTACCTCAATTATCAGGATATAGATAAATTGGATGAGGTGGATATTGTTTTCGCCAATTCGGATTATGCACCAAGCCTGGTCCCTTCGAAGGAGGTTTTCCTTGCATTCCAAAAAGCCCTGGATGAGAAACGAAAATCGGTCATCTGGACAGGGCAGGCGGGCGGTCGAGGTTCCATTCGATATTTGCAGGAATTCAACCAAGATCCAAAAATAATTTTTGAACATAATAACAAAGCTGGAGCACAAGGAACAGTAAAAGAAGAACATCCATTGACAGCTGGATTCAATGCCGGGGATAGCATCTGGATTCCGGCAAAGTCAGGTTACTATTATGGGTTTGACGGTTATACAGGCAAAACTGCCGTGGATTTCTCGCATACAGCAACCGGGGAGAAGGGCAGCATGGTCGCATACAAGGGCAGAACAATCGATTCAGTCGAAATCCTGCTCGCCAATATGACAATCAGCCATGTTTTCAAACCGAATGATTCCTTTGACCCTGCAAGAGAGCGTCTTTTGAATAATGCCCTGAACTGGGCACTCGATGAGAAAGATGCCCTTGTCGGAGAACTCCATGGTACAGTCAAGAATGATAATGGGCCAGTCATGGCGTCGATCAAAGTAAAAGAAACGGGCAAAACCTATCAGACAGATGATCTAGGGAATTTCTTCGCCGCATTTGAGGAAGGATCGTATTCGCTGACTGTGGAAGCTTTTGGCCATGATCCAAAGGATTTCACCGTTACGATTGCGAATGGTAAAGCTGTATCTGAAGCTTTCATCATCAAATCCGTCAATTCAGGAATCCTGACAGGCAAAATGGTAGATGCCTCCACAAAAGAAGAGGTTGCCGGTGCGACTGTCGAGGTGATTGGCACACCAGTGACAGCAAAGACAAATGAGGAAGGGAAGTATCAGCTGACACTGCCAGCCGGAACTTATGAAGTAAGAGTAATTGCGGCAGGCTATAAACCAGTTTACCAATCAGTCGAAATTACAGCAGGACAGCAAACTGATTTTAACGCTTCTCTCATTGATTCCGAGAAGATAGCCATTCTTGCCAATCCTACTCAGAAGGATAGGATCATGCCATTCCTTGAGGCAAATGGTTATGATATTGAACTCTATCCATATAAGGAATACGAACGGTTGATAGAGAATATGCAAAATTATAAAGCAGTCATTGTCAATGACACTTACATGAATGAAGATCGCTTCAAGGCCATGGTTGAAAAGGCGAATGAGAATGAAGTCAGCATGATTTTCACTGCGAATTATGGAGGGACAATTGGTGATCTTAGCAACGCTTACGGTGATCCAGAAAGCCTCGAAAGAAGTTATGCTGATAAAGAAATCAGCATTAAAGTGGCAGAAGATCATCCTATTTTAAAAGGTTTCAAAAAAGGGGATGAGGTCCAACTCCTTGTCAATCCTAAAGGAGTGGTACAGTACTCGGTGTATTCCAATTATAGCGGAACAACACTTGCATCGCTGACGAACCCTGACAAAGGGCAACTGGGAAGCACGATTGGCTATAAGTTCAGTTCATCAAATAGCGTCCATATCCTGCTTTCTGCACTTCAAATAGGTGGATATGGCCATCCGAACGATCGCTGGACGGATAATGCTAAGAAAGTATACTTGAATGCGATTGATTATGCGTTGACAGCAAGCCAGGGAGAAATCTCCGGGGAAGTCAAGGATAGTCAAGGAAAGCCGATTGGAGGAGCTTTTGTCACCATTGAAGGAACCAACCACAAAACCACGACCAATAAAGCTGGCCAGTATAAATTCGGCATTGGTGTTGGTGAGTATAACTTGAAAGTCCAGGCAAGAGGCTTTGAAGAACAGACTAAGGAAGTGAAAGTTGAAGATGTGGGAAGCAGTGTAGAGCTGCATTTTACCCTCGATGCAATTGATGGATCAGATTTGAAGGGGGCCATTACATCAAAGAAAAGCCAGGATCCGGTGGCTGATGCGGAATTGATATTGATTCCAAAAGATGAGCCCGACTTTAAGGCCGAAAGTTCCACCAATGATGATGGAACCTATCTCATCAAGAATTTATTGCCGGGAGACTATACACTGCAGGTAGTTGCAGATGGTTACCTCCAGGAAAGTTTCGAATTAAAAATAGGCTCAGATGATTTAGAATTCAACCTGGAGTTGAATCCATTTGAGGCAGCCGTGCTTGGAGACGTAAACGGCGCACTGTCACAGCTCCTGAATGAACAAAACTTATATGCAGAAGAAAAAGGCTGGGACATCCTAAGAAATGTTGGGAAATATGAGGTCATCCTTGTCAATACGAACAAAGGCACAAGGGAACAGTTCCAACAATTGATAGAGGAAAGCGATGAACATAAAACCAGCTTAGTGTTCACAGGGACATGGGGTGTCGATGAAGGCTCCATTCCGGTACTGAATGAGTTAGTGGGAAGTCCGGAAATCGATAAGCAGGGGTATAATGAGGGCGCTGTTTATATCGATGGATTGGATGGACATCCAATATTTGATGGCATCCGTTTTAATGAGAACGGTATGGTCAAAATACATGCCGCAAAGAGTCCATACTCAACTTTCAAAAATTACTCAGGTGTACCGCTCTCGAGCTTATATATCGACAGTGAGAACAAAGGGAATTCGATTGAGTTTGAATTCAGAAGCAAGGAACATATGCATTTACTGATGTCTTCATTTGCGGTCACCAATATGATTGGACCTGATTATGGATGGACGAAGGATGGTCGGAATTTATTCGTGAATGCGCTGCGCTGGTCAAAGGATGCAGAGCAGGAAGTCCCTAAAGTGCCATTATGGGAACAAGAAGAAATGTTGGTGAAAGGAGAACCTGCCTTGGTAAAAGGCACAGCAGCGAATGGAACCTCTGTGAATATTTACGAAAAGCGCGGAAACGGAATCGTCCTTGTGGATTCAGTGAAAACCGGTCGAGACGGTACCTTCCAGGCAGAACTGAAATTGGCTAATGGTACCCATACTTTAATTGCAGAGGCTGAGAACTTCGGAGGCAAAACGAAGGCAATAAAGACCATGAAATTGATCGTGACCGGGAAACCTGAGAAAAAAGATAAAGCGAGCTGACACCATACGTAATATAGAAAGATGAATAATCATACTGGCTTCCCGTTTTGGGTAGCCTTTTCTTTGTGATAATAGAATTTACGGATGCTATGATATAGTAGTGTTAAATCTAAAAATATGATTCATCAAGTAACTGGCAGGTAAATGTGAATATGCTTATCATTTCACAAAGCAGGTGCTTTTGTGATATATTAATATTTAAAATATTCTCACAAGTTTTAGGAAGGTGACAAAATGACATCAGGAATTGAAGTAAACGACAGCAGTTTGCCATTGCGCCGGGATGTGAAAATGCTTGGGAACATCCTTGGGGACATACTTGTCTATCATGGCGGAGTGGAATTGTTTGAAAAAGTAGAGAAGATCAGGGCAATGTGCAAAACACTCAGAAATCAAAATGACTCTGAAACATACTCTGCCTTAAAGGCAGAAATTGCAGGATTATCTGTCCCGATGAGAAAGAATATTATCCGCGCTTTTTCTGTGTATTTCCATTTAATCAATGCGGCTGAGCAAAATCACCGGATCCGCAGACGCCGCGACTATCTGCTCAAATCAGAAATCAGTGCACAGCCAGGTTCAATTGAAGCCGCTATCCTTTCACTAAAAGACAATTATATATCCTCAGATATTATTCAAGATGTCATCAATACCATTTCGCTGGAATTGATCATCACAGCCCACCCTACAGAAGCTACAAAGCGTTCAATCCTTGAAATTCAAAAGAGGATTGCAGATATCCTAAAAAGCCTTGATAATCCGCTGTTATCCAAAAAGGAGCGTGAAAAGGTAGAGGAGAGCTTATTCAATGAGGTTTCTGTCCTGTGGCAGACAGATGAACTAAGGGACCGCAAACCGACAGTCATTGATGAAGTCAGGAATGGACTTTATTATTTTGATCAGACATTGTTCGATGTCCTGCCTGAAATCCATCAAGAGGTAGAATCAAGCCTAAAAGGCCATTATCCCGATCATGACTGGAAAGTACCACATTTCCTCCGCTTTGGATCTTGGATTGGCGGAGACAGGGATGGAAATCCAAATGTCACACCGGAAGTTACATGGGAAACATTGCAAAGGCAAAGACGTCTCGTCTTAAAAAAATATAAAGCTGTATTGGTTGATTTAATGAAACGATTCAGCCATTCAACTACACGGGCAGCTGTTAGTGAAGAACTGCTGGAATCTGTAAAGCAGGATGAAGAAAAATACCTGGCTGACGATCAAAAGTGGAATGTTGAAGGTGAGGTGTACCGCCGGAAGTTCGCGGTCATTATCCAAAGGCTGAAGGAAGCAGGGAAATCAGATATCGGATACAAGGCCTCTGAGGAAATGCTCGAGGATCTTCTTGTCATAAAACGAAGCATTTATCAGCATCATCCTGTTCATCATGAACTGAAATCTTTACAAAAATTGATTAGGCAAGTACAACTTTTCGGATTCCACCTTGCAACGCTTGATATTCGAAACCACAGTGGGGAACATGAAGCGGCCATCGCCGAGATATTGAAAAAGGTAGGAATCTCTTCGGATTATCCAGCTTTGTCTGAAGATGAAAAGCAGGAACTGCTTGTGAAGCTTCTGGAAAATCCAAGGCCATTGCTGCTGCTTCACGAGGATTACTCAAAAGATACACAGCAAATGATTGAGGTATTCCAGATGATCAAGCGGGCACATAAGGAATTCGGCAAACGTTCGATTTCCGTTTATCTTGTTAGTATGACGCAATCTGCAAGTGATTTGCTTGAAGTACTGTTACTGGCAAAAGAAGCTGGTATTTACAGGCTTCATGCTGACGGAACTTTGGAATCGGATCTCAATGTCGCTCCGCTTCTTGAAACAATCGATGATTTGACAGCCGGTCCAGAGATAATGGAAACATTATTCAATCTGCCATTATATCGCAACCACTTAAAGAAAATGGGCGAACAGCAGGAAATCATGCTGGGATACTCAGATGGAAGCAAGGATGGCGGAACTTTGACGGCAAACTGGAAACTTTACAAAGCCCAGCTGGAAATCAATGAAATGGCTAAAAGATACCAAATCTCACTCAAGTTTTTCCATGGTAGAGGCGGATCACTAGGCCGAGGAGGTGGCCCTTTGCACAGAAGCCTTCTGTCACAGCCAGTCGAAACACTTGGCCAGGGCGTAAAGATCACCGAACAAGGTGAAGTTCTTTCATCCCGTTACCTTCTGAAGGATATCGCATATAGAAGTCTTGAGCAGGCCACATCGACAATGATGAAAGCTGCAGCCAATGTGTTGAAGGAATCGGAACAGGGGCATCTCCGCGATAACAGATGGGTAGATGCGATTGAACAAATTTCTGCTGTTTCGTTAAAGAAATATCAAACCCTGGTATTTGAGGATCCAGACTTCCTGGCGTACTTCAATCAGGCGACCCCGCTTAAAGAACTTGCAGAGCTTAACATTGGATCACGGCCAATGAGCCGTAAGAACAGCAGCAAGTTCGAAAACTTGCGTGCTATTCCATGGGTATTTGCCTGGACTCAGAGCAGACAACTCTTCCCGGCATGGTATGCAGCTGGATCAGGCTTGCAGAGCTTTGCACAGGAAAGTCCGGAAAATCTTAAGCTGTTGCAGGAAATGTACGCGGAATGGCCATTCTTCCGCAGTACTGTTGATAATCTGCAAATGGCTTTAATGAAAGCAGATATCACCACGGCCCAGGAATATACATCCCTGGTGGAGGACAAAGCCATTGCCGACCGTATCTTCAGCAATATCCTTGAGGAATATGAACGGACAAGGAACATCCTTCTGCAAATCTCAGAGGATGAAGAACTGCTTGACAATACACCGAATATCAAAGACTCCGTGCATAGGCGAAACCCTTATGTTGATCCGCTGAACTTCATTCAAGTGGAATTGATTAAGGAGCTTCGTAAAGATGAAGATCCTGATGATGAATTATTGACCCAGGTTTTACTGACAATCAGCGGTGTTGCAGCTGGTTTAAGGAATACTGGTTGACAAGAAGACCCGCCGGCAGGCGGGTCTCTTCTGTTTATTTAAGGACGTCAATAATGGCGCAAGGAGTCAAACTGGCAATTTCATTTGCCTTTCAAGGGTCATTTGCGTTAAAATTTCATGATTAAGGGTCTTTGCCATCTTCATCGTAAGATTCAGGATTTTTCGGATGCCTTCTTTGTGGCCGTTTTTGATTGCAAGGCTGTCGCAATGGATTTCACTATCGATGCTGATTTGCTGTTGCGGGACGGGATGGTCTATATGTCCGATTTCATGCCAAATGATGGCTTCTTTTACGTCATTGTCAATGCAGAAAGCGGGATAGTCATATACAACGATGAACCAATCCAACTCCTCTTCATAAGATCGATAAAAGAGGGTCAAAACCCGGGGGTCAATATCCCATAAATCAAGCCACTTACCATTTTTGAAGCCAAATACATTCAAAATGGCCTCCTTATTTTCGATGATTGCGATTCTCCCATAGGCATTGTACTTATCGTGTTCCAAAAATTCGCCAATGCACTTCAAAAAAATCCTCCCTTTTCTATGAAGCCTTGTTAATATTGTTAAATATATTAGTCATTCTTAATCAACATGCGTAAAATAAATAGGCAGGGAAAGGAAACTTGAAAGGAGGAAGCTGTAGATGCTTTGTTCACATGGATACCTGAAAGTGAATAGAAGAATAGAGGATAATGAGCAAATTTATGAAGAAGATGAACAATTCATCACAATGTATCATGATCGGATTACAACAGCTTCTGATGTTTTCCATCTACGGGATGTACTGGATATTACTTTTAAGAATATGTCAGGAATGAAAGGATTCCTTTATCTCCATACAACCAGTGGCGTATATTCCTTTTTTACCCATGCAAATCCCGACAGGTTGATCAAGGTCTATAAAGAAATTAAGCAACGAGGGTAACTGCTTACATATAATAGGGGATAAAATCACACTCTATCTACAAAGGGTGTGATTTTATGCTTTCTTCCATTATTTATGCTGCAGGTGACCAATTGCATCAATATCTTACTGTACTAGGCTCCATCTCGCTGCAGCAATTATTGGATGCCGAAGCAAAATATCATAAGATATTAAGGACCTATTGGCACGAAAATAATTTTTTAACATATGAATGGTGGTTCCTTGTGATTCTTTCCATCGTTCCAGCTATAATCTGGTGGCTTAAGGTGGATAAAACAAAGCTGATCGAAAATACTGCTTTTGGCCTTTTTTATGGAGTCACCGCCATCTTTCTGGATTCGATCGGCAGTAATGCCATGGTGTGGACCTATCCTGTCAGGCTGACTCCATATTTAAACCCGCAGTTGTATCCATACGATGTCGGGGTTGTCATCATTCCTTTCATGCTTGTTTATCAAAGGTTCAGCACTTCATTTAAACAGTTCTTCATCGCCACAGGTCTGTTATCTGCATTCCTTGCTTTTTTGGCAGAGCCTTTTATGGTCCATCTTGGGATTTATAAGGAATTTACGTGGAAACACATATATTCCTTCCCGATCTACTGGTTATTGGGACTGATGTGCTGGGCAATCATCAAAAAATTCAAATCATATTCCGTTTAAGTGAACCCTGGCCCTATGCCAGGGTTTTTAATGGTATAGTGGTGGTGAAGGATGTGTGAAGCATGACACAGTTTACAAAGAATGTGATTGAAATCATTAAAAATATCCCATGCGGAAAGGTAATGACATACGGCCAAATAGCAAAAGCTGCTGGAAGTCCCGGAGCAGCAAGGCAGGTAGTCCGCATCCTGCATTCCATGTCAGAAAAGTATGAGCTGCCGTGGCATAGGGTCATTAATTCCAAGGGGGAAATTGGTTTTCAGGATGAGGAGATGTTTCATACCCAAAAGTCACTGCTTATTTCTGAAGGCGTGGAATTCAGTTCTAATAGAGCCATATCACTTCTGATTTATTTATGGGATATTGAATATGAACAGTCCTGATTAATTTAATGTACACCCTTAGATGAGTGGGGTTACTCCGTGCATGCAAGGGCACTTTCAAACCTAAAAATTATTAATTTGGTGATAGCAACAAAGTTTGCAAAAAGAGCCAATCCAAAAGAAAAAACACCCAATTGGGTGTTATAACGATTGCCTTTTCGTCAGGTTCTTTCTGTCGACTGATAACGGAGGCTGCTCAAGCCATTCGTTTGCAACCATTATATTAATTCCGTCTTCTGAATATTTAAGGACTTCAGCATTCAATCGCGAATAATCGATGACAAGGTCACTCCTTTGGCTCTCTGATATTGCGATTCCATAGTTTCCGATTCCGGCATAAATCATAAGGCTAAAATGGAACATCATCAGTTTATCGGAGAATGGTGAATCAACTGACGATGTTACCTCCTGTTCGAATCCGGGCGGAACAGGGAGCGAGTTTTTTTCCAAGTAATCCTTGAAAACCCTCTGGTGCTTGATGGCAATTTCCTTTCCCCTTAGGAAATAGTTTTTAACTTTTTTTGTTTTCGCAGCTTGGCTAAAGGCTGTCGAGATACTTGCACCTAATTGGTTCGTTTCAATATTGAAATGAAGGTGGGAAATCTCTGTTCCAGATAATGAGCCCCTGCGCCCCAGACCTTCAAGAAAGAAGGATTGTTTATGGACAAATTCCACCTTCTGGGGGTATGGAATGGATGGCGGCCGTATTGCCAATCCTTTTTCAAGGGCAACTTGAGTGGCCTTCCGTTCTAGTTCCAATGCAGAGGTCAGTGCTTTGGAGTAAAAATTTTTAATATCTTCACGATAAATGTTTGGCAGCATCCTGCTGTATCCGGCAAGTCCTCCGCCAGCCATGTTTTTTATGTACTTCAGATAAAAAATATCAGAGAACAATCTTTCGGCTTTTAGATTGACGTCATGTTCAGTAAAACCTTGTGGAACAGTTATATTCTCATTGATGAACATTCTTTTTATAATGCTTACATGCTGTTGCGAAAGTTCAAGAGCATGCTCCGTTAATAGTTTGATCTCTGGGTCTTCAGCATTTTGTAAGAAATAATGCAGGACACAAACCGACATTGTATCGTTTAAGTAAGTGGCCCACAGAAATGATAACTCCGCTGCTGACATTTTTATGGGATTATGAATGGTTTCCAAGCTTTGACCCCCTCTCATTCAAGAAATACTATTCCCATTACCATTCATAAATATAACGATGGATACCAATTAAAAGATACATAATACAACGGTTAAATCCTAAATTTAAAAACGATTTCATTCCTGGTTTTATTGCTCCTTGAACAGGGAAAAAACAAAGAGGAGTAAATTACATAGTGAGGAAGATTATGGATTTTGCAGAATTAGAAAAAGAAATCAGCGGATATATTGGACGGTTATTGCGTGAAAATTTCGGGCGCGGACCTGGCAATGTTTTTTGCACAATTTCCAGTCCATTTGTATCCATTTATATCACCAATTTTCTATCCCCAATGGAAGACACACTTATTTCAAATCAACAAAGTCTCTATGTTCAAAAAACAAGAGACTTAATGATGGAAACGCTAGAAGAACAAATAAAGTCATACATCGAGATGAATACGAAAGACGAGATAAAAGAATTTTATTATGACTGGAATTTGGAAGAAAAGTCGGGAATGTTCCTGTTCATTTTTAAAAATGAACGCCCTTATAAGTTCGGATGCTTTAAAAATAAAGACCTGGTCGAAAATGAGACGGTCGAACTCAGCAAGGAAATACAAAAGACGCCAGAAGAAACGCACTGCAAATTGTTAAATGAACGCACTTTGATCATTGTTCGCCACGGAATTCTCATCAATCTTGAAAAAGAATTCATTCAATTAGGCTTTTCGGAAACCTTGAAAATCGCAAAGCGGAATCTTGAAAAGAAGGCAATCAATGAACATCGGGATTCTTATGAGAAATATCTCAATGCAAGGATTACCGATTATTTTGTAGACTGGAATTTCGATCAGGATAAGAGCTATACATTATTTATTCTGAAGCCATAATTAAAGAATACCTTGAATTATGACAGATAAAATGTTACTATACTCATTAGGGTAATGATTAAAACTCTTAATCTTACTTAAATGTATACTTTTATTATTGAAAATGAAAAAATAAAATGGAATTACTTCTGATTGTAATGAATGGGCATTGAACCAGAACATAAGTCAGAAAAGGATTAATATGATTACTCCTTTTCTGACTTTTTTTATTGTCATATATTGGATAAAATTCGATCGAAAAGGGATGATTTTTCAACATAATGAAAATGAGTAAAAAAGAATTAATCTCATGTATTGAGAAATTTATAACAGATAAGAAAATGATTGTTTCTGAGACACCAACAACCATAAAGAAAAAAGAGCTGGAAACCTTTTTGGAAGAATTTGCGGCCGATCAGGGCATTGGCTATGAAAAAAAGGCAGAGCCGACCAATACCATTTATTTCTTCACGATCGAAGGCCAGGAAGCACACGTGGAGTTTTACTATAGATACGGCCAGTATTACACCAGACATTCTATAACTCTGAAATAATCAAGCTGTTCCAATTGGAGCAGCTTTTTATTTAGTTATTGCCTTGATAGGTATTGAATTAAACAGGATGATAGAGGATAATTTTGTCATTGGTTATTGGGGGTAGGGAAATGGAAGAGTCATTTAATTGCTTTTTTGCATAACAAGGCTGGAAGGTAATCATCAGTTACATAGAAGCAGGCATTCATGTCAGCCAGTTCGAGTAGCGGCTGACTGAAAGGAGGAAGAACGATGAACATCGCAGTAAAAGTCATTTTGATCATCATTGGGTCGCTCTCTATTGTATTGGGAGTGATTGGAATCGTGGTTCCTCTTTTGCCTACCACACCGCTGATTCTGTTAGGTGCAGCCTGTTATGTAAAAGCGTCTGATAAACTATACCAAAAATTGATTGCGAATAAATGGCTGGGCGGGTATATTAAGGATTTCCGAGAGAAAAACGGAATCACACTGAAGAACAAAATATTAAGCATAAGCCTGATGTGGCTATCGATAACTATAACATTATTAACAATAGATCTTCGTTTTTGGTTTGCAGCTATACTGATTATCATTGCGGCAACGGTAAGTGCTTATATCCTGTCGTTCGATACGCTTTAATTGGTGCCAATCAAAATCCATGATGGTTATTCCTATGCAGCTTCCTACATATATAAAATAAAAACATCTTGAGTTCGAGATATATTAAGGACAAGCAATTTGGTATCAATGAACATATGATGAAGTGAATTGCGAATGCAAATTTTTATAACAAATAACCAAAGAGCAATATGTACACCTTGCTCTTTGGTTATTTTTGCAGCTCATGTTTAAGCTCCACCAGCAGGCAATTGCTCTCAATCAGGGTTCAGGATAGAGATCTTGGATTGAGGCACAAAACAAATGCAGGGTACATGGTAACTTTTGTTCCACTTGGTGCTTTTTCACCGAGAGTAAAAAAACGATCAAGGGTACACGCGAATATTTCCGCATATTCGAGCATAACCCGGAATCTCCAAGTACTAGGATAATAGAATCTATAATAAATGAGAAAAGAGCCAGCATAAAAACAAAAGTGGCTGATTTGGTTGTAAGCAAGAGGTGTCAGGGATTCTGCACTTAAGGAATGGGAATGTAATATCAAGTGATATGCATTAATAATGCAGGGGCATAGGACGTAAATAAATATTTACTGCCTGGGGCATCAGACAATCTAATTGAGCTTGCTTTAAATTACGGTACATGGCCTTTCCGAAATATGAGTTTGCGGAATGAATCGTGATTCGATTGGCATACAGCTGTTTTTGAATCATAATTTCCACAAGCATTGTACCGTTTCTTATTTTGCTTGTCAGGTCATGGTCCAGGGAAAGATGGTCAATATCATAATTCTTAAGTAGATACAGACATTCATCAATTGTTTCCGCCAAAACATAACCCTCTGGTGCTTTACGATAGTCATCCATGAAAACACTTATTTGTTCCATTTCTAGCACTCCTTCCTTAAAGGGGGGGTGACTAAGAAAAGTCGGATAGCCCAAAATTCTTTCTAATATAAAGCATAACACAGATTGCGACACAAATGGACATTGGGGGCTTGGGAAATCCTGCTATATTTAAAAAAATAATTGTTCTTATTTCATTTTATTTGTTATCCGTAATATTCATGTGAAAAACAAATGAATTTTAAAAATTAAACCCCGAATATCGCTATTGTCTGGGTTTAAATCCTGCGGAACGAAAAATCCTTGCGAGCAGACTTGGATTTGCCAAGCTGAAAGGATGAGAGGTTAGGTGCAGCACCCTGATGAACTGTGCGTAAACTTTTTCATCATGGGAACAAGCCAGGGAGACCTTTTTGACAAACCATTGCAATAAACGGAGGCCAGCAGGTTTTGGGCCGCTCGTTGTGCTGAAACGAAAATCTTCTGTTAAGGTGATCAGCCAGGGCATATCGTTAATCCTGCTTATCTTTCTATGAAACTTCTTTGTTAGGTCTTTTTTTGAAAGGCGTTTAGATAATAATCCCCGTAATGCTATAGCCTCCATTGCAGCGAGGCTCATTCCCTGAGCGAAGACTGGATCTACACGGCAAAAGGCATCACCAACAACCAATAAGCCGTTACAAAACCGCGGAGGGACGATTTCGTCATTGGAGGGAAATCAAATGCTCGTAACTCTGATCGGTTATGGTTCGGAAGAAGTTCCTGCTGACAGAGAATCTTTTCTGCGATACTCAAAATCGCTTGATGATGGATGAATCCTCACAGTCCTTATCTTTTTTGATTACAATGACTTCGTCAAAAAACTCCGATAGAACTCTGGCAGTCAGTTTGCCTGCAATGCCATTCCCGACAACCACTGCTCGATTTACTGATTCTTTTTTTATACATTCGTTGCCTCCAGCTATATATGAAGAAAAATAATGTTGATTCATGTTCTTTAAGTTAAACTGTATGTATCTGAATATGATTGCACAATATGGTAATTTTACCTAAAGAGTCAGGGAAATGAAAGAGTTGTAATATGATTGCTGAAAAATGTGGTGTTCGAAAAACAACAATCAAAGTGAAAACATCCTTAATGAATGTGCATTGCCAAGTAGATAGGAGAACAAGCATATGAATGAGCAGCAGTTTGATAGAATGCTGAATGTTAAAACAGCCGGTCAGCAGAAAGGGTTCATGCCATCCTTGCATTACCACAGGTATGAGCCAACACCATACAGGGCGCTTGAATTATTTTTTCAGGAGTATGTTTTGAGCCGTAATGATAGGTTAGTCGACTTTGGCTGTGGAAAGGGACGTTTGAATTTTTATCTAAATCATCATTTCAATACAAATGTCACTGGAATCGAAATGAATGAAATCTTCTATTTCGAAGCGCTTGAAAATAAACAAGACTATCTGAAGAAACATCGGAACAGAGCGGACTCCATCCATTTTCACTGCATTCTGGCAGAGGAGTATGAAATACGACCGGATGAAAATAAATTTTATTTCTTTAATCCCTTTACCGTGCAGATCATGATGAAGGTGGTCAATAATATCTTGTTTTCATTTGAAAGTAAACCAAGGGAAATGGATTTGATTCTATATTTTCCATCAGAAGATTATATTTTTTATTTGGAATCGCAAACACCATTTGAACTTGTAGAGGAATATAAATTGCCTGATCCGAACCCAAACGAGAGAATTTTAGTGTACAGGTTGAACCCTTAAACCAAGTGTTTGGCAAAATGATTGCTTTTGGCTGAATCCTTAATTTTTAAAGGGATTTTACATTAAATAGAGAAAGTATAACTGACTAGGGATTGAGAAGGAGGAAGCAAATTGGAAGACAAACTGATGAACGCGATTCAGGATGAATACCCAGAGGATTTCGCATGGTGTTATGGCTGCGGAAGGATGAACGAACATGGCCATCACTTCAGGACAGGTTGGAGTGATGAACAAACAATCACATTGTACAAACCTAAAAAAGAACATACGGCATTGCCAGGTTTCGTATATGGCGGGTTAGTAGGTTCACTAGTGGATTGCCATGGAACAGGTTCAGCCGCGCTTTATTTACATCGGAAAAACGGACACGAACCAGGAGATGGGGCAGAACCTCCAAGGTTTGTAACGGCTTCACTGCATGTGGATTTCCTTAAGCCGACTCCCCATGGGATTGAACTGAAAGCAATTGGAACTGTTCATGAGATCCACCCTAAGAAATATCGTGTTGAAACCGAAGTATATGCTGGGGAAACACTTTGCGCAAGAGGAGAAGTAGTGGCTGTTGTCATGCCTGATACATTTTTAGGAAAATAACAATGAAAAAATTAAGACCCTGAAATATCCAGGGTCTTAAATTTATTATTTTACTGGTTCAAGCAAATTTGTCGGCAGATAACCCTCTTCACCTGAATCCTTCATTTTTACCTTGATTCTCCTGATTTCTCTCTCCATGATTTCTGCTTCACTGCCTTGCTGGATTTCCTTGACATCTTCTTCTTTTACGATCTTGTCCACTCCTTCTGCATCATTCATTTCAATCAAATTATAAAGTTCATCATAAGCTTCTTCAGAAAGGGCTAAATAGGCATCTTTTTGGACAGTGGCCGTATCACCGGGTTGCAGGGTGTTATCCTTCACTTCCTGTTCACTTTCCTTGTAGGTATCCTTCATGTTCTGGATGATGCCAGGTGTTGCTTCTTTTACTTTTTCTACGACTTCTTTTGACTTTTCCTCGGTTGCTTCCGTGGCATTTTTTGTTTCTTCTTCTAATTGTTTCGCTCCCTGTTTTGCATCATCATTGCTGCATCCTGAAATCAGGATAACTGCTAATCCAGCAGGCAGCATCCATTTTGTTAATGAAATAGCCATAATTAAAATCCTCCTGATCCCACTATTAATATATTGTAGGATACCACTGGGTTAACTAGTTAAAACATTCATAAAAGTGTCGACGAATTCCGAATTTTAGATATAATACCGTTATACTTTATTTTACGAGGGGGGGATTGTTATCAAAGGGAAAAAGGAACCTTCTCCGGTTGCTGCAGCGAAGATGTTTGTTGAGGAACGTTTTCCTGATTGTGACGCAGCGCTTCTGGCAGGGAGTGTAATCAGGGGGGAAGCAACTGAAACCTCCGATTTGGATATAGTGGTCTTTAAGAAAGACATTCCCTCTGCTTATAGAGAGTCACTGATATTTTGTGGATGGCCGGTTGAAGTATTTGTCCACAATCTACATACTTGCAGACAGTTTTTCAAAAGCGATGTTGGCAGAGCGAGACCCAGTTTGCCAAGAATGGTTGCTGAGGGGGTGGTCATCAGGAATAGTGATTTCCTGGCAGATATAATGGATGAAGCGAAAAGTATCATTGAAGAAGGTCCTGCTGAATGGACGCAAAAAGAGATCGAGTTCAAAAGATATTTCATCACTGATACTCTGGATGATTTCATCGGATCAAATAATAAGGCGGAGGAAATCTTCATTGCCAATGAATTGGCTGACCAGCTTCATGAATTTGTTTTAAGGACCAACAAACGATGGATTGGCAAATCAAAATGGGTCGTGAGGGAATTAACGAGATTTGATCCTGAATTTGCTGGTAGATTTATTGGAGCGTTCGAAGCCTATTACAAAACGGGAACCAAGCAAACGGTCATAAAATTGGCGGAGGAAGTTTTAGAGGAATATGGTGGCAGATTGTTTGACGGTTTTTCTATTAAATGAAACAGCAGCCAAGAAATTGGCTGCTGTTGATTGCTAATTCTCAGCCTTATTAAAGGAGTAAATAGAAAAGCTGTTCAGAATCCATCGTTATTAAAGAACAAGCTTTTCGAAAACCTGGAATTTAAGCTTTGTAAATCCTGAAGGCTGCCAGGCAAAAACAGCTGATGATGACGATCTCAATCATGAGAAGGAACAAAATCTCTTCAGAAGCGGCAATACCTGCCATTGGCGCCATGATTCCCATGATCACACCGATTAGATATCCGGTCAATATTGTTTTGTAGTTAAATAGATTGCCAAACAGAATCCCTGATAAACCTCCAATAATCACCGAAAGCAAAGCGGCCTCAAGGAAGAGTGACGGATATAAATTGATAAAAATCAGCCCTGTTCCCAGCGCTAATCCGGCGGGTGCCCCCATTGTAATATTCCTGGCCAGGTGAAAATCAATACGCGTTCTTCGATTGTACAAATAAATATATAGAACATATGCAGATAAAAAATTTAATGGGTAAAAAATCACAATCCACTCCGGCAAGATTCATCACCTCTACATTCACTGTATTCATGTACGGAGAGGAGGTGCTAACAATTAGAATGATGCCAAGTCGATTGTTCTTAACACTATAAAAAATTATCATTAAGGCAATGATCAGTTGAAACTGAAAGGATGTTCTTTATGGATGAAATAGTTAAAAAACTGCGATTTAAAGAAGGCAATGCATTAGTATTGAATGCACCTGATGGATTCCGCTTAGGGGTGGAAGGGGAACAGCAGAATGATAAAAATGAGTTCTTACTATTATTTGTGAACAATAGTGATGAAATAAGAAGCTGGTTGCCAAAAGCATTGGAAGCTTTGAAGGAAGATGCAGTTTTCTGGATTGCCTTCCCGAAGAAGAGTTCGAAAGTTCAAACTGATATCAACCGTGACTCACTTTTTGCGCTCGTAAGTGAACGATCTAACTATAGAGCAGTCAGCAATGTTTCCATCGATCAAAAGTGGTCAGCTCTCCGATTCCGGCAAGAGCACCTGGTAAAAACGAAAAAATGATGGAATAAATTAAGCTTTCCTTTTATAAAATGTGTGATAAAATGAATAAGTCAAAATTACATATTCCGTCTTTACGGAAGAGGTTCTAGCTACCCTCTCAAAAAAACTAAGGGAAAACAGTACTGCTGTCTTAGTGGTACTGTTTTTTCGTTGTAAAGGAGAATTTTTCATGAAAAACGAGAAAGCTGTTGTCGTTTTCAGTGGCGGGCAGGATAGTACAACATGCCTGTTTTGGGCTCTAAAGGAATTTAAAGAAGTTGAAGCAGTAACATTTGATTACAACCAGCGTCACAGGACAGAAATCGACTGTGCAAAGGACATTGCAGCTGAGCTTGGAATCAAGCATCATATCCTCGATATGGGCCTGCTGAACCAATTAGCACCAAACGCATTGACCCGGAACGAAATTGAAGTGAAAGATGGAGAGGACGGGGAGTTGCCATCCACGTTTGTTCCAGGAAGGAACTTATTGTTTTTATCATTTGCTGGAGTTCTGGCGAGACAAGTCAACGCAAAACACATCGTAACCGGTGTTTGTGAAACGGACTTCAGCGGCTACCCTGATTGCCGGGATGTTTTCATAAAATCCTTGAACGTTACTCTTAATCTTTCAATGGACGAAAACTTTGTCATCCATACCCCTCTTATGTGGCTGAATAAAGCAGAAACCTGGAAGCTGGCCGATGAGCTAGATGCCTTAGAATTTGTGAGGACGAAGACATTGACATGCTATAACGGCATCATAGCGGACGGTTGTGGCATTTGCCCAGCCTGCAAGTTACGCAAAAAAGGTCTTGACGAGTTCCTGGAAGGAGCTGAGTCATGATGTACGATTTCCGTATTGTCGACCAGCTTCAAAAAATAGATGAAGATATTAAGAGAGAGCAGTTAAAATATCACTCAAAACGTGTCCTTGTCAGCAAGGAATTCACCTTTGATGCCGCCCATCATCTTCATGAATATGAAGGGAAATGCAAAAATCTGCACGGACATACGTATAGAGTCATTTTCGGTCTGAGTGGTTTTGTTGATGCCCGTGGCCTTATGATTGATTTCGGAGATATAAAGGATATTTGGAAGTCAGAAATAGAGATATACCTTGACCACAGATATTTGAATGAAACGTTGCCACCGATGAATACGACGGCTGAAAATATGGTTGTCTGGATTTATGAACATATGGCTGAAGCCGTTGCAAACAGAAAACACTTATATGACGGAGTAAGAGTTGAATTCGTCAGACTCTATGAAACTTCTACAAGCTATGCAGAAGCAAGACGGGAGTGGATGGAGATTGAGTAAGATTCCCGTAATGGAAATTTTCGGGCCGACCATCCAGGGTGAGGGAATGGTTGTTGGCCAAAAGACAATGTTTGTTCGTACCGCAGGGTGTGACTATTCATGTGCCTGGTGTGATTCAGCATTTACATGGGATGGGTCCGGAAAAGATTTAATCAGGCAAATGGATGCAACGGAAATTTGGAATGAGCTGACATCATTAGGAGGAGTGGGGTTTTCATATATTACGATTTCAGGAGGTAATCCAGCATTACTGAAAAACATGTCGAGTCTTGTTCATTTGCTTAAGGAAAAAAATATCAAGATATGCCTGGAAACCCAGGGTAGCAAGTGGCAGGATTGGTTCCTGGATATTCATGCGCTGACCCTGTCGCCAAAACCGCCTAGTTCAGGGATGGAAACTGATTTTCAAGTCCTGGATAAAATTGTCGATCGATTGGCTGAAGCAGGCGCAATACAGAATGGAAGCCTGAAGATTGTTATTTTTGATGATAGTGATTATGAATACGCCAAAATGGTCCATAAACGATATCCTGCACTGACTTTTTTTCTACAGGTTGGGAATGACGATATTGTTACCGAAAACCGTCAGAAGCTCATGGTTTCCTTGGTTGATAAGTATGAATCGCTGGTTGAAAAAGTGATGATTGATAACGAAATGAAGAATGTAAGAGTTCTTCCGCAGCTTCATGTGTATATTTGGGGAAATAAAAGAGGGGTTTAAAAAAACAGGGGGGTATCACTATGAGAATCTTTCTATATTTGATTTCAATTGTAACGGCCAACGTGATAACAGCTGCACTTGCACCACTTCAGTTTGGTATGTTCATTGTGCCGATGGGGACTTTATTGATAGGAGCCACATTCATTTTTCGTGACCTTGTCCAAAATAAGCATGGCCGGACGAAAACATACATGTTCATTGCTCTGGCTCTTGTATTATCCGCAATTGTTTCTTCTATTCTTGGTGACACGCTATGGATTGTATTCGCATCGGCTTTGAGTTTTGCTGTTGCTGAAACGACCGACACTGAAATTTATACAAGACTGAAACTGCCAATGAGCTGGAGAATCTTCTACAGCGGATTGGTCGGCGGACTTCTGGATTCGATCATATTCGTCGTGCTGGGGTTGAGTCCGTTGGGAGCAAACTTCCTTCCATGGGAAGCCGTCCCTGCTGCGATTTTAGGCCAAGTCATCGTAAAAACCATCATTCAGGGAATAGGTGCCATGCTGCTTAACCCGATAAATCATTTTTTCAACAAAAAAGCAATGTCTAACTAGACAAAAAAGGTGCCCGATCTTGATCGAGCACCTTTTTTGTACTGGTCTAAAGCAATAGAGGTTTTGTTTGCTCCAGTGAGAAGACTCTGTCACGCGTTTGTTTTATAGTTTCAATTTTTTCATTACGATTTTTTCAATTGTTTTCCACGGAAGAAGATTTTTTAATAGTAAGGTATTCTTGATGCCTTTACCAATGGGATATCTCAATTTCGGGGAGTTTGCGGATGCAATCCCTGCAACAAGCCTGGCAACATCCTGAGGATTCCCATAACCGGACTCAGCATTTTTCAATTCATTCATAATCGCTTCCATAGACGATTCATATGGTGATTGGTCGCTTATAGATACTTTTTCAATGCTTTTCCATATATCTGTTTTGTAGGAACCTGGTTCAATCAGGGCCACATCAATTCCGAAAGGCTTTACCTCCAGCCTTAAGCTTTCACTGTACCCTTCCAGAGCGTGTTTCGATGCTGAATAGGCAGACAGGCCCGGGAATCCAAACCTTCCGCTGATGCTGCTCATATTTATGATTTTTCCATACCTTTGCTGACGCATGAAAGGAAGGACGGCCTGAGTGACAGCGATCACTCCAAAAACATTCGTTTCAAATTGCTTTCGATATGTATCCACCTCTAGTTCTTCCGCAAAGCCTCCCTGTGCATAGCCGGCATTATTGACCAGGACATCTACTGAATTCAATGACTGCACGTACATCTTTAATTCTTCAATAGATTCTTTGTTTGTCACATCCATTTGAAAAACATGAATATGATCTCTCACTTTTTCAGCAGCTGCAAGCTCCACCAAACGATCCTGCTTTTTAAGGTTCCTCATGGTGGCAATTACGTGATAGCCTGATTTGGCCAGTTCAATTGCGCTCAATTTTCCAAATCCGCTCGAGGATCCTGTAATGATTGCATGCTTCATCTCTTCACCCGCCAAGTCATCTTTTATCTCATTCTACATTGATAAAGGGCAAGTTACTATGTATCTTTACGGCCAGCATGGAAAAAATGATTTACTGTGATACTCAGGAATGGTGGAGAGAAATATGACGAAAGAAGAGACATTAAAAATTTTGGCGTTGATTGAACGCTTATATCCTGTGGTAACAGTGAACAGCGAGACTATTTTAATTTGGATGTCACATTGTGTTTCCCTGGAATTCAATCTTACTTTTGAGAACCTGTTTAAGCACAAAAGGCAAAATCCATATCCGCCAACATTGGCACAAGTCATTGGTAGCACGGGAAATGATAGAAAAAGTCTTGACTGGATGGTGGAATATTCGATTAGAAATCAATAGCAAATTCGATCCATTCAATTTTTAATGATACATAAAAAAATATCAGTAAATATTAAGACCAGGTAACAATTGTTCAAACCCTTGTTGTATCAACCATTTATAGGGAAAATTCATGGAAACATGACATTTATCATGTGTAATATATGACACCTGCTACTGCACAAAATCATTTCCCTTATTTATAATTTGAGTAACTAAGAAAACCGAAAGGGGAATTATTAAACAAGATGGCAAATCACAACGCAAAAGAACTTAGAAAACAGGTAGCCCCTTATGAAAATTCAAACACGAAAATGAGTATCATCCAAATAGTCAACACCGTCATTCCATTTTTGGCATTATGGTACCTTGCCTATCAAAGCTTGTCGATTTCCTATGGATTGACACTTGTACTTGCTGCTGTTGCAGCTGGTTTCATGGTCAGGATCTTCATTATTTTCCATGACTGCACGCATCATTCGTTTTTCAAAAACCGCACCGCAAACAAAGTGGTGGGAACCTTAACCGGGGTCCTGACAATGTTCCCTTATAGCCAATGGGGACATGATCATTCTGTCCACCACGCAACCAGCAGCAATCTGGACAAACGCGGAACCGGCGACATCTGGGTCCTTACAGTCGATGAATATATGGCTGCTCCTATGTGGCAGAAGCTTGCCTACAGACTGTACCGCAATCCACTCGTGATGTTTGTCTTGGGACCGATTTACGTCGTTCTGCTCAAGAACCGTTTCAACCGCAAAGGTGCCAGAACGAAGGAACGCCTTAACACTTATTTGACCAATGTATTGATTTTTGGGATCTCAGGTCTTCTGATATGGATGATTGGCTGGAAAGCATTCTTCATGGTAGAAGGCCCGATTTTCTTCATCGCCGGAATGTTTGGCATCTGGCTGTTCTATGTCCAGCACACGTTCGAAGATTCTTATTTTGAAGAGGATAAAGACTGGGAATATGTAAAAGCTGCTGTCGAAGGAAGCTCGTATTACAAGTTGCCAAAACTGCTGCAGTGGATTACTGGGAACATCGGTTACCACCACGTTCATCACTTAAGCCCGAGAGTTCCAAACTATAAGCTGGAGGAAGTTCATAATAATACGAAGCCTCTGCAAAATGTGCCAACCATAACTCTTTCAACCAGTTTGACTTCTTTGCGCTTCCGTCTTTGGGACGAAAGGAAAAAGCAATTCATTAGTTTCAGGGAATTGAAAGCAATGCAGCGAACCAATAAATTGACGGCTCAAACGAAACCGGAGCTCTAATGATTGCTCTCCTTATTCTGGATGTATACCAACATCTGGGGTTAGGGGAGTAATTTTTTGTAATTATATCCATTTCCATTATGTTAGAATAGAATCAGCAATCATAAAGCAGAGGTTTTTATATGTTCAAAAGATTTTTCAATTCACTCAGAAGTACTGGCATCTCACCGTACATATGGACAATTCTCGGGATCCTTCCTTTTTACTTCATATGGCAGATGCCTACTATAGGCGGGAAAGCGGCAGGAATCATCCTGACACTTCTGTTTTTCCTCGTATACTGGCTGGCCTTTGTCTCAAGGGGATGGACAGTATACATCTGGACTTCTATTCTGATCGGTATTTCCATCGCATCGGCAAGTTTGTTCAGTTATGTATACTTCGCTTTTTTCATAGCCTATTTTATCGGGAATATAAAAGACCGTATCCCTTTTCTTGTTTTATATTTCATCCATCTTGTGGGGACTTCGATTGTCATAAACTATGAAATCGTTCTTAAGGACGAGTTTTTCATAAAACAGCTTCCCATCATTGTGATTGTGTGGATCAGTGTGATCCTGCTTCCGTTCAGCATCCATAACAAAAATGAACGTGGTGAACTGGAAGAAAAACTCGAAGATGCGAATAAGCGGATTTCGGAACTTGTGAAGCTCGAGGAGAGGCAGAGGATCGCCCGCGATTTGCATGATACTCTTGGCCAAAAATTATCACTCATTGGCTTAAAAAGTGACCTGGCACGTAAATTGATCAATAAAGACGCCGAATTGGCAAAAGAAGAATTAAAGGATGTCCAACAGACAGCAAGGACTGCTTTGAATGAAGTAAGAAAAATGGTGGCAGAGATGAGGGGAATCCGAGTCAGGGATGAGCTGATCCACATCAAGCAGATTTTAAAAGCAGCGGAAATCAAGTTTGTCGGGAATGAAGAGGATTTCAACCTCACCAATGTATCCTTGCTGTCAGAAAATATACTTAGCATGTGCCTCAAGGAAGCAGTTACAAATGTTGTCAAACATAGTTCAGCAACAGAATGCAGCGTTTCCATCCAGCATAATGAAAGTGAACTTGTAGCTGAAGTAAGCGATAATGGTGTAGGCAATATTACGGAAGAAGATCTCTACAAGGGCAGCGGTCTTCAGGGCATGAGGGAGCGACTGGAATTCGTGAATGGCACACTTGATATTTTATCTATAAACGGTACGACCCTTATGATTAAAATACCAAAAGTATTAAAGCAAACCGACAGGGAGGGCCAGTTATGATACGTATTGTCATTGCCGAGGACCAGCGCATGCTATTGGGGGCACTGGGTTCTCTTTTGAGTCTTGAAGATGATATGGAAGTCGTTGGCAAAGCCAGCAACGGGGAAGAGGCAGTCGCTCTTGCAAAGGAGCTGAAGCCAGATGTTTGTGTGATGGACATTGAGATGCCAGGAAAAACCGGGCTCGAAGCAGCGGAAGAATTGAAAGGACTGGGCTGCAAAGTGATCATTTTAACCACATTTGCCCGTTCAGGATATTTTCAGCGTGCATTGAAAGCAGGTGTCAGCGCGTATTTACTGAAGGATAGCCCATCAGAGGAATTAGCAGGCACAATCAGGAGTGTGATAGGAGGAAGACGAGTATATGCTCCTGAACTCATGGACGATGTGTACAGCGAGGAAAATCCGCTTACAGAGCGCGAGATGGAGGTCCTAGAACTTGTTGCCGATGGCAAAAACACGAAGGAAATTGCCGGACAGCTCAGCATTACAGCAGGAACGGTCAGAAACTACATTTCCACGATCCTGGATAAGCTCCAGGTTACAAACAGGATAGAAGCCATAACACAGTCAAAGGAAAAAGGCTGGTTTAAGTAATAAGCTCTTTTCATAAACTTTGTTGTTTTGGCTACAAAATTGGTTGAAAAAATTAAAGCTAATTAAGAGAAAAGAGCCTGTACACTTAATTTCGAGCTGCAAAACGGCTTATTAACACGTTAACAAGAATCGTTACGAAAATAGCCAAATAATAAGAAGAGCCTGCAGGCAGGCTCTTCTTATTTATAAAATACCTTATCGATATTGTACTTAGCTTTTAGGACGTTGATTGCATATGTTTCGTAAATTTCCCTGTCGATCGGATCAACCACAGTAATGACAGCAATCTTGTTTACTTCATGTCGATGGTTTTTGATAGGGGAAACATTATCTTCGAAATGTTTTTTTACGCGTGGTCTAAGCTTACGTGCTTTTCCGACAAACATTAATTCATCGTCAGCGTCGAAGAACATGATGATTCCGCCTTTATCCCTTGGGATCCGGTGGTAATCAGTAAAGCCATATTCACTGCTGATAACCGCTTCAACCTTTTCTCCTAATTGTTTGCTTCGTGTAATGACTACGTCTGGAGCTGGCAGCTCAATTTTAATCACTTATAATCACTTCCTATTCTTCAATTAATAAATCGTACCACAGGCAATACCTAAAATCCACATATTATTATTTTACCCAATAAATGAACCTTGACTAGTCAGTTGATATTGAAAAATGATTTGCAACATAACCTTGATATTTATACACATAAACAGCAATAATGAGAAGGATGGTTGGGTTCACCCGGCCTATTAAAGAAAGCAGGGATTGAATTTGAATCAATTTAAATCTTTAGGAATATCAGAATCACTTGCAGAAACACTAAACCAGCATGGAATATCGAAGCCAACTTCCATTCAGGAGAAAGCAATACCATTATTGCTCGATGGCAAGGATGTGATTGCCCAGTCCCAGACTGGTACTGGTAAGACTTTCGCTTTTGTGCTGCCAATAATAGAAAGAATTGATATTCAGAATCCGAATATACAGGCATTGATTGTAACACCGACGAGAGAGCTGGCATTACAAATCACCCATGAAATCAAAAAACTGACCGAAGACATTGAAGGAATAAATGTTCTTGCTGTTTATGGCGGACAGGATGTCGAATCACAACTGAAGAAACTCAAAAAAAACATCCATATTGTCATTGGTACTCCTGGGAGATTGCTTGACCATATCCGCAGGAAGACGGTCGACTTTTCCAAAGCTTCGTTTCTTGTACTTGATGAAGCGGATCAAATGCTTCATATCGGTTTTTTGAACGAAGTTGAAGAAATCATCAAGCAGACGCCAAAAACCAGGCAAACATTGCTGTTTTCTGCTACGATGCCGGATGAAATCAAAAGGCTCGCTAAACAGCATATGTACAAGCCAGAATATATCCAGGTAGAGAAAACCCAGGCTCCGCTGGAAAACATCAAACAAATTGCGATCAGTTCCACAGACCGGTCCAAGCAAGGTGATTTGATTGAATCCCTCCGATCCTATCAGCCTTTTCTCGCGGTGATTTTTTGCCGGACGAAAAGAAGGGTCAGCAAGCTGAATGATATATTGAAAGCGAACCATTTCAATTGTGACGAGCTGCACGGTGACATTTCCCAGGCGAAAAGGGAACAGGTAATGAAGAAGTTCCGCGAAGCGAAAATCCAGTATCTTATCGCAACTGATGTTGCCGCAAGGGGATTGGATGTAGAAGGAGTCACCCATGTTTTTAACTATGACATCCCTTTGGATACTGAAAGTTATATCCACCGTATTGGACGTACGGGCAGAGCAGGCAATGAAGGACTCGCGGTAACCTTTTATTCAGCCAAAGATCGACCGTTATTAGACCAGATTGAATCAGAACTCAACATTAGGATTGAAAAGAAAAATTTAGGGAACGCCAAAAGAGATGAAACCAGTACAGAAGGTAAGCCAGTCTCGAAAAGACATAGAACAGGTGATTATAAAGGGAAGCGCACCATCTCAAGGCGAAGGGATGACGGCAAACCAGAAAGAGATCATCGTGGTGAAAAAATCACAGATAAGCCTACCACGCGAAATGGAAATCGTCCGTCAAGGTCAGAAGGCCAACGCCGCGTTGACAGGGAGCAGCCCTCATCAAGGCGTGAACAAAGACGGAATCCAGAAGAACGGGGAACCAGAGCAAATCGTCTCGATGAGAGAAGAGGCGCCCAGGCTGGAAAACCTTCACGGAATGACCGGACAAAGAACAATATAGAAGAACAGCCTCGAAGGGATCGCAGAAGCAGGACAAATTCCAGTTCATCGGAAGACCGAATGGGACTCAGGGGCAGTATCAGAAACCGTCGGAAAAGATAGCATTAAACTTGAATAGACCGCCTAATGGCGGTCTATTTTTAGGTATTACTATACACATTAATGTTGTTTGTTTGGAAGTTTGTCACTAGGGTTGTCTTTTCCCTGGCGCTTTCTATTCTGTTCATCTTTCCGTTGCTTATCATGCAGTTTTTCCACAAACTCGTGTGTGTTCTCCAAATCCATACCTCCTCTAATGACTGGCTCGTCGTTACTTTTTCCAATAAGGTTCGACTTCATTCATAAGCAAAAAATAAAAAAGACGCCTGATCAGAGCGTCTTGTTTTCATAAATATAAACGATGGCGTTTTCAGGCCTGTTAAACTTTGGGCCTTTAAACCCTCTTTTTAACATTTCCTTCCTCAAAAACATCATGATCCCGCCGTGTCCAACGATCAGTACATCTTCCCCGTGGGCAATTGCCTGATCGAGAACCCTGTTAATCCTTTTAAGGACTTCATTTTTACTTTCCTTCTGGGAATTGTGTCCGAATAACCAAGCTATTCTTATTAAGAAAACATGAAGCCAAAGCGGGAGACGCATGCCGGAGGAGATGACTGGATATAACGAGATTTCCCTCAGTTCCTCTAAAAAAATAATGTCTCCATCAAACGCTTTGTAAGCGGTAGTTTTAGCTCTTGGTAAATCACTTGAGTAACACTTACTCCACTTTTGACCTTGATGATCAATGTCTGCTTCCTCGATGCTTGATTGATTATACTCTTCTTGCCATGTAAGAAGCTCCTTTGAAGTCACAAACTTGCCTGGATAACCTAATGTCACTTTAAAATGTCTTAATAACCCGATTTTCATAATAACCACCTATTAATTCCATGATGATAATTAATTCAACAAATAACTCTGAATACCTGCAAAAATAAGCGAGAGCAATTAAGGGCATGGTCCACAGGCAGGAATTAGTATCTGAAATTGTATTGGAACCATATTGGAATCAATACGGGAACGTAAACATTTACGTAAAGTTTTGTTTGTTAATGAGTTATTCTTTAAAGATGTAGCTAAACAAGCGAAAGTCTCAACTGCGACTATATATTAAGGCCTGCCATTGTGCACCCTTTTTTTGTTAAAGAAACACGAATAATTACTGTACACTTTTGAAAGTTCAGACAAAAGTCGCAGTAAACTTCAAGCTTCTCTACGAGGACTCCTTTTCTTAGAAATCTTATGATAAAGACAAGAAGGAAAAACAAGGAGGAACTTGAAGATGGTAAAAAACAAAGTAGTGATGATTACAGGTGTCACACAGGGACTCGGAAGAGCATTGACGTTAAGGTTTGCTAAGGAGGGCGCGAAACTGGCAGTCTGTGCTCGAAGGACAGGAGAGTTGAACAAGGTCAGGAAGGTAGCGGAGGCTTATGGAGCCGAGGTACTTGCCGTTACGGCTGATGTTTCGGTTCCGAGGGAAGCAGAAAGATTTGTAGCGCTTGCACTTGAGACATTTGGAAAGATTGATGTGCTGATCAATAACGCTTCCATTCTTGGGCCAAGTCCAATCCCCCTTTTACTTGATTTTCCTGAGGAGGATTTTACTGAAGTGCTAAAAGTTAACAGCATCAGCCCCTTTCTGGTAACTCGAAGGGTCCTGCCTTCCATGCTGGCGAATAATGACGGTACAATTATAAATGTCACATCAGAAGCAGGTCATGTTGGGTATGCAGGCTGGGGAGCATATGGAATTTCAAAGTTTGCCGTAGAGGGTATGACACAGACGTGGGCAGATGAACTAAAATCCACAAACATCAGAATAAACATGGTTGACCCGGGAGAAATGGATACCGAGATGCATGCACTTGCAGTTCCAGGGTGCGATTATGAATTAGCACAGCCTGATGAAGTCGTTGATATTTTTCTCTACCTTGCTTCAAATGACTCAAAAGGGATCAAGGGGCAGCGGTTTGAAGCGCAGGGATTTGAGCGGGAGGGTTTGTAATGCAGACAAAAAGAACGAGGGATTCACATGATTTTTTCCTGCCGGACTACCTAAATGCTTCCCATCCTCCGGAAAGACGTGGCCTTCGCCGCGATCAGGTTCGAATGATGGTATTAGAAAGAGAAACTGGGCATGTAAGTCATGATATATTTTTCCAACTGGAAAACTACTTAAACTCTGGGGATGTTCTAGTACTGAATAACAGCAGAACCCTTCCAGCTGCATTCAAGGCAGATTGGGTGCGTAGCGGAAAGGTGATAGGAACTGATGTAGAATTGCGACTTGCGAGAAAAAGGACTGGTGCTGTTTGGGAAGTCCTGTCAACACAAGCAAATGTAAAGCCGGGAGACTTCTTTAAAATTTCAGAGTCATTGGAAGCGAAGGTGGTAGGGGAAGTGTTCAAATCCCCATTGGTAATTATGCAATTCTCTCTGCAAGGTGAGGAATTTTATGATGCCATCTACACAGTGGGCTATCCAGTAAGATATGAATATATAAAAATTCCATGGCAGCTTGATTATTACCAGACCGTCTTTGCAAGCCAGCCAGGTTCAATAGAGATGCCATCAGCAGGCAGGGCGTTCAGCTGGGAGATCTTAATGAAGCTTCAGGAAAAAGGGGTAAAATTGGTCTACCTTCAACTCCACACCGGACTTAGTTACTTGCTGGATGACCAAAACCCTCATTCGCCGGAAGAACTTTATGAAGAATACTCTATAAGCCAGGAAGCAATGGATGAAATATGGAAAGCAAAAGCGGAGGGCGGGAAGATTATCGCTGGTGGAACAACCGCAGTCCGGGCGCTGGAAACCGCGGCTGCAACATCACTGCTGAATGGTTGGACAAATCTATATGTAACATCTGAATATCAACTGCAGCTTGTGGACGGGATCATAACTGGATTTCATGAACCGAAAGCCAGCCATCTGGATATGCTGTCAGCATTTGTGAATGAAGCAGCACTCTTTAAGGCATATACCGCAGCAATTGAAAAGCACTATTTATGGCACGAATTTGGGGATATCAACCTGATTATTTAACAGATACCAGAGGAAGTGAATATTTGGATGGAAATCACAAAACCATCTGAAAGGAGAACAGGAATATTGAGGTTCCATCATGTGGGAATTGAAGTGAGTGACATAAATGCCTGCAAAACATTTTATGAGAATATCCTCGGTTTTGCAGAAAATGGCAGATTCCATTTTGGTGAAGAGGAGATTTGTTTTTTGGAAAAGGACGGCATCAGAATTGAACTGATCGAGAATAAATCCAAAACAGACAGTGGTGGGGAATGTAGCCATTTTTGTTTTGAGGTGGAACATTTGGATGCAATCATAGAGGCATTCAGTAATCGCAATATTGTTCCAGTCGAAGGTCCGTTTATTTTGGAGAACTGGAGGATTATATTTTACCAGGGGATGGGCCGGGAATTAATCGAATTTCTTGAAGTTTTATGAAGAAAAAAGGAGCGGGACTACCATCGTAGAACTCCCACTCCTTATTTTTTTATATCCCATTTCTTTACTATATTCAGAAAGCTTAAACGATACTTTCTCATAACGGTATAAACTACATAATATACAATCAAACCGAAGAGTATGATATTAATGATCATGCCAATGAAGAAAACGGCACCTAAATGCATTCCGGCATCCATGCCATGTATTGTCATCCCAATTGGAGAATGATAGTTTCCTGACGGATATACAGTCTCACCGACAACAACGTTAAGGTAGAATAAAAATGGGAAAAGCCAGATTAGTGCCACACCGCTAATGAATCCAGCTACCGCATTACCTTTGAACATCTTTGCGCTTACGGTAGACAGGATGGGCCCCATGCCGAAAGATGGAATGAAATGGATTAAAAAACCCATAGTAAACCCAATTGAAACATTGTGTGCGTTTTCCTTAATTCTTAATAATCTAATAAGAAGAAATTTTATTCTACGCAAATATTTGTTGATCATAATTCACCAACCCCAGATAAGTATACAATTAGAAGAAAAATTTTTAAAGCATTTTTTTTGCAAATTTCCTCCAGGACTTCTCCCTCAAATCTTTTATGAAATTTTATGATTATATTCTACTCAGGATGAGAATTAATGATATAGTTATACTATATTTTCGGCGATATAATGATAAAATAAACATGTTTACTAGGCTGCAGGGGTAATAATAGGCATGGGCAGCTTTAAAATAAGTTCGGAGAGTGATGACAACTGATGCGGTTTACAAAGATGATACCCAATATGTTCACACTGGGGAATCTGTATTGCGGTTTTCTATCGATTGGATTTGCGGCTAATGGTCAATTTAACAATGCGGCCATTCTAATATTGATTGGAATGATGCTTGATAGCATGGATGGAAGACTTGCGAGGATGCTTAAGGCGGATAGCCAGCTTGGCAAGGAGCTTGACTCACTTGCGGATATTGTTACTTTCGGAGTCGCACCGTCTTTCCTTGTGTATTATACATACTTCTACCAGTTTGGTTTGTGGGGGCTGATGGTAGCAGGACTCTTCCCGCTATTCGGTGCTTATCGCCTGGCGAGGTTCAATATCAGCACCGATAAATCATCCCTTAATTACTTTATTGGGGTCCCGATAACTGCTGCAGGGGGAATCATGGCCATCCTAACGTTATTTGGTCACATGATCCCGAATATCGTGACAACAGTTGTTTTTACAGCCCTGAGCTTCCTGATGGTCAGCAGGGTGAGGATCCCTAGCTTTAAAGAAGTCCCGCTTCCAAAATACGGAACCATTGTAACCATTTTTCTCGGTTCTTTGCTTTTCGTCATCTGGAAAGGGACATATGGACAATTCCCATACCTTATTTATATTGCCACACCGTTATATATTGCGTATCTTGCATACCGGTTTGTAAGGGGCAAAAATAAGCACAATGTAGATTAGAACATGAAAAAGCCTTCGCTAGTTGCGAAGGCTTTTTCATGTTTATGGATATTAATCTCTAGAAGAATCGTTAAAGGCACGAGATACGTTTTCTTTTAAGTCCCCCGCGGATTCTTTTAATTTGCCTTTTCCTTTATCAAGACGGCCTTCCGCTTCCATGGATTCATTGTCTGTCATTTTGCCAAATTGTTTCTTGGTTTCACCTTTTACCTGATCAAAAGCACCTTTTGTTTGTTCGTCATTCATGGTTTTGGCCTCCTTAGAAATTGTGTCTATTCATTTATACCCAATTTAGAACCGGACAAACTTTGCAGTTTATTGTAAGTAGTTATGCATGGAAGGAAGTGTATGCGTATTTTATTTTGGGTAGGCTATGTTAAACAATGCTGTTGATTTTCATTCCAGGCGCTTCGCTTTCCGCGGGGGAAGAATTATGAAAAAGCTCAAGTGCCAGCTTTTTCAAAGACCAAATTCTCCTTTGCTGGCGCTGAGCCTCCTCGTCGCGTTGCTCCTGCGGGGTCTCACCTGACCAGCTGCGCCCGCAGGACATTGATTAGCTTCCTCGAACCTGCCCACGCACGATGGAAATGCGGTAGCATTTTCGGAGGAGTCTTCGCGCCTTCCACTACAATCAACAGGTGCAATAACAACATTAGGCTTTAAAAGAGCCTTTGAGTGAAAAAATTACTTTCAAGCGTAGTTAATAGTAACTAGGTAAGCTTAGTCAAAAATTCAAAGGAAATGGAAAGAGCCGGCAATTTATAAAAAACCGGCTCTTTCGTTTTTTCTCCAATTGAATTTTGTCTATGATCCCATCAGTAACGGCCTACCTGCAGCTGCTTGAATACTTCGTCCCGGACCTCCTGCAGGGTGTCAGGATGGAGCAGCTTTGTGGTACTGATTTTTAAATAAGCTGCCTCATCGATTTTTCCTTCCTGCTGTAGTTTATCCAGATGGGGAAGACGGAAATTACCGATTGGCAAATATGCAAGATATAGTTTTTCTCCATCATGCTCCAAAGTAATTTTTATTCCCTTTAGCTCAGGATATAAAAAGGATGAGTAATCCTGCTCAATGATCAACTCCTCTTTCACAGCCTCTTTAATATATGGAAGAGTTGTGGGAAGGGAGATGAAATAGATCATCTGGTCATAAGAGTAATGCAAATCAGCAACTCTGAAGCCATATTGGGTTGTGACCCGCTTAGAGTAATTTTCCATCGAAAAGGTGTACATCGGCCTGCTAGTCAATACAGCTGTAAAAATGAATACCAAAGCAGCGATGATAATTGTCAGTTCAATCAATGCAAACGAACTCCTTAAATGTGACCACCGTATTTTTTCCGGATCTTTTTGCTTGATAAAGGGCTTGATCGGCTGCTTCAATCAGTTCATTTTTACTGGTGATGGCAGGGTGATCTGTACATGCTGTGCCAATGCTTACTGTCAAGGTGCCATGAGGTTGTGTTTCCTCCCCCGGAAAGGATGCTGCTTCTACATTTTGCCGGATGACCTCCGCCATGGCTTCTGCTTTCGGAAGAGAGGTCCCTGGTAAAAGTACAACAAATTCTTCACCACCGAACCTGAATGAAAAATCACCTGGTGCTAATGAACCCTCAATGACTTTAGCCAGTTTCATCAACACCTCATTGCCAAGCAAGTGTCCATTCTTATCATTAAAAACCTTGAAAAAGTCAATGTCAAAAATGATCAATGACAATGGGCCGGGATCTTTTACTTCAGAAGGGAAGTAATCGTCAAGTATAGTCTGGAATGCTCGCTGGTTGAAAAGTCCCGTAAGTCCATCTCTCAGAGCCATTTCCTCAATCTGTTGATAAAGGCTGGCATGGTCCAGTGCGATGGCAGCCTGGTTGGCAAGCGGCAGGATATTCTCAGTATCCATCAGTGTAATTCCACGCTTGTTGACAATATTGTCTATTAGCAGGATGCCAATGTTCTTACCCTGGTTGATCAGAGGTACAACCGCAAATTCTTCTGTTTCAAATAGTCTGTTAATCAGTGTTTGCGATAAATCTGATTCATCGATTTCATTAACAATCACAGGCTGCTGTCGAGTTAATGACCGGCTGAATACGTTTTTGCCATCAAGCGGAATATCCAGTGAACGAAGAATGGCATTCAATTCGGGGTCCGTGAAGTTGCTGTCAAAGTTATGTTCAATCAGATCTCGCAGCCTTAATTTATCCTCGGAAATCTTTTCCCAGACTTCATAGCCTTTTTTTACATCCATCGGACCAACGCCGACTACTCCTTTTAATGATTGTGTCTCATTCGATGAGAGGAAAATCATTGCCCGGTTGAAGCCTAGCCCATGACCCGCAGTGACCGAAGTCAGGATTACTTTCAATAGCATCTCCTGCTGTAGAGTACGCTGCATGGTCGTACTTACTTCCCGGAATACTTGTAAATGCTTTGATTGGTTCATGAGCATTTCTGTCCACTGTTGATGATTTGTCCCCTTATTATCTATGGACTGAGATACATAACCAGCTGCTGCACCAATTGCAAAGTAAACCGGAATGATTAGCAATGGAAAAACTTCAGTATGTAAGAACACAAGTGAAATGCCGATTGCGGCGGATGTTAATCCTCCAGACAGTTTGAAGGTGTAGCCTGCTAACACAATAAAAAAGAGAGTCATCCATACTATATGATGTGTTCCCAGAAGCAAACCCGAGACTTCTAAGAGGACAAGAGAGGCGAGAATCAGGATAAGTCGATTCAGAAAAGCGCTTACATGAAATCTGATGATATTTGCTAATCCAGCTAATCCTCCGGAAATAAGGATGATAAAAAAAAGTTCAATCAGCGTGCTCACTCCTATATAGGTCATCATAAGTCCATTTTACTATTTATTTCATAAATCGACATCGTTTTTTCAATCATTAAGGTTTTCAACTAAATTCTGCCGTTAAACTAATAAAATCGACTGAATCAGAAATAATAATTATATCATCGAAGCTTTGGGGTGAAAGGATGGAAGATAAGACGAAAATCCGCTTAACAGCTGCAGAGATGTCCAGTCTTTGGACACAGTATATGAACGATACGGTTTCAATCTGTGTATTAAGCTATTTTTTGAATCATACAGACGATAAAAGAGTAAATGAAATTGTCGAATTTGCCCTAAATGCTTCTCAAAAAAACATCTCACTTACACAGGAGATTTTCAAAGGGGAAGGATTTCCCTATCCGATCGGTTTTACGGATAAAGATGTGAATGTCCATTCTCCAAGGCTATTCTCTGATACATTTGAAATGATGTACATCAGGCATATGTCCATTCTTGGCATGGCTGCAAACGCAGCGGCAATCGGTCTCGGTACACGGCCTGATGTCATCGTCCTGCATAAAAGCGTATTAAAATCGGCAATCCAGCTCCAGGATATGACCAGGGAGTTGATGCTTGAACAGGGTACCTACATAAGGCCTCCGTTTATATCAGTTCCAGATAAAGTGGATTTTGTCGAAAAACAAAAATTTCTTTCTGGATTTAAAAACAGAAGACGAGCCTTGACTTCAGTGGAAATAACTCATTTATTCATGAACATCCAGACAAATCAAATTGGCAAGGCATTGATTATGGGTTTTATCCAAGTCGCTCAGGATAAGGAAGTAAAGGGCTATTTACAACGAGGAAAGAAAATCGCCCAAAAGCATGTCGATTTATTCAGTGATATCCTGAAAAATAATGATATTCCAGCACCGATGTTCTGGGATTCCGCAGTTACAGATACGACCACACAAATCTTCTCGGATAAGTTGATTATGTTCCATGTTTCGGCTATGATTGCCGCAGGTATCGGCAATTATGGTGCAGCAATGGCGGCCAGTCCGAGAAAGGATATTGGGATACAGTATGCTTCTTTGATCCCGGAAATTGCCTTGTATGCGGAGGACGGGGCAAACATCATGATTAAGAACTCCTGGTTGGAGGAACCCCCGATGGCCGACGATCGGGACGTGCTTTCCGGCCAGAAATAAGGCTCGATTTTATATATCTATTGTAAAGGCTCCTGCCAAAGGTATTGGCAAGGAGCCTTTTTATTTTTGTTCATTCAGGATCATTCAAATTCGGGAACCTGACTGGTGTATTCAAAGAAAGATGATCCCGGTAAGAACGGTAAGTGATGACACTGTGTTGGTCCGAACGGACATCAAGCTGCAAAAGCTTATGACCATTCGTTTCTAAATAATACTTGATCGGTCCCTGCGTAAGCTCATGGAATGATAAAGTGAGCCCTAAATAATGCTTCCTGATTACATTAGTATCAGGATGATTCATAACGTAATTTGCAATCTCCTGGACCGAAGCTGATGGTGTAGAGGTGATGGAATAGAAGGTTTCCTTTGCATTGCTATACGCCTGGTTCAAAGTGTTTTTTGCTTTTTCAAGGAAATGGTTAACTGTTTTGTTCATTTTCGTGCCTCCATCTCTATTCAAGATGTTATTTAATATACCCTTGAGTTTAATGTGGAATCCATATACTGGTTTAAATCTGAACCAGAAAGTGGGAGGGAGTATGGATGCATAGGCAACGGTAAGTCTTCAGCGGGAACAATCTGCATCATTCTAATGATTCTGTTGAAAACAATCTGTTATGATTTAGTTATCATGTAAGGATATACATAAATTGAAAACCGGAGGATGAGGGGATTGGATTATACGATAAAAAGCTTCGATGAATTAAGAAAACGGTTTGGGGAACCAAGTGAACTTGCAAAGCGCAAGGTCATTTCTTTTGTTGACGAGCATTGTCGAAACTACATAGCAAAATCACCATTTTTAATTCTGTCCACATCTGACAAAGGCGGGTACAGTGATGCGTCACCAAGAGGGGACTCTCCAGGTTTTGTCCTTGTCCTGGATGAAAAAAGAATCGTAATACCAGACCGTCCTGGAAACAAACGGATGGATTCGCTGAAAAATATTTTATCGAATCCTCAAGCAGGCTTATTATTTCTCATCCCGGGTATGTCGGAAACTTTAAGAGTCAATGGAAAGGCAAGCCTTACTCTTGATCCGGAATTGCTTGGCCGGATGAAAGCAGGAGGGAAAAATCCACTGTTAGGAATAGTCATAGAAGTAGAGGAATGTTTCATTCAGTGCGGAAAAGCATTAATGAGGTCTGGCTTATGGAATCCCGAAAGTTGGTCAGATCCCTCTACACTGCCATCAGGGGCTGAAATACTGGCTGTCCACTCTAAATTGCCCGGCACGAGTGCAGATGATATTAAAGATAGATTGGAAGATGGGTATCGAAATAGATTGTACTAGTAATAAAAAGGCTGCCATTTGGCAGCTTTTTTTGAAAATCATGGATGGATCATGTTTCTTTCGATTCTTTTTCGGATGACCTCATCAAGCCGGTCAGGATAATTCGTGAACATGCCGTTCACCCCCCAATCGAGAAGCATCTCCATATCTTCTTTTTCATTGACTGTATAAGGCAGGATCAGTAATCCAGAATCTTTCACCTTCTTAACATATGCTGGATTTGCTGCAGTGAAATGCATTCCTACACCTACTGCATACTCTTTCAGTTTCTCGATTTCACTGTCCGTCATACTGGCTGGAGCATAATAGGATAGTAATTGGATCAAAGGAATCGATTCTTCCATGGCATGGATTTTCCTCAGGCTTTCAGCACTGAAGGACTGGATGATCACATTGCCGGAATCATTAACGCCACCGATGAGATTATACTCATACAGAAGGTTGATCAGCTTTTCTTCCATTTCCGGATAGACATCTGGAGATTTTGTTTCAATAAAGAATTTTGAATCATTGCCGAACTGATCAAAAACTTCTCGCAGCGTCGGAATCTGAAGCCCCTTATATTCAGGGTTCGCTTTTTCGGGAAAAGCCTCATTGAACCAGCTGCCTGCATCAAGCTGCTTGATTTCCTCCCTAGTTAAATCTTTAACTAGCCCCTTTTTGCCTGTAGTCCTGTCAATCGTTTCATCATGCAGGGCAATCAATTCCCCGTCCTCAGTCATTTGTAGATCTATTTCAATGTAATCACCATTCATAGCCTTCCCTAACTCATAGGAAGTGAAGGTATGTTCAGGGGCATGGCCGGAAGCTCCACGGTGGGAGATATTTATGAACTTCATTTCCATAAAAGAGGGACTGGCTGCCTGCGCTGACAGTCCCAACGGTGTGTAAATGACAAAAGCAATGATTGCCAGCCAGCGATTTATACGGACCACTAGGATTCCCTCCAGATTCATTCAAATATGCTGCCATAATTTCTTTTGCTTGAATCTTGTTCTAGTGTACCTATTATTTACATCCTAGCTGGTTATATGCTGATCCTATTTCCAGATTTTCCACCAATTTCGTCTTTCCTGCTTGGAGGCAGCAGTTTCCCTGAAACTGTCAACCATATCCTTGAACATCTCATCCCGCTGCCTTATTTCCCGCCTTAGTTCATCCCGCTCGTTTTGAAGGGTACGGACGAAATAATCACGTTCTTGATTGATGACTTGATTAAGATTTGCTAATTCCTGATTTGTAGTCTCCCGGCTGTTGGAAACATAATCAGCAAGAATCTTGAATTCTTCAGAAACTGTTTCCGTTGTCTCATTCAGGCGTTTTGCCAGTATTGATAATTCCTTGTTTGTGCCGGAGGATAGTTGATCCACTGTATTTGCCAATTTTGTGATTTTCTCATTTGTTCCTTTGGACGTTTTAGTCATACTCGATGTCAGTGAAGCAATTCGTTCAGAAGTACCTTTTGAGACATTCGTAATGCTCCCGGTAAGTAAGGTGATTTTCTCGGAAGTACCCTTTGAAACTTTCGCAACACTCTCGGTCAGTTTGGTGATTTTATCAGTAGTTCCTTTTGAATTCTTCTGGATTGTATCAGATAACTGGGTTATTTTTTCGGAAGTTCCCTGGGAAGCTTTGGCGACCCTTTCTGATAACTTGCTGAACATTTCGTTTGTACCCTTGGAAACCTTCACAAGATTGGTATTGATTTCGGAAGTGCCTTTCGAAACATTCGTAAGCTCTGACGAGATGGTTCCGAGCACTTCGGAATTCTCTTCCGAAGTCTTGTTCACTGTTTCCGAAAGCACCATTATATGTTCATTAGTCCTTTCTCCTGTTTTATAAATCGAATCGGACAGTGATTTTACCGTTGTTAGAGTCCCTTTGGAGATTTCCTTCTTCACCTCTTCTAGGACTTCCTTTCTGATACCATTCCTGATCTCTATCTTGACTTCTTCAATCAACGAATCTTTATACAGCTCCATTGCCTTCATGAAGGCCTCATATTCATTTTTGCTGTCAAATAGAGTAGTATCAGGTGATTCAGACTTAACTGTAAGGCTGTTTGGACTGTATTCCTGGCCTGGAACCTCGTTTGTTTCCAAATGACGCTGCAAAAGATCCCTGATCATATCTTTGCTTAGATTCTTATCTCGCATTTGTTTTATTTTCATCAATTGATCTATTTCAATGTCCGTGTAAAATCTTGCTCCCTGCTTTGTTCTGGGCACAATCATTAGGCCGGACAGGTCCTTTTCCCATTGTCTGATGGTTCCTGACGGTACATTAATCTTTTTGGACACCTCTTTAATCGTATATGCCTTCATGAATTGAGTGTCAGTCATCATGCACATTCCTTTCTGTATTGTTTTGTGGAAATATCGATGTCTTAATACAATTCAGCAAGTATATTCCTGTTTTCCTGCATGATGACAAAAGCTATCAAAACTAGTGGGATTTCTGCATAACACCCAATAAAGGTACAAAGTTTGCATTTGTATTCCCAAGAAAAAAGTTTGATTTGTCGTGATGAATTCATGATTTTGATTTACAATAGTCATGTAAGCGCAATATTTTGGCTGAGGGGGATAAAAGTATTAAAGAAATTGTCGGAAGTTGGTTGCCCTCAATACTTAATCTAAAACTGAAGCTTTTTGGAGGGGTAGGAAATGACTGAAGTGAAAGTCAGGATAGAAAAAGACTTCCTGGGTACGAAGGAAGTATTGGCAGATGCATATTATGGCATCCAGACATTAAGAGCAGTGGAAAATTTCCCGATTACTGGATACAGAATACATAGTGAATTAATAAAGGCAATGGCAATGGTGAAGAAAGCGGCGGCATTAGCCAATATGGAAACAGGCAGACTGTATGGCGGACTTGGTGAGGTGATCGTAAAAGCGGCTGATGAAATCATCCAGGGACAGTGGCATGACCAATTCATCGTCGATCCGATCCAGGGGGGTGCAGGGACCTCCATCAACATGAACACCAATGAGGTTATTGCCAACCGTGCGCTGGAATTGCTGGGAGAGAATAAGGGTGACTATTTTACACTTAGTCCGAACTCTCATGTTAACATGGCACAATCAACGAATGATGCTTTCCCTACAGCAATCCACTTATCTGTATTGTCGCTGCTGGACAAGCTCCTGGAAACCATGAACATCATGCGTGATGTTTTTTCACAGAAAGCAAGGGAATTTGATAGTGTGATCAAGATGGGCAGGACCCACTTGCAGGATGCTGTGCCAATTCGTCTTGGGCAGGAATTCGAAGCCTATACCAGGGTAGTGGATCGCGATATTGAGAGAATCAAGCATACACGCGGCCACTTATTCGAGGTGAATATGGGGGCAACTGCGGTTGGGACCGGGCTTAATGCCAATCCGAAGTACATCAAGAATGTTGTCCGCCATCTTTCTGAGATTAGCGGATATCCATTGCAAAATGCCGATCATCTGGTCGATGCCACTCAAAATACAGACGCATATACAACAGTATCAGCGGCATTGAAGGTTTGTATGATGAATATGTCCAAGATCGCCAATGATTTAAGATTGATGGCTTCAGGACCAAGAGTCGGCTTTAATGAAATCTTCTTGCCATCCAGGCAGCCTGGTTCTTCAATCATGCCAGGTAAGGTGAATCCGGTCATGCCTGAGGTCATCAACCAGGTGGCTTTCCAGGTCATTGGCAATGACCATACCATCTGCCTTGCTTCGGAAGCAGGCCAGCTGGAGCTGAATGTCATGGAGCCGGTTCTCGTATTCAACCTCATCCAGTCAATCAGCATTATGAACAATGGCTTTAAGGTATTTACAGATCATTGTCTTGTAGGAATTGAAGCAAATAAGGAAAAGCTGGAAAAGGATGTGGAAAGAAGCGTAGGCATCATCACCGCTGTTAATCCTCACCTCGGGTATGAAGCGGTCTCAAGGATCGCCCGAGAAGCCATCCTTACCGGGAAATCGGTTAGGGAGCTATGTCTTGCATACGATGTTCTGACAGAGGAAGAACTTGACCTGATCCTCAATCCATATGAAATGACAAATCCGGGGATAGCCGGAGAAGAATTACTGAATAAAGATTAATTTATAACGAGCCGTCGTCATGCTGACAACGGCTCGTTATGTCTATGCTCCAATACTTGTTGCTTCAACGTTTTTCCTCAAATTGATTGCTAAAGCAATTGTGCCAAGGAAAAAGGTTGCTATCCCAGCTCCTGTAAGCACCCCTGATACACCAATCCATTTAGCCAGCATCGCTCCTGCTGCCGGAGCGACGAGCATCGAGAATGTCTGCAGGGAAGCGGCTGCTGATGAAACCCTGCCCATGATATTCTTGGGCGTTTCCGACTGAAGAACATATCCATAAGGAACCGCCTCTGCAGACGCCATGATTCCCAATAGGAAAGCACCTGCCAACCATAAAAACTTAGGAAGTTCAAATAGCCCATATACACCCAAACCGATAAAAAGGATCAAGATGCCACTCATTACAGATGCTGAAGCCATTAGATGAATAGGCTTTGTTTTCCAGCTTGTAAATCGTCCGAGAAGAAGTGCTCCGACTACGCTGCCAAAGCCAACAGAACTGACGAGCAAACCGAATTCCTCTTCGCCAAAACCAAGATTCTGTGCAACAAAGACAAACAAACCATCATAAAGAAAAATAATGAAGAAAGCAATGGAGGAGAGAATGATTGCCGCCTTTAGAATCCTGGCAGAGAAGATGTGTTTGATTCCTTCTGTAAGATCTTCCAGATAAGAATTCCCCTGTTGTTTTTTGGAAGAAGATTCCGTTTCGATTTTTGGCAAGGACATTAATATCACAACCGCGATCAGAAAGCCTACAGCTTCAAAAACAAAGGGACTCCTGACCCCGTAAAGGGCAATCAATCCGCCACCAAGCGCAGGACCAACAATTTTCATTGTATTGACTGAGAGCTGACTTAAGGTCACAGCCTCGGGCAATTCTTCCTCAGAGACCGTATGCCTGATTGCGCTCTGTCTAGCAGGGTCATACAGGGCAGCGACCGTTGCCTTAAGAAATACAAACAGCAGCATGACATAAAGATTTGGCGCGAAAAACATACCTGCTACAAACAGGACTCTAAACAATAAGCATGTAATCATCAGCGTCTTCTGAGGAAGTCTGTCAACAAAAACGCTGGCAAGCGGACCGATGATCACCCATGGAATTCCCATGATAATGATGACAGAAGCAATAGCTGCTTCACCAAGTCCCCAATGATAGGCAACAATGACCTGTATTGCGATAAAATCCAGCCAGTTTCCCAAATCAGAAAATACCTGTGCCCCAAAAAGTGAGCGATAAGCTTTATTCTTCAGTGGTTTGAAGATGCCAGCATCCATTTTCCCTGCCTCCTAAAGTTCGTTTTTCAATGCATTTTTTCGTCTTTCCCTTTGTTTTACGCCTAAGTTCTTTGGATCCTGACCCGCAGGCAGCTCATCATTCTCCAGGGAGGTCAGCGATTCTTTTATCCAAGTTAGCTCAGCCTCTAGTTTCAACTCGGCATATCTCATTGCCAGCATTCCCACACTGTTAATATATGAGGTATTATTCTGTTTCCATTCTTTAACGAAATTTAATATTTCCTGTGAATCTCTGGCTCTTTCTTTTAGATGCTGTGCAAGGATGCTTTGATCCATCTCATCATGCCAGGCAGCCATCTTTATGAATAACTCATCCTTAATGGCAGGAGGTTCAGGCTTTCTGGAAAGCCAGCTTTCCAATTCAGTCCAGCCTTTCCCTGTAAGCTCATAAAGCTTTTTCCTGCGGCCGTCTGTCTCCGATTCAATGGTAGTGATGAAACCCTGTTCTTCAAGTTTTTTTAGCTTGGGATAAAGACTGCCGTAACTCATGCCCCAGAATAGGCCGGCTGCTTTATGCTCAAATTCGGATTTAATATCATAACCGGTACTTGGACGGAAACTGATGACTGCAAGGATGGAATGTTCAATTGACATGTTCAACTCTCCTTTTTAAATATATATCAATTTGATATATCAATATGATATGTTTGTTTATGAAAAATGTCAAAAAATTATATATCACTGTTTTTTTGCTGGCCAAAAGGGAATTAATCCATTAATGAAATGTTCAATTCACATAGAGATGAATGCAACTAAGGACAGGAGGAAAATAAATTGGCATTTCGTAAACCCCAGGAAATCGCACAAGTGACTATTGACTCTGGCACATACAAGGCTGCCATGCCCATGAAGAATATGCTTGCACTAGGTTTTCTTGGTGGAGCTTTTATCGCCATCGGCTATCTTTTGGACATCAGGGTGATCGCGAACTTGCCGCATGAATGGGGGACCTTCGGAACATTCCTGGGTGCCTCGGTTTTCCCTTTAGGACTGATCTTGATCCTTCTTGCCGGAGGAGAACTGCTTACGGGGAATATGACAGCCATTTCGATGGCCAGTCTCGCGAAAAAAGTAACAGTGAATAAGCTATTGAAAAATTGGTTCTGGATTACTTTAAGTAACTTTGTAGGTGCTCTGTTTGTAGCCTATTTTTTTGGCCATATCGTTGGTTTGACCGAGACCGGTCCTTATCTTGAAAAAACGGTCGCTGTAGCAGGGGCAAAACTCGACGATGGCTTTTGGGCAGCATTTTTTTCAGGGATTGGCTGTAACTGGCTTGTTGGTTTGGCAGTTTGGCTATCGTATGGTGCATCTGACATGACCGGAAAAGTTCTGGCAATCTGGTTCCCTATCATGGGCTTCGTCGCAATCGGATTCCAGCACGTTGTGGCAAACATGTTCGTCATCCCTGCAGCGATTTTCGCAGGACATTTTAGCTGGGGTGAATACTTCACCAACTTTGTCCCGGTATACTTAGGCAATGCAGTAGGCGGTGGGGTGTTTGTTGCGTTGATTTATTGGATGAGCTATAAAGACGCGATCAAAAAGCAAGCTGAACAGCCCGAAGACCAATTCTCAAAAGCAAGCGCGAAGAAAAGGGCGATTAGGTAAACAAAAAGGAACCTCGATATTTGAGGTTCCTTTTTGTTGGTCTTATTCGATCAACCCAAGTGATTTTAAACCATTATATATTCCCGAGTTGGTGACTGATGTGGTTTCATGCTTAGCATGCTGAAACAGGTCAGGATGTGCATTTCCCATCGCAAAGCCTTCTCCGGCATAGGCCAGCATTTCCTTATCATTCATTCCATCCCCAAAAGCAATCGATTCTTCACGTATAATACCCAGTTTTTCAAGGAGGAATCTCACGCCAACTCCTTTATTGACATGATCACGAATAACATCGAAACAATGCTGCATACCTTCGACGTTTACTTGCGATAAATGGATTCCATCCTTGAACTGATAGAAGGTGTCACCTTTAGCACCGGAAGTGATGATCGTCATACCAAGAATATCTTCGATGACATCATCAGCAAAAATCTCATTCTGGCTCAAATGAAATTGCTTTTGAAAGGCTTGGACCGCATCCGGTTCCAGGCTGGTAAAGTAATTTTTTGAATTTGTATAGCAGACAACCTCATGGCCATTAGCTTTGGCAACGTCAAGGATGTACTTTACATCCTTAGGTTTCATTGATTCAGCAAAAATGGTTTCGTCTTCATAGATTCCGAGTGCCCCGTTATAACCGATAAAAGAAGTGATCTGAAGCTCCTCGGCAAGATCCTCTATCTCATGGAGCGGGCGTCCGGTAGCCAATACGACTTCAATATTCTGCGTCTTCATTTCCTTGATGGCCGTCCTGGTGGAATCCTCGATTGTATCATCAGGTCTTAAAATAGTGCCATCTATATCCAAAAATAAGATTTTGTATTGATTCATATGAACTGCTCCTGTCTTGAAAGGGATATTTTAAGTGTTACACAACGACATCAAAGTTATCAAATATTTGCTTCCCCTCCAGTTGGAGAGCAACTTGTTTAATAAAAATAGCAGTGGGGTAAACTTTAACCAAGACAACAAGAGGAAAGGAGATGTTAGCCAATGTTATGGACATTAGCAGGAATTTTACTTGTACTCTGGGTGCTGGGACTGATTTTCAAGGTCGCCGGAGGAATCATTCACATTCTCCTCGTAATTGGAATCATCTTGATTGCTTACAAGGCAATCAAGGGACGGGCAACAGGCAGACCATAGACTTGAGGGACAGCGGCAAAATGCCGCTGTCTTTTAATTTGTATGTGGATGTGGGGGATTTGGTTTATTGGAGCCCTGATTTCTAATATGAGGAGTTTTAGGTCACCAATGGGGGTTATTGGTGACGTGTTTTTCTAATATGTGGAGATATAGATTACCAATGAGGGTTGTTGGTTACGTGTTTTACCAGTATGTGGAGATTCATGACACCAATGGGGCTTATTGGTTACGTGTTTTACCAGTATGTGGAGATTCATGACACCAATGGGGCTTATTGGTTACGTGTTTTACCAGTAGGTGGAGATTCGTATCACCAAGGGGTCTTATTGGTTGCACGTTTTACCAGTATGTGGAGATTTGTATCACCAATGGGGCTTATTGGTTGCACTCTTTTCCAGTATGTGGATATTTGTATTACCAATGGGGCTTATTGGTTGCACTCTTTTCCAGTATGTGGAGATTCGTGTTACCAATGGGTCTTATTGGTTGTATGATTTACCAGTATGTGGAGAATCAAGTCACCAAAGGAGCTTATTGGTTGCGTGATTTACCAGTATGTGGGGATTCGTATCACCAATGTGGGTTATTGGTTGCACATTTTTCCAGTATGTGGAGATTCGTTGCACCAATGGAGCTTATTGGCGACATGTTTCACCATTATATGGAAAATCGTGTCCCCAATGAAGCTTTCGGAGCCGCCGTCGCCGATATGACTTAATGGATCGTGATTTTTCCACCATCTCAGCAAAATAACAAGAGCGTTTCCTTTATTTTCATTGGTTTTTCATAATACAATGAAAGTACATACTTATTCGGGGAGAGTGGATGTCCAATAATGAAAATTCAACAAATATCAGAAGTTTTATTGGGGCGTACACCCTCAATATTGGGACATGAACAATTTATGAAATTCGCTGTGCTACTGCCTTTGGTGGAGGTCAATAATGAGGTCCATATCCTGTTTGAAGTACGGGCACTTACACTTAGAAGGCAGCCTGGTGAGATTTGTTTTCCCGGCGGCAGGATTGAAAAGGGGGAGGATCCTGGAAAAGCTGCTGCCAGGGAAACTTCGGAGGAGCTTGGCATCAAAGAAAGCGAGATTACGGACATGATTCCATTGGATTTTATGGTGTCCGCTTTTGGTACAATCATTTATCCCTTTGTGGGAACGATAAAAAACCCGGGAGCAATCAAGCCGAATGAAGCTGAAGTAGGTGAGGTTTTCACTGTTCCTCTGGCCTTTTTTACAAAGAATCAGCCAGCTACTTATAAGATCAATTTCCAGGTCGAACCTGAGGATGGCTTTCCATTTGATTTGATAATTGGCGGAGAGAATTACAACTGGCAGACCAGGTCAATGAATGAATATTTTTATCGGACGAATGGCAAGGTGATCTGGGGATTGACAGCACGGGTGCTGACTCATTTCCTTGAACTGATGGAACAAGAAAATATTAGAGGGTAGGAGTGCCAATTTCTGGCGCTCCTTTTTCTTTCTTCATACCATTATTTTGAAAAAACTGTTTCGGAACACAAAGCTTTATAAAATACTAATCGATTATTCAATTTGTATCTTTATTCCCTAATCGGAAGCCCCAAAATTATTATTGAAAAATAGTTTTTTGCGTGTCCTTACTCGAAGTGACAAAACTACTATTTCTTTGTAATTACAGAAATTTATAGGAGAAAAGGTTGCGGTTGATAGATTTATTATTTATAATTTTAAGATAATTATTTATTCATAGAAAGTTGGTTGAAAATGAAATTGTACATATCTGTGGACATGGAAGGAATCACCGGATTGGTTGATCATACCCATGTGGATTCATCTAAACATAATTACGAACGCGGCCGGAAGATCATGACACAGGAAGCGAACTATGTGATCACAAAGGCTTTTGAAACCGGTTGCAAGGAAGTAATCGTCAATGACAGCCATTCAAAAATGAATAATCTGTTGATTGAGTATCTTCACCCTGAAACCCAGTTGATTACTGGTGATGTGAAGCCGTTCTCGATGGTACAGGGTCTTGACGACAGTTTTAAAGGAGCCGTATTTGTTGGCTATCATGCCAGAGCTTCGATGAGCGGCGTGATGTCACATTCGATGATCTTCGGAGTCCGCCATATGTGGATCAATGATGTTCAAATTGGGGAACTAGGATTCAATGCGTACGTAGCAGGTCATTTTGGAGTTCCGGTGATCATGGTGGCTGGCGATGATGGAGCAGCAAGGGAAGCAGAAGCCTTGATTCCGAATATCACCACTGCTGTCGTCAAGGAATCGATTTCAAGATCTGCCGCAAAATCGTTAACACCAGTTAAAGCCGGGGAGCTTCTTGCCGAGAAGACTGAACAGGCTATCAAAAATATCGATAAAGTGAAACCGCTTACCCCGCCGGATCATCCTGTCTTGCGAATCGAATTCGCTAACTATGGACAGGCAGAGTGGGCTAATCTGATGCCGGGAACAGAGATTGAAGAGGGCACGACCATCGTCCGTTTCCAGGCAAAGGATATTCTAGAAGCCTATCAAGCTATGCTTGTGATGACAGAATTGGCTATGAGAACAACTTTTTCGTAAGCAGTGTTTCCGCTATGCCTGATGGTTGAGCTTTCAAATAGACCGTCAAGGACATCTGCTGATTTGAAGACATGATAAGGAAGTGAGTTAATGCTGCAATACATAATCAAACGGCTGGGCTCAATGGCGTTGACTTTATTGGTCATCATTACATTGACATTTTTCTTGATGCACTCCATTCCTGGTTCACCTTTTAACGAAGAGCGGGCGACTAGCGAGGCAGTACAAAAAAACCTTGAAAGTTTTTACCATCTGGATGAACCGCTTTATGTCCAATATTTCTTGTATTTAAAATCGGTTGTGACTTTCGATTTCGGACCATCCATTAAAAAATCTTCACAAACCGTGAACGAAATGCTTGGCAGAGGTTTTCCGGTTTCATTTGAATTGGGAATGATCACCCTCATTGTGGCCATCTTCTCAGGAATACTGTTGGGAATCATTGCAGCCCTGCGGCATAACGGCATTATCGATTACCTTGCAATGACCATTGCGGTGTTTGGGATTTCGGTTCCTAACTTTGTCATGGCCACGCTTTTGATCCAGCAGCTTGCGGTGACCTGGCAGATCTTGCCCGTCGCCACATGGACCAGCCCGAAGCATATGATCCTGCCTACCTTGGCACTTGCGACTGGCCCAATGGCCATCATCGCCCGTTTAACGAGGGCGAGCATGCTTGAGGTATTGACGCAGGATTATATCAGGACCGCGAAAGCAAAAGGGCTTTCCCCTGTGAAAATCGTGTTCAAGCACGCGTTGAAGAATGCTTTGCTTCCGGTAGTGACGATTCTGGGATCCCTGGCTGCAAGCATTTTGACAGGAACATTCGTAATCGAAAAAATCTTTGCGATTCCGGGCATGGGCAAGTACTTTGTCGAGAGCATCAATCAGCGTGATTATCCTGTCATTATGGGAACGACGATTTTTTACAGTACAGTGTTGATTCTGATGCTTTTCCTCGTTGACCTGGCGTACGGAGTACTCGACCCAAGAATCAAACTTCATAAAAAGGAGGGGAAATGATGGCTCTGCGAAAACATCAGGAAAATCAGGCGAATTCGGCGATCCCCGATGACTGGTTTGTTCCTATAGAAAAGAGTGACTCAGAAGCAGAAGCTGTTGTCCGGCCAAGCCTTTCGTATTGGCAGGATGCCTGGAGACGCCTCCTGAAAAATAAACTGGCAATGATGGGATTATTTTTCTTATCATGTTTGACATTCATGGCTATTTTTGGGCCACTCATGTCACCACATACAGTCGACCATCAGGATTTAATCAACCAGAACCTCCCGCCATCGAGTGAACATTGGTTTGGAACGGATGAACTGGGGCGCGATGTTTTCACGCGTACGTGGTACGGAGCACGGATATCCTTATTCGTCGGGATTGCAGCGGCATTGATCGATTTTATCATTGGCGTCATCTATGGCGGTATTGCTGGCTATAAGGGCGGCAGGACCGACCATTACATGATGAGGGTCATTGAGGTCCTTTATGGACTTCCATATTTGCTCGTGGTGATCCTGATCAGCGTCGTGATGGGACCAAGCCTGGCAACGATCATATTTGCACTGACGATAACAGGGTGGATCGGAATGGCGAGGATTGTCCGCGGACAGGTCCTGCAGATCAAGAATTATGAATACGTTTTGGCGTCTAAGACATTCGGTACAAAGGCAGGGCGGATCATCCGCAAAAACCTTCTTCCCAATACCATGGGACCGATCATCGTACAAATCACCCTCTCTGTACCTTCCGCAATTTTTGCCGAAGCATTCCTTAGCTTCCTTGGACTTGGAATCCAGGCACCGCTTGCGAGCTGGGGTTCAATGGCGAGTGATGCTTTGCCGGTGATCTTATCGGGTGATTGGTGGAGGCTGTTTTTCCCGGCTTTCTTCATCTCTTTGACGATGTTCTCATTTAATGTGTTAGGCGATGGGCTTCAGGATGCGCTTGATCCGAAGCTAAGGAGGTAAGCACCATGGAAAAAGTACTTGAAGTAAATGACCTTCATGTTTCATTCAAGACATATGGCGGCGAGGTAAAAGCCGTCCGCGGTGTCACTTTTGATTTACATAAGGGAGAAACCCTGGCTATCGTTGGAGAATCCGGTTGCGGCAAAAGTGTGACTTCACAAAGCATCATGAGGCTGATCCCCGAACCGCCAGGGAAGTTTGACGGAGGCTCGATTCTTTACAAAGGGAAAGACCTGACAAAATTAAAGGATCAAGAAATGCGAAAAATCCGCGGTTCGGATATTTCGATGATCTTTCAGGATCCGATGACGGCACTGAATCCTACACTGACAATCGGAGACCAGCTTACTGAAGGAATCCTGGAGCACATGAAGCTGACTAGGGAACAGGCAAAAAAAGTATCGGTTGATATGCTTTCCCTTGTCGGGATCCCCAGTCCTGAGGTTCGGCTTAAACAATATCCGCATCAGTTCAGCGGAGGCATGAGACAAAGGATCGTTATTGCGATGGCTCTAGTATGCCAGCCTGAGGTTTTAATTGCGGACGAGCCTACAACAGCACTTGATGTGACCATCCAGGCGCAGATTCTGGAACTCTTCCGGGATATTCAGAAAAAGACAGGCGTATCGATCATCCTCATTACTCATGATCTTGGTGTCGTTGCTCAAGTGGCTGACCGGATTGCTGTCATGTATGCCGGCAAAATCGTCGAGACAGGGACCAGAAGAGAAATCTTCTATAATCCACAGCATCCGTACACAAAAGGGTTACTCAATTCTGTCCCGCGTCTGGATGCAGATGGAGGGGAACTGATTCCAATTGGCGGCACACCGCCAGATTTGTTTTCTCCGCCGGTGGGATGCCCGTTCACAGCAAGATGTCCATATGCAATGGCAGTATGTGACAGGGTTTATCCCGAACAGACAAGTCTTACGGATACCCATGGTGTAGACTGCTGGCTTCAGGATGAGCGGGCCAAAAAGCTGCTCGCAAACAAATAATGGTCAAACAGGCTTTTGCCTTTTGATATAAAAACGATCAACCTAAGGGGGAAACAGAGTGAAGAAGTTTTTAACGGTGTTAATGGCAGCATTGCTTGTGTTCACAATGGCGGCATGTACCGCGAATAGTAACGCGGGCAAAGAGAAGGATGAAAAAGACAGTGGGGAAAAAGGTGGGGAAAAGGTACTTTATCTGAATAACGGCCAGGAGCCAACATCTTTTGACCCGCCAATCGGATTCGATTCTGCATCATGGAATGCTTTGAACAACCTGATGGAAGGCTTGACACGCCTTGGGAAAGACCATCAGCCTGAAGCTGCGACTGCTGAAAAATGGGATGTATCTGAGGATGGCAAGACATATACCTTCCATATTCGTGAAAACGCCAAGTGGTCTAATGGTGATGATCTAACTGCAAATGATTTTGTCTTTGCCTGGAAACGTCTGCTTAATCCTGACACTGGATCATCTGCTGCATTCCTTGGTTATTTTATCGAAGGCGGAGAGGACTTCAACGGTGGCAAGGGTTCTGCAGAGGGTGTAAAAGTCAAGGCTGTAGACGAGAAGACCTTCGAAGTCACTTTGACAAGTCCGCAGGCATACTTTCTAAGTGTGATTGCCAATCCGGCTTTCTTCCCGATCAATGAAAAAGTGGCAAAGGAAAATCCTGAATGGTTCGCTGAAGCCGATTCATTTGTCGGCAATGGACCTTTCAATCTTGCAAGCTGGGAACATGACACAAAATTCGTCATGGAAAAGAATGACCAATACTGGGATGCAGGAAATGTCAAGCTTGACCGCGTTGAATGGGCAATCGTAGATGACACAAACACTGAGTACCAGATGTATCAAGCTGGAGACCTGGATGTCTCTGATGTACCAGCTGAATTAAGTGAAAAATTGTTCAAAGAAGGAAAAGTAAAAGTTGATGACCAGGCTGGTGACTATTTCTACCGTTTCAATGTCACGAAAGAGCCTTTCCAAAACGTGAATATCCGTAAAGCGTTTGCACTTGCTGTTGACCAGCAAAAGATCGTTGACTTTGTAACAAAGAACAAAGAAGAAGCTGCTTATGGATTTGTATCTCCAGGTTTCCAGGATCCATCAGGCAAGGACTTCCGAGAAGTAAATGGAGATTTCAATAAAACGGATGTAGAAGAAGCAAAAGCTCTGTTAAAGAAGGGGATGGAGGAAGAAGGATATACCGAACTTCCGGAAGTTACCATGACTTACAGCACAAGTGATGTGCATAAGAAAATTGCTGAAGCATTGCAGCAGATGTTCAAAGAAAACCTTGGCGTAGAAGTCAAGCTTGCGAACATGGAATGGAATGTATTCGCAGAAGAACAGAAGGCATTGAAGCATCAGCTTTCAAGAAGCTCATTCCTTGCTGACTACGCAGATCCGATCAACTTCCTGGAAAACTTCCAGACTGGCCACTCCATGAACCGTACAGGCTGGGGAAATCCGAAGTATGATGAACTGATTCAAAAGGCGAAGAATGAATCTGATGAAACGAAACGTTTTGAATTAATGTACGAAGCTGAAAAGATTCTTTTTGAAGAAACACCATTCTTCACTGTTCACTTCTACAATCAGGTATATCTTCAAAATGACGCTGTAACAGATGTTGTGCGCCACCCAGTAGGATACCTGGAATTGAAGTGGGCCGATAAGAAGTAATGATTCTAAGAAAGGGGTGTTCGTCTTGGAACACCTCTTTTTTTTACTAGTACATACTCATTAATTAATATCCTATAACATATGAATCTTTGTTTTTCCTAAAACAGAGAGTGTTTTTACCATATTCATGGAAACATATATTTTATGAACAGATCCAAAATAATTCAATGATCAAAGGGAGTTGATCGACATGGCAATTAAGCCCGAACGTTTAAAAAAAGGTGATACGGTTGCTGTCATCGCACCGGCAAGTCCGCCCAATAAAGAAAATTTGAAGCGTGGACTGGCTTTTCTTACCGAGCTGGGTTTGAATTATAAATTAGGTAAGTCATTATACGAGGAATACGGTTATCTTGCAGGTGAAGATGATGCGCGAGTCGAGGATTTACATGAAATGTTCCTTGATGACGGGATTAAAGCCATTATTTGTGCAGGTGGCGGATATGGCACGGCACGAATTGCTGCATCAATAGATTATGACGTAATCAAAAAAAATCCAAAGGTCTTCTGGGGTTACAGTGATATCACATTTTTACATACAGCCATCAGGCAGCAAACCGGACTTATCACATTCCATGGTCCGATGCTTGCCTCGGATATTGGCAAAGAAGGAGCTCATCCATTATCCAAAGAGACTTTCAGGCAATTGTTCCAGCCGACTGACTTGAAATATGATCCAGACCTTTCGCATATTGAAGAGCTGGTCGGCGGTTCTGCCGAAGGCCCATTAGTCGGAGGCAATCTGTCACTCCTTTCAAGTTCAATGGGGACACCATTTGAAATTGATACAAAAGGCAAGATACTGTTGATTGAAGACATAAATGAGGAACCCCGGGCTGTTGACCGGATGTTAAATCAGTTGTATATGGCAGGGAAACTCCAGGAGGCATCAGGAATTCTTATGGGTGACTTCAATAATTGTGTGCCGGAAAGGGATTTGTCTTTATCCTTGGAGGAAGTAATCGGACACTATGTAAAACTCGCGGGCAGACCTGCACTAAAGGGATTCAAAATGGGCCATTGTTCGCCGCATATCGGAGTTCCGTTTGGAGTTGCTGCTAAAATGGATACCAAAACCAAAAATTTATATGTTGAGAGCGGAATTAAATAGGAACAAAGGAGACAAGGCAATGATTATAGAAAAGATTGAGACATTCCGTACCGCTGTCCCCCTGAACAAGCCGTTCAAGACGGCCCTTCGTACAGTTACTGTAGCTGAAGCGATTTATGTTAAAATCACCTGTGATAACGGAGTCATTGGCTGGGGTGAGGCACCTCCGACCCTTGTGATTACTGGAGACAGCCTTGCTGGCATTGAAGCGGCAATCAATGAAGTGATCCGTCCATTCTTATTGAATAAGAATCTTCTTGGCTATGAAGCTATCTTTCAGGGGTTAAAGGCGATCCTTGTCAATAACACGAGTGCGAAGGCAGCTGTAGATATGGCGCTGTACGATTGTATAGCCCAACATTGCGGACTTCCGCTCTATCAACTCCTTGGCGGCTTCCGGAACGAATTAGAGACGGATTTTACTGTCAGTGTGAACAGTCCCGAAGAGATGGGTGAGGATGCCGTTCAATACGTGAAGGATGGATTCAATGTCCTTAAGGTTAAAGTCGGTATTGGTGAGATATCAACCGATATTTCGAGAATCAAGGAAATCCGAAACAAAGTCGGCAAAGACATCAAAATCCGTCTGGATGCGAACCAGGGCTGGAAGCCAAAGGATGCGGTCAGGGCGATCCGAAGCATCGAGGATGCAGGCCTGGACATCGAACTGGTGGAACAGCCGGTGAAAGCGGATGATCTCGACGGCCTTAAACAGGTCACCGATTCAGTTGATACATTGATCATGGCCGACGAAAGTGTCTTTTCACCAAAGCAGGCATTTGAAGTGATCAGAAGGAGAAGTGCAGACCTGATTAATATAAAGTTAATGAAATCTGGCGGAATTTATCAGGCTCAAATCATCAATCAAATGGCTGAAACAGCCGGGATCGAATGCATGGTTGGCAGCATGATCGAAACCGAACTGGGAATAACTGCAGCTGCCCATTTTGCCGCCAGCAAGAAAAACATCACCCGATTTGATTTTGATGCACCATTAATGCTTGCAAAAGAATCGATTTCAGGCGGGATAAAGTACAATGGCCGAACGATAACACTTCCGGAACGAACAGGTCTCGGGATTGAAAAAGTCCTTATTGAAGGAGGAATGATCAATGAAAAGCAATAACTTTTGGCTTGTCAATGTCCCGGTTGCGACTCTATGGACTTCATATGATTCTGCTAGGGAAATCGATAAAGAGGCAGTATCCGTTACTCTTAAACTGGAAGAATGGCTTAAAAAGCTTACGTATGAACCGAGACTTCAATTATGTGATGACAATCTGGTCCAGTCACAGGTTTTATTTGGCCAGGAGGTTCTCATTATTGATGAAAGGGATGATTGGGCCCATGTCGTGATTCCGGACCAGCCTTCAGGCAAAGACAACAGAGGCTATCCGGGCTGGTTACCAAAAGCTCAGCTGATTCCTCAGTCTGATTGGTACATTAAGAAGGGTCAAGTCGCTGTCGTTACTTCCAAGAAAGCCTTGCTTTACTCGGAAAAAAATGAAAAATTGATGGAATTAAGCTATCAGACAATGCTGCCTGTCGTTGAGGATATTGTCGATCGTATCCGTGTCAAGACACCGACAGGCATCGGGATTTTGCGGGCTGAGGATGTTGAAATCCATTCAGCTGAAAAAGACATTCCGCAAAAAAATGGCGATGCAATCGTTGCAGCTGGCGAACAATTCCTCGGGCTCCCGTACCTGTGGGGTGGCATGAGCAGTTACGGATATGATTGCTCAGGATTCAGCTACAATATGTGCCGGGCCAATGGCTACATTATCCCAAGGGATGCGCATGAACAAGCAAAGGCCGGCAAGAATATCGAAATAAAGGATATGCTGCCAGGCGATTTGCTTTTCTTCGCTTATGAAGAAGGAAAAGGACAAATCCATCATGTAGGCATCTATTATGGAGATGGGAAACTTCTTCATTCTCCAAATACAGGGAAGAACATTGAAATTATTCTGCTAGAAGGAACAATCTACGAAAAAGAACTCTGTGCAGCTAGACGCTACTGGATGAATACGGAGGAATAATCATGAAAAATGAAGTTCTATTAAGTGTCAGAGATTTGAAAAAGCATTTCAATATGGGGAAAAATGAAGTATTGAAAGCTGTGGATGGTATTTCATTTGATATTTATAGGGGAGAAACATTCGGGCTTGTCGGAGAATCCGGCTGTGGCAAATCCACTGCAGGACGGACCATGATCGGTCTGTATGATTCTACAGACGGAGAAGTCATCTTCAACGGCAAGAATGTCCATTCTTTATCTGAAAAAGAGAAATTCCAGTTTCATAAGCAAATGCAAATGATCTTTCAGGATCCTTACGCATCGTTGAACCCGCGATCGACAGTCAAAGAGATCATTGCTGAACCAATGGAAGTCCATGGATTGTTTCCAAAGAAGAAGGAACGCCTTGAACGCATCTATCAATTACTCGAGGATGTAGGCCTTAATCGGGATCATGCCAACCGTTATCCTCACGAGTTCAGCGGCGGCCAGCGTCAAAGAATAGGAATCGCAAGAGCACTAGCGCTCGACCCGGATTTCATCATTGCCGATGAGCCGATTTCCGCCCTGGATGTATCAGTGCAGGCGCAGGTGGTGAACCTGCTGAAACGTTTGCAGGAGGAAAAAGGGCTGACATATTTATTCATCGCCCATGACCTTTCTATGGTGAAACAAATAAGCAACAGGATCGGCGTCATGTATCTAGGACACATCGTCGAGCTGACCGCGAGCAGCCAGCTGTATAATAAACCGCTTCACCCATATACACAGGCATTATTATCAGCCATCCCAATTCCCGACCCGGATGTCGAAGACAAGAGAGAGCGCATCATTCTTGAAGGTGAGCTGCCTAGCCCGATGAATCCGCCAAGCGGATGTGTTTTCAGGACAAGGTGCAAACATGCAATGGAAATCTGCGCGGAGAAAAAGCCAGTGTGGCAGGAAATCGATAAAGACCATTTTGTCGCCTGCCATCTATACAATGAAGATGCACCCAATAATGGAAATAAGGAATTGCTAGTAAATATCAGATAAGGGTTTTGATATAATGCATATAGACAAATTACAGGATCAACTGGCAATTGAACTCGCCCGGTGGAAAGGCCGGGCGAGTTTGTATTTGGAAATTGAAGGCAGGGTCATAGAGTTTAACAGCAACGAGGTTTACCAGTCAGCCAGCCTCATTAAACTGCCAATCTTATTTGAGGCATTTAGGCAGGTAGAGGAAGGATTCCTTCAAGCAGACATGCTGGTGACGGTCAGTCAAGAAGACAAAGTGGGAGATACAGGGGTTCTGCAGGCAATGGATACGAAACAGATAACCGTTCACGACCTGTTGGCTCTTATGATCATCGTTTCTGATAATTCGGCAACTAATTTGTTGATCGATCTGCTTGGAATGGAGACTATCAATACGACAATCTCAAAAATCGGGATGAAAAACACGGTTCTGAAACGAAGAATGCTAGATTTCGAAGCCGCTCAAGCCGGTAACGATAATCTCACTACTTCTGCGGATATTGTTCTTTGCTTGAAAGAAGCCGAGGAAGGTAAATTGTTGAAAAAACAATCAAGGAAACAATTCGGTGCTTTGCTGCTTAACCAGCAATTCAAGGGAAAACTGCCTGCTTATATGAATCAAAATCTATTGAAAATTGGAAACAAAACTGGTGAATTGACTGGAATAGAGCATGATTGTGCTGTTATTACTTATGGTGATAAAAGAGCTTTTGCCGCAGTCTTGATTGATGGCCTGGAGGATAATGAGACAGGAAAAACGATGATCCGACAAGTTGGGAAGCTGATTAATGAGAGTATTTCAGGCATTTTGACAGGAAACTACGCAGTTTGATAGCTTTTGATATAGACTTGATAGAGACTGCTAGCAGTCTGATTTGATAGGGTGATTGTCTTTTAAAGTGTCCAAAAGTTATGAAGTGAAAAAGATTTGTTTAGATGAAGTACCGGACTCGTTTTAAGTAAGATTTATAAAGTTCTCCCCAGATGAAAAAAGAACGAGGATACTGATATGCTCCCCTTTAGGTAGACAGATTAAAAATAAAATCTGTTTACTTAATGGGGAGTTTTTATTATGTCAAAAAGGGCCTTTCCACTCCAAGATAAAATTAAGATTATAAAGGCATT